>CAJQPA010000008.1 GCA_905480145.1 uncultured Flavobacteriales bacterium | reverse complement strand
TTCTAATAAGGTATTTAAAGCATAAATCTTTCCATACCCGTCTGCAGTATTCGGAATAGTACCCGTGAATCCATCTTCGAATGCGGTCGCTTTGATATCCGTTAAAAAAGCTTGATAAGTTGCTTGGTTGCATCTTTCTATGTATAAAGCTGCAATTCCACCCACAACAGGAGATGACATTGATGTTCCACCGCCTCTAACATGCCATCCACCTGAGTCAATAGCTGCATTGTTCGCGGGATTGCCCAAATAAGATAAAGGAGCTGCAGCTAAGGTAACATCGCCGGCGGCCAATACATCAGGTTTGATCACGTTGTGACGATTCGGTCCTTTGCTAGAGTTAGGGCTCATTTGTCCCGCAACAGTACCTGTACTCGAATAATTATTTCCATTCATGTCTTCATAACTCCATCTGTTTTTGAAATTACCAACGGTCACTACCTTTTCAGAGCAAGCCCAAGAGGAGACGATGGATTGACTAGAGTCAGGCAATATCATTTTATTTGCCTTAGGGTGGTTTGACCATGGAGCAGGAGCAACAGTATCAGCCAATATTATATCATTATATCCTATTTCGTAGCAGCTCCATAAATCGAATCTACCGCTTCCAGTAGTGTTAAAGCTATAATAGTAGGGCGGCCAAGGTAAAGAGTCGGCATCTGTAATTAGTAATTGCATTCTATAACTATTCCCTATTTGTTCTGTGTAAATACCGGCTACCGCTAATATATCGTTATTACCATTTCGAATAGTGTCGAAAACTGGAGTTCCTATATTATCTATAGCTCCTCGAAAAATAGTTGTTCCTGCTTCTGACCAATCAAAAGCAGGCCGATCTACAGAAATTGAGTAATCCCAGGATGCATCAGACATTTCAGTCCACAAATCAAAATAAATTGTATTCGGTCCAAACACTGATCCGGGGTTAACGACTTGCGTAATCCAGTTGGTGTCTGCAGTCACTTCATTGGCAACATGATAAGCCTCCAAGTTTCCAGAATTACCGGCCGCACAAACAACGATTCTCCCTGGTTTTTCATCTAACATCATTTCTATCGCTTCTGCAGCAGGATCATTACCATCATGACTTCCTAAGTATGTCCCAGCGCTAATGTTCACAACAGCCGGCATTCCATATGAGTCTGCAACTTTGAATATATAATCTACGGCATCTGCTACTGTTAGTGTCCAATTGGGTCTTGTGAAATCGGTTTGTACCACAATGATGTTTGCATCAGGAGCCATTCCTTTGTTAGAGCCATTCGCCAAACCATTTCCAGCTCCATGTCCTGTAACCTGAGTCCCATGACCGCCATCATCTGTACTTGTAATGGTGAGGTTGTTAATTGATGTGCTATCCCACGCAAAACCATAACCGTATGGAGCAGGAGAACTTGCATTGTCTGGCATGGTTTGGTCCCAATATCTCATCACACGCGTATTCCCATTAGAATCTTGAAAATCGGGATGCAAATATTCAAGGCCTGTATCTACAAAACCATAGATGACATCTTTTCCGGTATATGAAGATTCTAAACCTCCTGATCCTGAGTGTACTTCATCTACAAAATGAGTTGCTCTAGTTGTATCGTCTAATAAAGTAGGTGGTGCAAATTCAAAATAAAAATCACTTATTTCTCCGTTATTCAAAGCGTCATTCACCCAAAGTGGCGTTGCTGAGATGAAAAGAAGATTGTTGACTTCATATTTTACCTTAATGGAATTCAAGTACAGGGCTTTCTCGTTCTGGCTATTCTTCGGAATGCAAAAAGTAGTAATTCTGTCCGGTTGATTCTTTAGTACTTCAGCAAAACCAAACTTTTGCGCTGACAAAGAATTGGATATTAATAATGATACGAGAACTATTGCGAAGTGAAATTGTTTTACCATTTGTAAGTGTTTTATACCGTATAGACGAAAGAAGTCGCCGAACAGTTGTTAAAAGTACCTAAACAAAATAATAATTTTAATTTTACATTGACGAATTAAATTGTAATTAAACAAACAGAGATGAATAACATTAGATTGAAATTAACTTTAGGATTGTGTGCAGTGGCTTTGGCTGGTGTGTCTTATTCTCAGCAAGCAGAAGAATCTGTAGATAAAAAAGTGTTGAATTGGTATAACGGTGGCAAAGCCGGTATGAATACAGAGAAGGCTTACAAAAAAGTGAAAAACCGTACCTCAAAAACAGTTGTCGTTGCGATTATTGATTCTGGAATGGATATCGAGCATAAAGATTTGGCCGGTAAAATTTGGGTGAATAAAGGTGAGATTGCTGGAAATGGAATTGATGATGATAATAATGGTTACATCGATGATGTTCATGGCTGGAACTTTCTTGGAAATGCGAATGGAGAGAATGCAAATGATATCCGTCTAGAGAAAACAAGAATCTATGCAAAGTTGAAAAAGAAATATGACGGGAAAGATGTCATAATTTCAAATGAAGAAGAAGCTGCAGAATTTGTTTTGTACCAAAAAGTTAAGGAAGAAGTCGAATCAGAATTAGCTGCGGCGAAAGGAAATCTTCAGTACTATGAAGTTATGTTACCAGCAATGATTGATAACGTTCCTACATATGTTGGTAAAGCATTGAATAACAATGAGTACACAATGAAAGATTTGAAAAGTTGGAAAGTTGCTCCTGGATCGCAAGATGCTCAAATGAAGAGGATGGCCATTTTAATTAAAAATGGTTCTTTGTCTAAAGCTGGTTTGCAAGGTGGTGTGGATCATTTTAAATCTACAATTAACATTCATTTGAACGTTGATCATGATGGTAGAGCTTTGGTTGGAGACAATCCAGATGATTTTTCTGATGTTACTTATGGTAACAACAATGTTGAAGGGCCAGATGCATTTCACGGGACTCATGTAGGCGGTATTGTAGGAGCAATTAGAGGGAATGACCTTGGCGCTGATGGTGTTGCGAATGACGTTTTGTTAATGTCTATACGTGCAGTGCCTAATGGCGATGAAGCTGATAAAGATATTGCTTTAGCGATTCGTTATGCAGTTGACAATGGGGCAGAAGTGATTAACATGTCTTTTGGAAAAGCTTATTCTCCGCATCAAAAAGAAGTTTATGCGGCCTTTCAGTATGCTGATGCAAAAGGTGTATTGATGGTTCATGCAGCAGGAAATGACAATAAGGACATTGATTCGGAGCCTAATTTCCCAACATATATGTATTCTTTTCAGACTAAGAAATTAGACCATTTCTTAACAATTGGTTCTTCTACTAAAAATAACAAAGGTGAAGTTGTTTCTTCATTCTCAAACTACGGACAATTTGGAGTTGATGTATTTGCTCCTGGCTCTGAAATTTATAATTCAGTTCCTCAAAGTGATTACGCTACAATTCAAGGAACATCTATGGCTTGTCCAATGGTTGCAGGTGCTGCAGCAATGTTGAAGTCTTATTTCCCAGCGATGTCAATGAAAGAAATCAAAACAGTTCTTTTAGAAACATCGACTTCTTATTCTGGAGAGTCTCATATCAAACCTGGTGGAGAGCATGGTCCAGGCGTTGAAGCGGATACGGTTGACTTCAGTACTTTATCTGTTACAGGTGGAGTAATTAACTTGTATGAAGCGGTGAAAAAATGTTTAGAGTTGGAAGAGTCTAAATAATCAAAATATAAAATTATTAGAAGGGTTGTATACTTTGTATGCAACCCTTTTTTATCTTTAATAAAAAATTATATTCATGCGAAATCTGTTTTTTATTGCCCTATCATTTTGTTTACTATCCTTTTTAAAACCTGAAGAAAAAATTTCAACATTGAACACAATCGTTGATGATTGGCATCTCGCAGCGTCAAATGCTGATTTTGACAGTTATTTTGGACCTATGACAGAAGCGTTTATTTTTCTTGGAACTGCGCCTGGAGAACGTTGGGGTAAGAAAGAGTTTGCGTCCTTTTCAAAGCCCTATTTTGATAAAGGTGCCGCCTGGGATTTTAAAGCATCAAATAGAAATTGGCAATTTTCTAAGAATAAAAAAGTAGCTTGGTTTGATGAAGATTTGGACACTTGGATGGAGGGTTGCAGAGGCAGCGGAATAATGATTAAAAAGAAAGGAGAATGGAGGATTGAGTATTACAATTTAACCGTCCTTATTGAGAATGAGAAAATAAAGGAATTTATAAAGTTGAGGAAAGAATAGCTCTATTTTCAGATTGAAAAATGTTCGGGTAAGCAGTGTTAATTCAATGTTGATATTTCGTTGTGAAATTGATTGCCAATAACTTCATTTCTTCTTAACTTTATTGCTTCTAATTCATCGCATTCCATGTATATTATATTTGATACTGAAACAACAGGGCTTCCACGCAATTGGAATGCTCCAATAACCGATACCGATAATTGGCCTCGTGTTGTTCAGATTGCCTGGCAATTACATGACGATATGGGAGTTCTGCTTGAAAGCAAAGACTATCTGATAAAACCAGAGGGTTACAATATCCCATATGATGCTGAGCAAATTCATGGCATCTCGACAGAGCTTGCAGAAGATCAAGGTGTTGATTTAGAATCTGTTCTACAAGAGTTCAATATAGCGTTATCCAAAGCTGAATTCGTCGTCGGACAAAACGTTAAGTTTGATTTAAATGTTTGGGGTTGTGAATACCATCGATTAGAGATGGAGACACCAATGGGTAAAATGGCTGTTCTGGACACTTGTACGGAGGTTACGGCTCAAATGTGTCAATTACCTGGAGGTAGAGGTGGTAAATTTAAACTACCTACTTTATCAGAACTTCACAAACACTTGTTTCAAGTAGGTTTTTCTGAGGCGCATAATGCTACGGCTGATGTTGAGGCTACCACAAGATGTTTCCTTGAGTTAATTCGGATAAAAAGTTTTACAGCGGATCAACTGCAACAAGAAGAACAGTATTTAGAAGACTTTATTCGAGCTAATCCTGAGCCAATTGAATTGATTGGACTTGTACATTTAAACCTCAAGGAAGAAAGTGCAAAATTGAGTTCACATGCCAATGTGAGCGATATTCCAGATGTTGCTGATGATGGGGCGTTGGATAGTCTTAAAGACTTTTCTTTTGCGCATCTTCACAATCATACGCAATTTTCAATTCTTCAATCTACAATCAATGTTAATGCATTAGTAAAAAAAGCTGGAGCATTAAATATGAAAGCGGTAGCATTGACTGATACAGGAAACATGATGGCTGCTTTCCATTTTGAAAAAGCCGTATCTGATTTTAATAAAAATGTAAAAGAGCAACGTGCAACGGCAGAAGCTGCTGGTGAAGAGTTCAATCAAAATGAAATAATGCCAATTATTGGCTGTGAATTCAATGTCTGTAAGGATCATACCGATAAAAAGAATAAGGATAATGGGTATCAAGTTGTATTCTTAGCAAAGAATTTCAAGGGATATCAAAACATGATTAAGCTTGCTTCTAAAGCTTATACTGATGGAATGTACTATGTTCCGCGTATTGATAAAAAGTTAATTGAAGAATATAGCAGTGATATCGTAGTGCTAACAGGTAATCTTTATGGTGAAGTTCCTAGCTTAGTTTTAAATGTTGGTGAGAAGCAAGCGGAAGAAGCACTAATTTGGTGGAAGTCTATTTTTAAGAGCGATTTATATGTTGAGTTAATGCGTCACGGTCAGGAAAATGAGCGTCGCGTAAATGAGACACTGATAAGTTTAGCTAAAAAACACGATGTCCGATTGATTGCTACTAATAATACGTATTATATTGATAAGGAGGACTCTGAGTCCCATGACTTATTGCTTTGCGTTAAGGATAATGAACTTGTAAACACACCAAAAGGACGTGGGCGAGGTTTTAGATATGCACTTGACAATGACGAGTATTATTTCAAGACCCAAGATGAGATGAAACGGTTGTTTCTTGATCTTCCTGAGGCCATTGAATCGATTGATCAAATTATTGAACAGTGCGAGCATTACCCATTAGCAAGAGAGGTACTTCTGCCAGCTTTTGATATTCCAGAAGAGTTTCAAGATAAAGCTGATAATGAGGATGGTGGTAAGCGCGGTGAGAATAACTATTTACGCCATTTAACATATGAGGGAGCCAAGGATAGATATGAAGAAATAACAGATGAGATAAAGGAACGTCTTGACTTCGAATTGTCAGTTATTGCCAATACAGGGTATCCTGGTTATTTTTTGATTGTGCAAGATTTTATTCATGCTGCTCGAAAAATGGGTGTTTCGGTCGGGCCTGGACGTGGATCGGCAGCGGGATCTGTTGTTGCATATTGCACCTATATTACGAATATTGATCCGATTAAATATGATTTGCTTTTTGAGCGTTTCTTAAATCCGGATCGTGTTTCAATGCCTGATATTGATATTGATTTTGATGATGAGGGTCGGGGCCTTGTTATAGAGTGGGTTATTGAGAAGTATGGATCTAATCAGGTAGCGCAAATTATTACTTACGGTACCATGGCTGCTAAATCTTCGATTAGGGACGTTTCTAGGGTCTTAGATTTGCCACTTTCAGAAGCAGATAGAATAGCAAAGCTTGTTCCTGATTTGAAGTTGGCGAAAATATTCGGCTTGACTGATTTGGAATTGAGAGAAAAGTTAAAGAATAACCAAGATGACATTAATCGAGCGAATGAATTAAAACAAATTGCTGAGGGAGATGGACTTTCATCTAAAGTTATTCAGCAAGCCGTTCAGCTTGAAGGTTCCGTTAGAAATACTGGAATTCATGCCTGTGGAGTGATCATTACACCTGACGATATAACGAATTATGTGCCTGTTGCTTTAGCAAAGGATACCGGAATGTTTTGCACGCAGTTTGATAACTCCGTAGCTGAAGATGCGGGACTGTTGAAGATGGATTTTTTAGGTCTTAAAACTTTAACATTGATTAAACACGCAGTAGCCAATGTTAAAAGGACAAAAGGGTTAGATTTAGATCCTGATCAATTTCCGATTGATGACGAGAAAACATATGAGCTTTTCCAAAGAGGCGAGACGGTAGGTATATTCCAATATGAGTCTGCCGGAATGCAGAAGTACATGCGTGAGTTGAAACCAACTGTATTTGCGGATTTGATTGCCATGAATGCTTTGTATCGACCTGGACCAATTGAATATATTCCTTCATTTATCAAAAGAGCTCATGGCGAAGAGGAGATTGTTTATGATGTTGATGCTTGCGAGGAATACCTGAGTGAAACGTATGGAATTACGGTTTACCAAGAGCAAGTAATGCTTCTTTCTCAAAAGCTAGCTGGTTTTACTAAAGGTGAGGCCGATACCCTTCGTAAGGCCATGGGTAAGAAACAGAAGTACATTCTTGATAAAATGAAACCGGCATTCTTAGAGCGAGGCGGTGAAAATGGTCATAACGTTGATGCACTGGAGAAAATTTGGAAAGATTGGGAAGCTTTTGCCTCATACGCCTTCAATAAGTCTCATTCTACTTGTTACGCATGGATCGCATATCAAACAGCCTATTTAAAAGCGAATCATCCAGCAGAATATATGGCTTCTGTATTGAGTAACAATATGAATGACATCAAGCAGGTGACTTTCTTTATGGAAGAGTGTCGACGTATGAAATTAGATGTTTTTGGACCTGATGTGAATGAGTCGAATTATCAATTTACAGTAAATAAATCTGGAGCAATTCGTTTTGGTCTTGGGGCGATAAAAGGCCTCGGAGCTGCTCCGATAGAGGCGCTAATTGAAGAAAGAGAAAAATCTGGTGATTATAAAGATGTGTTTGATTTGGCTAAACGTATAAACCTTAGGGTGTGTTCGAAGAAAGCATTTGAAAGTTTAGCCTATGCAGGTGGGTTTGATTCTTTTGGTAAAGTTCACAGAGCTCAATATTTTCAAGAAGACACGAATAGTAGAACCTTTCTTGAGAATGTAATTCGATTTGGATCAGGTTTTCAGGATAGTGAGAACTCTAATCAAGCTTCCTTGTTTGGTGGTGAAGGAGGAGCAACACTGCCAGAGCCAATTATTCCAGAAGCGGAAGAGTGGGGTAACATATACGCGCTGAATAAAGAAAAAGAAGTCGTAGGAATATATATATCCGGGCACCCATTAGATGATTTTAAAATGGAGATAGATGCATTCTGCAATGGAAGCGTTACAATGCTCAATGACCTAGAACAATATCGAGGAAAAGACATTTTGATTCCAGCTGTAATAACAGAAGGAGAGCATAGGACCACTCGAAAGGGAGATCCTTTTGGAACACTTGTATTGGAAGATTATAATGATTCACATAAGTTATTCTTGTGGCGTGAAGATTATTTGAAGTATGAACACTTTCATAAAGCCGGAACATTTGTTACCGTCAAAGGAAGAATAGATCTTTCTCCGAAATGGAAAAAGCTTGAATTCATCATACACTCCATTGATTTATTGCACAATCTCAAGGAAAATAGAGCAAAGGAAGTGCGTTTAAGAATTTCTACTTCAGCGCTTGACCAACCTATGATTTCCGACTTAAATGCTTTATTTCTTGATAATGTAGGTAGCTGTGGTTTACACATTACAATTTACGATAGTCTAGGTGACATAAACGTTGGCTTACCTTCTAAAACAGTGAAGGTTGATCCTTGTAAAGCCTTGTTTTCTGGCTTAGAGCAACTAGATTTAGAATATAAATTGAAGTAATCACTATTCGCAAACAATTTCATCTAGAAACATCCAAGTTTTGCCGCCTGCCCCGAGATGCCAATCAGGACATACACCAAAGTTAAGAGCTTTTATTCTCACATTTAATATAGGTTGAACACTTTCTACTTTCAGATTGATTTTATTGAAATTTGGGGTCATCTTTTCTTTACTCGTCGGATCTATTATGATTTTATCCTGTGAAATGTAATTTATCCCATCCGTTGATATTTCAATAGAGACTTCTTTCGGGTTAAAAATCCAAGCATTCATGTCTTCCAAGAAACCAACCTGTACACTGTTTATAATTCTTGGTTTGTCAAATGTAATGATTGCTTCAAAATCTTCTCCAGAATAACCTTGCCAATCCCCAGTTCGATATTCAGACTTTCCATGTACACCATCAATCAATGCATTATCACCACCTGCAGCATATTGCTCGGCATAAGTAGCGTTTAATTTCAAAGTAACAGTTTTGTCCAATTTGATAAAGTCTTGAGTAATAAGGCTACTTTCAAATTTGTTCGTTTGCCCTTTTGCCGAAATCTGAGTATTCGTTGAGATGTAAAAAGGTTCATTAAAGGGCTGCCATCCAGTTTTTTCTATTTGATAAAGAATTTGATGCTTTGACGGATTTACTATAGATAAATCAGCCAAAATAGAATCTTCAAAAACAGGAGAAGTGTTCGTGAAAAATGGAACGGGAACAAAACTTTCAGGATAAGCGGATAGAGTAGGAGCGTGCTCATAATTTCTATATTCCTTATTGATTTTTGGACCCATTCTAAATTCTAATACCCCACCAGCCATGATTTCTTCATGAGAAATATATTTTCTATCAATATTGACACCATTAAGAGTAATAGATTGGATATACATCGCTTTTTCAGAATTGTTTCTTGCAATAATTTTGAATTTTTTTTTGTTCTCTAAATATATAGTGACTTCATCCATTAGCGGCCTCCCAAAATCATAGTAAGGGTTTCCCGGAGCAATTTGATATATTCCCATTGCACTTAAGACATACCATGAAGACATTTGGCCACAATCTTCATTTCCTGATAAACCATCGGGTTTGTTACTGTACATTTCTCTAAAAATCTGGTCTGTATATTCTTGTGTTTTCTCCGGGGAGTCGGTATAGTTATATAAATAAGCCATGTGGTGAGAAGGTTCATTACCATGTGCATATTGACCTATAAGTCCAGTGATGTCCACCTGATGACGTCCTTCAAGCTTGGAGTTAGTAGTGAATAATAGGTCTAGCCAATTCTCAAACTTCTTTTTCCCTCCAATCAAATCTTGAAGAATCCCTACTGAATGAGGAGCATATAGAGAATATTGCCAGCTATTGGCTTCAGTATAATTAAAATTAACTTCTGACGGATCAAATGGAGATGTCCAAAGTCCATTTTTCCGAGCGCGCATAAATTTTACGCTAGGGTCAAAAACATTGATGAAATTATATTGGTTCAATTCTGAATTTGAACTAGATACTTTCTGTTCTTTACTTTTACTAAGGTGATTTATCATTTGATTGATACAAAATTCATCATAGGCATACTCCAAGGTTTTTGATACAGATTCCGGTTCATTTGAAGAGTTTATGTAGCCATTTTTTTGAAATTCATCTTTGCCGTGTTCGTTTAATTGAGAAGTGGTAATCATGGCGTTCAATGCTTTATATACGTCATAATCTCTTATTCCTTTGGAGTAAGCATCAGAAATAACAGACGCACTATGATATCCAATCATACACTCGGTCTCATTACCCGCTAGTTCCCAAACAGGTAAATCTCCACTTTGATCATATTGATTTAAGAATGTTTGAATGAACTGATTTGTTTTTTTTACCTGGGTAATTGTGTAAAGCGGATGAGTAGCGCGATAGGTATCCCAAAGAGAGAAAACGGTATACATACGATCTGTTGATCTTTCTAATTCGTGAATATCCCCATCCATCCCACGGTATCTGCCATCAACATCAGAAAAAACATTAGGCGCTATGAAGGAATGATAAAGGGCTGAATAGAAATTAGTCATAACCTCTCCATCTTTTGTTTTGAAACTAATCTTGTCCAATTCTTTACTCCATTTCGCTCGAACAATTTTGTGTGTTGCATCGAATGCCCAATGTTTTATTTCGGTGTATAAATTGTTTTTTGCTCCAGTTACATCTACGGCAGACATACCAACGCGAAGAATAATTTGTTTGGTCGATTTTGGAAAAATGAGCAATAGTTTGTTGCGGCCTTTGTTTGATATTTTTCGTACCTTTTGAAAAGGAACATTGGTTTCCATGTGAAAATAGAAATGTTGTTCATTAGCCCATGACTTAGAAATTCGTTTTCCTGAAATTGTATTTTCGTCAATAATTTCAAAAGACTGATCCAATAATTTATCTCTATGATCTAGGTCTAGTAGAATAAATTTCTTCCCAGATTTGTTATTGAAAGTGTACTCGTGCATCCCAGCTCTTTCAGTAACTGTCAAACGAACGCTAATATCTTCCTCCCATAATTTAACACTGTAAAAACCAGGACTTGCATCTTCTTGTTTGTGTGAGAATTTTGACCCATAACCCTTCTTTGTTAAATAACCAGGATCAACTTTTGGTTTGCCATTCATCGGGACGACTAATAAGTCTCCGTAATCACTCACCCCAGTACCGCTCAAATGTGTGTGCGAAAATCCATATATAATTGAGTCAGAATAGTGATACCCCGAACAACCATCCCATCCATCAAACCGCGTATCAGGACTCAGTTGCATCATGCCAAAAGGTGCAGTAGCTCCAGGGTATGTGTGTCCGTGTCCTCCTGTTCCGATAAACGGATTTACATAAGAAAGTTTAGAAAAATTGTTAGTATTTTTTGACGAAGAATTAAAAATTTTCTTCCGAGCCTCTTGACCTTTTCTCAGCTCATCAATTTGAGCTGTTACATTTAAAGAATTAAAAACTATAAAAACAATGAATAATGATATAATGGAGGAGGAATAGTTCTTTTTCATACGCATTTTTATGATTTGTTAAATATACAAAACGAAAACTGGAGCAAAAAAATAAGGGTTAACATAGTCAACCCTTATTTTAAATAATTTTAATTGGTTTTAGATATTCTCAATTACCATTGCAGAGGCACCACCGCCACCGTTACAAATTCCGGCAGCACCATATTTACCTCCGTTTTGTTTCAAAACATTGATTAATGTTACAATTATTCTAGAGCCACTATTTCCTAGAGGATGGCCTAAAGAAACAGCACCACCGTTGACATCAACTTTGGCTGAATCTAATCCTAATTTCTGTGTGTTTACAATACCTACCACAGAAAATGCTTCGTTTAGTTCCCAATAATCAATATCAGCAATCGTTAAATTAGCTTTCTTTAGTGCTACTGGAACAGCTTTTGAAGGCGCAGTTGTAAACCATTCTGGCTCATGAGCCGCGTCACCATATCCTACCAATTTGGCAATTGGTGTAACATCCAACTCTTCGACTTTTTCTTTCGTCATTAAAATTAATGCTGATGCACCGTCATTTAATGTTGAAGCATTTGCAGCTGTTACAGTACCTTCTTTCGTGAACACAGCTCGTAATTGCGGTATTTTTTCTAGTTTGACATTTGAAAACTCTTCATCTGTAGAAATAACAAGAGCATCTCCGCGTCTTTGAGGAACTTCTACAGGAACAATTTCATTGTCAAACTTACCTGCTGCCCAAGCTGCTGCTGATCTTTTGTATGACTCAATGGCAAAATTATCTTGATCTTCACGGCTAATGTTGTTTTCAGTAGCACATTTATCGGCACAAACACCCATATGAACTTTATTGTAAACATCCGTTAATCCATCTTTCACTAATCCATCAATTACTTTTATGTCTCCTAATTTAGTAGCGTTTCTTGCGTTCTGATAATGAGGAACCATACTCATATTTTCCATTCCACCTGCGACAACAACTTCATTGTCACCGGCTAAAATTGATTGAGCTGCTAAGCTTATTGCTTTCATTCCAGAAGCACATACTTTATTAACCGTTGTGCAAGGCACATCATTTGATATACCCGCAAAAATTGCTGCTTGACGAGCAGGTGCTTGACCTGTATTCGCTTGCAGAACATTCCCCATGAAAACTTCTTCAATAGAATCAGCTGATATGCCAGCTTTAGCAATAGCTCCTGAAATTGCTGCGGCACCTAATTTTGGGGCTGGAACTGTTGATAGTGATCCGCCAAAACTTCCTATTGGTGTTCTTACTGCGGCTACGATGTATATGTCTTTATTCATTTTCTAGTTATTTTAATAATTCGAATACAAAAATACCATTTTTTAAGAGATTATAAAGTTTCTTCTAACGGGAAAGGTAAGAATTGAAATGCTATTTTTTTGTTAAATAAATAGCAATTGATGAAGGAAAACTAATTTTGTAAAAAAAAAGATAATATATTATGAAAAGAATTTTACTATCTGCCATTTTAATGATGTATACTTCATTGAGCTTTGGGCAAACTGATTCCACTTCAAATTGGAATTTAAAAGCGATCTATGGTTTAAAAGGAACACAGTCTTCTTTTGTCAATTGGAATGCTGGTGGATCAGATAATATTTCTGCCATTGGCTCTATAAATGCTTCCGCTAAATTTCTTAAAGGAGATATGAAATGGGACAGTGATTTGGCTCTTGCCTTAGGTGGGATAGATTATCTTGCTGCAGGCTCTCCAAAGGGATTGGTAAAGACAGATGACAAAATTGATATTGCATCGAATTTTGGATATAGAATGAAAAAAGCTTGGTATTACTCTTTACTCGGTTCATTTAAGACACAATTTATGGATGGTGTTCCTGACGATGGTTTGACCAAAAGAACATCTAAGTTTATGGTTCCTGGTTATTTAACCTTAGCTCTTGGTTTGGATTATACACCAAATGAAAATTTCTCATTCTTTATTTCTCCGTTAGCATCGAAAATGACATTTGTTCAAGATAGAACGCTTGCAGATGCAGGTTCTTTTGGAGTTGATGCGGCTTATTTGGATGATGCGGGTGTTTATATCGCCGGTAAAAAATTTAGAGGTGAGTTTGGTGCATATTTGAGAGTAAAGTATGATAAAGAGTTAGCGAAGAATATTTTCATGAAGTCACAAGTTGAATTGTTTTCTAATTATGTTGACAACCCTCAAAATATTGATGTTAATGCAGATATTATATTTGACTTTAAAGTAAATAATTGGTTCTCTGCTTCATTGAATTGGACATTGATTTATGATCATGATATTAATATAAGAGATGCCAAAGGTTTTGGACCAAGAACTCAATTTAAGTCTGTTCTTGGGGTAGGATTAACGCATACAATGAAGAACTAAGCGATAGAAGTGTATTTAATAGATTAGAACCACATTCGAAAGAGTGTGGTTTTTTTATTTACATCTTTATTGGAGTTAATAATTAAGCCAATATATCCTTTGAGTTTATTATTTTCGTGTCACATTGAAATTCTTTTCTGACATATCGATATGGTTGCTGATTCCTTTGGGAGTTGCAGCTTTTATAATCGCCTATTATTTCTATTATAAGCAGAAACAATTGACAGAGTTTTCTAAAAAAAAGAAATGGATACTTGTATCCCTGAGGGCTTGTTCTCTTTTTGTTCTAGGTCTTCTGCTTTTTGGAATAATTTTAGAACACAAAGAGTATAAAACAGAAAAACCAGTATTTATAACACTTGTAGATAATTCTTCTTCAATGTTAAACTATAAAGACAGTAACTTGGTTGCGAACTCCATTGAAAAGTTTAATGGTGAATTAAAGAATAGGTTTGGTGATCGATTCCAATTTGAAAACATTCAAGTTGGTAAAGAAGTAATATCGGGAAAACCCAATTACGAATCATTAGAATCGAACCTCAATGAAGGTTTTAAATATATCTATGAGAAGTATTATAATAGTAATGTTGGCGGGGTATGTTTTATCAGTGATGGCAATTTCAATTCTGGCGTAAGTCCTGTTTATGCTTCGAAAAAAATTGAATTAACACCAATCTTCACGGTTGGTGTTGGTGATACAATTGTTAAGCGAGATCAATTTGTCCGTAATGTTGCTGTCAATAATATTGCTTTTTATAAAAACAAATTCCCTATTGATATTAATATAGAAGCGCATAGAATGGCTGGAACTTCTTCGAAAGTATCTATTTGGAAGGGCGATAAGAGAATAAAGGAAGAAATCATTAATTATGGAGAAAATGAAATTGATTTTAAAAGTATTCTTTTTGAGCTAGAAGCGAATGAAGTAGGTTTTGTTGAATATACAGTGAAACTCGATGATGTTGAGAACGAGTCATCATATGAGAATAATTCACGTAAATTCTACCTAGAGGTAATTGACTCCAGGAGCAAAGTATTGCTTCTAGCTAAAGCTCCTCATCCTGACATCACCGCTATTCGTCAAGAATTAGAGAAAGACGACAACATTGAAGTTGAATCCAAGCTGACATCAGAATGGAGTGGAGAGTTGAATGATATTTCTTTAGTTATAGTCCATAACCCAACGATGGAAGAAAGACTATTGAATGAGAAAATAGAAAATTCTGCAACACCTATACTTTATATATTTGGCAGTCAAACAAGTACTGACTTTGTGAAGGCTGTGAATCTCGGCTTAAAATATCCATCAGGTCAAAGGGTAGATGAAGTCCAAGCTTCTTTAAATAATGAGTTCCAAATGTTTGAAGTGTCTGATGAACTAAAGAGGAGTATTCAGAAGTGGCCGCCATTGTCAGTTCGTTTTGGTGAAATATCAACAACTAGTGGAACAGTTATGATATCACAAAAGATTGGAGCTGTCACGAAAAAAGACCCAATTCTTTTCTTTGGAAAGAAACAGAATAGAAAATATGGTGTGTTAATTGGCGAGGGGCTTTGGCGCTGGAGAATGCTTGATTTTCTGGAGTTCAAAAATACGAAAGCTTTTAATGAGTTAATTCAAAAAATAACCCAATACTTGATTGTTCAAAGAAACAATGAGCCTTTGAGAATTACTTTGCCAAAAAGATATTTATCCACAAAAGATGTAGTGATAAATGCTGCTTTTTATAATGAATCATTCGAACAAATAATAAGCCCAGCTATTTCACTAAAACTGTCCAGAGAAGGGAAGGACAAATTAAATTATGAGTTCGCTAAAATAGGTAATAGCTATGTTCTATCGATTGGGAAATTAACCCCTGGAAAATATTCTTTTGAGGCTTCAACAAAACACAATGGAAAGTCATACAATAAAACGGGAGTCTTTGTAGTTGAGGACATCTCATTAGAAGCACTGTCATCCAATGCGAATCATAATGTCCTGAATCAGATTGCAAAAAACAGTAATGGTGGGTTCTATACTTTGAACCAATTGGATAAGTTGATTTCTGACATTGAAAAGAGAAAAGATATTGTCAACATCACCTACGAAGAGTCTAATTTTGATGACCTTGTGGACTGGAAGTGGTTGTGCGGACTTTTGATATTAATGTTAGGTGGAGAATGGTTTATCCGCAGGCAGGGCGGTACTTATTGAGTTTGCAGTCTTGATTATAAGTAATACCTTTTAATCGCTAATTGAAATTATTTCAGCTATCCAAGTCATTAATTTTGATTAACATGTAAAGCTTTTTCAATTAACTAATATCAATATATAATATTCTTTAAATGTTCACGTTAGATTAGTATATGAACTCAAATATTATTTGCCTATGTCAAAAACATACACTGAGAATACTGCTCCCGTAAAAGAGTTTAAACTTGCACCAAACAGCTCAACTCTTCTAACTATACTCAATTATAGTAAATCAATAGAAGTGAAGAAGCTTAAAAAAAACAAGAGATTGTTAATCAATTTAAATTAATAAAAAAGTCCCAATGCAAATTGGGACTTTTTTTATTTAGTTTGTTTTTCTACCAGATTTTTGAAATCTTATCTTCCTGATTCCTCATTGCATTTTCAGGTCTTACGCTAAAGGCTTCGAAAAATTCTGGACAATTCATTAATGGTCCATTCACTCGGTACATACCTGGAGAGTGAGAGTCATTTGCAATTCTATTTTTCAATTCTTCTTGGGTATAATTAATTTTCCAGAGTTGAGCATATGAGATAAAGAAACGCTGAGCAGGGGTATAACCTTTTCGATGAATTCCAGATTTAAATTCTGCTGTTCTTGTATATGCGTAATAGGCCATTGTTAAACCTCCGAGATCAGCAATGTTTTCTCCCATAGTTAAGCTTGAATTAACACAGTGTCCATCAATCGGGCAAAAACCTTCGAATGTTACACCTAATTTGCCAGTTCTTTTCTCAAAAGCTGTTCTATCTTCTGCAGACCACCAGTTGGTAAATGAACCATCGGCAGCAAATTTAGAACCCATATCATCAAATCCATGCGTGAATTCATGACCTATAACCATACCTATTCTTCCGTAATTTACAGCATCTTCATATTTTTCACTAAAGAATGGAGCTTGCATAATTCCAGCAGGAAAAGCAATTTCATTAAGCAAGGGATGATAGTAAGCATTGACCATGTGTGCAGGCATACCCCATTCATCTTTGTTTACAGGTTCATGTAATTTCGCTAAATTTTGTTTTTGAGCAAAACGAGAAGCCTCTTTGATATTGCCAATGTAGCTATCGGCCTTGAAGTTTAAAGCGCTGAAATCTTCCCAGACATTAGGGAATCCAATTTTTCTTCCAATTGATTTAAGTTTGATTAATGCTTGTTCTTTTGTAGTTGGAGTCATCCATTCTAAATTATTGATTCTTTCTTCAAAAACAATCAATAAGTTGTCAACCATTGTATTAACTCGCTGTGCGGCAACATCTGAATAATGCCTCCCTACAAACGCCTTCCCCAATAGCTCAGCAAAAACTTGGTTTGTAATTTCCTCAATAGCTCTATCGTTTATCGGCTTCATTTCTGACTTACCCGTTAAGACCTTGCCATAAAATTCAAAATTTTGGTTCACTAAATTTTCATTTAAATGACCAGCATAGTGATCTAAAGTTTTCCATTTCAAGTAGTTTTTCCAATCTGATAACTCTACATTGTCAATCATCGAAGAAATCTTTTTCAAATAATCTGGCTGTCCAACAATAACAGTATCAAAAGCAGCGATTCCAATAGAACCAATATATTGCTCCATATTAAATAGTCCCAATTCTTCGTAGAGGCTGTTAGCTGAAAATTTATTATATGTTTTTTCTGGAGCTCTCATTTCTGAGCGACTCATCATTGCTGATGCTAATTGTGTTTCAAAATCAACAACTGACGAAGCTATTTTTTGGGAGTTTTTGATAGATTCTCCTAATATTTGCATCATGATTGTAATGTGTACCTCATATTTTTGAAGAATATCAGCTTTATCTTCAGCTGAATAATAATCTTTATTTGGAAGTCCAATTCCACCTTGACCAAAATATACTGCATTATTATCAATGTCCATTAAGTCTTGCCCCACACCAAATCCAAAAAGAGAACCTATTCCAACGTTGTGATGCTCAGCAATAATTGATGGCAATTGTTTTTTGGAAGAGATATTTTCAATTAATTCTAAATCACCAGAAATAGCCTTAATTCCGACTTCGTTTCTCAAATCCATATTCATGAAAGCGCTATAGTAGTCGCCCAAAATCTGATTCATTGTGCCTTGTGCACCACCAATCGCTTTTGCCTCTTTTAATAAGGTAGTTAGTTTCTTCTTGTTGTTTTGGTCCAACTCATTAAAACTTCCCCATGTTGATTCAGAAGCTGGAACTGGATTTTCTTTAAGCCATGTTCCATTTGAAAACTCAAAAAAGTCATCTTGTGGTGCTATTGATGTATTTAAATAGTCTAAATCAATGGTCTGACTGCTTGTTGAAGCACCGACGGTTTCTATGGTTTCAGTTGCAACTTCTTCAATAATCTCTTTTGAAGTATCGCATGCTGAAAGAATTAACACGGATGCTAGGGGGAGTAGTATTTTATTCATATTGTTATTTTTTAGGAGTGTAAGTCATTTGGACATGTGGTATTCCATCTTCCAAGTACTCTTTTCCGGTTGATTTAAAATTATGCGACTTATAATAATTCTCTAAATGCTTTTGTGCTGATATTGTTATCGTGCCGTCTCCAAATTCTTGTATGCAATAAGCAACGCATTTCTCCATCAATTCATGTCCCTTTCCTGTTCCACGAAGTGATTCAGCAATCACGACTCTTCCAATCGATGGCGTGTCATACGATAGACCAGGTGGTACTATTCTTGCAGTTGCGGCTAGATTTCCCATTCCATCCCTACAAACAACATGGTAAGATTTTTTGTCTTTCCCATCTAATTCAGGATAGGGGCAATTTTGCTCTACGACGAAAACATTTATTCTTAATTCAATGATATCATGAAATTCATTTAATGATAGTTCACTGTATGGTTTGATCTGCCAGTTTAAGTTCATATAGTTATTTCCTTTTTTATTTATCAAGTTTGAATTACACCAACGTTATATGGTTTTTCTGCTCGTTTATTATTTGCCATTTCTATTCCCATTGAAATTACTTTTCTCGTTTCAATTGGGTCAATAATAGCATCTATCCACAAGCGACTTGCCGCATAATAAGGCGAAGTTTGCTCATCATAACGATCTTTTATGGTGTTGTAAATTTCTTTTTCTCTTTCGGGTGTTATTTCTTCCCCAAGTTTCTTCAAAGAAGCAACTTCAATTTGAAGTAAAACTTTTGCTGCAGCTGCTCCGCCCATTACAGCTAGCTGCGCAGTTGGCCAACTAACAATTAATCTTGGATCATATGCCTTACCGCACATGGCGTAATTACCTGCTCCATATGAATTACCTGTAATAATTGTAAATTTAGGAACTACAGAGTTTGCCATGGCACTTACCATTTTGGCACCATCTTTAATAATCCCTCCATGTTCACTTTTAGAACCAACCATGAATCCGGTTACATCTTGCAAGAAAACCAAAGGAATATTTTTCTGGTTACAATTCATTATGAAACGAGCCGATTTATCTGCAGAGTCAGAGTAAATTACTCCGCCGAACTGCATTTCTCCTTTGGCATTCTTTACAATCTCCCGCTGATTCGCAACAATTCCAACACTCCAACCATCTATTCGGGCATAAGCACATACGATTGATTTGCCATAATCAGCTTTGTATTCCTTTATTTCAGAATCATCTACCATGCATTTAATCAACTCTTGAACTATATATGGTTTAGATCTGTCTTCAGGAAGAATACCATACACATCCTTTATGTCGCGAAGAGGCGCTTTACTTTCTTTTCGGTTGAAACCCGCATTTTCAGAAGAACCAACCTTGTCCATTAAATCACGAATCGTTGATAAACAATCTTCGTCACTTTCGGAAACATAATCACAAACACCTGAAATTTCTGTATGGGTAGTTGCACCTCCCAAAGTTTCGTTATCAATACTTTCTCCAATTGCAGCCTTAACAAGGTAAGAACCAGCTAAGAAAATAGTTCCAGTTTTATTTACAATCAATGACTCGTCTGACATGATTGGAAGATAAGCTCCTCCTGCCACACATGACCCCATAACAGCTGAAATTTGAACGATTCCTTGAGAGCTCATGACTGCATTGTTTCTAAAAATACGTCCGAAATGCTCTTTGTCCGGAAAAATTTCATCTTGCATAGGCAAGTATACCCCCGCAGAATCAACCAAATAGATAATAGGTAATCGATTTTCCATTGCAATTTCTTGGGCTCTTAGGTTTTTCTTTCCAGTAATCGGAAACCAAGCTCCAGCTTTTACAGTGGCATCATTTGCAACAATTACACACTGCTTGCCTGATACATACCCAATAATAGTGACTACACCGGCAGAAGGACATCCACCGTGTTCCTCATACATTTTATAACCTGCTAACGCACCAATTTCAATGCGCTCAGAGTCTTTATCAACCAATAAGTCAATTCTTTCTCTTGCGGTAAGTTTTCCTTTGGCGTGATGCTTTTCTATTCTAGCTTTGCCGCCACCTTTGTATATTGTTTCTAATTCTCTTTCTAGAGCAGAAATTTTAAGACGCATTGCGTCATCGTTCTGATTGAATGTTAATTCTTTCTTCGAAATTGCCATTTAGTTCTTTGAAATTATGTTGCCCAAATATAATCAAAACTTCAGGGATAATTCTTTTTTCGACAAAGCGATGTTAGAACTTTATTGAGAAAATCAATGGGAATAAGCTTACATTTGTTTCATGCAAGATTCGTTACGTTATAAAGGAATGAGAGAGGAGTTAATTAAAAAACTGCGCAATAGTGGAATTAAAGATGAGAAAGTTTTGAATGCATTTAATAAAGTGCCACGTCATTTTTTCTTAGACACAACTTTTGCAGAGCAGGCTTATTCTGATATGGCTTTTCAAATTGGAGCTGGTCAAACAATAAGTCATCCATATACTGTTGCTTTTCAGACAGAGTTATTACAATTAGAGAGGGGAGATAAGGTTTTAGAAATTGGCACTGGATCTGGGTTTCAAACTAGTATTCTTGCAGAATTAGGAGTGAAAGTGTTCAGTATTGAAAGGCATAAAGAATTACATTTAAAAGCGAAGAACATTCTACAATTATTGAAATACAAGACACAATTGAAATTCGGTGATGGCTTTAAAGGTATGCCAAGTTATGCACCTTTTGATAAAGTGATCATCACTTGTGGAGCTCCATTTGTTCCTGGAGAATTGATAAACCAATTAAAGATTGGAGGGATTATGATAATTCCTGTAGGAGAAGGAGTGAAACAGCAAATGCAAAAAATCACAAAACTTTCTGATAGCGAAACGAAAATTGAGAAATTAGGAGTTTTTAGTTTTGTCCCAATGCTTGAGGATAAGGTAAAATAAAAAAGAGTTGAGTTTTTAACAAATCGTTTGATTGTCAAATACTCAACTCTTAATTAGTATAAAAGAAATGTGCTTTAGTGACCTTTCCCCGCTAAATATTTCTCAGCATCTAAAGCACCCATACAACCTGTTCCAGCTGCTGTTATTGCCTGTCTGTATCTTTTGTCTGCTGCATCTCCTGAGACGAATACACCGGGTACATTGGTATGAGAAGTTCCTGGCTCAGCATACTTAATATATCCCGTTTCATCTAAATCAATGAATTCTTTGAATATATCAGTGTTTGGCTTATGACCAATAGCAACAAAGAATCCTGTTGCATTAACAATTGTTTCTTCCCCTGTTATATTATTTTTAACACGAGCGCCAGTAACACCTTGTCCATCTCCTAAAACTTCTTCTGTTTCAGTGTTGAACATGATTTCAATATTTTCTGTGTTTTTAACACGCTCAGCCATTATTTTAGAAGCTCTGAACTCATCTCTGCGAACAAGCATCGTAACTTTAGTGCATAGCTTAGAAAGGTAGTGAGCTTCTTCGCAGGCAGAATCACCGGCCCCGACAATAATTGTTTCTTGACCTTTATAAAAGAATCCATCACAAACTGCGCAGGCAGAAACACCACCACCAAGTTTCAAGTATTTTTGTTCACTTTCTAAGCCTAAGTACATTGCAGAAGCTCCAGTGGAAATAATCACTGTTTCAGCATGTATTTCTTTTCCGTCATCGGCCCAACATTTGTGAATGTCACCAGAAAAGTCAACTTTAGTAATAAACCCGAAACGAATGTCAGAACCAAATCGTTTGGCTTGTGCTTCTAATTGAACCATCATTTCAGGTCCAGTAATTCCGTCCGGATATCCAGGGAAATTCTCTACTTCGTTTGTTGTCGTTAGCTGTCCTCCAGGCTGCATTCCTTGATAGAGCATAGGTTTCATTTCAGCACGTGCTGCATAAATAGCTGCTGTATAGCCCGCTGGTCCAGAACCAATAATCAGGCATTTAGTTTTTTCTATTTCACTCATAATATTTTCGATATAATTATATTTCTTTTGAAGAGACAACAAAAATAATCGTTTCTATTTACTAACCAAGCAAACCTAAAAAGAATGCTTTTTCTTAGGAATACAAGAATAATTTTGAAATAAAGTACGAAGTCCTTTGATTTCCATTAAAAGAAAGGTAATTTTGTTGCCGCTTTTTGCATGTAAACATCCGCTTTTCGCACAGAATAATATGATCGACACAGAACTATATCAAGCCAAAACGTTATACCCATTTCAGGTATCAACAATAGATAATATTCTAAAAGAGTTTAAGGATAATGACAAGGATTTTAATCTCTTGTTTCAGCTTCCTACGGGGGGAGGGAAGACGGTTATATTTTCTGAAATCACGAAGCGTTACATTGAACAAACGAAGAAAAAGGTCCTCATCCTCACCCACAGAATAGAGCTTTCCGTTCAGACTTCAAAGCAACTATCAGCAATCGGTGTTAACAATAAGGTAATTAATAGTGAAGTAAAAGAAATTGCAAACCAGGATGAATTTAATTGTTTCATCGCAATGGTTGAGACTTTAAATAATAGACTGAATGATGATAGAAATTTCATTACGAATGTGGGTCTAGTCATTGTCGATGAAGCTCATTATAACAGTTTCCGGAAGATATTTCAATTTTATGAAGAGGCAAACATCTTAGGTGTTACGGCTACGCCATTGAGCAGTAATAAAGCGCTACCACTCAATGATAATTATAATAAATTACTAGTAGGAGAAAGTATTTCTTCTTTGATTGAAGGCGGCTATCTATCTGATGCAGAGACGTATACTTACGATGTAAACCTTCATGGCTTGAAGATTGGTTCTAATGGTGACTTTACAGTTAGTAGTTCTGACGTTGTTTACGGCAATTATTTTATGCAAGAAAAATTACTTTTCGCATATGAGGAAGTTGCAATTGGCAAGAAGACGTTGGTTTTTAATTCAGGTATTGAGACGTCAATTAGAGTTGAGGAGACTTTCAAGAAAAGAGGATATAAAATTAGACATCTTGATTCTACTTTTAGTGACAAGGATAGAAAAGAGGTTTTAGCTTGGTTTAAAGCAACAGATGATGCTATTCTAACTTCTGTAGGAATATTGACAACAGGATTTGATGAGCCAACAGTTAAAACGATAATTTTAAATAGAGCAACAAGATCTTTGACTTTGTATCATCAAATGATTGGTCGTGGTTCGCGTAAATTACCGAACAAAAGTCAATTTCAACTAATCGATTTAGGAAATAACGTAAGAAGGTTTGGAATTTGGCAAGATTATATCAATTGGCAAGATGCTTTTAAGTTTCCAGACAGGTTTTTAGAAGCTCGTTTGACTGAGGTAGAGGATATTGAATTTGAAGCAAAGTTTGAATACCCTCGAGGTTCTAAAGATGTTTTTGATTTAGATAAACTCGACTCTTTCAATATAAAAGAAATTTATTACGAGTGCATTGATAGTGGCTTAAAGGGAAAAGAGGCTGTCGAGCGTTCGTTAAATAATCACTTTGAAGTAATCAAAGACGTTTCTGAAGACTATTTCCATGGTTTAGAATTGATGGGCGTTCTTGGACCTCATATTGAACATCGCTTAAAGCATTACACTAAATGTATTACTAAGAGTACTCCGAATTATTATAAATATTTAATTGAAACATACGTTCGTCAGCTTCGACAGAAGTTAAGAGCGGTATTGGATGACGAGTAGATTAATAACTCAATAAAAGCTCCGTTGTGTCATAAGCAACTGTTATAACGGACTTTTCACCAAAGTTAGTTGTCCCTTGCTGAATATAATTATAAGAGTAAATACTATTCCCATCATTGATGCAGTATATACTTGTATCAAGAATATTTATTAAGGAAATCTCACTATCCTCGCAGCATTCATTACAACCTGATTTTCCAGCTGTTTTTGTATACTTTAATATATCAGCTCCAGAAGGTGTGCTATTCAAAAATCGCAATTTAACCCATGACTTTGCTGAAGTTGAGTAATTGATGATATTATCATTTTCAATGGATAAGTCAGAGAAGTTTATGATCTCTTCTAAAGAGAAATGATTTGGCTTAACACAAGTTAGAGTATAACTTTCCGATTGATTACGAGGAAAACTGAAGGAGTAAACACCACTAAGATCAGTTGTTGTAGTTCCAATTAAATCTAAAGAAGCTGAACCCGCAGCAGTTTCATACAGTTTAACAGTTGCTCCGCTGAGTGCGGAGCTCAAAGATGTATTTGAAATAGTTCCAGTTATAGTAAAATCAGCCTTCCCTTTTTTACAAGAAGTGATAACCATTAAAGTCAAGAGAATGTATAGTGTTTTATGCATTTTGTAAAGTTATAGAATCTTTTTCAAAAAAATAAATATTTCATAATTGTTGATAACATAAATCCTTATAGTAATTTATAAGAATATTGTTTCATATATTTAGTCACTACTAACTAAAAATACTATTTATGATTCTAATAACGATTGTCATTTACCTAGGGATTATTGCATTAATGATTGCATCCCAATGGAAAGTCTTTACCAAAGCAGGTCAGCCTGGGTGGGCTTGTTTGATTCCAATTTATAACATATATGTTATGATTCAGATTGCTAAGAAGCCAGGGTGGTGGTTAGCAATTATTCTGCTGGTTCCAATAGTAAATATTGCATTCTTGATTATGCTACTTAACGAAATAGCAAAAGCATTTGGAAAGGATGCTGGGTTTACCTTGGGGCTTTTGTTCTTAGGGATTATATTCTGGCCAATTCTTGCTTTTGGAGATGCTGAATACCAAGGAACTAAAGTTGTCTCAGATGACTTATTAGATAACTAAGAATTTAATTAATAAAATAAATATTACAATGGATACATTAGATAATAATATCAGCAACGATGGAGTTGAGATAAATTCTCAAATCTCAAATTATTTAAAGGAAACTGCAAAATGGACTAACTTTTTGTCTGTAGTTGGATTTGTTATGATTGGTTTAATGGTTATAGGTGCTTTTATGGCCATGGCTGTGGGTTCATCTTTTTCAGGTCCGGGAGCTGCTGCAGGAGGTTTTGCCTATTTATTAATGGCGTTACTATACTTTTTTCCAATATTGTATATGTACAATTTTTCTAAAAAAATCAAGATTGGTTTAAATAGCTCAATTCAATCAGAGGTTGAGTTAGCGTTCGAAAATCTTAAGAAAATGTTCAAATACATGGGGGTATTAATGATTGTCATTCTCAGTATTTACGCGATATTTTTATTGTTTTTTGGTGCGTTTGCATTAAGTATATAGCTTTTGCAACGCTATTATTCAAAAAGGGCCTTTTGGCTCTTTTTTTTGCTTCAAACATAATTTGCGTGATGATTCCAATCGCTTTTATTAACTTTGAATAATTACATTAAAACAGATTATGTCAGACGATAAAAAAATCATATTTTCAATGGTGGGTGTCTCTAAAGATACTCCGCAGGGGAAACAAATTATTAAGAATATATATTTATCCTTTTATTATGGAGCTAAAATTGGAATCATTGGTTTGAATGGTTCTGGTAAGTCTACTGTAATGAAGATAATTGCAGGACTAGATCAAGCTTATAAAGGTGAAGTAGTATTTTCTGATGGTTATTCAGTTGGTTATTTGCCACAGGAGCCAGAATTAGATGAAAATAAAACCGTCAAAGAGGTTGTGATGGAAGGTGTTCAGGAGACTGTCGATATACTAGCGGAGTTCGAGCAAATCAATAATTCCTTTATGGATGAAGAGATTTTAAACGATCCTGATAAGATGGATAAATTGATTGCACGCCAGGCGGAAGTTCAAGATATTATTGATTCACAGGATGCTTGGGAACTAGATACGAAGCTTGAAAGAGCAATGGATGCATTGAGATGTGCTCCGGAAGATCAAAAGATTGGTACTTTATCGGGAGGTGAAAGGAGACGAGTAGCGCTGTGTCGCTTGTTGTTGAAAAGCCCCGATATTTTATTGTTAGATGAGCCAACCAATCACTTGGACGCTGCTTCTATCGAATGGTTAGAACAGCATCTTCAGCAATACAAGGGGACTGTAATCGCGGTGACCCATGATAGATACTTCCTTGACAATGTGGCCGGATGGATTCTTGAATTAGATAGAGGAGAGGGTATTCCTTGGAAGGGGAATTATTCTTCTTGGCTAGAGCAAAAAGGGTCAAAACTGAAAGAAGAAGAGAAAACAGAATCGAAAAGACAGAAAATGTTAGCTCGTGAGCTGGAGTGGGTTCGGATGAATCCAAAAGGACGTCATGCCAAAAACAAAGCCCGTATTGCCAATTATGACAAAATGATGGCACAAGATTCTAAGTCCAAAGATGAAACATTGCAAATGCCTATTCCTAATGGACCTAGACTAGGCTCAAACGTAATTGACGCTGTTTCAGTTTCTAAAGCTTTTGGCGACAAATTACTTTATGGGGATTTAAATTTCAAATTACCACCCGCAGGAATAGTAGGAGTTATTGGTCCTAACGGTGCTGGTAAGACTACCATCTTTAAAATGATCATGGAGGATTTACTTCCAGATTCAGGAGAGTTTAAAGTTGGGGAAACTGTTAAATTGGGTTATGTAGATCAAACACATGCGGATATTAGTGAAGACAAAACTGTCTTTGAGGTTGTATCGAACGGTTTAGAGTATGTAGAAGTTGGAGATCAAAAAATTAATGCAAGAGCATATCTTTCAAAGTTTAATTTTAACGGTTCAGATCAAAATAAAAAGGTAGGTGTGCTATCCGGAGGAGAGAGAAATAGATTGCATTTAGCAATGACTTTGAAAATTGAAGCAAATGTACTTTTGCTTGATGAACCGACAAATGATATCGATGTTAATACACTAAGAGCGCTAGAGGAAGGGATTGAGAACTTTGCTGGATGTGCAGTAGTAATCTCTCATGACCGGTGGTTTTTAGATAGAATTTGTACGCACATATTGGCTTTTGAAGGTGATTCAGAAGTGTATTGGTTTGAGGGATCCTATACCGAATACGAAGAAAATCGAAAAAAGAGACTTGGTGACAATGCTCCGAAGAGAATTAGATATAAGAAATTAGTCAAGTAATGTCAGGAGTCTCAAATGATCCACTGCATGGATTAACGTTAGAGTTTATAGTAACTGAGCTGCATAACGAGTTTGGTTGGGAGCATATGGGGTATTTAGTGAATATCAATTGTTTTAAGAATAATCCAACGATTAAAAGTAGTTTAACTTTTTTAAGAAAAACACCTTGGGCAAGAGCTAAGGTTGAAAAGTTATATATAGAAAGAATTATTCAATTTAGAAATAGCAAATAGAATGAGTGTAAGAAATGTAGAGCCAAAAATATTATGGAATAATTTTGCGGATTTAAATGCAGTTCCACGAGCATCAAAGAAAGAAGATCAGGTAATTGCTTTTATGTTAAAATTTGGAAATGACTTGAATTTAGAAACTTTCCAAGATGAAATTGGTAATGTAATCATTAAAAAACCAGCTTCGTCAGGTATGGAAGGGCGTAAAACGGTTATTCTTCAGTCTCATATAGACATGGTTCACCAAAAGAATAATGATACTAATTTTGATTTTGCGACTCAGGGAATTGATATGATAGTTGATGGTGATTGGGTTAAAGCTAATGGCACAACTCTAGGTGCAGATAATGGTATTGGTGTTGCTGCGATAATGTCAGTTCTAGCATCATCTGAAATTAAGCATCCTGCAATAGAGGGTATGTTTACAATTGACGAGGAGACAGGAATGACAGGTGCTATTAATCTAGACCCATCCAATTTTCAGGGTGAAATTCTATTAAATCTTGATACAGAAGATGATGATGAACTCTCAATTGGATGTGCAGGTGGAATTGACACAAACACTTCTTATAACTACGTTACACAAGAAATACTAAGCAATTACACTTGCTATGAAATCTCTGTTAAAGGTCTTATTGGTGGTCATTCTGGAATGGATATCGACAAGGGACGCGGAAATGCAAATAAAATAATGAATAGGGTAATGTACCATCTTATGACACGAGCTGTTGATTTTCAGATTATTTCAATTGATGGTGGAAGTCTCAGGAATGCTATCCCTAGAGAATCCAATGCCCTTATTGCAGTGGAGAAAGAAGCTTTAGATGAATTATCCAATTCATTTGAGTCCATTGTTGCATCTATTGCTGATGAATTTAAGTTAATAGAGAAAAATTTAACTATTTCTCTAAGTAAGGCAGTGACTGCATCTTCAAGAATGACAGAATCTATGGAGCGTAATAAGATTATTGAGGTCATTCAGGCTGTGCATAATGGTGTATTTAGAATGAGTCCTGATATTGAAGGTTTGGTAGAGTCCTCCTCAAGTTTAGCTAGGGTTATTGTTAAAGATGGTGAGTTCATTGCACAGTTTTTACAGAGATCAAGTGTTGAGTCTTCTAGGGATGATGTTGCTAACGCTGTCAGGAGTCCATTTGACTTGATTGGAGCCGATGTCATCCAAGATGGCGAGTATCCTGGGTGGCAGCCTAATTCGGAATCAGAAATTCTGGATATTATGCGTGAACTTTATATTAAGAATTTTAATGAAGAGCCTCAAGTTAAGGCCTGTCATGCTGGTTTAGAATGCGGGATACTTTCAGAACATCTTCCAGATGTAGATATGATATCATTTGGGCCGAATATTCGTGCCCCACATTCTCCTGATGAAAAATGTCAAATTTCTTCCGTTCAGAAATTTTGGAAATATCTACTTAGTGCCTTAGAGGTAACTCCGGTCAAATAGTGTAAGGTGCAGAAGGAGCATGAATTAGTTGAGCTGGCCAATGCAAAAATGTATTATGGCAAATATAAAGGTCGACTTTTGGTGCATGTACCTGAACCATATCTAGTATGGATGAATAACAAAGGCTTTCCACCGGGAAAACATGGCCAGCAATTACAACTTATGTTAGAGATAAAAATCAATGGTTTAGAGGAATTAATTTATCCATTGATTAAAAAATAATTAATCTTCTTAGTGAAGAAAACAACCCTGTAAGACACTGTTTTACAGGATGTTAAGTTGGGCTGTAAGTATTTTACATTGATAAACTGTTTACAATATTAAATTTTGTCACACTTTTTGTAACTATATGAAAAAGCATACCGTAAACGCTTTTGTAATTAAGAACAAACGATATGCAATTAACAAATTTTAATATGATAAGTAATTCAGTAGAAAATGCGAAATTTAAATTATCGCAACATAAGGTTCAGGGACAAGAAAGCAATTTGTCAATTTTTCAAGTGGCTAAATTGATGGATATGATCAAAGTAGGAGAGAACAGGACATCATCGAATAATGAAATAATTGGGTTTTCTTTAAACTAGAGAATCAATATATAGTAACAAGAGTCACCTGTATTGGTGACTTTTTTTTGTTTACATTTTTACTTATTGTAAACTAATGAGTACATTTGTACATCACTAATACGTTTACAAATGTTAATTCAAGATCGAGTCAAGTTAATAATAAAGGCAAATAACGAATCTTCGTCCTCTTTTGCGGATAAGATTGATATCAAACGATCTAATCTTTCTCACGTACTAAGCGGCAGAAATAAGCCTAGTTTAGATTTTCTATCAAAAATTATTGACAATTACCCTAAGGTAAATGCATCATGGCTAATAACTGGAACTACCAGAGATGGCGACTTTCAGGAATCGGATTCCACTGAGACTAGGGATAAACAAGCTGAAGAAGTAAAATCAATAAATAACGAAGTAGAAAAGGTCGTAGTTTTTTATACTAACGGCACTTTTAGCTCATATAGGCCTAGCTAATGACGCCAGAAGCAATGAGTTCATTTTCTAAATAAAAGGCAGCAAACTGACCTGGAGTAATACCACGCTGAATACTCTCAAACAACACGTATAATCCATCTTCTTTTAAGTAAGTCTTTCCCTTTTGAAAAGATTGACGATATCTTATTCTGACATTTAGATTTATGAAATTTAAATCTTTGATTTTTAGTCGACTAGATATCATGTGTATATCTTTTAATTCAATCTTTAATGCATAGCGATTGAGACCCTGATGCTCATCAGTCATTCCAGAGTATACGATATTGTTTATCACGTCAAGACCAATTACAAAAGATGGTAATGGTCTTCCACCTATCTTGAGCCCCTTCCGTTGTCCTATAGTATAGTAGTGAGCACCATCATGAGTTGTAACTACATCACCCATATCTCTGGTGTAACTAAATGGCTCTGCAAGTATTTTTACATTGTCTCCAATCACAGCTATATTTTGATAGGCACTGAATTGATCTAGTCCTCTAGGAATTTCAATAACATCTCCCTGTATTGGTTCTAGCTTTTGTTGGAGAAAAGTGGGAAGGCTTATTTTCCCTACAAAGCAAAGGCCTTGGGAGTCTTTTTTATCAGCTGTAACCAATCCGTTTTCAGAAGCGATTTTTCGAACTTCCTCTTTTTGCAATTCGCCAATTGGAAAAAGGGCTTTTGATAATTGGTCTTGATTTAATTGGCATAAGAAGTATGATTGGTCTTTATTAGGGTCTAAGCCAGTCAAGAGTCCAAAACTTCCATCGTCATGTTGAACCTTTCTGCAATAATGACCTGTAGCAACGTAATCAGCATTAAGCTCTAATGCAGCTTTAAGGAAAGCATCAAATTTTATTTCTCTATTGCAAAGTACGTCTGGGTTGGGTGTTCTTCCGTTTTGGTATTCCTCAAACATGTAATCAACGATTCTTTCCTTGTATTCTGCACTTAAATCAATTACTTGAAAGGGTATATCTAATTGTTGGGCTATTAGCAATGCGTCGTTGGAATCATCGATCCATGGACAGTCATCAGAAATTGTGACGCTTTCGTCATGCCAATTCTTCATAAACATCCCAATTACCTCATACCCTTGTTGCTTCAAGAGTAAGGCCGTAACACTAGAATCTACACCACCTGATAAGCCAACAACTACTCGTTTCATGTTGCAAAATTAACACATATTTATTCAAATCCATGATTTAATACGTGTACAAGTGTAATTTACAAATGTATACAAGTGTGTATTAACATTTGTTAGTATTGTCTTACATTTCTTGTGGTACATTTTTTGTAAATTCGCTTGTATGATCAAAATAGTTTTCATTCTTTTTTCTTTTTTTATTTTCAATTCATTTGGTCAAGATTGTGAGAAGGTTTTGTTTCGTGGTAAAGTATCTGATACTCTGAGACCTCAATCCTTTTATAATTTAATGGTTATAAATAAAACAACTGGACGTGGAGTTTTTGGGCAGCCCAATGGTTCATTTTATGTTTACGCTTCTCCTGGTGATACTATTTCCTTGTCTTGTAAAGGGTATTCTGTTATTTCAGAAATTGTAAAGCCTGATTCTAATTGTCAGCACATTGTTAATATTTACATTTCTGGAAAGGCACAGGAAATTCAAGAGGTTGTTGTTAGGCCAATTAAATCTTTGGCACAAATAAGAGAGGAGAGATCTACTTTGGCAATGCGTGAAACTAGAATGGTCACTGGTATAGAAGTTCTTCAGAGTCCTATTACCGCATTATACCAAGCTTTTTCTAAGAAAGAACGTTCTAAGCGAACTGTTGCAGAATGGGAGCATTCTGATAATCAAAATAGAATTGTTCAAGAGCTGCTTAGAACCTATGTCGCTTTTAATATCATAGAATTAACTCCGGATGAGTTTGAAAAATTCGTAGAGTTTTTAAATATTGATGAAAATTTCCTAAAAACAGCTTCAGAAATGGAGTTGATTACTTTTATTCAGGATAAGTTTGAGCATTATTTAATTCTCAAAAAAGTAAACGAATGATTACTTGTTTTCTGCGATTGATATATCTGAACTTGAGTAGTTACCTCCAAAAGTCCCTGTACTGAAGTAAATCTGAAGCATTACTCGGTCTATTTGATCTGTCGTGAGTATTTTAAATTCGTGATCAAAAACACTCCAGATAATGTTGTTTGAGATAGCATATTTGACATCTTTTAGATTGTCGAAATTTGCCTTCATGCATAAGCCAAGCACTTCTGATTTTACTTCTTTAGTGTATGCTATCGGCGATAATAATTTTAATCGATTTGTTTTTTTATTTGTCACAGCCAGAACAACTATTCCTCTAAAAAACAACTGCCAATTACCATTGCTTCCAGAAATACTGTCGCATTCGGTTGAAAGATGTTTAATTAATTTTTCATTATTCATCTTTTGAGAAAATGAACTGGAGGTCAGCATGAGCGAACAAGCTAGTGCTGAAAATAGGGTAGCTAGTTTCATAAAGTGAATATTTTGTTAGTGACTTGTTTATTAGGTTACACTATTTATATTCAACTTGAAAATTTATTTTTAAGTAATCTTGATTTTATCTTTTTTACTCCAAACGATAGATGAAGCTCCTAAAATGGCTGCGTTATCTCCATGAAGTTTTGACAGTCTTACTTCAATACCCTTATATATTGGTAATAATCCTTCATCCATATGGTGTTGCACTTTGGTTCTAAAGCCTTCGCCGCTTTGAGCAATTCCTCCAAATAATATGTACGCCTCAGGGTTGGAGAAGCAAGCAAAATCAGCTAGAGCATTGCCCAACTTTTCAGCTGTAAAATCTATGATTTCTTGACTGAATTTATCTCCTTTTTCTGCAGAATTAAAAATGTCAATAGCGGTGGGTTTCTTTATTAGATTCAGGATAGATGTGCTCTTGTTTGGGGAATCTAGAAGATCTATTGAACGCACTATTCCGGTGGATGAAGCATAGGTTTCTAAACATCCTTTTCTACCGCATCCGCAATCTCTTCCATCATGAACTACTCTAATGTGACCATACTCTCCAGCGAGGCCATTAGAGCCATAAACTAATTGGCCATTAACAATAACACCACTTCCTAGGCCAGTTCCAAGTGTTATAGAAACAAAATCTTCTAAATCCTTAGCGGCCCCGTAAATCTTCTCACCCAAAGCGGCTGCATTGGCATCGTTTGTTAGGTAGGATAGTATGTTGAATTTACTCGCAAACATTTTGGCGATTGGAATAATTCCTTTCCATTTGAGGTTAGGAGCAAACTCTATACTGCCTGAAAAAGCATTTCCGTTTGGAGCGCCAATTCCAATGCCAATAATATTTTGGCTAAATTCAGTGTAGTGAAGAATTCTGTAAATTTTGTCAATCAATAAAGCGGCGTCATTATAGTCTCGGGTCGGAATACTATCATGGAAAATGACTGCGCCTTTTTCATCAACCAGTCCGAATGCAGTATTAGTGCCTCCTATATCTATTCCTAAAGCAAGTTTATTGTTCATTGTTATTTTTCTTGAAAGAAATTCCATTCATTAAGAAATGAATTTAAATAATTCTCCATTAATTCATGTCTTTCTTGTCCTAGTTTTTTTCCAGTCTTTGTGTTAAGCCTATCTTTTAACAATAAAAGTTTTTCATAGAAATGATTTATTGTACAGGTTTTTGCTTTCGCATAATCTTCAAAAGATTCGTGCATGTTCACCTTAAGTGCAGGATCGTAAATAGCTTGATTGGTATTTCCTCCGTATGCAAAAGTACGTGCAATTCCAATGGCTCCGATAGCGTCAATTCGGTCTGCATCCTGAACTATTTTCCCTTCAAGGGTATTCATTTCAGTTTCTGTATTTGCTCCCTTATAGCTAATGTTATCAACAATGTAGCGGACTTTAGCAATCGTTTCCGTATCGATTTTGTGATTGGTTAGTATTTCTTGAGCAACTTTACCACCTTCATCTAATTTCCCACCATTAAATTTGTGGTCAGATATGTCGTGAAGTATTGCCGCGAGTTCTATAACTTCCAAATTCCCCCCCTCAATTGAATGGAGGTATCTTGAAATATTTAGAACTCTATTGATATGATGCCAATCATGGCCACTTGTGTCATTCTCAAATTGCCCTTTAATCTCTTCGATGATTAATTCTACTTTATTCATTTTAAATCAATTAGGTTAAAGAATTTTACTGAACCATCTTTCATGGTTGCAATAAGATCTGTTTCGTTGGCGGCTAAGCTAAAGAATGCACCATCGGCGAAACCTGTCCAGTCTTTACCATAGTTTATTGAGAAATCCAGACCATTTCTTCCACAGGAGTAGAAAACATCATCTTTAAAGAACACACAAGAACGATAGCCACGAGTAGGATTCTCAGCATTGAACCACGAATCACCACCATCATAAGTGTAAAAACAGACATTCATTTTAAGAGTTGGGTCTTTGTAATCTCCACCAACTATTACTCCAATAGAATCTGAAGAGAAACACATGGAATAGGGGCCTGTTGATTCTCCAGGGTAATAAGGTAATTCTATTGCTTTCCAGGTGTTACCATGGTTGGTAGATTTAAAAAATCTACTTTTCTCTCCGCCTGATACAAAAGTATAAGTGCTGTCATTGAGCATTTGAACATTAGATCCACTCGCAGCAAAACCAGCTTCCCCCTTAAAGGCATTGACTTCTCCTTTGCACCTTTGCCATGAATTCCCTCCATCGTTCGTGTGAAACAAGCTAAAAACTCCATTGACAGGATCTCCCATAAGAAAACCTCTTTCTCCAATAAAATCCATCCCATCTAAAAAAACACCTTTCCATTCAGGGGCTTCTATAAGTTTGACGTTGCCATTGAGATTCATTTGAACAATAACTCCATTATCTCCACTTTGCATAGCAAGAATGTTCTCACCAACGACTTCGACATCTCTTAACTCTTCAATATTTGGCATTTTAAAAATCAGAATTGAACCTTGTTCTTTATCTTTAACGAAGTATACAGAACCATCTGAATTACTGATGTATAAGCGGCTACTATTAAAGGTTATTCCCCTGCCATATATCCCGTTAACTCCATATTGGTATGCCTCTACTTTTTTATTCTTCTTGATGTATTTCTTGGACTTAAGTTGACCAAATACACTTGTCGTAACAAGGATAATAATAAGACTATTTATTAAATTTTTCATTAAATCGTTTTTCTTGATCTTTCTTTAATTTCTCAAAATTCTTAGGAATGACTCTTTTCCATCTTTTGTGAGACCATATCCAGTTTTCAGGTGACTTTCGTATTGTTTTTTCAAGTAATTTTGTGTGTGCCTCCGTTATTTCCCCCCATTTGGTATCACGTGCATTCTCTGTTATGAGTTGTAACTCTATTTCATAATGTCCACGCCTTAGCTTATTAGTCGCAAAAAACACTACAGCATAGTCTTTTTGATGGGCTAATAATTCAGCTCCAAATATAACCGCAGTTTCTTGATTAAGAAACTGAGTCCAATAGCATTTTAAAGGGTCAGCAGGTGATTGGTCAGATAAAAGCAATACTGCATGTGGTTTCTCTTTATAGTCTCCAAGTACTTGTTTTTGGTTAAGTCTGCTAATGACTGTCATGCCAAATCGATTTCTTCGCTGATTCACTTTCTTGTCCCAAAATTTTGAAGTCATGGGTTTACCAATTCCAAATGCTTTATGAGGGAACATCATATCCTGGGCAGTAATAATCCATTCCCAATTGTTGTAATGTCCTGAAACAAGTAAAACATTTCTGTCTTCTTTATAGAGTCGATCCATTAAGGAATGATTCTTAACAGTTATTCTCTCGTGGTATTGCTTTTTTGAAAAACTCAAATTCTTAATTCCTTCAGCTAAAATATCGGTAAAATGTCTATAGAATTTTCGCTTAATCTTCTTTCGTTCGTGATCGGATAAATTAGGAAAACTCAATTTTAAATTCTTATCAATAACGGCTTTTCGATATGGAAAAACTGTAATAAGGATCAAAAAAAAGAAATCTGTTATTAGGTACACTATTCTCAGTGGGAGCAGTGATAATGGATATATTAAACAGTAATAGGCAAACTTCTCTAGCATTACTTCTTGTATTTATCACCCCAGAGTGCATTGATTTTATTTTCTACTTCTTGCTCTTTTGAGCTGCTTCCTGCTTTGAAAAAATTGATGTTTGATAATTCTTCAGGTAAAAACTCTTGAGCTTTAAAATTTCCAGGGAAATCATGTGAATATTGATAACCTTTTCCATATCCTAATTGCTTCATTAATTTTGTTGGAGCATTTCTTAGAGGGAGAGGGACTCCTAAATTCCCCGTTTGCTTAACTAGTTCTTGGGCTTCATTAATGGCCATGTATGCTGCATTTCCTTTTGGAGAACTTGCCAAGTAGATGGTACATTGTGAAAGAATAAGTCGTGATTCTGGCCACCCAACAAACTGAACTGCTTGAAAGCAGGTATTAGCAATAAGTAAGGCATTAGGGTTTGCTAAGCCAATATCTTCTGAGGCAGAAATGATTAATCGTCTTGCAATAAATTTAGGATCTTCACCACCTTCAACCATTCTTGCCAGCCAATACACAGCCGCATTTGGATCACTACCACGAATAGATTTTATGAATGCTGATATTATATCATAATGCTGTTCTCCATCTTTATCATAGCTTGCTACAGATTGCTGAGCTCTTTCGTTTATCACATCGTTAGTGATGATGATTTTTTTCTTTGTAAAGGTCCCAATGATTATTTCGAAGACATTTAACAGTTTTCTAGCATCACCGCCAGAAATTGCTATCAGGGCATTGGTTTCTTTTAATGTAATTTCCTTTTTTTTGAGAATTATATCTTCAGTAATAGCCTTGTTAAGAATAGCCGATAGTGATTCTTCACTATGTCCGTTTAAAGTATACACTTGGCAACGAGAAAGTAGGGCGGAGATGACCTCGAAAGAAGGGTTTTCAGTGGTCGCTCCAATTAAAGTTACTGTTCCTTTTTCAACTGCTCCCAAAAGAGAATCTTGTTGTGATTTAGAAAACCGATGTATCTCGTCAATAAAAAGAATCGTTCCAGATTGTTGGAACATACCAGCTTTCTCAACATTTTGAATTATCTCCCGAACCTCTTTAACTCCTGATGAAATTGCTGACAATGTATGTATTGGTCGATTTAAATGTTTCGCAATCAAGAAGGCTAATGTTGTTTTTCCAACACCTGGTGGTCCCCAGAATATCATTGAAGGAATCAATCCTGAATCAAGCGCTCGTCTGAGCGAAGCACCTTTTTTCAACAAGTGATCTTGGCCTGAATAGTCGTCTAATGACTTCGGTCTCATTCTTTCCGCTAAAGGTGCAAGAATACTCATTTGTCTATTTTGTTAATTGTCAGATGGATTAATCGGAAACTTGGACATTTGCTCAAATTTACCTCCCAAACTTTCCATGGTGTCTTTCCAAATGTCTTCGTTAGAACAATCCAGTATTTTTGATTTAGAAACGTTATTAAGCACAATCCATGACTTTGTATCTAGTTCTGAGGATAATTGGCCTTTATCCCAACCGGAATATCCTATAAAAAAACGAATTTGATTAACCGCTGTATTATCTTCTGTTAAAATCTTTTTAATGTCATTGAAATCGCCCCCGATAAACAAGTCATTTGAAGTTTTTACACTACCTTTTACTTGTTTTCCAAAAGTATGAATATAAAAGAGGTTTGACATATCTACTGGCCCGCCAACACTTATCTTGGTGTTTAGCTTAGGAAACCCATCAACAAAATCAGAAATTTTGGTGTCAACATATTTGTTCAATACAAAACCAAAACTACCTTCTTCATTATGATCACAAAGAAAAATTACAGAGCGTGAAAAATAGTCATCCAACAAGAAAGGTTCTGACACTAATATACTTCCAGAATCTAGTTTATTGTTGTTTGTAAAGTTAAAGTCTATCATTGATGGCCAAGTTAATTGATTTTTATAAGAAAGCTGGTGGTTTACGGATATCAATTTTGGCATCTTTAAACAACGATGATGTTGATCTAATGCTAAATAGAAAACTTTTATTTCCACCAATTGGAGTCCAATGAAAAGCAAGAGACCAGCAATGCATATTGCGACTTAGTGAAAACCGTGCGTTGGTAACACCAACATCTTCTAAGTCTAAATTAATTGTAGATGCTAACTTCCATCTTTTTGTAAAACTAATATCTCCGTTTGTCATCAATGTTTGAGTCTGACTTAATCGATCTGGATTTAAAGAAGAAATACTTTGGTTCAAGTTAATATTGTAGATATGTGAAAATGAAATTTTCCAAGGGATATCATAATTCACTATAAACTCTGGATGTAAAAGGAAATAATTATAATCATCATTCCACCCAACATCACGAGAACTTTCTTGAACTTGAGAAGTACTTTCTTTTAGTTTTTCTCGACTTTGCCTTGAAGTTAGGGTTGCAGTGGTAGAGAAGCTACTTTGAATAATTCGACCTAGTTTACCAGCCTTAACAGCATACTCCTTTAAAATGGAACCCGTCGTGCTGTCCCAGTTGTATGGGGAGAAATTAGCGTTTGAAACAAAGCTTAACCATTTGATTGGACTAATTCTTAAGCTTAATCTGATATTTGATAAAGCAAAGGAATCTTTTAATAAATCATAATTTCCTTGAATCATTAAGGCGTCAATTAATCTGGTTTTTTTAAAACCAGTGACAGTATCTTTATCTGATTTCCGTTTTAACTCAAATGTATTATTAAAACTAAAATTGACACGCTGAATATCAGTTGTTTGATTAACTCTGTACAATGATTGCTCAAATGGAGAATAAGTAATAGGCGTTTGGTCAACTCCATTATTGGAAGTAATTGTATTAGATAAATTAGGGATATATTGATAAGAGAATGAAGGAGTAAGGATATGTCTCAATAATGATTCTTTATTGCCAATAAATTTATAGTAACTATATACCGTTGTATTTAACTGAGCAGTTAAGCTTAAAGAATTCGCCATGCCAAAATTCTGTTTTAAATTGTTGACAGGACTGTTTGTTACTGGATCATAATCCTTACTAATCGTCTGAAAATTCATTGTGTTCCCGTAACGGATAATAGGAGAAAATTTCCAAGTGTTTTTAAATAGACTGGCTGTCGTTTGAATAGAAATAGATTGGTTTATACCATTTAAAAATTCATCTCCAATTAACGGAAGGTATTCACTTGACAAAAGAGAATCTGCGAAAGTCGCCTTGTTTTGCCCTTCAAAACTATAACTAACGCCAAAACGGTAAAATAATTCACGCCACCCAGAACTTTTTGTCATTAACTTCTTAAAAGGGAAAAACCTTGTAACGTTAAGATTTATTATAGGACTCGATAACGAAATTGTTTTATTGGCTTGAGCTGAATTCTGAAGCAATCTAATTTTGGCGCCTGCTGTAATAGGCTTACCCGGAAAATTTCTGGTTATATTTAGATCTGAATTAAATTGATTCTTAAAATAATCCTGATTGAGAGGATCTAAATTTGTTTTAGAATCGTTATCCGACATAAAATTCACGCTGGATGAAAAGTTCCAATAGGGGCTCGCTTTTATATCCTGACGATGTTGCCATTGAAGTGTAATTTTGTTTGAAATTGTACTGTCAGGAAAACCTGACTTAAACCGCTGGTAACCTAGGTTTATATTTCCACGGAATTTATATTTTTTTGCATAGTCAGTAACACTTCTCACCCCCCAACTTCCTCTGTTAAATATTGTTCCGAAAACAGTAGTTTGAAGTCTATCATTAATAGGGAAGTAGTAGCCCAAATCTTGAAGACCAAATCCATATGCTGACAATGGGATTAATTGAGGGAAAACTATACCGTGTGTTCGGTCTTCTTGCTGTGGAATAACCATAAAAGGCAAGCCTAAAGGAGTGGGAACTCCTTTGATCCAAAGATTCATTGGTCCTGAGACTATTCTTTTTTCAGGAATCATGACGGCCTTTGATAGTTGAAAGTGATAATGCGGTTCATCCAAATCACATGTCGTAAACCTCCCTTTTTTAAAATGAATCTCATCATTGGAATGCTTCTTGGCTATTTCCATATACAAAAAGTTTTCATCCTGCTTTATTTTAACCTCTTCAATGTATCCTTTTTCTGTATTCAGATTATATCGAATGGACGACGCAATAATTTCTTCACTCCCTTCTGAGAAAACAGGGTGTTGAACTTCTACTGAATCGACATCAAGAATATATGTAGCGTACACTTCATTTTTCTCTAAATCAATCAAAATATATCCGGCTTTAACAGTTATTTCACCATTATCAATTTTTGCTTCATTAAATAAATGTATCTGCTTGTTTTTTAAGTCCGAATAGATTGAATCCTTAGCGCTATAAAGGATCATAGATTCAATATCGTTACTATTAATGGTGACTGAATCAATTTTCTTCTGACCATAACAGTCTTGACTACTAAACATTATGAACAATGCCAGGAGCAAAACTAACTGTATGGAATGCTTTTTGAACACTAAAAGAGCGTTAAATTTGTTTTGTGATACATTATTAAGAGCAAAACTATTAAAATTAAGTATCAAATGATTGAAAAGTTATCCCGAAATATCAGAATACGTGCCATAATAACAATTATTGTGTTATTGCCCATCAATTCGCTCCTTGCTCAGGAAGACGAGTCTTTTTATTCTGCTATACAAACGGTAGTAATTGACGCTGGTCATGGAGGTAAAGATCCTGGTTGTCATGGAGCATCAGCAAAAGAAAAGCATGTTTGCTTAGCAATGGCTATTCAATTGGGAGATCTAATTGCTAAGAAGTATCCTGAAATTAAAGTAATTTATACGCGTAAAACAGATGTTTTTGTAGAGTTGAGTGAGCGAGCAAAAATTGCGAATAGAAATAAAGCGGATTTATTTATATGCATTCACGCGAATGCAGCAAGTGCACAAGCTTTTGGAACAGAGACCTATGTGCTTGGGCTTCATAGAACAGAGTCACAGCAAAAAGTTGCTGAAAGAGAAAATGCAATTATCCACTTAGAAGATGATGGTGGGGCTAAATACAAAGATTTTGACATGTCACCTGACGCAATTATCGCAAGACAAATACAGTTGAGTGTTTTTCTTGATCAGTCCATAAGCTTTGCTTCTAAATTACAAAGCCAGTTCAAAGGAATAGGTCGATATGACAGGGGAGTGAAGCAAGCTGGATTCTTAGTATTGTATAAAACAACAATGCCGAGTGTTTTAATTGAGACAGGATTTCTGACAAATCCCAAAGAAGAGAAATTCTTAAATACAGAAGCTACTCAGCGACAAATGTCAGGGGCTATGTTTGTCGCTTTTCAACAGTATAAAAATGAATTAGAAGGAATTGATGAAGAAATAGAGCAAGTTGCTCCGCTTCCAATTGAAGCATTAAAAACAGAAGCATCTGCGACAGAAAACTCTCAGTCAAAAGAGAATAAAGTTGAATTTAAGGTGCAAATTGAAACTTCTCGAGAAAAAATTGCATTAACTGACATAAAATTTAACGGATACACAGTTTCGCAATATCAACAAGATGGATTGTTCAAATACACCATAGGTAGTTACATACAAGACTTTCAAAAAGCAAATGAAATGAAGCAGAAATTGAGAAATAGTGGTTTTCAACATGCTTTTGTTGTTGCGTTCATGAATGATGAGCGCATTAATTTGCAAAAAGCTATTAAATTAGCAGAAAAATAAAGTTTTGAAAATATCTAAAGAATTAAAAACCGGAGTTATTACAGTTGCGGCAATTGGATTATTAGTTGCGGGTGTTAATTTCTTAAAAGGTAATAGCTTTTTCGGTGGCGATGATCACTACTATGCATATTTTGCTGATGCTGGTCAATTGTCTCCCGCTAGTGCTGTGAACTTAAATGGGGTAACTGTAGGCCGTGTGCAATCAGTTATTTATGAAGGTGGATCGGATTCTACAAGATTAGTTAAAGTTTCGTTTAACATTCAAGAAGATAATATTAAAATGCCAATTGGCTCTATTGTTGAAATTACGTCACTAGATTTATTAGGAACCAAAGGTTTAAAATTATTACTTAGATCAGACATTTCTCAGGGATATTACAAAGATGGCGATACTCTTTCCGGAAGTGTAGCGACAGATATGATCGATGAAGTGAAATCTTATGCCGATCCTTTGAGTAAAAAAGTTTCAGCAGCATTGAGTTCAATAGATAAAATGGTAAATGGTGTTTCTGCTTTTTGGGATACAACAGCTTCATCATCTCTCGAAGGCAGTTTAAAGGAGGTTCAGATTGCAATAAAAAGATTTGGAAACGCTGCTGAAGAAATTGAATTACTAATTGTTGATGAAAAAATTAAGCTGAGTAGAATTCTGGCAAATGTGGAAACCATTACTCTTAATCTAAAGAAGAGTAACGACAAGGTAAAAGCCATTATTGGAAACGTTGAGCAAATAACGAGTGAGTTAGTTACATCTGATTTTAAGGGAGTAATTACTAATGCTAAAAACACCTTAGGCAGTATCAATGCTACACTAGAAAAAGCAAACAATGGTGATGGTACTCTTGGTAAGTTATTAGGAGATGAAACATTATATAATGAGTTGGTTAAAACAAATGAAGAGTTACAAAATTTAGTCAATGATATACAAGTTCACCCTGAAAGGTACATTCATGTTTCTGTCTTTGGTGCTAAAACTAAAGGAGTGCCTTTGACAAATATCGAAGAACAAAAACTCCATAATTTATTAGACACGATTAAGTAATAATTTTAACACATATGATTTCTTCAATACTCTTTACAATTCTGCTTGTTGGTGGATTAGGTTTTTTTGGTTGGAATGTGATGAAAATTCGCTCTAACATTAATCTAGGATTAGATGTTAACAGGACGGATAACAAAAAAGAACGTTGGAAAACCATGACTCTTGTTGCTTTAGGACAAAAGAAAATGTTTACCCGTCCTATTCCAGCAATTCTTCATTTATTCATTTATGCTGCTTTTGTAATTACTCAGATTGAATTGATCGAAATTTTTATTGATGGTGTAACTGGCAGTCATAGAATGTTTGCTGAATCTCTTGGTGCATTTTACACGTTCATTATTAGTTTTATTGAAGTTCTATCCTTACTTGCTTTGATTGCAACTTTTGTATTTCTAAGCAGAAGAAACTTAATTAAAGTTCCTCGATTGGTAATGAGTGAAATGAAAGGTTGGCCAAAAGTAGACGCAAACATGATTCTTTTCATGGAAGTAATTCTTGTGACTTGTATCTTCACAATGAATGGTGCAGATGAAATGATGCATATAGCTGAAACAGGAGAGTCGTATGGTTTTACAGTTAGCAGTTTTGTTGGACCTTTATTTTTCGATGGACTGAGTATTGAAACACTTCATACAATTGAAAGAATAGGGTGGTGGGGACATATTATTATGGTATTCTCTTTCTTAAATTATTTACCTTACTCTAAACATTTACACATATTATTGTCTTTCCCTAATACATTCTATTCAAATTTAGAAGCACAGGGGAAGTTCACAAATATGGCTTCAGTAACGAAAGAAGTGCAATTAATGATGGATCCGAACGCTGATCCTTATGCTGCGCCTCCAGAAGGAGAAAATACTGTTCCTCAAATGTTTGGAGCGAAAGATGTAACTGACCTTACTTGGAAAAATTTGATGGATAGTTATTCTTGTACGGAATGTGGTAGATGTACTTCATCATGTCCTGCAAATATTACGGGTAAACTTCTTTCACCAAGAAAAATTATGATGGACACTAGAGACCGTCTAGTAGAAGTTGGTGATAACAAAAGAAAGCACGGTGCTGACTATGATGATGGAAAAAGCTTGTTAGGAGATTATATTTCAGAAGAGGAATTATGGGCTTGTACATCATGTAATGCTTGTGTAACAGAATGCCCTGTTAACATTGACCCTTTATCAATCATAGTTGATTTAAGAAGATATTTGGTAATGGAAGAGTCTAAGGTCCCGACTGAATTGGCGGGGATGTTGACAAATATTGAAAATAACGGAGCGCCATGGCAATTTAGTCCCTCGGACAGATTGAACTGGGCAAACGAAGAATAAACGAATTTAAGATCTAAGAAATGAGTTTGATTGTACCTACAATGGCCGAGATGATCGCCAAAGGAGAAAAACCTGAAATTTTATTTTGGGTAGGTTGTTCTGGAAGCTTTGATGATAGAGCGAAAAAAATAACGAAAGCACTTGTTAAGATTTTAAACAAGTGTGAAGTTAAGTTTGCTGTTCTTGGAGCAGAAGAAAGTTGCACGGGAGATCCTGCCAAAAGAGCAGGAAATGAATTTACATTCCAGATGCAGGCAATGATGAATATCCAAGTGTTAGATGGTTATGAAATATCAAAAATAGTTACAGCTTGTCCTCATTGCTTTAACACGCTTAAGAATGAATACCCTGAACTAGGTGGGAATTATGAAGTAATTCACCATACTCAAATGATTCAGGAATTAATTAATCAAGGCAAATTAACTCTTGAAAAAGGAGATACTTTTAAAGGAAAGAAAATTACTTTCCATGATCCTTGTTATTTAGGTAGGGCAAATAATGTTTTTGAAGCACCCAGATCGCTTATTGAAAAATTAGACAGTGAGCTTGTTGAAATGAAGCGTTGCAAGACTAAAGGACTTTGCTGCGGTGCTGGTGGAGCTCAAATGTTCAAAGAAGCTGAAAAGGGAGATAAAGAAATCAATATTGAAAGAACAGAAGAGGCTGTCGAAACAAAAGCTGATATTATTGCTACTGGTTGTCCTTTTTGCAATACAATGATGACTGATGGTGTAAAGAATCTTGAAAAAGAAGGTTCAGTTGAAGTATTAGACGTAGCTGAGTTGATTGCAACCGCGGCGGACCTTTAAGATGTTTCAGCATTTAAATGAAAATAGCCGTGTTTGGATTTATCAATCTGATCGTATACTAAAAGAAGCAGAAATCTTATTCTTAAATTCTGAACTTAAAGCATTCGTTGCCCAATGGGCTGCTCATGGTAATCAATTATTTGGAGATCACTTAGTTTATGAAAATCGTTTTATTATTCTTTGTGTTGATGAATCTCAGAGTAATGCTTCAGGTTGTTCGATTGATGCTTCTGTTCGTTTCGTAAAAGAACTTGGTAAAGAATTATCTATTGATTTCTTTAACAGAATGAATGTTTACCTCAAGAAAAACAACGATTTTAAATACATTCATATATCAGAAATCAAAGATTTTAGTGAATGGAATGTCTTCAACCCAATGGTTGTAAGCTTAAAAGAATTGAGAGATCAATGGTTGATCCCTGTAAGTACTTCTCCTTTTCTCTAAATTCCCTTTTTATTTTTTCTCTTTAATAGTCTAACACCAGTGATTAACCTGATGTTATAAAAACTTTGGTTATAGCTTAATCGTTCTATTTTAAGTGATTTAATATCAAAGTCGGTAGCGAGTAAAATAAAATATTTTGGCTTGGAATAACCACCGATGAATTTAAGGTCAATGCGAGGAGCTAAACCAAGTGCGCCTTTAGACTCGCCGTTCTGTTTTTTGTAAGACTGAACCTGGACAACACCTCCCAAGCCACCAAAAAGTGCGAATTGCCAATTATTGACACGATTAACATAAGTATATCCAGGAATAGCTCCAACATCAAAAGCAACGATAGATTGTGTTTTTTGCCGATCAGTGGTGTCTGATAATTCTACGGGAACTATTGATGAAACACCATTTGATATTCCAAATAAGTTAACAGAAGACTTAATGTACCAGGTGTGAATGGGTTTTTCATAGTGGCCAACCTTTCCAAAAACAGCCCTCATATTTAAATTCTTAGAATTAAAATACCATGAGTTAATCGATGTGCTAAAAGATGTGATGGAAGGGTAAATTCCATTTGGGTTTAATTCATTGAGTTTATCATTCCATTTATATTCTCCTTTTATTACATAACCGTTGTAATATCTAAAGTCAATGTCAATAAATATTTGTTTGACTGAAAACTTAACACCTAAATCATAATAATTAGTTTTTCCAAAACGACTTATTGATTTGATTTGACCAGGAATAGGCAAACCTAAACGGAAAGCAAACCATTTATATGCGAGGCCAATACCTAAAACTGCTCTTATGTTATTCTTATACTTTATCTTTTTTACCCCTAGATTATAATTATCCTTAAGACTAAAAGGAGCTGAATTGAATCCTAAATCCGCATATAGAACAACTCGTTTTTGGTATAAAGTATAAGCGGTTGAGTCTTTGCCCTGAGATAGCAGGTTTAATGGCAACAAAAAAACAAATAGGATCAAATAAATTCTCACATCCAAAAGTAATAAAATCACAAACAATTTGAAACTAATAATATTCCTCAAAATTCTTTTGATTACATTTGGCTAGAAGTTTGAAAGAATGAAAAAACTGTATAAAATACTATTGAATAAATTACCACGACCATTATTAATTAGGTTGAGTTATCCCTTTAAGTTTATTGCTCCATTTCTGTATAAAGGCGATAATGTCGAATGTACTGTTTGTGGAAAGAAATTTTCAAAATTTCTTTCATATGGTTCAGATGTAGCTCATAGAGATAATGTATTATGTCCAAATGATTTAACGCTTGAAAGGCATCGTTTAATGTGGCTATATCTTAAGGGTCATTCGAATTTTTTCACTAAAAAAGATCTCTCAGTTTTGCATATTGCGCCAGAACAATGTTTTCATAAAAAATTCAAGAGCCAGGGTAATTTAAACTATTTGACTGGTGATTTAGTTTCTCCGATAGCTGACCTTCATTTTGATTTACATGATATTCCATTGGAAGATAATCGTTTTGATGTTATTTTCTGCAATCATGTTATGGAGCATGTTGATGACGCCATTAGATGCATGTCTGAACTACACCGCGTTATGAAGCCCGGAGGCTGGGGGATTATGCAGGTGCCTCAAGATTTCACAAGAGAAGAAACTTTTGAGGATCCTTCTATTACTTCTGAAGAAGATAGAGAGAAATATTATTGGCAAAAGGATCATGTTAGATTATTCGGAAGAGATTATCCAAATTGGCTAAAAAAGGCTGGTTTTGGGGTAATTGAGTTTGACAAGGAATCCAATTATAGCCAAGAACTCATTGAAAAATATCGTTTAGATAAAAAAGAAATACTGTATATTGTAAGTAAATAAAAAAACGAAGAGAATGAAAAAAATAGTTACCTTAATTGCAATCGCCATTGTTGGAAATTCATTTGCTCAAAAAACATTGAATCTAACTTTTCATCCAAAAGCTAGTAATCAAGATCTTATTTTAGATGAAATAGTGCAAGACATTACAGGTGCTGCAATGACTATAAGTGCTTTTAATTATTACATTTCAAATATTCATGTTATTTACGATGGCGGCCAGGATTTGGACCTTTCTGATACCGTGCTTTTAGTTCAAACAGATGCTGGGTCATTTGATTTAGGTCAATATGACGTTCCTAATATTGAACAGATAAACTTTAGTGTTGGTGTCCCCGAACCTATAAACCATCTTGACATTACACAATACCCTACAGGTCACTTTTTAAGTTTTCAGACGCCTTCTATGCATTGGGGATGGACTTCTGGATACAAATTTTTATTAGTAGATGGGAGAGCAGATAGTAATGGTGATGGAGAACCTACAACTTTGTTCCAACTTCATGATCTTGGTGATGCAAATTTTAAAAATTTCCAATTACCTACGGTCGGAACTTATATGAATGAAAGAACTCAGATAAATATCAATTGTAATTTGGAACAATGGCTTTTCGGAGCTGACGTTGCTACATTAGGCGTTCAGCATGGATCAACTGGAATTAATGCTGCGACAATGAACAATGTTAACGACAGAGCTGTTTTTGAATCTCCTGCGAGTGCTGGGATTACAGAGCTTTCAAAAGTTGGTAGTTTATTCTTTGTTAACAATGGAGGTAATGTAGAAATTAAATGGAACGAAGTTACGGGAGCAAATTCTTACAACTTGATTGATTTGAATGGCAAAGTAATAGTTTCGAATAGCACCAATGAAAATTCTGGGACTTACACAAGTTCAAATCTTTCCTCTGGAGCATACATATTTAATATTACTGACGTTAACGGAACTACATTAAACTCTATTAAGGTTGCAAACTAAAACCTTATTAAAGTGTTTTTTCTTTGCAGGTATATTTATTTGTCTTGCGCAATGCCGCAATTCTAAAAATACAGCTATTGCAGAATTTTCTTCAGTTCATATAGACAGTGATAATGAACTGAAGAAAATTGAATTTGGCAGGAAACTTTTTTTTGACAAAAGACTATCATCAGACGAAACTGTTTCATGTTCTTCTTGCCACCTTCCAGAAATGGCTTTTACAGATGGCTTAAAAGTTTCTGTTGGAGTAGAAGGCAGGCTAACGGAAAGGAATTCTCCTAGCATATTGAATTCAAGAGATTTGCCAACAGTAATGTTTGACGGACATCTCCCAACATTAGAGCAGCAAGTTATCGTTCCAATACAAGAACATGTTGAAATGAATATGAACATGTTGGATTTGATTTCTAAACTAAAAGCTATTCCTGAATATTCAAAAGCGGCTAAAGAATGTTTTAATAGAGACTTTGATCCTTGGGTTTTAACAAGAGCTATATCAGCCTTTGAAAGATCTTTAATTTCAAAGAGCTCACCATTTGATCAATTTTATTCCAATAACGATATTGATGCTATTTCCAATAGTGCCAAAAGAGGATGGAGAATATTTTCAGAAGATTTGTATTGTACAAAGTGCCATCCTGCACCGAATTTCACAACATATGAAACAATCAATAATGGACTCTATATGAATTATGGGACTGATAAAGGGCGATTTAGAATATTTAATGACTCGAGCGACATTGGTAAATTTAAAATTCCTTCATTAAGAAACATTACACTTACTGCACCTTATATGCATGATGGATCTAAAGCCTTAATACATGATGTTATAGACCACTATAGAAGAGGTGGAGAGCCTCACAAGCTCAAAGATAAAAGGATAACTTCATTTAAACTTTCTGATGAACAAGAAAATGATTTGATAAACTTTTTTTCAACACTTGTAGACACAAGCTATATGAAAAATTATAATTAGTCTATTTTTTGATAAGTTTCTGGATTGAATTTTCAGTTTGCAGAAAGTACATTCCATTAGGCTCATCGCTTAAATCGATTGCACTTGAATTACCTTGAATGATTAGCTCCCCGAGAATGGAGTAAATAGAATAATCAACCAATATATCACTGTTTATGTTAAATACACCAGATCCAGATGGATTAGGAGTTACTTTAAGTCCAGTAATATTTTCAGTCTCAATTCCAAGAGGAGATGTTTTAATGATAACGTTTTGTGATGACTCTACAACTTGATTGTTTAAATTAAAGTACTCAACAACAACAGGATAGAGAATGTCAGTTCCTGTTTCTATCATAGTTCCATATCTTTCACCAGGAAGAACTTCAATTGTATCATTCTCAAAACTGGACGGTAAAGGTCTTCCGTCACTTGCGATAGTGGTGGCATTCAGAGAAGAAGGGAAAATGTATCGAACTCCATAGTACCCGATGTTCACTAGTCGCATATACACTTTCTCATTTTGGCCGGTATAATAATATCCCGATTCTTGCGATAATTGAGTCTCAGATTCCCCATTAATCATAAAATATTGTGGTGCATAGTCAGCTGGCACATAATGAGGAGTATTGGAGGAGTGATTGTGATCGAGCACCGTTAATGTATGCCAATTCGTATCAATTTCTGATGAAGTCCATAGTAAATCTCTTGCATAGATTTCACCATCGTTCCATACTTGATTTTGATTTCCATTAGATGGTTGGACAATTATAACACCATACATCCCTGCTTGCACGTGAATTGTTGAAACAACATGACAATGGTAAATATATGTTCCAGGGTGAGGGGCTTTGAATTTATAAAAACCATGCTCCATATGTAAAACTTCAAATGAGAGTGAGGGTACACCATCATTTTCTTGATTGACATCCAATCCATGTAAATGTATGGTGTGCGGAGCACCTTGCGATACATTCCAAAAATCAAATTCTATGCTATCACCTTCGGTAACTTCAATAGTGGGTCCGGGTACTTTTATATCTTCACTTAAGGTTTCTGCAAAACCAAAAGTTCTAACCATTGCTCCGTCATGCATTAATTGCTCTCCAGTTGTTCTTCCTACAACTAATTTAGAGTAATCAATTTGGGCATTGATAGAAAACGATGATGAAAATATAAGATATAATATTGTCTTTCTCATTCTGCAATCAACATTGTTATAAACATACCTGTTGCATATTGCTGACCGCCTGTAACAGCAACTAGATTATGATCGTGTACTGGGTATTCTCCTGGCTTATCCGGCGTGCAACTCAAAACAAGATGTTCTCTTGGGTATAAGGGGAAAGTATCTTTACTACGCCCCACGTGTGATGGTCTTTTTGAATCAGTGGCAATTGTTAAATGATATCCATGGAAATGCATGGAATGTATACTTTGTCCATTGTTTACCAAAATTACTTTGAATTCTTCTCCAACTATACCAGTTGGTCGAGCTAACACATCCATATTAATATCTGGACTGCTAACCCCATTAATAGTAAAGTAATCAGGGTCATAGTCAACAAGGTTAGGAGGAGTGTTCAAAATTATTAACTCATTCCATGAAGAATCAATCTCTCTTATGTCCCAATAAAAATATGAAGAAGTATCCAAAACAGATTTAACATGAACAATCCCTGATAAACCTAAATATTCATTAAATGGGCTATTCAGTGGATCGAAATAACGAAAAACACCTTCTTCCGCTAGTGTGAATGACTGAGAAACAGAATCGCCGGATAGAATTGAACTAATATTGACATGGTTTTCTATTAATAAACCATGTGGTTCTGAATCCAAATTAACAACCTTAAGATTGATAATATCATCATGATTCCAAATAAAAATGTCACTATTGTCCTCAAAAGTGTTAGATACAGAATATGTTTTAGCTGCGACAAACGCTCCGCCAGTAAGTGAATGGCTTCCAGAGTTAATAACTAATCGAACATCAATGGTAGCACTTGAGCACAATAAACTAATTGAGCAAAGAAGAGTTATTAAAGTGTACTTAATCATTAATTTTATTTAATGATTAACTTTCTAGTTGCATACTGCTTCCTACCATTAGATAATTTTATGAAATATACTCCAGGATTTAAATTAGAATTAAAAGTATATTTTGAATTAACTGACTCAGCATTTAAAACTATTTGACCAAGAGAGTTAATCACTGAAATTTGCGAGTTTGATATAACGTTATCTATTGTGAATTCACCATTTGAAGGATTTGGAAATACCGAAACATAATTTATTGATTGGTTATCAATAATCCCTAAAGTAGAATTATAAATAAATGTTAGCGTGTCTGCATTTTCAGGAAAACCATCGTTATAGACTTTAAATCTTATCATTGCATTCGCTGCAGAACCGGCGGAAATAGTAACCTTTATAAACCCTGATTCAGAAGGCCCAAATTTAGTCATGGTAGCATCTGTAACACTGGAAGAGTAGCAGTTCGTATAATCACAATAAGAATAATCCCAATCAGCGGGAATTGTATTTTCAACAATTTCCCATTGTAATAATAATGAATCTGTCGTGAGATTATCATGATCTAAATTAATATCATTTGATGTGTATGTTGCTGATGTTAGTTCAACAACAACAGTGTCGTTAGGAGCTATTATGTAGTCTTGTGCATTTAAAGATAAGGTGGATGAAATAAATCCTAATGCGAAGTATATTTTTTTCATATGATCGTTTTCTCAAATTTACAATTAAAGTTCGAATATTATATCATCAGGTAAACTCTAATATTGAATTGCTAAAGACAATGAAAAGAGCGATAATAGGGTTTAACATTTCAATAAATAATGCATTTAAAAATAAATTAACTATGCACACATAATAAACGGCAAGAACTTTGCGTTATATGTGTAACTAATTTAATAAATAACAGTTATAGAAAAGAATAAGGTCTGTAAGCTTTATTCCACCAGCTAGAACAACTAAACCAGAACAAATGGCAGTGAACCCAATTTATCACCAGACCAAAGATCGTCTTATGGATGAAATGTCTTTGATCACAAGTGCGAAAAAGGATCCGGAAAGATTCGGTCCGCTGTATACGAAATATCATGATCAGATATTTCGTTACATCTATCAACGGATGGATGACCAGGAGTTAGCATTTGATGTTACATCTCAAGTTTTTATTAAGGCGATGAATAACCTTCATAAATACGAATACAGAGGAGTGCCTTTTTCTTCTTGGCTATATAGAATAGCCAAAAGTGAATTGTACCAGGCTTTTCGAGATAGAAAGGCAAGAAAAACTGTGAATGTGGAAAACATGCACATTTTCGAAATGATTGAAGAATTTGAAGAGGATAACTCTTCAGAAAATAAAGCAAAATTAATTTCTTGCTTGTCAAAATTAAATGAAAACGACCTGCAAATACTGGAAATGAGGTATTTTGAAAGAAGATCATATAAAGAAATTGGTGAAATTCTGGAGATAACTGAAAATAATGCCAAGGTACGCTCATTTAGAGCACTTGACAAAATGAAAAAACTATTTGTGAAATAATTTAGTGCAATGAAAAAAGTAAAAATCCTGATTGATCGGGAACCACTGAGTAAAGATTATGTGAAGTCAAAACAGAATTTCGGACAAGTTTTGAGTCAAGTAAAAAAACTAAAACCTCCAATCTGGAAGTCACCTTGGTTTTACGGGCCTGTAGGGCTAGCAGCAGTTACTCTATCCTTAAAAGTCGTAAGCTCTATACCTCCAGATAATACAACTGAACCCTCAAAATTAGAAGCAGTTTTACCGCTAGAGCAACGGAAGATTGAATCAGAGACATTGGCATTTATCTCTCCAAATGATGTGCAAGAAACCTCATTTCGAGAAATGATTCCCATAAATAATGGACCTGAAGATATTGTCCCTAAGCCTTACGATGATAGTTCAAATAAATTAGAGGAGACAGGTGATGCAGAAATTTATTTACCTGAAAAAATTATAATAAATGAGTATGAAGCTATTCCCGTTAAGCCTCTCACTAAATTCCCGAGTATTAACAGAGTTTATACTGGAGAGATTGCAATCCTAGAGCTTTGCTCTAATAAAATAGAATGTCTAGATTCGAAAATCACTTCATTTTCACTGCAGTATTACAATGGAAAAGAAGATGTTGTAGTAAATGTTGATGGAAACTCAATTAGCAATGATGTATGTAAAATTATTTCGCAATACAATCTAAACGAGATGGTTTTCATTACCAAAATAAAAGCTATTAATTCCGAAGGGCTTAGTACTAGTCTCCCTTCAATGAATCTCACCCCCGTTAATAGAGAATACTAATACTAAATCGGTTTAGTTTAATTAACAATCCAAGTTTAATAAAATGGCTTAAATTGTTGTTTCTATCTCGAAAACTATGCTTATTTTTGTATATTATATACTGTGATAACTAAGGATTTATGATTAAATCAGCGAAATACATATTAAGTCTAAGCATCTTGCTTCTTTGCTCGATTGCATACGGACAGCATACGAACTTTAATTCACAAACTAATTGGTCTTTAAATAAAAAGGAGATTATGTTTGGAATTGGGGGGACACAATTCTTAGGTGACTTAGGAGGTAGAGATCAAATCGGGAAAGGCTATAGTTTAGCTGATTTAGATTGGCCTTCAACTGGTATAGGTGGAATGCTCGGGTATAGATACCGTTTTCATCCTTATTGGGCGACTACGACATCTTTTAATATTGGCCTCTTAAGAGGAGATGATGCATTGACTAAAGAGATTATACGAAATTCAAGAAATTTACATTTCCGATCGATTATCATTGAATTAGCACAGCGGCTTGAAGTTATTGTATTGGCGAACGAAAAAGTAGGGAACAGATACAACCTTTCACGCCATAGTAAGAAAATGAAGAATAAGAATACACAATTGTATTTATTTGGTGGTATAGGTGTTTCTTATTTCAACCCAAAAGCAAGATACAACGATGATTGGGTAGCCTTACGACCTCTAAAAACGGAAGGACAAGGACTTCCTGGTGGAGCTAAAAAAAACTTACCCGTAACGTTGACAATCCCTTTAGGTATTGGATACAGATGGGGCATAAGTAAAATGTGGCGAATGGGAATTGAAGCGACTTATACAATGACATTCTCTGATTATATAGATGACGTCCATGATGTATATTATGACCGCAATTTACTGGCTGCTCAGGTTGGACCAGAGGCTGCTTACCTTTCGAACCCAAGCGTTCAAAATTCAACTTGGTTTGGTGCAGGTCAGCAAAGAGGAGATAAAGATGAAGATGATGCCTACTTTTATTTAAATTTGACTTTTATTCGCAATGTCACTTACAAAGATTACGCGAAACAACGTAAAATGAATCGTTGGAAAGGAAGGTATAAATTCTAGAGCATTTCTAGATATGAAATTATTTAAGAGGTGGCCATTGGTCACCTCTTTTTTTATCTTTGCATTTAAACAATAACCTATGTATAAAATTATTCGTTTTTTCTTATTTAAGTTTGATCCAGAAAAAATACATTATACGACATCTAAACTACTAAAGAATGTCCTATCTATTCCCGGTATGAAGTTTATTTGGAAGAAATTATATTCAATCGAATCTAAGTCATTAGAGAAAGAATTATTTGGTCTCAAGTTTAAAAATCCTGTCGGTCTAGCTGCGGGTTTTGATAAAAATGCATCCATGTATAATGATTTAAGTTATTGTGGATTTGGCTTCATTGAAATTGGCACCGTTACACCTTTAGGACAAGATGGAAATCCCAAACCTCGATTGTTTAGGTTGCAAAAAGATAATGCTATTATTAATCGCATGGGGTTTAACAATCTCGGTGTTCAAAATGCTATTGCCAATTTAAAAAAAAGGAAAACAGATGTCATTATTGGTGGTAATATTGGGAAAAATAAAATTACTCCTAATGAAGATGCTGTTGATGATTATCTAATTTCATTTGAAGCCTTATTTCCGTATGTCGATTATTTTGTGGTTAATGTTTCGTCTCCGAATACTCCAAACCTAAGGGCGCTTCAGGAGAAAGAACCATTAACAGCATTGTTACGAGCTTTACAAGCTGCGAATACTGCAAAAGAGCAGAGGAAGCCTATACTACTTAAAATTGCACCTGATTTAACGAACGAGCAATTGGATGATATTATCGAAATAATAAAAGAAGTAAACCTAGATGGTGTGATAGCAAGCAACACGACAATTTCACGTGATGACTTGAAAAGTTCTAATGCCTTGGTGGATTCTATTGGACCAGGAGGTTTATCTGGGAAACCGGTCAAAAATAGGTCAACAGATGTTATTCGCTACCTTGCCGAAAAATCAAATAAAGCATTTCCTATAATAGGTGTAGGTGGAATTCATTCTGCTGAAGATGCTTTAGAGAAGATCGAGGCAGGAGCAGACCTTATTCAACTTTATACTGGCTTCATCTATGAAGGACCTGGGCTAATTAAAAAGATTAATAAAGCCATTATTAATTCTAAAAATTAATAATTATGAAAGATTTAAAACTAATTGAGTGCCCTAGGGATGCGATGCAGGGTTTGCATGATTTTATTCCAACCGAAAAAAAAATCACTTACATTAATGATATATTGAAGTGTAATTTCGACACAGTTGACTTTGGAAGTTTTGTTTCTCCAAAAGCTATCCCTCAATTGCGCGACACGGCAGAAGTTCTTGATAAATTAGATGATTCTAACTCGAAATTGTTAGCAATCGTCGCAAATGAAAGAGGTGCTAAAGATGCTTGCTCTTTTGAACGAATTAACTATTTAGGCTATCCTTTTTCAGTTTCAGAAGAATTTCAAAAAAGAAATACAAATTCAACAATTGAAGAATCATTTCATCGTGTTGAAGCCATCAAAGAACTGGCAGACAAAAACAATAAAGAAGTTGTTTTGTATTTATCAATGGGGTTTGGCAATCCATATCAGGAAGAGTGGCATCCAGATATTGTTGCAAATTGGTCTGAAAAACTATATGATAAGCTAGGTATTAATATTCAAGCAGTTTCAGACACAATTGGTGCTGCTAGTGCCGAAATGGTTACCTCCCTTTTTTCAACTTTAATTCCCTCTTTTCCCAAAATTGAATTTGGAGCACATTTGCACACTATTAGAGAAGAGGCTCAAAGTCTAGTTGAAGCTGCATTTAATTCAGGCTGTTATCGATTTGATGGCGCTATAAAAGGTCTAGGCGGGTGTCCAATGGCAACAAATGACTTAACTGGAAACATGCCAACAGAGTTGATGTTAGATTGGTTTGATAAAAATAACATCAAGACGAATATTGATGAGGATGCTTTCGCCAAAACTCTGCAAACTGCTCAAGTCACTTTTCCGTAACTAATTTTCACATTTGAATTATGAGCTTTACCATGAGAACAATATCTATTTTACTTCTATCAATTTTACTTTTTTCTTGTGAAGAACAAATAGAGAAGAAAAAGCAAAGTACAATTGGACAAATTTCAGCAATTGAGACCTTGTTCAATTCTGAACATAAGTTGTCAGTTGTCGATAGTATGCTATTACGCGAATTGGATGTTTGCAATTTTTATCAATCCGATACATCTATAGTTTCGCCATGCAGTTATCGTAATTATAAAGTGTTAGAATTAAATAAAACTAAAGCAGTTCCTGAAGCCTTTCTTCTTCAAGTAAAAGCATTAACGGTCATGAAAGGGCAAAAAGTAGCTTTACCTATGCGACACTTGATTGCCTTTGAAAGAGAAGGCGGTAAGCTTGTAAAAGTGAATGGATTTAGAGGCAATTTAATAGGGACAAGAAGTAATGAGGGTAATGTCGATGATATTATCATTCGATTCTTTATTCCTGATGAGGAGGCTCATTTTAACTGTTTGTTTCTATGGAAAGAGAATCGATTTCGATTTGAATCAGTTGAAGCTATTTATGGAGGTGGTGGAAATGGTCCTGTTAAAGCAAATGCGAAAGAAAGTATTTCTAAAGATGTTTACCAGATTCTAATTTCTAATGGCATGTTGTTTTGATGAGAAGTTATATTCAAATACTAATTTTAATAACTTTCAGCTCATGCACTGCTGGAATTGACTTTAATAATGTTGATTATAGGAATCTATTCCATGATGACAACAGTAAAGTTTGGGTCGTAAACAAGGTCATATTTGAAGGGGCTGTGATCTCTTCTAATACCCATTTAGACAAGGACATTATTATATTTCACAAGAGTGGAGTATGTGATTTTATTCCCTTCAAGAATCTAGGGACAGGTCAATCAAAAAAAGGTGTCTTCAATGTAGATTCTAAAGCTCAAGAATTACGCATTGATTTCTCAAAAGAATCATGGGTATATAACATGCATTATATATTTGAAGATAGCATATCACTCAAGCCAGCCAAAGAATCAGATTCTCAGCTTGGGCTGCAATTAAAACCTTTTATGGAACTATAGCTTAATAAAGCTAGCTCTTCCGATTGAATCGTCTCCTTCAGCCACCATTAAATAATTTCCAGCTTCTAATCGAGTAACGTCAATCCTTGAATCAGTGCTATCAATAATTATTTCACCAGAAAGAGAAAATATTTTATAGTTGTTAAATGTTTTGTTACCAGAAACTTCAATATAGTCAATTGATGGATTTGGGAATGTTGTAACATTAGTCTGAACTAATTCATGGATTCCCGCAGGATCTTCAACCTCGACTCTGATATCATCTATATACAATTTAAAGCCATCTATGGTCGTATTAACAAATGCCACATAGATTGTTTCATTGTCCAAATCATACTCGCTTAGATTGGCTGATCGGGCTTGCCACCCTTCAAGTTCGTTGAGTACTGATGCAACGGTATCTGTAAAGCTAGAGAGTTGGGTGTCTGTTCTTGAAACTAATACATAATAATCATCGGGAAATGAAGGGTCGTGAGAACGAGCTTCCCAGTATAGCATATTTCCAAATGCACTCAAGGAAATGGCTGATGAAATTAACCAACGGTCAGCTCTGCCTGGAGTTTCAAAAAATGAAGTGGACCCCACTATTGTATCTGAGTCGTTATCAGGATCAGATAGCAATACCCAAGCGTCTGTAAAATCAGAAACTGCAGTAGCTGGTGTCATACCATCATTGTTGACAATAGAATAATTTATTGGAAATCCCGATTGAAAATCCTCGTTGTAAATTTCTGTTTGAGCGTTCGCCGCTGCCGAAAGCAATAGAGCAGTTGTAAAAAATAGTTCTTTAATCATAATTCAAAAATAGTTAAAACCAATTAACTGGCTAGGTTCACAATAACATCTTTATATTCTTGATAAAATTTATCAAATCGGATTAATTTATCTTTTAAGAATTCTATAACTTTAGGAATGTCTTCAGACTTGTAATAGTCCAAATCATTATTCTCCCATTTGATTCTAGAAATTAAGCGACCATTCCAATAATGACTTTCTTCATTCCAATTCGCCTCAATTTGCATTTCATTCTCCATAACAGCTTTTAGTTCTGTCATTTGTTCCCACAATATAGAACGGATATCATCACTTTTAGGTTGGATATCAAAACAAACTCGAGCACCATTGCCATCAACCTCCATTCTTACATAAATATCCTTGACATCGGTAGGGTAGTTTATCCAATTTATTTGCCGTCCAGAAACCGATGACTCATTGTTCATTTCTTTTCGAAAAGCTTCCCAAAACACGCTGTTCTTTTCCTTTAAATCTTCTTTTGATAACATGTATATGTATTGATAGATCTGCAAAAATACGCTTATAATAATAGTAATGAATGATCCAACCACAAAAAAATCCTATTTTGCAATAAATTAACATTAGTATTATGAAGAAAGTATTCCTTTTTATGATTGCAACAGTTTTGATTATCTCATGCTCTGAAGCGCAAAACAAAAATGAAAAATCAGAATTAATCAGCGTGGTTGAAGTAATTGATGCGAAAACATTCAATAAGAAATTAGAAAATCCTTCAGTTCAAATTGTTGACGTTAGAACTCCAGATGAATTTGCAGCGGGAAGTATTGCAGGAGCAATTAACATTGATTATTATGCTTCTGATTTCTCAGAAAAAATATCAGAATTGAATAAACAAACAGAAACATTGATTTACTGTCATTCTGGAGGGAGAAGTGGAAAAGCCTCAAAAATCCTTAAAGAACTTGGGTTTTCAGAAGTTTATGACTTAAAAGGAGGTTTTTCCAACTGGCCTTTTTAGCTTATTGCAATTTCAGTTTCAAGAAAAGACCTACTAAAAGTTAAATATGCGTTTAATACTATGGAAAGATAAGTCATGTTAAAACCGATATTTAATAACATTCTAATTGTATAACCTCATTTCGAAGAAAGTAAGTTCTACTTATTAAACCGTATCTTTGAGCATGAAATTTACAGAATTAGGGCTTTTACCCGAAATATTAGGATCTTTAGAGAAGCTAGGCTACTCAGAACCAACACCAATACAACAACAAGCCATTCCTTTAGCTTTACAGGGAAAAGATATATTAGGCTGTGCTCAGACGGGCACAGGGAAAACAGCAGCATTTTCAATTCCTTTATTACAACTTATTAGCAAGTCAAGAAATGACAATAGCAGTAAGCGACCAATCAAGGCATTAATATTAACTCCAACTAGAGAGTTAGCAGCACAAATCGCCGATAGCATAAGGGATTATGGGAAAGGGCTTGGATTGAAGCACGTCGTTATTTTCGGTGGAGTTAGCCAAGGTCCACAGGTACAAAGACTTCGCGAAGGAGTTGACATTTTGGTGGCTACTCCTGGTCGTTTGTTAGATTTAATGAATCAAGGATATATCAATTTGAATCATGTTGATTTTTTTGTACTTGACGAGGCAGATAGAATGCTTGACATGGGATTCATCCATGACATCAATAAGATTCTACCTAAATTACCAAAGCAGAAACAGACAATGTTCTTTTCAGCAACAATGCCGCTGGTAATTGCTGACTTAGCAAAGAAAATATTACACAGGCCTGAGCAAATTAAAGTTGATCCAGTATCTTCAACTGCTGACACCGTAAAGCAAGTAGTCTATCACGTCTTAAAACCTCAGAAAAAAGATTTACTAAAGCATATTCTAAATGATAAAGCAATCATTAGTATGCTTGTTTTTTCCAGAACCAAAAGAGGTGCAGATCGTTTAGCAAAAGTACTGGATAAAGCTAACATTCCTTCTGCTGCTATTCATGGAGACAAAAGTCAAGGAGCTCGTGAAAGAGCGTTAGCAGAATTTAAAGCTGGAAAGAAGAGGGTTTTGGTAGCAACAGATATTGCCGCTAGAGGAATAGACATTGACTCTTTGGCCTATGTTTTAAATTACGACCTCCCAAACGAACCAGAAACTTATGTTCATAGAATTGGAAGAACCGGTCGCGCAGGAGCGAGCGGGCTATCTATTTCACTATGTGATATCGATGAAAGACCTTATTTAAAGGACATTGAAAAGCTTGTAAATAAAAAGATTGATGTGATTAACGACCACCCATTTCCAATAACAAATTCGGCGGTTGCTGAATATGAAGAATTGAAAAAAAGTTATGCGAAAATGGATCAAAAAAGAAAAGAGGCTCGTAAGAAAAGCAAAGCGGCCAGAGGTAATTCTGGAGGGAACAATCGAAACAAGAGAAGACGATAACTTATACAACACAATATGCCTATTTGCTCTGCTAAACTTCCTGGACCTAAAGGTATTCCTTTATTAGGAAATCTATTACAAGTAAAATCGGATACGATTCATAATGATATCCAAAAATGGGGTGAAGAGTTTGGAGATGTTTTTAAGTTTCGACTCGGTCATATACAGCTCATTGGTATTCTTGATTATGAAATAATAGCAGAAATTCTTAAAGAGCGACCTGATTTGTTTATTCGCCAACAGAAGATGGGTAATATCCTAAAAGACGCAGGAGCTCACGGGCTTTTCACTGCAGAAGGAGATGAATGGAAACTGCAACGAAAAATCATTACAAAAGGTTTAGATGTCAAGCATCAACAAACTTTTTTTCCTTCTATTTTAACATCGACTGAGAGATTATTTAACAAGTGGGAGAAAGCGGCATCTTTAAGTGGAGAGGCCAACATTCAACAAGACTTGTTTCGCTTTACTGTAGACGTAACAACAAGCTTAGCATTTGGTATTGACATGAACACCCAAGAACAAAGTGGCAGCGTTATTCAGGATCATATGGAGAAAATATTTCCCACAATATTTAAACGAATTAATTCTCCAATTCCTTTTCACAAACTACTTAGAACAAAAGTCGATAAAGAGTTTGATAAAGCCTGTGAAGCTATCCAAATGATTGTCAACGATTTTGTATCGGATGGTAAAAAAAGAATAATTGAAAATCCTAACTTGAAAGATAGTCCTGAGAATATGCTGGACGCAATATTAATTGCTGCAGACGAAGAAGGAGGAATGGAAAATAAAGATGTTACCGGAAACTTATTGACCATATTATTAGCCGGAGAAGATACCACGTCTCATTCTTTAGCTTGGGCCGCTTCAATATTGATTGAAAGACCAGATATTCAAGAAAAATGTTTCCAAGAAGTGAATACTATTCTTGGAGACAAACCTTTTATGGATTCTTTTTCACTTCATACAGAAATGAAATATACGGAAGCCGTAATAATGGAGGCAATGAGATTAAAACCTGTTGCGCCAATTATGCTTTTTGAACCTTTAGAAGACACTGTGATTAAAGGATACGAGTTCAAAAAAGGAGAGCGTTTACTGACCCACATGAGAAGCAGCTATACTAGAGATGAGAATTTCTCGAAAGCTTCGGAAATGATTCCAGAAAGATGGATGAAGAAGGGGAGTCCATGTCCGCACCATAATACAAATGCTTTCACTCCTTTTGGTTCAGGTCCACGTTTTTGTCCTGGTAGGAATTTAGCTATGCTTGAAATGAAAATGGTCCTTTCAATGCTTATTAAAAATTTCAAGATTAGCGCGAAGACTCCTCAAGAAGATATTAAAGAGATCATGGCATTCACAATGATGCCTAGTAATTTTGAAGTGAAAATTCAAAAAAGATAGCCTGTTTATCTATTATTTGAACCATTAGACATAAAGTTTAAAAATCTTGGTCTGATTGTATTAATTTTGCTTTCAAGAAAATAAGAAATACTCAATGTCAAAAAATATATTTACACGTTCTATTTTTAAGAATGTGGAGTCAATACCTAAAGAGGACTGGGAAAAAGTGCGAGGTGGGAGAAATATTTACCTGTCTATCAATTACCTTTCCTCAATAGAAGTAGCGATGAAAAATAAGATTGATTTCTTTTATGAAATATCTTACAACTCTGAGCAAACACCGGTTCTAATCTCTGTTTTTCAATTAGTTCAATTTGTTGACAAGCGAAAAGTATATTCTGCTCAGTTATGCAAATTAAGTTACCACTTATCAAAAAAACTGACAGAGGCACTGACGATTAATGTTTTAGTTTGTGGAAGTGTATTTGCTGATGGCGAGAATGGTTTTCTTTGGGACACTTCAATAACTTCACAAGAGGCGATGGAAGAAATCGACAGTGTTACCAGCCACCTTAAGTCAGAAGAAAAAATAAAAGATAAAGCATCCGTTACTTTGTTTAAAGATTTCTGGCCTAAATCAAGTTCAATTGCAGAACAATTAAAGAGATTCAGCTATCGGGACTTTATGGTAGATGTTAATATGGTTTTAGATATTCATGAAAGTTGGGTTTCATTTGATGACTATCTATCTAGTATGAAGACTAAATTTCGCACGCGAGCGAAGTCTGTTTATAAAAAATCAGATCACCTCATACTAAAACAACTCAACACAACTCAAATTATTGATAACAAAGAACGATTACAGGAACTTTTTGATAATGTTCTGGAGAAGTCCGACTTTAGTTTTGGAAATCTTGACGTTAGTTCATTTATTGAATTCAGTGACAAGTTAAATACAGAATTTACGATTACAGGAGCTTATCTTAACGAGGAGTTAGTAGGCTTTAGCACATCTTTTCTAAATGGAGACTCTTTGGAAGCAAACTATGTTGGCCTGGATTATTCTTTCAATACTAAACATAACGTTTATCAACGTTTGTTATATAACTATGTAGAACAAGCGATTAGTGCTAAAGTAAAAGACCTGCAACTAGGAAGAACATCGGAATTAATAAAAAGTTCAATCGGCGCATTGCCAACTAACATGACGTTATATATTAAGCATAAAAGTACAGTCTCAAACCTGCTTTTAAAACCAATTATTCAATCAATCTCTCCGAGTGAGTTTGAATTACGTAAACCATTCAAAGCAAATTTCTCAAACTAATGGATTCATTAACACAAATTGTATTAGGGGCAGCAGTAGGAGAGGCTGTTCTAGGAAAAAAAATTGGTAATCGCGCTTTATTATGGGGTGCTGTGGCTGGAACTATTCCAGACTTTGATGTATTAGCAAAATTCTTTGTTGATCCAATTACTAACACAGAAATGCACCGGGGTTTTTCACACTCAATTCTCTTTAGCGTGCTATTCGCTCCATTATTCGCGTATCTCATAAAAAGGTATGAGAAACTATCTCTAGCCGCCTTTTCAGCCGTTTTGGTTTCGGTATTCTTTTTTAATAATGAGGGTGTTTTAGCCAAAGGATTATCATTATCCTTGCTAGCCGCTTTGTTCTATTCAGCTTCTAGACTAAAAGAGAATAGGGTAGAAGCATCATGGAAAGATTGGACTAAACTTATGTTTTTGGGATTAATAACACACCCAATGTTGGATGCACATACTACATGGGGAACTCAATTTTTCTGGCCCTTTGATTATCGATTGGCATTTAAAAATATATTCGTTGTAGATCCAATGTATACGATACCATTTTTAATTTGCGTGATTGCAGTCTTATTTTATAATCGAGAAAATCCCAAAAGAAGGAAATGGAATAATGCGGGGTTAATAATTAGTTCAACATACATGCTCTTAACATTTGTTTCTAAGGGAGTTGGGTATACTAAATTTCAAGACAAACTTGACGCGAGTGATTTTGAGTATATTGAAATGGATACAAAGCCGACCCCACTAAACGCTGTCCTTTGGAATGCACAAGTAGAAACTGAGACAGGATATTTGGTATCCTATTATTCTTTATTAGACAGCAAACCTATTGAGTTTTCTGAAGAGATAAAGAAGAATCATCACTTATTAGACCCATACAGAAACCAGAAAGTGGTCAAGCAACTATTGAAGATAGCTGCTGGCTGGTACTATTTAGAAAAGAAGGGTCCCAAATTATTCTTTTATGACATTAGATTTGGACAAAATGGGGTGGAGCATGATTCTCCATTCTTTTGGAAATATGAATTAACAGAGGGGGCTAATGGAAAAATTACAGTATCTAAACCACAACCAGACATGAAAAATGTATCCAAAACGTTTGGTAATCTTATTGAGAGAATAATGGGAAACTAAAGTCGCTGACATTTGTATAAAAATAGGGAGTTGCAATTACAACTCCCTTTATATATAGATCTAGTAACTCTAATTATGCCCACTGACAGAGAACACCTCCCATTAAGGCTAAGGTGATCGACCAATAGCCGGTGTTAATTATTGTTAGTTTAAATGGCTTTCTTTCAAACAAATTATTCGTTCCCATAACAGGAAAGACAATTAGTATACCCGCAACAAAGCCGTGTAATGCTCCATGTCCAAAGGTTCTAAATCTATCGCCATATAAGTCCATTAATGAACCTAGCTCTGGAACGCTATTCATATCACCAAGAACCAAACTTGGATCGTTCCCAAATAAAGAAACAAGTCCGGTTTGATGAACAGCTAACGGAAAAATACCCATCCCTATAAAGAAACTTAATAATAAACTAGCACCAAAAACCAATAGCATATTAGACTCTTTCATTGTATCTTCATCTACACCACTAGCTTCCATCCAGGCAGTGCCTAGTGTTTTTGGATTGTAATAGAGAAACCCCATAATCATTGGGATTAATGCTGCCAATGCAACAATTCCTAAATTTGGTATCATAAGTTAAGTTTTAATGTGTGAATAATAAAGATATTAAATTAGATCACATAACAATAATAGAAGAGACGCAGTGAGAATAGAACCATAATAAAACCAAAAGCCTTAAAAAGTTTTTTCAAGCGATTAGGAGCAATCAATGAAAACACTCGTTTGGCATAGTATGCTTTCAATAGATCTGTAATAAATATAACAAGCAAAGCAAACACAAGTCCTATTAGAACTTCTGAGTCATGCTCTACTTGAGATTGTAAAAAAATACTAAAACCAAACCAAACAGCGAAAACAAAAGGATTTATGAAATTTAAGGCAAATCCATTGATAAAATAGATAAGTAGAGTCTGATTTTTTATTTTCTTTTTTTGAGAGACATCAAACTCTAAAGTCGGCTTAAAAATGTTCTTTATTCCCATTGCAAGAAGAATTGCACCTCCAACCATAGCAAACCAAAATAAATTATTTTCATCATCAAATATTTTCTTAAAACCAGTAACTGCAATACCAACACAAATAACATCGCCTATAATAATACCTAATGCAACCGCAGCACCACCTCTAAATCCATTTTCTAGACTAACTTTTATCAAATAGAGTAAAACCGGCCCAATAAATACCAGCGTACTTAAACCAAGAAGAATTCCAATAAGTATTGCCATTCTAAAAATTTGAATCTATTAAGTCATCTGTCAAGCCCTCATGATTTCTTTCTTTTTTTCTAAATTCTGACAAGACATTGAGTAAAAGAATAACTGCGTAAAAGCAAACGATTATATAAGCTAGGACTAATCCAAACCCTATTCTATTGTTAGGACCAAAAAAAGTAAAGACAAGCGTAAAATATAAAAAAGGTATGGATAACAAAGATAAGAAGCCGAGAATAGATGAAAATAAGGCCATTATAAAATTTCTTTTTATCAAATTAATGAGCATAATAAATATCAAGAAAAACAAGACCCCATAAACTTCCATATAATTTGCACCCACAGAAGGAACATTCTCCTGTATAAGAGTGCCTTTTGCACTCCATGAACCTCCAGAATAAACGTCATGCACCTCATAAGGCAGAAACATCGATAAGATGAAAATACCGATAACAATGATGGAGTATAAATTGATGTTTTTCATTAATCTATACTAGACGGTAATTCTGGATATGGATAAACGATTCTATTAAAAGTGAAATACCACTCGGATATAAAAAGTGTGGGAAATATATTTTTTATGACCTTAAACACGCTGTAAAGATGTCGATTATTTAGACAACCTCACAAAGCAGTTAATAAATTTTACAAACAAGAAAAAGCGGCTCAAGAATAACCTTGAGCCGCTAGTATAATTATTAATTATATCAGCTTCATCTCTCCTCCAATTTACTGAAGGCTTTTATATCCCTCGTATTTTTTTGAACTGCTGCAGAAGCAAACATCGCTAAAGTAAAGGCCATTCCATAAAACCCCTTTTCACTTAATAATAGTTCAGCATTCCTCAGTCCAACAACCAATAGAATAACTGCAGCAATTGTAGTGAACCAACTTATCCCGTAATACATATCAGTCACTTCAATACCTTCAGAGCGATCTCGGACACATTTCTGAACAGATATTGCTGAGAATAAACCAAATAGTATTACCGTAAAGTAATACCCTTTTTCATTGAGTAGCATGTCGGAATTCCACAATCCGACACAGTAGGAAATTAAACCTATTCCTAAAGCTGCCCATGACGCACCAATAAAAGCGGCCGTTGGTTTGAACCCAAGTGTTTGTGACTGATTTGATTTCATTTTCTCGTTGTACTCTTCATTTTCATTCATCATAGCGTTGTGTTTTTTAAAATTTATAGGTCAAAGGTGGGAAGAGTTCATTGTTATTGAAATAGAAAATATCGATATTAATTACGATATAATATTATAATTTAGTAATTAATATCCAATAATATAGCTATATTGACAAATAAAAATTACGATATATGAGTAGTATTAATGAATTGATTTCTTTATTATCTAGTACTGATCGGCGCAGTTTTATTAGTTATTTGACTTCACGAAACAAACGACATGATACACGAAACGTTGATTTATTTAAAGCTTTAATTGATAGCAAGGAAGAAATAATCAAAAAGAAAATAGGTTCCAATGCCTATAACGTATTAAAGAAAAGACTCTATGATCGATTGGTAGATTTTATCTCAACCCGAACACTTCAAACGGAAGTAACCACCGAAATTGAAATAATAAAACGATTGTTACTTTCCCGCAAGTTGTTCGCTTATGGAAAGTATAAAATAGCCTTTAAAACGATCCATAAGCTAGAGTTTGAGGCGATTGAGATAAGCCATTACACCTTGTTGAATGAAATTTATCATACATTGGTTGAGCATTCTCACCATGAGCTATCTCAAGATCAATCTATATTATTTGAGAAATTGGCTATAAACAACCAGAACTTTATTGAACAAGAAAAACTGAACATGGTTTATGCTTCAGTTCGAAAAGCATACAATCAAGCTGAACTAGATGGTTCAGCAGTAGAATTAGGAATACTACTAGAGGCAAGTTATTCAAAATTGAACATTCCAGATGAAAAAGGGTATAGTTTTCAATCTTTATACCAATTGGCCTTAATTGCTGATATTGCAGGCGCTCATAAACGGAACTATCATGAGATTGAGCTATTTTTTGTAGATAAAATTAGAGAATTACAGGGTGGAGTAGAAGACACCCAAAAAATGCTTATTTACCACATAGATCTGCTATATAGCGTGGCTAATATTTACTTTCGGAAAAAGAATTTTAGACTGAGTATGGATTTTCTAGAAAACATGAATACACAAATGGAAAGATATAGCAACAAGTATTACAAGCGATTTCAAATAAAATATACAACTTTAAGAGCATTAAATCTAAACTACACAGGCAATCATAAATTAGCTGCAAATGAATTAGATAGGCTATTTAACATAAGTAAAGATGCAGAGGAACAATTATTAAATGCAAAGTTGGCGAGGGTTACAATCCATTTTCAACAAAACGAATTAGAATTGGCCAATAAAATATTAGTTAAATTTCAACGAAGTGATAGCTGGTACGAGCGAAACGTTGGTTTTGATTGGTTGCTGAACAAAAGCTTTATTGAGATTTTGCTGCACATAGAATTAAATTCAGTTGATTTCGTTGAATCACGTCTTAATAGTTTTGTTAGAAAATATCGCGCGCACTTTGATAAAACAGAACATATACAAGCAATGGAATTTTTAAAACTGGTAAGGATTTATTACAAAGATGAGTTTGTGGCCGATTCTAGTTCATTCAGAGAAACGATTAAAAATTCACTGTCTTTTAAAAGTCGAGAAGAAGAAGATATTTTTCTCATGAGTTATTATGCTTGGCTAAAAGCGAAGGTGAATAAGAAGAACTTGTATGACACAACAATCGAAATGATGCATTTGTAGTTATTTTAATTACATACTGTTTAACATAATATTAATTATAAGACATTTGGTTGATAGTTAATAATAGTGTTAGTATGACGATTTAAATGAAATTAAATAGCCCGAATTAGTATATAATACTATTTTACCTACATCAAATTAAATGAAGATTAACCAAATTTAAAAAATGCTACGGCCTCTATTACGTCAATTAAAATAAATATAAGGCTAATCAGAATAATATAATTCCGATATTTATAAAAAACACAATACATCAATTTATCGTGAGTAATTATAATCCAAAGAATTTTAATGAAGGTTTTGTATTCAGCAAATACACGGATAAAGAAATAGCTCCTTTTGATCGCGTATTTGACATTTTTAAGGAACTCATCACTCATACTTCTGGAGATTTAGAAGAAGCTTTTAACTGGCTCAATGAGCTGGATAAAGAATTTGGTATTTTTAACGAAGCATATTCGCTCGAAGATTTTAAGGAAGACTTAAGAAAACGTGGGTATATCAAAGAAAATAAAGATCGTGAAGAAGGAACTAATGGACCAGGAAAAGGAAAAGACTTACTTACCGCCAAACTAGAAAGTGTTCTCCGTCAATTTGCGTTGGATCAGATATTCGGGAAATTAAAAAAGAGTGGTATCGGAGATCATAAAACTAAAAAAGTAGGAACCGGTGATGAAAAATATGGCGACAACCGGCCTTTTCAATTTGGTGATGACTTATCCAGCGTTGATATCAGTGAGAGCATTAAGAACGCCCAGATAAATCATGGAATTAATGACTTTAAACTTACAGAAAATGATTTAATCGTCGAAGAATCAAGGCATAAAGCACAGATGAGCACGGTTTTAATGATTGACATCAGTCATTCTATGATCTTATATGGAGAAGATAGAATAACGCCTGCAAAGAAAGTTGCCATGGCATTGGTTGAATTGATTCATCGAAAATACCCAAAAGACACTATTGATATCATTGTATTTGGAAATGAAGCTTGGCCGATTAAAGTAAAAGACCTACCCTATCTACAAGTTGGGCCCTATCACACGAATACGGTTGCTGGATTAGAATTAGCAATGGATATTTTAAGGAGAAAAAGAAACACCAACAAGCAAATATTTATGATAACCGACGGAAAACCGAGTTGCATAAAAATGCCCAATGGCGAGTTCTACATGAATAGTAATGGTTTGGATGAAATGATTGTTTCTAAATGCCTCAACAAGGCTGCAGAGGCGCGAAAATTGAGAATACCCATTACCACGTTTATGATAGCGCAAGATCCTTATTTAAGAAAATTTGTAGAAATGTTTACAGCCCGAAATAATGGAAAAGCGTTTTTAACTGGGCTCAAAGGACTAGGAGAAATGATTTTTGAGGATTACGAAAAGAATAGAATTAAAAAAATATAAAATGAAAGAAAATATTACTTATAAATCTCTGAGAGATTCAGGATACAGAGAAAGAAGCATTAATGATGAATTGAGAGAAAATCTGATTGCTAAAATAAAGGCAAAAGAACCTGTTTTTGAAGGCTTGTGGGGCTATGAAGATACGGTTGTTCCACAATTGAAAAAAGCTATACTTTCTGGCCATCACATTAATTTACTGGGATTAAGAGGTCAAGCTAAAACAAAAATTGCAAGAAATATGATTCATTTATTGGATGAATACATGCCAATTGTGAAAGGTTCTGAAATTAATGATAGTCCATTCAATCCGATATCAAAATATGCCAAAGATTTGTTGGCTGAAAAAGGCGACCTCACTCCTATTTCATGGGTGCACCGTTCAGATAGGTTCTTTGAAAAATTAGCAACACCAGATGTTAATGTTGCTGATTTAATTGGAGATATTGATCCAATCAAAGCGGCAACGTTAAAGTTACCCTATTCGGATGAAAGAGTTTTACATTATGGAATGATTCCAAGAGCTAACAGATGCATCTTTGTCATAAACGAACTACCTGATTTACAATCTCGTATACAAGTTTCATTGTTTAATATTCTTCAAGAAGGTGATGTTCAAATTAGAGGTTTTCAGTTGAGAATGCCTTTAGATATTCAGTTCATCTTCACGGCTAATCCTGAAGATTATACAAATAGAGGAAGTATTGTTACTCCATTAAAGGACAGAATTGGCTCACAAATTTTCACGCATTATCCAAAAACGATTGAACTTGCTAAAAAAATTACAGCCCAAGAAGCTAGAATCAGCGAGAGCGATAGAAAGCAAATTGGCATTAGTGAATTCGCGAAAGAATTATTAGAACAAGTTTCATTCGTGGCTCGTGACAGCGAATATGTTGATGCTAAAAGCGGTGTAAGTGCCCGTTTAAGTATCAGTGCCATGGAAAATTTAATGGCTTCTGCAAATTTACGACTAATTGAGTCTAATTCAGTACACACCAACATTCGGTTGACAGATTTCATGTCTATAATTCCATCAATTACAGGTAAAATAGAATTAGTCTATGAAGGTGAACAGGAAGGTGCTGCTGAAGTTGCACAAGCCTTGATAGACGAAGCAGTTAAAACAAAATTCGAAAGTATCTTCCCCCCTATTCAAAAATTAGAAAAAGAGGGTGTTCCAACAGCATATTCAGATATTATTGCCTGGTTCGATAACAACAGCTTTTTAGAAATCGGTAACTATACAAAGGATGCGACTTACCATAAGAATCTTGATTCCATTAAATCTTTAAAAGATCTAGTAGAAAAATACTCGCCAGAAATAAATGGAAATGACCAATATTTCTTAATGGAATTGGTTTTATGGGCCTTGGCTATCAACAACAAACTAGACAGAACAGAAACCGAAGCTGCTTTTACTTTTGAGAATAATGAATTAAATAAACTTTTCTACGGAAATAATTAATGAAGCTTTTACAATATGAGAGCACATTGATGTCAGCCGATTCTCTGCTATCATACTTGCAAAAATAAGTCATTTGCAGACATTGATTATACAGGATATTCAGTTTACCCCTTTGTTTGTTGAAATGTATAATTTTCACAAGTTCAAGGTTTGTAACCACAATAGACCGTTTAATCATTGTCTGCAATACCAGATGTTTGGTTTGACTTTGCAACCGAATAGATAATATTTACAAAACTCATTTATTAAAGTCCTGAGTGTATTCAGTGCACACATCAATACTTGTATTTGGTCTTTTTGTACTAACTATTACTCTACTTATGTTTCATTTTATTTTTTTTGGTCAACTTATTCAAATTAAGAACCAAATGCATAACGTATTGATTCTATGCGTATATTATTAATACGTCCTCCATTCAATTCCCATAAATAACAACTCATTCTCAATTTGAGAAAATATATTAACTCAAGATTAAGGTTTGTTAACTGCGAAGTACATTCTGTTCATTGACGAATTAAAAAGCGGTTTAATTACTAAGCACGCGCAGTCTTTTCTGTATATTAGAATAAAATAAAACTATGGAGACACTACAAATTATTATAGCTGAAGATGATAATTGGTATTCTGAATTTCTCGAATATCATTTAACATTACTCCATAAGCATAGTGTTAAAAAAGTTAAGACAGCAGCAGATTTGTTCGAATACTTAAAGTTCAAACCTGACTTAATCACATTGGATTATAACCTACCTGATCTCAAGGGAGATAAAATTTTAGAACGGATTAAGTCAGAATCACCTAATACGGAAGTGATATTAGTTTCTGGGCAGGACGATGTCGAAACAGCACTCCACCTTATCCAAAATGGAGCTTTTGATTATATAGTAAAGAATGATGACGCCAATCACAGGATAGGCAGAAGTCTTGCTAATTTAATGGAGCGCAGAGAGCTAAAATCTAGAATTGAAGTTTTAGAGGAAGAAGTAAATGAGAAATATGATCTTTCTAAATACATTATTGGAGCCAGCAAAGTCATAAAAAAAGTTTACAAATACATAGATAAAGCAATAGCAAGTTCTATAAACGTATCCTTAACTGGAGAAACAGGTACTGGAAAAGAAGTAGTAGCAAAAGCCATTCATTTCAATTCAAAACGAGCGAAAGAACCCTTCGTAGCGGTTAATCTTTCAGCTATTCCAGAATCTTTAATCGAAAGTGAACTTTTTGGCTTTGTGAAAGGAGCGTTTACAGGTGCTGAGAAAACAAGAATAGGAAAATTTGAACAAGCCAAAAATGGCACAATATTTTTAGATGAAATTGGAGAAATTAGTCTCAGCACTCAAGTAAAAATACTGCGCGTTATACAAGAACGCGAGGTTACTAAGTTAGGTAGTAATGCATCTACACCTATTACTTGTAGATTTATTTGTGCCACGCACCAAGATTTGCCTTCACTCGTAAGTAAAGGTGAGTTCAGAGAAGACTTATACTACAGGTTAATCGGACTACCTATCCACTTACCTAAATTATGTGAGCGTAAAAATGATATTGTACTTCTCGCTCATCATTTCGCCTCTTTGTATTGCGCAGAGAATCGATTGGATAAGATTACTTTATCTTCAAATGCACTTGAAAAACTATTGAGTTATAGGTTTCCTGGAAACGTTAGGGAATTAAAATCAATTATAGATTTAGCTTGTGTAATGTGCGATGACGGTGAAATTGACTCAGGCGACATCATATTTAACAAGTCGAGAATTATGGATGACCTGCTAGAAAGCGACCTTACCCTAAAAGAAATCAATGAAAAAATAATACTCCGATTTCTTGAAAACCACGACAACAATATACTTGAAGTTTCAAAAAAGCTAAACATTGGTAAATCCAGTATATACAGACTTTTAAAAGAAATTAAGTCAGATAGTAAAAACGAGATAAATCACGAATAATATTAATCATATGAAAGGAATTGTATTTACCGAATTAATCGAAATGATAGAAAATGAATTCAGTTTTAAAATAGCTGATGATATAATTCAACGTAGTAATTTAAAATCAAAAGGAGTGTATTCCTCGATTGGCACCTATGACCATAAAGAAATATTTATCCTTGTAAAAGAATTGAGCGATGCGACGGGTATTTCATCTGTGCAACTCTTCCGGGTATATGGAGAACATCTTTTTGGACGGTTTAAAAGTCACTACCCTTCATTCTTCGAAAACGTTTCCGATCCATTATCGTTCCTAGAACTAGTAGACTCTTATATTCATAAAGAAGTTCTGAAGTTATACCCTGATGCACAGCTACCATCTTTTGTTCCGGATCGAATTGCGATAAATCATTTAAAAATGACATACAGTTCCCAAAGAGGGATGTCAGATTTTGCACATGGTTTGATCCTTGGATGTTTCAAAAATTTTGGAAAGAGATCAGAAATTGAAATGGAAAAAATCAGTGAATCGGAGGTTGTATTTAACATTAAACAGCTTGACTGATAAAACTACATTTGACAGAATAATCCAAAGGGAACGTGCGGCCAGAAAGGAAGCAGAAAGAATCATGGAGGATAAAAGCCGTGAACTCTTCGATGTGAATGAAAAATTAGTTGCACTAAACACTAACTTGGAAGAGGAAATCTCAAAAAGAACGGAAAAAATTAAAGAAAGTGAATCACAGTTAAACATATTATTCAATAAGCACCCCTTCCCTATTATGGTTTATAATTTGGCCGATCTTAGAATTTTAGCGGTTAATAAAACTGCAGTTCAAAAGTATGGTTATTCAAATTCCGAATTTCTAAGGATGACAATTTGTGACTTGCATCATAAGTCCGATTCAAAAAATGTAATAAAGTACGTCAAAAGTATTGGTGAAAAACCAAAAAAAAATAAAACATGGACCCATATAGGCGCCAAAGGGAATACTTTTGAAGTGATAACCAAAGGGAACTCAATAGATTTTCAAAATTTAAAAGCAAGAATCGTTGTTATTGAAGATATTACAGAAAAGAAGAAATTAGAAGAAGAAAAAGAAAATCAAAAAAGAAAATACCAAGATCTTATTGAATCTTCTAGTGATATCATCTACAGAATTAAATCAAACGGCGCTTTTACCTATGTAAATCCGGCATGTATAAAGCTTACAGGCTATAGCCAAAAAGAGCTTTTGTCAATGACATTTAGTGACTTGGTTACTCCAAAATATAAAAAACAAGTCTCCAGCTTTTATAACTTTCAATTGGAGAGTAAGTTGAATGCAACCTACACAGAGTTTCCAATACATAACAAAAACGGAAAAGAAATCTGGTTAGGACAGAATGTTGAAACCTCTGGATATAATATTGATAAAGGAATCTCCTTTAATGCGACAGCAAGAGATATTACCGACAGAAAAAAGTTAGAAAAAGCGCTACAAAGAAGTGAAGAAAAGTACAGATCCATAATTGAAAACATGGAGTTAGGCCTCGTGGAAGTCGACCCTGAAGGCGTAATAATTAATGCATATCCTAGATTTTGTAGTCTAACAGGCTATAGCGTTGATGAATTAAAAGGACGAAAAGGGGCCGATTTTTTACTGGACGATAAAGGTCGTGAAAAATACAAACCACAATTAAAAGACAGAAAAGAAGGAAAAGGTAATGTATACGAGATTCAAATAATAAGGAAGGATGGGGTAAAAATATGGGTCCTGGTAAGCGGTGCCCCCTTCTATGATGAATACAACCGTATCAAAGGTTCATTTGGAATCCATCTTGACATAACCGAACAAAAGATGCTAGAAGTTGAATTGAAAGTTGCAAGAGACAAAGCAGAAGATTCTTTAAAGTCAAAAGAGCTTTTTCTAGCCAATATTAGTCATGAAATTAGGACACCATTAAATGCAATAATTGGAATTACTGAATTAATGAATAAAATTGCCAAAGATCCTCAGTTACTGGCACAATTAAAGCATGTTAACCACGCTAGTAGTAGTTTACTCTCATTAATAAATGAACTTCTATTATTGGCTAAAATTGAAGCTCAAAAAGAAAAAATAGAACCAGTTACCGCCAACCTTTACTCATGTCTAAATCAAAGTTTTGAACTTTTGAGAAATCAAACCATTGGAAAAGGATTTGATTACTCTATGGAATTAAAAATCGACAAAGAAGCTTATTATCTTTTTGACCCAATAAAGCTAGGACAAGTTGTACAAAATCTATTAAGCAATGCCATTAAATTCACAACCAATGGCTATGTAGATTTCAAAACCGAGATATTCAGTTCTTCTTTCGATTCAGATGTAATACAATTTGTAATCAGTGATTCTGGAATTGGAATTCCAAAAACAGACATAGACTCTATTTTTGAAAACTTTGAGCAGGCTACAAACAATTCAAATGGAGTATTTGGGGGAACAGGCTTAGGTTTACCCATAGTAAAAAAGATTCTAGACTTAATGGGTGGAGAAATAAGCGTTTTCTCAAATGAAGGCAAGACATCATTCGAGTTCTTTCTTAAATTGAAAAAAATAAAAAAGAACGAATTAGAGACACAAGCAAAAAAAATCGTGCTGGATCAAAAGAACTTTTCCGGAGTAAAAATACTTGTTGCGGAAGACAATAAAGTGAACCAATTTCTAATTGAAAGCCAAATGATTAATTTAAAGGCAGACTTTACAATTGTAGACAATGGACTTGAGGCATTGGAATACATTAAATCCAACGAAGTTGACCTCGTATTAATGGATATGCGAATGCCAATCATGAATGGTATAAAGGCAACGGAAATTATTCGTGAAGATTCAAAGTTTAGTGATTTAAAAATAATAGGACTCACCGCCAACGCAGATAAAGCAAACAAAGACGAATGTTATAATGTCGGAATGAATGATTTTCTCTCAAAGCCATACTCTTTTGATCAACTTCACGCTATTTTAATTAAAAATTTAAATCCTAAATTATTATCAAAAAATAATGATTTAAGCGGGTCCATTGAAAATGAAGTTGATCATGAGGATGCATTTCAAAAAAAATTAAATTCAATATTCATTAAGGATTCACATATACGTATTTTAGAGCTAAAACAATCTATTATAAATAAAGATATCGAAACCGTTAAAAACATTTGTCACGCTATTAGACCCAGTTTATCACACCTAAAGCAAACTGGCCTTATCGATTTAGCAAGGACGTTAGAATTTGAAGAATGTGACTTCTTCGCAACTACTGAGATGTTTGTCGTCCACCTTGAAACGTTAATTATTAGAATGCAGAAGTTACAATAATCATTCCCAGTATGGGAAATATTCTGTCATAATGGGACGTTTTACTCTTCGGGTAATACAAATAATGTGCTGTAAATCAACACTTTAAATTCTAGGAGTGGTAATTGTAAAGATGGAATGAATCAAAACCACTGCATGATGAAAAATGAAATAAAAATTTACATACTAGATGACAACGAATATTTTGGAACAATGCTAGAAGGTAAGCTTTCTGGTAAAAACAGAATAGTGAAATCTTTTCAATCAGAGATAGAATTTATACGCCGTCTCAAAGATGCTCCAGATATAATTATTCTAGATCACAAATTAGAACATTGCACTGGGCTGCAAGTTTTACAAGTTATTAAGCGAAAATTTGACACGGTCCCTAACGTGATTTATCTTTCAGCTCAAGAACACTTGAACATTACATTGAAAGCTTTGAAAAATGGCGCCGTTGAATATATTGAAAAGGGATTAGCACCTGTGGAGTATATTGAAACTGTGATAGCCAAAATAACCAAACATACATCTGATTTTAAAACACCCCTAGATATCACCAGTTATAGATCCGATTCTAGTATATACTGAAAAGTATCTTGATCAACTCCGGTAAGATATAAAATCATTAAAAAAACATTTAAAAATGGCATGACTAATTTCGTGTGGCTAACTCATAACTTTGAGGTGTATTAGTAAAATTGAAGTAGTTTTACGCCATGAAAACGAGATTAGTCCCTGCTTACCTTCTAACCCTGGTCAATGTACTGGGTTTTAGCATTTTAATGCCTATATTACCCTTCGTTGTCGAAGATTATGGAGCTCCCAAATGGGTTTTTGGATTATTACTAACCCTCTACTCAGCTTCACAATTTATAGGTGCACCTATTCTAGGTGCTTTATCGGATTCTAATGGAAGAAAACCCATTCTTCTTATAAGTCAAGCAGGAACTTTATTGAGTTGGATCGTTTTTGTATTTGCATTATCACTGCCGGACAATTCAATTTTGGGACTTGCCTTACCATTGTGGATTATTATTCTTTCAAGAATACTCGACGGTGTAACGGGAGGCAATACTGCTGTAGCTAACGCTTACATCGCCGACATTACGACAAGACAAGAAAAGTCTTATATATTTGGCTACCTAGGCGGAATCGCTGGTATTGGAATGATCATTGGACCTGGACTTGGAGGACTAGCCGCCTCAACTTCATGGAGTTATACAGGAACAATGCTGATTTCTATCATTATCTCTACTCTGACTTTGATAACAATTATTGTCCTACTTAAAGAATCACACCCACTTGAAAAAAGAACACCTAGAAAGAAACAGTCAATCCTTAAAAGTTTTAGAATTCTAAAAAGAATTAAAGAAATAAAACCCAAACCAATCATTAAACTTTTGTTTTTGCTCAAATTCTTTTTTTCATCTATGATGGCGTTTTACATAGCAACAATTTCTTTATTTCTAATTGACCTATTTAGCTTTGATGTTCAACACCTAGGCTACTTCATGTTTGCTGGCGGGTTATTTTTAGCTATCAATCAAGCTTTCGTAGCACAAAAATTCATTAAAATAATGGGAGAATACCGAACACTAATTTTAGGTTTGGCTTTAAGTACTTTAGGACTTGTATGTTTAACTATTACAGAGTCGATAATCCCATTTGTAGCATTCTATTATATTCTAAACTTGGGTCTATCATTAAGTTTCCCGACCTTTAACGCACTAATTTCAATTCACGCAAATCCAAAGAAGCAAGGAGAAATAATGGGAGTCAGTGAATCAATAAATTCTTTTGCAATGGCAATATTCCCGCTGCTATCTGCAGGTCTATATGGATTGATTGGATTTGAATTATACTACCTAATTAGTCTAATGCCTTTTTCAGCTTTGATGATTGCACTTTTCACTTTTAAGAAAATTGGAAAATCAACTTATGAATAAGATTTGAAATTAAACGATTAACTTCTCGTAAGCCAATCTTTCAGCACCGCTGTTCAAAATAATAACGCCACAATATTCATACCCCAAGCCCAGGATCAATTGCTGCATTCCTTTATTATCTCTATGAGTATCTATTCTCATGCTTTGAACTCCCATCTCTTTAAGCTGTCTCTCACAAAACTCGAAGACAAATTTTGCTATTCCAACTCCCCTATAATTATTGCTAACGGCCAAGCGATGAATAACCCCATAAGGAACATTGGATTTAGTTTTCCATTCACCATCAATTTTATCATAAGTTGATTCGGGACTTGTTGTAAACACGACAGTTCCCATCACTTGGTTATCATCATTAGAGATAACATAACTATCATCATTTTTTATATCTAATGAAATCTGTGCTTCATCTGGATATCCATCCTGCCACTGATCGATTCCTAAACTTTTAAGATAACTTTGCGCATCACTTATTATCGCCATAATAGATGGAATATTGTTTAGATTCGTTTTTCTTAAAATCATATTGCAAGTTTTAGAGATTGCAAAATATAGAAATTAATTAATTCGGTTCATTTTTACAGCAAATTCCTGAGCAAACGAAAAATCTAAGCATTCCTATTATCTTTGCTCTGTAATTGAAACCAATCGCATTGAAGGAAGTTCTATTAATCACCCCTCCGTTTACCCAACTTAACACCCCCTATCCGGCTACGGCTTATTTGAAGGGTTTTTTGAATACCAAAAACATCAGCTCTTATCAAATGGATTTGGGTATCGAGGTAATTCTAGAACTTTTTAAAAGGAGCACTTTTCAAGAGATTTTTGAATTAGCCAATCAGAAAGGATCAATTGAAACTGAGAATTGTGAACGCATTTATCACCTGCGAGATTCATACTTAAAGTCTATAGAGCCAGTGGTTAACTTTCTGCAAGGTAAAGATCAAACCTTTGCTAGACAAATTTGCTCAAATGATTATTTACCACAGGCTTCTCGCTTCGATCAAGTAGATGATTTAGACTGGGCGTTTGGAAATATGGGTATTCAAGACAAAGCAAAACACCTGGCCACTTTATTCTTAGAAGATTTATCTGATTTTATTATTGAATGTATCGATCCAAATTTTGGGTTTAGTCGCTATGCTGAAAGACTTGGCCAAAGTGCTAATTCTTTTAATGATTTATATGCTGAGCTAAATGAAGACGTCAGTTTTATCGATAATATTACCCTAGCTATTCTGAAGAAAAAGGTACTTGAGCTATCACCGAAATTAATCTGTTTTTCAGTGCCTTTTCCTGGGAATCTATATAGCGCATTTCGATGTGCTAAATTTATCAAAAAAGAATGTCCAAATGTGAAAATTGCAATGGGTGGTGGTTTTCCGAACACTGAATTAAGGTCATTGTCGGACATTCGTGTTTTCGAATTCTTTGATTATATCAGTTTAGATGATGGAGAAAAACCCATTGAACTAATCTATAAGCACGTTGTTTCTAACACGTCCAATGGCAATGATTTAAAGAGAACTTACACACTTCAAAATAATGAAGTGATGTACACGACAGGGATAGAGTTTTCTGATTACAAACAAAATGAAATAGGCACTCCAGACTATTCTGACTTACTTTTAAGTGAGTACATTTCTGTTATTGAAATCACCAATCCGATGCATACATTATGGAGTGATGGACGCTGGAATAAACTAACAATGGCACATGGTTGCTATTGGGGTAAATGTACTTTTTGTGACATTTCACTCGATTACATAAAAATCTACGAACCAATTACCGCTAATTTATTAGTGGACAGAATGGAAGAAATTATTTCACAGACTGGTGAAACTGGATTCCATTTCGTAGACGAAGCGGCTCCACCATCTTTAATGAAGGCTTTGGCCATTGAGATTTTAAATCGAGATTTAACAGTTACTTGGTGGACAAACATTCGCTTTGAAAAGAATTTTTCTTCTCAGCTTTGTAAATTACTGAAGGCTTCAGGTTGTATTGCCGTTTCTGGAGGCTTAGAAGTTGCCTCTGATCGCCTTTTAAGTCTAATTGACAAAGGTGTTACTGTAGAGCAAGTCGCGCAGGTTACGGACAACTTTACGGAATCTGGAATTATGGTTCACTCTTATTTGATGTACGGATACCCTACGCAGACAGTTCAAGAAACTATTGATAGTTTAGAAATGGTGCGTCAGCTATTTGAGCTAGGTGTTATTCAATCTGGATTCTGGCATCAATTTGCGTTGACAACCCACAGTCCAATTGGCATGAACCCTGATGAATTCAATATCACACCTAACTACAAAGATATTTCGTTTGCTAATAATGACGTTGACTTTAAAGACATTACAGGAATTGACCACACACTTTTTAGTGATGGTTTAAAGAAGTCGCTATTTAATTTTATGCATGGCGTGGGCTTTGAATTACCTCTTAAAGATTGGTTTGACTTTAAGGTACCTAAAACAAGTATCTCGAAAAATTTCATACAAACTTGTATTGAAGACAATGTAAAATTTAATGTAAAACCATCTTCTAGAGTTATTTGGCTTGGAGCTCCACCTATCATTAATGAGTTTTCGGAAAACATCAAAGATGAAGAGGTTGATATGCTTCAGTTGTTCTTTCACACCAAAACAGATGTTGTGGAGATCACACTAGAGCAACTTAAGGGAGAATGGTTGTTGGATATACTAGAACGTCTTTCAGATAACACCAAGTTGACGTATAAAGAATTAAGAAAACTTTATGAAGAGAAACTCCATGATTTTGAGCTATTCTGGTATTCAGAGGCACTTTTATTGCTTAGAGAAAATTTACTGCTCCTCGTCTAATTTCTCATCTCTTTCTATTTGCTAACAATGGTGGAGGCTCTCCATTAAAGGGGTTCCATCGACTGATACTTTTCGCATCCATTCCAGATGCACGCATCACTGCTCGATCACCATATCTATTTCGGATATGATCCATTGCCTGATACAGGCCCAGCAGTTTAATATCTTCAAATAGATTAATTTGATGTGCTCCCTCAACAAGGTGACTGAAGCGTACTCCAATCAATCGTACACGAACACGACGATCGTAAAGCTTCTTGTAAAGTTCTAACACCAAAGGGATAATCGTACAGTCTGAAGCGCTATACGGTATTTTACGCTGCAAGGTATAAGTCTGGAAATCCGAATACCTAATTTTAACTGTCACACAAGCCGTCAGTTTATTGCCTCTTCGCAGTTGAAAAATTAAGTTCTCTGCCATAGCAGTCATAATACCTTCGAGCTTTATTACATCAATCGTATCCTTCTCAAATGTGCGCTCTGTAGAAATAGACTTTCTTTCTTGATAAGGAATCACTGGAGAGTTATCAATTCCGTTTGCCTTCTTCCAAATCATGATACCATTCTTCCCAAAAACATTCTCCATCAGTTCTATCGGCATTTCCTGAATGGTTTTTATTTGCCGGACCCCTAAATCACAAAGTGATCGATAGGTCTTATCTCCTACCATTGGTATTTTCTTCACTGACAAGGGTGCTAAGAATGGTTTTTCTGTCCCTTTTAGAACACTGATTTCATTATTTGGCTTTGCCTCTCCTGTCGCGATCTTAGAGACCGTTTTATTCTGAGAAAGACCAAAAGAAATGGGTAGTCCACTTTCTCGTATGATCTTTGTACGTAACTCAGAAGCTATCTTCTCACAACCGTAAAATCGATCCATACCTGTTAAATCAACATAAAATTCATCAATCGATGTCTTCTCATAAAGCGGAACATCTTCCTTTATGATATCTGTAATTAGTTTTGAGTATTTGGAATAGGTACCTGAATTACCTCTCAAAACAATAGCTTCTGGACAGAGTTGTCGTGCCATTTTCATTGGCATAGCAGAGTGAATACCAAAACGACGTGCCTCATAACTACAAGCAGCTACAACTCCCCTATCTGACGTTCCACCAATCAATACAGGTAAGCCATTTAAACGGCTATCAATCAGTCGTTCACAAGAAACAAAAAAAGTATCTAAATCCAAATGTACAATTGATCGATTCATAAAATTATTTCTTTTTTAATTGTGATTTCTCCACTCATAACTAACTTAACTAGACTTCTCAATTCGATTTATCCTCTTCCCATAATCCTTCTTCATGTTCCAAGTCACAATCTCTTGCTCTCTCTTCTTGTTACGTACCTCTACATATCGTGGATCCTCAATAACTCCCATTTTCTCCATCCATTCAGCTTCAAGAAGAACGCAATCATACTCTAAAGTCACTTTTCCATAAATACGATAAATACCTCGCCCTCGAAACGGAAACCGCTGCGCTACTTTTGGGAAGTGAACAGAATCTAACCAATTACCTTCTCTATCTATAAAGGTCCCAAAGAACATATTCTCTCCTCCGGAAGTAGTTGTACGTTTAGCATGTATCAAATAACCCTCAATCCACACCTTTTGATTTTGATAGCGTGGCAAATCTTTTGCCATGATAGAAGACCTAGGTGAGTCAGACATCAACTGAAACATACTATACAAAGAAAAACCAAGCAACTCTATCTGATCAAACGCATCTTCTTCCCAACTATGCTCCAACTTAGGAACACTGAATACTTTCGGACGAACTCGAAACAGTTCCAATGAAGTAGATTTTTTTTCACTCTTACTTATTTTAAAACGCGCCTCCCACAATAATGCTCGTTTATTCTTCCCAGTATCCCGAAAAGCTTCTATTCGGATCAAAATGGTGATTTGCTCTAGAGAGATAAGTACACGGTTTAAAAAGTCATCCAAATCAATAAAATCACCATTCAGCAATCGCTCTGAAACAATTTCTCTTGCCAACTTTGTGTCAAACGACTTTAATAAGTGAAAGCCTAAATAAATATGCTTACCCTTTATCACTGTCTCTAGGTTACTTTTATTTATGCAAGGTGGATGAGTAATTCCGCCAAAGAGAAAGCTCTCGAGTAAATACAGTTCTGTACTGTAAAATCCTCCTTGATTATTAACTGTCGCCACCAAAAACTCTAAAGGAAAATAAGCTTTTAGAAATAAGCATTGATAACTCTCCACGGCATATGAGGCAGAATGTCCTTTCGCAAATGCATAACCAGCAAAGCTCTCTGTTTGTCGCCATATCTCTGCAGTAAGTTCTGGTGCATGCCCTTTTTCCTTGCAGTTACTAAAAAAGATATCTTTTACCGCTTGAAACTCTTCCCTCGATCTGAATTTACCAGACATCCCCCTCCTCATCTTATCTGCTTCACCCAACGTTAAACCTGCAAAATAATGAGCAACTTTAATCACGTCTTCCTGATATACCATTACGCCATATGTCTCTGGCATTAGCTCTAGCAATACAGGGTGTGCTTCATTTCGTTTTTCAGGATTTCTGAAACGCTTGACATACTCCTGCATCATTCCAGACTGAGCAACACCAGGACGTATAACAGAACTAGCGGCTACAAGTCCAAGGTAACTATCCACTTGCAGCTTTTTAAGCAACATCCTCATTGCTGGAGACTCTACATAAAAGCAGCCAATTGCATTTGCTTCACGAAGAATCTTTTTTATCTTCTCATCCACCTTGAAGCGATTCATATCATGTATATCTATATTTGCTTTCTCTGGCTGATTGTATTCGATAATGTCCAATGTATCTTTGATCTTACTCAACCCTCTCTGACTTAAAATATCGAATTTATAAAGCCCAACATCTTCTGCTACGTGCATATCAAACTGAATTGTTGGATAACCTTTGGGAGGCATAAATGTTGCTGTAAAATAAGAGATTGGTTTTTCTGATATTATAATTCCACATGAATGAACACTAAGGTTATTTGGAAAACCATGAATATACTGTCCATACTTCAAAACTAAATCTGACAAGTGACTATGCGTTGGAAGCCTTCTCCCTTTGGACAAAGCATCAATTTCATCTTTCGGCAAACCAAATACTTTCCCCAGCTCTCGAATAACGCCTTTATCTTTGAATGTGTTGTAAGTGGCTACAAGAGCCACATTCTTGAAACGAGAAAAAATATAACGAGTCACATCATCTCTATCCCTCCAAGAGAAATCAATATCAAAATCTGGTGGACTACTTCTGTAAAGATTAATAAATCGTTCAAAGTATAGATCAAGTTCGATAGGGTCTACATCTGTAATTCTCAAAATATAGGCGATCACACTATTCGCGCCACTACCTCTACCTACATAAAAGTAGTCTTTTGATCGCGCGTAAGAAACAATATCCCAATTAATGAGGAAGTATGAGACAAAACCTAAATCAATGATTGTAGTGAGCTCTTTTTCTATTCTTTGACGAATCTCTTCGTTCATTTCTGGATAACGGTAATCCATTCCTTTCTCGCATAAATCGTACAGCATCTCAATATCATTCTCGCCACAACCTGTATAGGTGTTTTGATTTTGTGGAATAAGATTCTCTGAACAATTAAATTCTATTGAACAGTCATTTATGATTTGAAGCGTATTCTGAACAATGTCATTATGCTCCGAATACAAAGCAAGCAAATCTTTCTTTGGAAGCATTTTGTGCTCAGGAAACCCCTGCTCGGTTGTCGGCAGCTTACTTAACAAGGTGTTCTTATCAATAGCACGCAATAACCGATGCGCATTAAAATCTCTTTTTGTACGAAAACTGACCGTTTGTAAAATTACAGCACGACTCATATCAATAGCCTTCAATCGGACATACGGTAAATCTGCTGACGCAACCCCTAGGTAATCTGACTCTTTTAATACAACACACCTCTCTTTCTTAAAAGGATAAATCACAAGTACTTCCCTCAATTCAGGAGCGACATCAGGAACCTTCAATCCATTATGGAGAATATTGGTGAGGTATATGTTGATGTTCTCAAATCCTTCATTGCTTTTAGCTACGAGAATGAACTGTTGCTCTACTCCATTTCTAAAATCCACACCAACTATTGGTTTTACGTTGTACTCCTTGGCTTTCTTTACAAAATTAATACACGCAGAAGTCGTGTTAATATCTGTCAAGACAAGACTTGAAATATCATTCTCTACCGCCAATTGAAGTAGGGTTTCTGGTGAAAAAACCCCATAGCGCAAACTGTAATACGTGTGCGTATTTATATACATTATGAATAAATATTAATGAGGTTGAACGACAAAACTATTAATAATTAACCAATAAAATGATTAATTAATAATCAATTTATTGGTTTTTATCAACAACTACTAATAGGCATATTTAAATTGTTCCAATTAGCTTATTTTTTTTGTACATTAATAGAGTAATGGGTTTTATTGAAAAATAGAAGTCATTTAAACAAAATAAAAAGCGCTAAACACACAAGAGCAAATACAATTACTTTTATAATTACTAATAAAATAAACCATGACTATTCTAATAAACACAGACAAAAACATATCTGGAAACGAGAGATTTGAAAGATATGTACATTCAACAATAAATGAAAATCTGTCTCGGATTGGGGACAACATTACCCGAATTGAGGTCCACTTCTCAGATGAAAACGGGAATAAAGAAGGAGTTGGTGACAAACGTTGCACGCTTGAAGCTAGGCTAAAGAACAAGCAACCAATTGCTATTACCAGCCATGCAGATACCTTAGAAAAATCGCTAAATAGCACACTTGACAAATTAAAGGTTTCTATCAAAAAAATAAATAGCAGATCATAAAACACAAAACGACTATAAAAATTTTATAAATAAACATCTTAGTAAATTATGAATGCACAAAAAAAGTAGCTCTAATTCAAATGTTGCTTTTAGATGTTAAGATCACTATTTTTCAACCACTAAAAACTTGAGTCATGGAAACAAAAGATATTACATTGGTCTCTTTCTATCAATTGCTCGGGCGCGTTTTTTACGCCACCGCTCAAGCTGACAAAGTGATTAGGCCCGAAGAAGTTTCAGAGCTTAAACAGATAGTTAAAAATGTTTGGCTTGATGCAGACAACGCCAAAGATGAGTTCAATTCAGATGCTGCATTTCAAATTGAAATAGTATTTGACTTCCTTTTGGAGAACGAGATTATTGTTGAAGGGATAATAAATCAGGTTGAGTCTTTTAAATCAATTCACACAAGCCTATTTACAAAGAATACAATTGAGTTAATCATGAAAACAGCATTAGACATCACCTCTTCGTTTGCCAAAAGCAACAAGTCAGAAGTGGTATTCTTGAGTCAATTAAGATTAGCCTTAGAAAAATAAGTACAGAGTTATTACATAATAATTACCATCAACATCAACCCGGCCTCACATGAAATTAGAAGATCTGAAAGATGACGTATTAAGCTATAAAAGAACCCAGGAAGAAATTAAGACAAAGAGGGAGCTTTGGCACACCCATACAAAAAACCTTATATCTGAAACATTAAGGAAAATTACCAAAACGTATGAACTTGATTGGGATGTTTTAATTGTAGAATCAACTAGAAACCAGGAAGGGGTCAACTTAACCTTCGGCAATAGTTTTAACAGCATTTACAATTTAGATGAGGCAGGCAAAAGAAACTATGCCAAGACAGGAGGCAATCTTGTTTTTACCCAAGCCTACAATGGTGATGTATTTATTATTTTACTTTCCCCAAATATCAATGAATATGAATCAACGCAAGATTCCCAAAAAATATTAGGAAAGGTTAACCCAGCAAAAATAGATGAAAACCTCATTGTTCATCATGTTTCTCTATTTTTGACCGAACTCGCAGAATGGGAAAATATAAAATCTACTAGTGTCGTTGGCTTCAAGAATTAAATTGATCAAACCATGACTTTTATCATCTAAAAATCTGGCACCGAATTATAGGTATTAAATGTTTTTTTTACGCGAACCCTAAATACATCCAACAACCATTCTCTTTAGTGAACTTAGAATTTTCCAAAATAAAATCCGCCCTACCATTTAGAGTAAAACTTGCCTTAAAACGAACTGTTCCAACTGTGTCTTTCGACTGCCCGTTGGTTGTATTTAACACCTCCAAACTTTGCCAAATAACAGAATTTGCCCATTCGACAATCTCACCTATCCTCTCTAAGGGGCGCGCTGATGAATGATGACTCAACAACAAATAATCACCCATTCCCTTTGTGAAAGCTGTATACCTTGAGCGCATCAACTCCTCTGCTGTTAATGCTTGAGAGATGTCAAAATGAATAATTTCACAGCATGACTCATACACTATCAGCTTACCACAAGGACAAAAATCATTCATAAATTTCATAATCTTTAAATGATATTATAAATTATAGTGCATAAAAAAAGGAGAGCTTTCACTCTCCTTTTAAGTATTATAGATAAATATGTCTTATTACAATCTGTAAGAAATACCAACTGAAGCATTAACAACTCCGTCTAAACCATCAACAGCGACATTGTTAAATCTATCATTAGTAAAATCTTTCATCATAAGCATAACATATGAAAAATCTGCTATAATTGAAATATTCTCGTTGATGTGGTATTTTGGAGTTAATCCAAAAACAACATTAACCATGTCATCATTTCCTTTTAAAGCAGGATCTTCAAATTCAAATCCTTCTTCCTCTAATCTGTACTCTTTCCAACTTGGATTAACGTGAGAAGCGAAACCAAAACCTGCATGAAAGTTTAAGTCAAAGTTTTCAACGTCAAATTTAGCAAGTTGAGATATACTTAAAACAGCTTCTAAAGTACCTCTTAACATGTAAGATTTATCTTCAACTGTTGTAGCAACACCTTCTGCCATACCTTCCGTAGAAGTTTTAAAAGAATCAAATCCTAAAACTCCACGAATACCAATAATGTTAGAGAACATATAACCAGTTGCTCCAGTAATATTAAGTCCTGCTCCTTGATCCGCAAATTCTGAACTAGTACCTGCAAATCTTGCTCCGATATTTAAATCAAAGAATACACCTTCATCATTCTGCGCTGACACGGATAGACTAGATATTGTAATAACTAATAGTAATAATTTTTTCATTTTTCGTTTTTTTTTTCAAAACTAATCATTCATTTTTAAATAAATCAAATTAACATCATTTTTTTTAATAACAATTCAATCTTAATAACCCCTTTATAATTAAATATTAGGAAGAAAGTACCTATTCAAAGGTATTTCTGTCTTTCTCGTAAAGAATTTATATTATCTAACTTCATCATGGCTATATATAATTAAAGTAATTTTATATATTGAAGCTTCAGCCTATTTTAGGGAATTAATTCTAAGATCTAATTAAATATCTATTTGAAAAAAGATGGAAACGATATAAAAAATCAATTTAATGGTTTTGTTTCAACTCGCTTACTATGGAAGAATGATGATGTCGCTGGACTTCGGCAATTTGATTTGAAACAAACACACGAAACGCCAATTGATATAGACAAAACACCACGACTTGGAAAACTTACTGAGCAATTTGTTTTTCATCAATTAGGCAAAATCAATAACTGCCAGGTAATAATTAAAAACACTCAAATTCAACGAGATAAGATAACAATAGGTGAAATAGATTGTGTTCTGAAACAAAACGAACAGATTATTCATTTAGAGATGATCTACAAATTTTATTTATACGACGACAAGGCTGGAAAACAAGAGTTGGATAAGTGGATTGGCCCTAACAAAAAGGATAGTTTAAATCAAAAATTAAAAAAGTTAACATCAAAACAGCTTCCAAGACTCTTCTTGCCTGAATCAATTAAAATACTAAGTGATCACAATTTAAAAGTTGACAACGTATTACAACGAGTTAATTTTAAAGCACAGCTTTTTACCCCAATCTCTTCAAAGAAAATCGTTTTTGACACTATTAACGAGAAATGTGTTGCAGGATTTTATGTTAATTATAAAGATTTAAGCCAATTTAGGGATAACACGTTTTTTCTTCCACAAAAACTAGATTGGTTATCATCACCTATTAAGGATAAAGATTATGTTGACTTGCAAACCTTTAAAAAGAGTATCGAGCGTCAAATTAAAGAAAGTAGATCACCTTTATGCTGGATGAAAACAAATGAAAACAAATACAAAAAGTTCTTCGTGGTCTGGTGGTAAAACTAAGAGATTAATACTACTTCGTCATTCAAGTTAGCGTTCCCTTCTTTTTTGACCTTACAAGTAACCCCGCCTTTCCAATCCTTTTCTAAGATTTTGGTTAAACCATCAAACTGTTCATCCATTCTATTGCAAGGAACTAATTCACCCGTAACTTCCAATTCAAGTGATCCAATTTTCAAAATTCGACCGGTGGTTTCTTTTAACTCTATTCCTTCTATAAAAAAATTAGCTCTTCTAGTAGTCCATGCGATATCTGAACCTATCTCCTCGCAAACTATATTCCAGGCTTCTTTAGACAAAACCGTAACTTGACGCCTTCCTCCCAACTTTCTACCACGAAAATCGTTCAAAACACCTTTTTCAAAAGAAACCAAAGCCGAAGCATGCAAGTCCATTGGTGATTTTGATTTAATTCTAGTCGCAATGCCTAATAATTTTCCCATGATTCAAATATAATATATATTATCTTTGAATCATGAATTTTCCGATAAGCTATCATGAACCATTATTTCGTCCACCGAGTGAAGGGCGATCAGTTATTATTCAAATAACACTCGGTTGTTCTTGGAATAAATGTTCTTTCTGTGAAATGTACACGAGTAAGAAATTCACGGCTAGAAAACAAGAAGATATTTTTAATGACATAGAAGCTTTTTCAGACTACTCGGAAGGTATTCAAAAAGTCTTTCTTGCAGATGGTGACCCTTTGGTCTTATCCAATAAGCGGCTGCTGCCCATCCTTAAAAAAGTCAAAAGTACTTTTCCTAATGTTAGAAGAATTTCAACGTATGCTTCGCCAATGAATCTAATGAAGAAATCTATAGATGAACTAATAGAGCTGCGAGAAAATGGATTATCTTTAGTTTATGTCGGCATTGAATCAGGCGACAGTGAAGTATTGCATGCGATACAAAAAGGAGAAACATATCAAACCACAATAGATGGACTAAACAAATCAAAAGCAGCGGGAATAGATAGTTCGGTTATGATTATTAATGGTGTCGGGGGTAAAATTCTAACAGAACAACATGCCATTAATTCTGCAAAAGTTTTGAATGCAACACAGCCTAAATTTGCATCTACTCTAGTTCTAACTGCCCACAAAGGACTCGATCATTACAAAAGTAGATACCTTGGAGAGTTTATCGAATTAACTCCAATTGAGTTATTCCAAGAAATGAAAATATTTATGGAACATCTCTCTTTAGAGAATACAATATTTAGAAGTGATCACGCTTCAAACAGTCTTGTGCTAAAGGGCAATCTTGGAAGGGACAAAGAGCGCTTCCTTCTTCAAATTGACCAAGCTATTGAAGTTGGCATTGGTCAGCGAAACTTTAGAACTGGATTTTAATTCTGATGATTATGGCGAAGCAAAAAAACTCTAGCAATAAGAAAAAGCATACGAAACTAATGAATCAAAAGAAATCAAAAAAGCAGAGTGCTAAAGAAGCTAACAAGCAAAAAATTCGAGAGATGAATCAACGTGCTAATCAAAAATCCAATTCTGAAGAATAATTATCCTTACCAGCTCCCTGCTATTTCAAAAGCATTCACAACACTTTCAGAACCCTCTTTTGACTTTTCAAAGAGGTTAGCGTAAATTGATTTCAATTCACCTTTAAAAACTTCGTAATCTGCAGTTTCTAATATTGTCGATTTTAGGTTCTAGTATTCAAGTCTGCACTACCCCTTAAAAGGGATGTATTACACAAATTAGCCTCTTTTTTGCTTCTTGTGATACGTTTTATCTCCTCTGGTTTGAGCTTTTTTATACTTCTTCTTGATATCACGTTTATAAGTACCGCCTAAATTAACTTTAGCGTTCTTTGCCTTTTTTTCATGAAAAGCACCAGTATCTTTTTCAATTATTTTTTCATTTCTATTCTCACTGCTTCCCATACCATCATCAGGTCGTTCTTCTGGAGTGAGTTCTTTAGAAATTTCAACAACCTCTGGGAAAGGAGTAATAGGAATTTTCACTCCCATTAGAGTTTCTATGGCGTCCTTATATAATAATTCATTCTCTGTATGAAATAAAATAGATTTACCTTCATTTTTTGCTCGACCGGTACGACCGATTCTGTGCATATAATTTTCAGGGTAGTTAGGAACATCAAAATTAATAACATGTGTTATTTTCTCTAAATCAAGCCCTCTAGCCATTACATCTGTAGAAACTAAAATTCTATTAATATCCTGATCAAATTCCTCAATTGAGCGAATACGATAGTTTTGAGACTTATTAGAATGAATAACACTAACATCATCAACAAATTTAGTTTCGAGAGCAGCAAAAACTCGATCAGCACTCTTTTTATTTGCAACGAATACAAGAATTTTCTTGAGATTATCATGATCTCTAAGCAAGTGAACCAAAAGGTTTACTTTGGTATAGAAATTTTCAACCGCATAACATTCCTGCTTAATATTATCAAGAGGAGTTCCACTTACCGCGATAGATATTTTAACCGGAGCAATAAAGGAATCATCAATCAATTGAGCAACATCATCTGTCATAGTTGCAGAGTACATGATATTTTGACGACGCTCTGGCATTAACTCAAAGATATTTTGAATTTGATGCCTGAATCCTAGATCCAACATAACATCTACTTCGTCAATAATTAGTTTTTTAACCGACTTAAGTTGTAAAACATTACTTAAGACAAGATCATATAATCGTCCAGGTGTTGCTACTATTACATCGGTTCCTTGCATAACCGATTGCGCCTGAGTATTAATATTGGTACCTCCATATACTCCTAGAACACGGACGGACATATATTTTGTGAAGTCTTCAATATTCTGGACAACTTGCAAAACAAGTTCTCTTGTTGGAACCAGCACCAAAACTCTTGGATTCACCTGTTTGGAAAATTTCATGTCTCTCAAAATAGGTAGCATGTATGCTAATGTCTTACCTGTACCTGTTTGCGCTATACCCACAATATCTTTTCCGGAAAGTACAACAGAATAAGATTGTTCTTGAATTGGCGTTGGTTTATCGAACCCCAAGTCATCCATTGCATTTTGTAACTGTCTGGTCAAACCCAAATCTTGAAAGCTATCCATAATCATTAATTTGATGCAAAAGTAACGAATTCGAACCAATGGAATCAGCATTAGTATTGTGATTCTAATAAAATATGATCAACTTACATAAAAGAGCAGCTAAAATTGGATACTTTTATAGCCAAACGCATTCTAACTTATGAAAGAAATAAAAGATCCCGGTATAGGTTATAACTCCAAAATTGGAGCACAACGATTGATTAATAATGACGGAACATCTAATATCATTCATCATAATAGCTCTTCTAGTTTTTCAGAGTTGTACACGTATTTGATTACTATATCTTGGGGTATGTTTTTTATGTTTGTGTTCGTGGGATATGTTTTGATCAATGCATTATTTGCTCTCGGATATTTAGCTATTGGGATTGAACAAATTACAACCCCATCAAATAATATTTTTGAAGATTTTATGAATGCTTGTTATTTCAGTGCTCAATCATTAACCACTGTAGGTTATGGAGCAATGTCTCCTAAAGGGACCAGCAGTTCCTTGCTCGCTGCATTTGAAGCACTCGCTGGACTATTAAGTTTTTCATTTATTACAGGTTTACTCTATGGGAGGTTTTCAAAACCTACTCCATCAGTAGAGTTTAGTAATAAAATTATTTTACGAGAATTTAATGGAGGCACAGCCTTAATGTTTCGACTTATGAACGTTAGAAAGAGCATGATGATTGAACCAAGTATTCAAGTAACAATGTCAATTCCTGAAATGAATAATAATGGTGAAGTAAAACGATCGTTTTACATCTTAGAACTTGAAAGAAGTAACATCATGTATTTACCAACAATGTGGACCATCGTTCACCAAATTAATGACGAAAGTCCCTTATCAAAATACAGCAAAGAAGAATTAAAAAACCTTAATGCTGAATTATTTGTACTCGTAAATTATTACGAACAATCATTTACTCAAAAACTATATCAGCTCTATAACTATTCATTAAACGATCTAGAATTCAACAAGAAATTTGTATCAACTATCAATTATAATACGGATGGTTTTGTGGTATTGGATCACTTACTATTAAACAAGCTAGAGAACGCATAAAAAAAAAGCCGATTCGCAAGGGAAACGGCTTTCAATTTATAATCACAAGATTTTACTCTTCCGTTTTCTCTTCTTTAGAATCTTCGTCCTCCTCTTCTTCAGCTTCAGCTTCTTCCGCAGCCTTCAATGCAGCTTCTCTAGCAGCCTTCTCTTCAAGGTTAACAATCTTAACCTGAACAGCATTCATTCCTTTCATTCCTCTTTCCAACTCGAAGTTTACTAAATCATTCTCCTTAATTTCTTCAAGCAATCCATTAACATGGACAAAATACTTTTCCTCAGTACCCGTTTCTTTAATAAATCCGTATCCTTTAGAATCATTAAAGAAAACTACTCTACCCTCTCTTCCGGCAGCAGCAGGAATATCTGTCCTTTTAGGTATGCCAATTTCTATGTTTTCCGCTTTAATTTCTTTCCTTTTCACATTCTCATCTGGCGGAGTATCTGAAATTTGACCAAACTCATCCACATAAGCCAACATGTTATCTAATCCACCACCTTCAGAACTAGCTTTGCGTTCCTCTCTTTTCATGGCTTTGTCTTTACGTTTTTTTAAACGCTTTTTTTCTTTTTCTTTCTTACTAAATGTCTCTTGAGATCTGGCCATTAATTTAATTTATTTTAAATTTATTTTGAAGCAAAATAATTCATTTTATTCAATTGTATTTTCGATATAAGCATAACTTTCAGAAGGTCACAATTAACTAACCTTGAGCAAAGGTACGAATATTCTGAAAAAATGTTTCGAGAATTTAACTTTTATGCATAATTGAATATCCCTTTTTACGCATTATCTCTTTATCTATATTCGAATAGCCTATATTAATTTTCGTGACTAATAAATAATATCCTTAACTCGCCCCACGCTGCCGTTCTCTAGCTCAACTTTAATTCCATGAGGGTGTATTTGGGAGTTCGTTAAAATTCTTTTTATTATCCCCTCAGTTAATTGACCATTTTTCTGATGCTCTTTCTTGACAACTTTTACCAGCTGCCCTACCGAGAGCTCTTTCCTGATTTTTCCATTCATAATTTGAAATAAAAAAAACTCTGCTGAATTTGATTCAACAGAGTTTCATTAATATTATTACCTAAAAATTATGCTTCTTTATCGGCACAACATTCTTTTTCACATCCTTCTTCACAACCTCCTTTATCGGCTGTGCAGTCATCAGCACATTCTTCTGTGCATTCATGAGCATCAGAGGAACAACATGCTTTCATACAGCCTTCTTCACATCCTTTTTTTTCACCTGAACAACCTTCCGCACATTCATCTGTGCACTTGTGAGCCATTTTATCATGACCTTCACATTCTTTTTTATCAGAATCTTCGCACTTCTCACCTTCTTTGCAACACTCTTTCTTTGCTTCAGCGTTATGATGATCATGGTCGTCATTGTGATCATCATTAGAGCATGAAAACATAAATAAAGCTAAAGCTAGAGGGAATAAAAATTTTAAAAATTTCATAATTAAATCGTTTTGGTTAATTGGTTAATTGGTTGCTTGTAAAACTACAAAATTAAATCTCTTTTAACCATTTGTCATTTAAAAACCCATTTATTTTTTTTGAAATCACATTGAAATATCTCTTAGTTCTAAAGCTTCCGACCCATTGAACTCCTTGAATAGCATTTGTCAAGAAAACTTCATCGGCAATTAATAGATTTTGCGGAAGAATATTGCACTCATACACTTTTATACCGTTAGAAATCGCGAGGTTAATTACTTGCATTCTCATTGTGCCAGCTAAACAGCCCTCTTCTAGACTTGGAGTGTATAAGACACCATTGCTCACTACAAATAAATTAGAGTTAGTACTTTCAAGAATGCTACCTGAATCACTTGTCAATAAATAATCTTCTAATCCATCTCTCCCAGCTGCAATAGATGCCAAAACAAAAAGCAATCCGTTTTTAGTCTTGAAATTTGAAAGCTTACTTTTTTGCTTTTTATAATCAGTATAAATATCTACTTGCTTTCCTTTTTCATTGAGAGAAAATCCAGTTTCTGATATTGGATAAACCTCAATATAGAAATCTGCATCATTAGAATCCGGTGCATATGACCCTCCAGGTTTTCTATCCAAAGATAAACGGCATTTGGCATCTCCTTTAATTCCAGATTCAAACAACAATTCAATAATTCTCCCTTTAAAAAATGCTGAATCAAAGCGCTCGGGAACCTGTATCATTATCATCTTAGCTCCTTCTAAAAGACGAGAAATATGATTATCCAGATTAATTGGATGTCCATTAATCACTCTAATACTCTCAAAAACTCCATCACCGTAGAGGTATGATCGATTACCTGTCTTTATAGTTTCCTTTTCATTCGGAATTATTTTATCGTTACTATTTATGTACAACATGTTCTGTAAAGTGTGACTAATTGAAAATACCAAGGACTGCCTCAAAGAAATCAGCGCCTTTCTCAAAATTAATAATTAAGACATATATAACTCCAAAAACTGCCCCGCCAATATGAGCGTCATGCGCAATGCCGGTTCCTCCTTTTTTTGCTGCATAAAATTCATAAAGCAAATACAATGGTCCAAAAACAACGGCTGGAATGTTAATAGGAATAAACATTATGTTCAGTTTCATTCCTGGATTCCACATAATAGCAGCAAAAATAACTGCAGACACTGCACCTGAAGCACCTAATGACCTGTAATTCGGATTGTCTTGATTCCGAATATATGGAATCAATGTTGCAAACAAGCCCCCCAACATAAAGAGCACTAAGAAGTGTGCTTGCCCAGCAAAAACACCATAATTTCTTATTAAGCCATAGTTTAATAAAACATCCCCTAAGAAATACATGGAGAACATATTAAAGAGCAAATGATTTGTATCGGCATGAATAAAAATGTGCGTAAACATTGTGGAATATCTGCCATTATGTTTACAATCATAAGGTATATACAATAACTTATTTTGAAACTCTCTGTTCTTAAATGCAAAAAAAGAAATCCCAACAACAACCAAAATAATTAGTGTTAAAATATTTAGGCTCATAATTTGATAGTATATTCGTTTAAGATCACTTGCTAAAATAGACAAAACATCTGTATTGAATATGAAACTAATCAATTTAATTTTTCTCAGTATACTGTTGTTTTCTTGTAGTCAAGAACAAGTCATAGAAGAGGAAAAAGTCATTTTACCATTTGAATTTCAAGAAATTTCTGCTGAAAAAAAAATAGAAATCGCTCTTTCTAAAGAGTACCTCCAAACGCTAAAGCTTTCAGATTCTTCAATCAGTTATATTCAAGAATATTACACCAAAAGAAACTTCATTCCTAGATGGATCAATGATTCCACATTAAGTGACATTGGACTTCAACTACGTAATAATTTTGAAAAATCTTATTCTTTTGGATTGCCGACTGGTCGAATCCTGGCTGAAAATGGAGAGAATTATATCCAGGCAGAAATTCTTTTAACCTACAAACTTGCTCGAATACTTTCTGATTTAGAAACTGGAGTCATAAACTATGATAGTCTTATACAAAACCCCAAAAGCTTAATATCGATTGAGAAATTAAATGATTTCGTAATAGACTCCACCCATAGTATATGTGCACAATTCCTATCAATTGGACCAAAAGACTCTACCTTTCAAGCCTTATCGAGAGGTCTTACTAGTATTCTGGAAACATATCCATTAGATACAACTACGTTTAACATCGAATCTGTTAAGTACGATACCTTGTTCGCTTTTGAAAAAACAAGAGTCGCTTTAGTTTCTAAAGGTTATTTATTATCAGACGTTTCTGACAGCATGGATATTCTTGCTAGTCTAAAAAAATTTCAATTTGATAATGGCTTAAAAGAAGATGGTGTAATTGGGAAATACACTTCAAAAGCACTCAATGAAAGCACTTACCATAAAGTTGAGCGCATCTTGTTAGCCATGGACAAAGTTAGAGCAAGAAAAGCGCGGCCTGATAAATACATTTACATTAACATTCCAGAATACAAATTGCGGCTTTACATTAATGATAGTTTAAAAAGTGAACATAATGTCGTGGTTGGCAAAATTGGAAATGAAACCCCTGAGCTAACATCGAAACTTCGAAAAATAGTTGTTTATCCATATTGGAATCTGCCCTATTCAATTTCCAGTAAGGAGATTCTCCCACATTTAAAACGTAACGTTGATTACATGGACAAACACAATTATAAGCTTTTAAAGAATGGTGAGATTATAGATCCATCAAGTGTTGACTGGAGTAGAGTTCGCCAAAACTCTTTCCGATATAAAATAAGACAGGACCCAGGTCCAAAAAACGCTCTTGGCATCATCAAATTTGACTTTTACAATGTTCATAGTGTCTATTTTCATGACACACCTTCTAAATCATTATTTGGTGCTGATGTCAGAGCATACTCACATGGGTGCATGAGAACACAAAACCCTATCGAATTAGCCAAAATTATTTTAGATAGAGATGAGCGCAGAAACAAGTTTAACATTATGACTTCTGATTCACTGGATACATTATTTAGTCGTGGAGAAAATTATGAAATAAAATTACTTCAGCCAATACCTATTTATATAGAATACCTGAGCGTTACAAGTAAAGGAAAAGATATGAAGATGTTTATTGATGTATATGGCCGTGATGAAGAATACCTGAAAATAATGCGAGAATAAATACTCAATATATCTATCTTTGCAATAAAAAGAAACTCTATGAAACACTTAATCGCTCCTTCCGTCTTGTCATGTGATTTTGCAAATATGCAGCGGGATATTGAAATGATCAATGAATCAAATGCTGATTGGTTTCATATTGACGTGATGGATGGTGTTTTTGTTCCCAATATTTCGTTCGGCTTTCCAATTTTAAAGGCCATTAAAAAACACGCAAAAAAAACAATAGATGTTCATTTAATGATTGTTAACCCTGATCAATATATTGAAGAATTTGCAAATTCTGGCGCTGATATAATAACCGTTCATTATGAAGCTTGTCCTCATTTACATAGAACTATTCAGTTGATCCATTCTTTTGGAATGAAAGCGGGAGTAGCACTAAACCCGCATACAGATGTTAGTGTACTAAATTCTATTATAAGTGACATTGACATGGTTTTGATCATGTCGGTTAACCCAGGATTTGGCGGGCAGAAATTTATTGAAAATGCGATTAAAAAGGTGGCCGATGCGAAACAACTGATTGAAAAGTCAGGATCAAAAGCGATAATCGAAGTTGATGGAGGTGTTAATTTGGATACTGGATCAAGATTAGTCGAGGCTGGCGCGCAAGTGCTGGTTGCAGGTAGTTTTGTTTTCAATTCTGAAAAACCAAGCGATACAATTACTGCGCTTAAAAATATGTAGTCCGGTTGAATATTGCAGCATTGATTATGGTATAAAAATTGATTGAGTAACATTATCAATAATAAAGCGTTAAATCTAATAATGAAACAGTTTACATCTTTCTTACTAATCTTGGTTCTTACAACCTTTTCTTTTGGTCAAACAAAGGATTTGAGCTCTATGGAAGATGAGTTGGTTATCTTGCTAAGTAACTTAAGAAAGGCTGAAGGTGACCAAGCTAAGGTAACTGCTAACAAATTATTCAAGGAGAAAATAGCGGAAGTAACTCAACAAAAAGAAGCATTAAATTTTCCATTTTCTAAAATGGAAACTGTTGGAATTATTGATAGTCCCGACAAACAATTGAGAATAATTAATTGGAATGTAGAGAAGGATGACTTTAGTCATACCTATAATTGCTTTGTTTTACATTTTGACAAGAGAAAAAAAAAATACTTTGCAACTGAATTAATAGACAACTCTTTTGGAATGCCTTTCCACCCTAGTGAAATAATCAACGCTACTAATTGGTATGGTGCACTTTATTATAAAATAATCCCTGTAAAAAAAGGAAGTAAAACTCTTTATACAGTATTGGGCTGGGATCATAATTCTAGTATGAGCCAAGTCAAGTTAATTGATGTCATCTATTTTACGGGTAAAACTTTAAAGCTCGGAGCTCCAATATTTAAAGAGGGAAAAATCACGAAGAAACGTGTGTTTTTTGAACATTCAAAAAAAACGAGCATGTCATTAAAGTATGAATCAGATCGAGAACGAATCATATTCGATCACCTGTCTCCAGAATCTCCTTCAATGAAAAAATTTCGATCTTTTTACGTTCCTGATATGTCTTATGATGCTTACATTCTAGAAGACGGCAAATGGATTCTTAATGAGGATGTAATTGGTGTAAATAAAGGCAATGGAGAAAAAAAACAGACGGTCTATGTTCTCAATGAAAAAAATGGTAAAGTAGAAGAAAGAGAAATTAAAGCGGATTGGAAAAACCCTTCTGACCCACAAAATCCAAATGGAGGAACTGAACATGTTGCTGTCACTCCTCAAGAAAGCAAAGAAACGAAAGATGGAAAAGAGCACAAAATAAAGCTTGATAAAAAAGACAAACGTGACCCTAAAAACGTTTCTTTTCAAGACCAAGTGGTCAATAAAAAGAAAAAAAAATACAGGAAACGTAGACGTAAAAACTGAGCTATACTTGAAAGTCATGAGGTAAAGTTACTTCTTCAACATTTTCACACTCACAACTCGCTCACTTTTGGTCTTTATATCTATTTTTTTTTCGATATATTTGATTAAAGCATAAAATCATGAGCAAAAACTTATACATAGTACCTTACGACTTCACACCGACTTCTGAAAAGGCTCTAGCCTACGCCCTTCATGTTGGTAGACATGTTGCAACTGAGATTAGACTAATTCACCTCGCCAAAGATCGTGCGAAAGGCATGGAAAAGGTTAAGCTATTGGATGAGTTAATCAAAAATACTCAAACGCCAAGCAGTGTTGAATTAACCAAAATGGTGAAAGTTGGAGATATTTTTTCTGATATAGGAAAAATTGCAAAAAAAGAAAAAGCTCAGCTCATCATAATGGGAACTCACGGTATGAAAGGAATGCAATGGCTATTCGGTAGTTTCGCCATGAAAATCTTACAAAGTTGCGAGTGTCCTTTTTTAATCGTGCAAAAAAACACTAAAATTGAAGAGATTGCTCATATTTCTGTTCCAATTGACTTAACAAAAGAGAGTATGCAAATCGTAGGTGTCGCTGGAGATATGGCTCGAATTATGAAGTCTGACGTTACCGTTTTAGTAGAAAAACAAAGCGACCCAATGTTGATTTCTAGAATACAAAACAGAATTGGAATTGTTCAGAATGAATATGAAGAGAAAGGTGTGAAATGTGATATTAATTTTGTAAAAAAGAAAGGTAGTTACCAAAAAAAAATAATTAAACACGCAAAAGAAAATAAAGTAGGATTAATAGCCTTGGCATTTCACTCCGAGAGTTTATTCCCACAATTTGATACCTTTGCGCAAAATTTAATTACTAATAAGTCTGGGCTACCAGTTTTGATTATCAATTCAAAACTAGCATCCTCTTTATATTACTAGCAAATGAAAATTGGTGAATTCAATGAATTAACATTATTACGTTTTACTTCTGTAGGTGCATACCTTGAAGATGAGAATGAGAATGATGTCTTGTTGCCGAATAAATATATCACAGACGAAATGGAAATTGATCAAAAGATCAGTGTTTTCATTTATCGAGATTCTGAAGACCGTGTAGTAGCGACAACAGAAATCCCAAAAATTGAAATGAATGGCTTTGCTTATTTAAAAGTAACAGCTGTAACTAATTTTGGAGCTTTTTCTGATTGGGGATTAGAGAAAGAATTAATGATTCCTTTTAAAGAACAAAACCTTAAGCTAGAAGAAGATAACTATTACTTAACTCATCTAGCCCTTGATGAGAAAACGGATCGTGTTTATGGATCTACAAAAACAAACCGATATCTAAAACCTTGCACAGAAGAGTTTGAGCCTGAGCATGAAGTAGAATGTATGGTTTGTGAAAGAACAGATCTGGGAACAAAAGTTATTGTAAACAGTAGGTATGGTGGTCTTATCTTTAAAAGTGACGTAAGTAGGCCACTGAGAAGAGGTCAGAAAATTATTGGATATGTAACCAAAGTCCGCGAAGACGGAAAACTTGACATTCGATTAGATAAAGTGGGTGGTGATAAAATCATAGGATCAGCAGATAAGTTATTGGAAATGCTTCGTTCAAAAGGTGCATTGCCCTTGACAGATAAAAGTTCTCCGGATGACATTAGAGATTTGGTCGGGATGAGCAAGAAAACTTTCAAACAAGCAATAGGAAAGCTCTACAAAGAAAGGTTAATTAGACTTGACGAAGATAAAATAACTTACTTGGGAAATTAAAAGCTGAACATTTCCTTAAAACGAATTGCTTGCCTTCTTGAAATCTCCACCTTATCTCCGCTTTTTAATTCTACTTGTAAACCGCCATTAAACCAGTTCTCAACATTCTCTATCCAGTCCAAATTGATTATAAATTTTCTGTTTGCACGAAAAAAGCTACCTGTATCTAATTTCTCTTCAAAACTATTTAGTGACCTTAAAACTAAAGGCCTATTCTTTCCAAAATGGATTTTCACATAATTCCCATCGGATTCCAACATTCTGACCTTTTCTAATTTCACGAAATAACACTTTTCACCATCTTTTATAAAAATGCGGTCAGTCGTATCGAGCTTCTTCTCTTCTCTTGAAATCTTTTCGTTTTCAGACTCAAATTCTGTCTCTTCTTTTTGTCTTAATTTCTCTATTGCTTCGCTCAATCTAACCGGGTCTATTGGCTTTAAAACATAATCCAAAGCATTGACCTCAAATGCTTTTAAAGCAAATTCATCATAGGCAGTTACAAAAATAACATGAGGGATATAATCTAGCTTCTTCAGCATATCAAAACCTGTCATTCCAGGCATAGACACATCTAGGAAAATTAAATCAGGTTGCTGATCTTTGATTTTATCAATCCCCTCTTCCCCATTTCTCGCTTCGTCTGAAATTTCTATTTCATTGAATTCTGAAAGCATTGATTTCAATTCTTCTCGAGCCAATCGCTCATCATCTATAACTATTGTTTTAAATGTCTTCATTTTTTAAATTTCATTTTAGCTATTACATGATCATTCTCTTCTATCAAATGAAATTCTGCATTAGCTCCAAACTGCAATAACAGTCGTTTTTTTATATTCTCAATCCCAACGCCAAGATCAACCGTATCTTTAAGTGTTCCAGAATTCCGAACTTCTATACTTACAGAATTTTCACTTTCATAAACGATTACTTCAACAATGCCACCGTCTCGAAGACTTGAAATACCATGTTTTATAGCATTCTCTACCATCATTTGAAGGGTAAAAGGCGGGATTTGAAAAGTTTCCAAACCAGGCGCCAAACTCCAACTCACTTGTAACCTCTCTTCAAAACGAACCTTTTCAAGGTCTAAATAATTTTTCGCTAGTTGAATTTCTCGTTCCAAAGAAACTAAATGCTCTTTCCCTAATTCTAAGGATTGGCGCAGTAAATTTGACAAGGTTGTAATAGAAACCTTTGCTTTTAATGGCTCTATATCAATTAGAGCTCTAATGCTATTCAAAGAATTGAATAAAAAATGAGGATTTAATTGAGATCGTAAATTCTTCAACTCACTCTCCCTATTGCTCGCCTTCAATTCTAAATTTGATACTTCCTGCTTTCTAGATTGTTGAAAGAAATGAAAAGTAAAATAAATTGCATTCCAGAAAAGCACTAAAATAAGGGTTGCAAATACATTGACGATGACAGTGGTAATAGTAATATCTGTAGAGCTAATGCCATTTAAATCCGTAAAGTAGTCTGTAAACATATCAATTGAGGAAATAACAATTGCGCATACAAGGGATGAAAAAATTAACAATGGAATTAGCCTAGGTAGCCGGAATTCAAGCCAACCTAATTTAATAAAAATTACCCGTTGAAGATGAGTAGCAAAAATTCCAGAAACAATAACTACACCAATATTCACGAAGAAGTTGTAGTTTACACGATCTGGATTATCTGTATAAACAGATAGCCACAGCAGACCACAATAGGAAAACCATCCAACTATTTGGGCTAACCAATAAAATGCTTTTGTATTCAACATACTCTATATACCTTTTTCAAATTTAGTGCTTATCATTGATAACTGCATTCAATAAATGATAATTGGCTTAAATATATGGTCAAAGGTGCCAATTTAAGTGCAGTCTGTTAGATTGGAATGTTTTTTGTCATCTTTGCATTGTGAAACATTGGTTCCTTGTATTTTTACTCTTACCTTTTCTGTCTTTTGGACAAGATTACGTTAGCCAACATTTTGGTGGGACAATTGGTGTTTCTGTCAATTTTGGTTCTCACATCAACTCATTAGGATTGACTTTTAATGGATATTGGACAGATTATTTCATTCAAATCAACGCTAAATCTTCACTTCATTTCCACCTCACCAACTTAGGAGAGAGAAAAAATTTCTTTGAATCAAGAACAGCAATTGGCGCTGTGCTTTTAGCAGGTAAAAAAGACAGGGACACTGTCGACTTTCAACTAGATGCAATCAATCATCAAACAAAATACAATTTAGGTCTTGGCTATAACTACATTCTTTATCATGACAACAGAAAAACCTCACAAAGATCTGGTGGTTTTGCAGTTCATGCTAAGAATTTTACAGTCTATCATGAAAACGACATTTTTGCTGGACAAGGAAGAGATAGATTTAGAACAGGCCAGTTTCATTTTGCTTATCATCATCAAGATTATAAATTTGGAATAGGTGTTAAAATGTGGACGGGAGAAACAAGAGGTGGTAAGCATATAGATTTAGTTAATGACAAAATTCGTGGAGGTTACAAAACATTAGATCACCTTTCTTATGGAAAAACAAGTCACGGAATACTTTATGGATCCTTATCGTACAACTTGCCTTATAGACAAGATGCTTTTGTGAAAATTGGAATAGAGAGCGAGGAAATAAGACACCTGATCCAAAACAGATTAATACATGATCTTATATTCTTGCCTAAATCAGTAAAACATCACTCTTCACACTACCCGAGACTGGATGAATTAGGTTGCCCAGTTTTTGAAAAAAATCACGCTAAAAAAAATCGATTATATTTTCAATTAGGAACCAGTGATTCTTGGTTTCAATAAAATTTCAATTATTTATTTAAAATTAGTATATTGTAGTCAAGCAAATTTTATTTAAAACACTATTCATCGGATTATTAACCACTGATTTTCCTAAAAAAAAATGTTCTAATCATTTTTTTTTATAAACCATTTCCTAAAAATTAAATTTCATTTGAAAAAATACACAAGCCATAAAGACTTAGAATTAGTTAGTGAAAGTGCCATAGAAAGTTCTCTTGCAGGTTTTTGGGACTGGAACATAATTACAAATGAAGAATACCTGAGTCCGAGGTTCAAAGAAATGTTCGGTTATGAAGACCATGAAATGGAAAACAAACCAGAGGCATGGCAAAAAATAGCATATCCTGAAGACCTGCCGGGCATGTTTAGTTCCTTTGAAAAACATATTGAATCAAAGGGAGTAATACCTTTTCATTCAATCGTAAGATACTTCCATAAAAATGGGGAAACGATTTGGGTAAAATGCAATGGTAAAGTTGTAGAATGGTCGGAAAATGGAGCTCCTGCTAGAGCTATTGGCTGCCATATTGATATTACAGAGGAAAAAGAACTTGAAATAAAACTTAAAAAAACTATCTCTGAAAGAGATGTATTATTGCGTGAAGTTCATCACAGAGTAAAAAATAATCTTCAGTTAATTTTAAGCTTAGCCTACATGAAGCAAAAAGAAGGTAAAGTCAAGTATTCTGAAATTGAAGATTCTATTTCCTCTATTGCAGCAGCTTATGAAGCAATTTATAAAACAGATGGATTTGACAACTTGAAAGTTTCAGATTATTTAAACAAAGTTATTAGTCCTCTAATCGAAGGACATGAAATTACTTTAAATCTAAAATCTGATCCCATTAACAAAACAATCGATTTTTTAATTCCAATAGGGCTCATTATTAGTGAATTTATAAATAACACCATAAAATACGCTTATCCAAAAGGAGAAAAAGATGGAATCATAGATATACTAATTAATGAAAACGATGAACACCTTAATATAACCTACAATGATAATGGTCAAGGCTTTAGTCAATCTATACTCGATTCAATTGATACATTAAACTCTCATGGGATTTCCATAATTATTTCTTTAATAAAACAGTTGAACGGAGAAATTTTATTTTCTAATGACCACGGGGCCAAAATAGAAATAACTATTAGATCAAAATAATCTGAACCTTTAACAATCAGTTATTTGACCAACATGAACTATAGCTATAAGCCATGCACTATTAGTGGTTGTAGCAAAAGTATCAACCTTATTCATTCGTTATTTTGAATAAAAGTGATAAAATTCAAAAAATAATAGCATAAAAAGACGTCAAGAACAATGAATAGTCTAACTTTGCATCCCGAAGTTACAACGTTATATTTATGTCAAATTCTACAAAGTATATTTTCGTAACTGGAGGGGTTACATCTTCTCTGGGAAAAGGAATCATTGCAGCATCTTTAGCTAAACTATTACAAGCTAGAGGTTATTCAACAACCATTCAAAAACTTGATCCTTACATCAATATTGATCCAGGAACTTTAAATCCTTATGAGCACGGTGAGTGCTTTGTAACGGATGATGGTGCGGAAACAGATTTAGATTTAGGACATTATGAACGTTTCTTGAATGTTCCAACATCTCAAGCAAATAATGTTACAACTGGTAGAATATACCAATCAGTGATTGAAAAAGAGCGTAAAGGTGAGTATTTAGGAAAAACGGTGCAGGTGATTCCTCATATCACAGATGAAATTAAAGAAAGAATACAAATTCTTGGAAAAAAAGGTACTTATGATATTGTCATTACAGAAATTGGTGGAACTGTAGGTGACATTGAATCTTTGCCATACGTTGAGGCTGTCCGTCAAATGAAATGGGAACATGAAGATGACTGTATCGTTGTCCATTTAACATTAATTCCATATTTGTCTGCGGCAGGAGAATTAAAAACAAAACCAACTCAACATTCCGTAAAGCAATTATTAGAATTAGGAGTTCAGCCGGATATATTGTGCTGCAGAACAGAACATGAATTGGATTTAACACTTCGAAAAAAAATAGCGAAGTTCTGTAATGTTAACATAAACGCAGTAATAGAAGCTAGAGATGCTGAGTCAATATATGATGTCCCTCTGCTTATGCAGGATGAAAATTTGGATAAAATTGCGCTCGACAAATTAAATCTGCCGGCTAAATCTACTCCTGAGTTGAAAAATTGGAAAGAATTTTTAACACGACTAAAAAATCCAACTTCAGAAACAACAATAGGTTTAGTTGGGAAATATGTAGAATTAAAAGATTCCTATAAATCTATCAGTGAATCTCTTATTCACGCAGGGGTTGTTAATAATACTAAAGTTAATGTTCATTGGATTCATTCTGACAAACTCACATCTGATAATATTTCGAAAGAAATGGAAGGCGTTGATGGTGTACTAGTTGCTCCTGGATTTGGTTCACGTGGTATTTCTGGAAAAATTGAAACGGTGAGATATGCAAGAGAGAATAAACTTCCTTTCTTTGGGATTTGTTTAGGTATGCAATGCGCGGTAATCGAATTCGGAAGAAATGTTCTCGGGCTAACTGATGCTCATACTACGGAAATAATTGAAGATTGTGCTTCACCCGTTATTGATTTAATGGCTGAACAAAAGAATATTTCAAATTTAGGCGGAACCATGAGATTGGGAGCCTACAAATGTCAGCTTACTCCAGGTTCAAAAGTTTATAAAGCCTATAATACCGACCTAATATCTGAGCGGCATAGACATCGTTATGAATTCAACGATTCATTCCTGAAGCAATATGAAGAAAACGGAATGAAAGCAACAGGAAAAAATCCTGAATCAGGATTAGTTGAAGTTGTTGAAATTTCTGAGCACCCGTGGTTTGTTGGAGCTCAATTTCACCCAGAATATAAAAGTACTGTTGCTAACCCTCACCCACTATTTGCGGCGTTTGTAAAAGCATCAATGAAATAATCATTAGAATAACTCGAAAAAAATGGATAAGAATACCGTAATTGGATTGGTGATAATTGGAGTGATACTCTCCGTATTTACAATATTCAACAAACCTACCAAAGAAGAAATTGCAAAAAGAGAAGCTGAAATAGCCGCAGAAACAATAAAAGTAGACAAAGTAACTGAACCCACTGCAAATGAGACGGTTCAAGGTGATCAAATTACTGAAGAAGTAAGTATCCCACTGAATGACTCCATTGGTGATACAACTCAAGCACCTGTTGTGAAGAATCTCAAAGGAGAAATCATTACAATTGAAAATGAAAAATTAATCATTGACTTTAATACGAAAGGTGGACAAATAGCCTCTGTTAAACTCAAGGAATATGAATCTTACGACAATTACGCTAAAGAAGATGGTAAAATAGATGCTTTGGTTTTATTCGAAAATGGTGATGCAACAAACGGATTAGTTTTTCCTCTAAACGGAAAAGAGCTGAGCACATCAAATGAAATATTCTCTATTAAATCTCAATCAAACGACCGGATCGTATTTGAATTAAAAAAAGAAGGAAATCAATCAATAGAATTTGCTTACCAATTCAAACCAAATGCATTTGACATTGACTATACAGTGAATATGAGAGGTTTTGCGGGAAAAGTAACTCCACAAAACGTAATGTTTAAATGGAATGCCTCACTCAGAAAGACAGAACGTTTATTCACCGAACAAAGAAGGGTTTCAACGGTATGTTTTAACTATGAAGATGAAGGATTTTCTTGGTTAAGTGAAATGGGTTCTGATGAGGAAATAGCTGAGGACAAATTGGACTGGGTAAGTTTTAAGCAGAGTTACTTCTCTTCTTTTATTAATCCAGAAAATGGATTTGGGAAAAGTGGATCTACATTAAATGTAGCTGAGTATGAAGAAGGAAGTGCAAAAGACACAACTCACTTGAAGGACTACAAAGCATTGCTAAATTTAAACATTAAAAATGTAGATAATGGTTCGGTAAGTATGAACTGGTTCTTTGGCCCAAATGATTACAAAACTTTAACCTCTTACGATGAGGGGTATGATGATGTGCTAAACTATGGATGGGGATTGTTTAGATGGATAAATCTTTATGCTGTGCAACCTATTTTCAATGTTCTTAAAGGTACAGGAATGGGAATGGGAATCGCTATTCTTCTTTTAACCATTCTAATCAAAACTGCCTTAATGCCGATCCAATGGAAGATGTATACTTCTTCGGCTAAAATGAGAATTCTTAAACCTGAAATGGAGGAACTTGCTGCAAAATATCCTGAAAAGGAAGACGCAATGAAAAAACAAATGGAAACGATGGCTCTCTATAAGGCATCGGGTGCTAGTCCACTATCAGGATGTGTTCCGATGTTAATTCAGATGCCTATTCTTTTAGCTGTATTTAGATTTTTTCCGAGCACATTTGATCTGCGTCAAAAATCTTTTCTGTGGGCAGAAGATTTGTCTTCTTATGATTCCATTTATGAATTAGGGTTTAACGTTTGGCCTTATGGTGACCACGTAAGTTTATTTACATTGCTAATGGCTGTTACGACATTATTTTATACAATGATGAATGGAAGTCAAATGCAAACTCCTCAGCAACCTGGAATGCCTAATATGAAATACATCATGTACTTCTTCCCTATCATGATGATCTTTTTCTTCAACAACTACTCTTCCGGATTAAGTTACTATTACTTTATCTCTACGTTAGCTTCTATTTTAATCATGTTGATTATTAAAAAGTTTTTCGTTGACGAGGATAAAATAAAATTAAAAATGGCAGAGAGAAAAGCAAATGCAGCAGCTAACCCAAAGAAGGCAAAAGGCAAAAGTAAATTCCAAGCACGTTTGGAGCAAATGCAGAAAGCTCAGCAAGAGCAGTTAAAAAACAAGAAAAAGAAATAATTATTTTCTAACTATTGAAAGCCTTTTAATTCGTTAAAAGGCTTTTTTTTGAATACATTATTCAGTTTTTATTTCCGACTGAAGATATTATACTTGAGAATACTATAGATTGCCCTAAAACCATCTTTCCAACCAATCTTTTTGCCTTCCTCGTATGTTCTTCCATAATAAGAAATACCGACCTCATAAATTCTAATTTTAGACACGCGTGATAATTTAGCCGTTATTTCAGGTTCAAAGCCAAACCTTTGTTCTTTCAAACGAAGCGACTTCGCAATATCAGAACGAATCATCTTATAGCAAGTCTCCATATCCGTCAAGTTTAAATTCGTAAACATATTGGATAATTTTGTCAAAAATTTATTCCCTAATGAGTGCCAGTAAAACAATATTCTATGCGGTTTTCCACCAATGAATCGGGAACCGTATACTACATCTGCTTGATCTTCTAAAATTGGTTTCAATAAATCATTATATTCTTCTGGATCATATTCTAAATCTGCATCTTGAATCACTAAGTATTCTCCAGTTGCTAATTCTATCCCTTTATGCAGAGCAGCGCCTTTCCCTTTATTCTTTTCTTGATTATACAATTGAATTTTCAGCTCTGAATTTTCAGAAATATACTGTTCTATCACTTTATCCGTGCCATCCGTAGAGAAGTCATTTACAATAATTATCTCTTTTTCAATACTATTAACAAGTTGAACTGCCTTCACTTTATTCAATATTAAGTGAATAGTTTTCGCCTCATTATAAGCGGGTATGATAATAGATAATTTTTTCAATGCATTTTTCATAGACAGCAAATATACATTTTTGTTTTTAAGACTGCGAAATGGGAATTGTGCAAAACTATATTTACAAAAGTGATGAGTGGTATATATTAAGATTTTATTTTTTGTAAGTTTGGCTTCCATTAAATTTGGAATTATGAAGCATCTATTATTGGCACTTCTTCTTATTACATCCACACTATCATATTCTCATGATTACTTTTTTGCTTTTGCGGAGGTTGAATACAATGATATTTCCAAAAAATTGGAAGCAACATTAACGGCTTCTACACACGATGTTGAAAATGCTATTCGAGAAACAAAACCTACTCTTAAAAATATAGAGGCAATAAACTTAGGATCAAACGACTTTAAAGTAGTAGAACGTTATTTATTACAACACTTCAAAGTATCAAGCAATAATGAATCAAACCTAAAATTAATTGGCTTCGAGGTACTAATGAGTGGTGTTACTAACTTCTTCTTCGAATCTAGCCAGATGGACTTAAAAGAGATCTTGACTGTAGAATTCGATCTATTAATGCAACAACATCAAGAACAACAAAATAAAATAACCTTCTACTACAGAAACCAAACATACTCGCGTCCATTCTTATTCGATGTTCGCAAGCAAGAAATAAAACTACTTAAGAAATAATTATGAAAAAAACTCTTCTATTAGCTATTTTACTGCCAGCATTGTCTTTTGGACAAGACAACAAATTTGCGCAACTTGACCAGCTGCTGCCTACACCAAACGAATATAGAAATGCAGCTGGTGCACCAGGTCATAACTATTTTCAACAAAAGGCGGATTATAAAATCCAAGTTACAATTGATGATGCTTCCCAAAAAATTAAAGGTGAAGAAACAATAACATACACAAACAATTCTCCAGACAATCTAGAGTATTTATGGATTCAATTGGATCAAAACGTGCGCGCTAAAGATTCTGACTCTAAATTGATCAGCGTTGACAAAATGGAAGACTTTAGAAGTATTGGTGATGTTGCTAAAAAACTATTGGATTTTGATGGCGGTTTTAAAATTGAAGGAGTTACAACTACTTCTGGCCGAGATTTAAAATATGCGATCAACAAAACAATGTTACGAATAGATCTAGATAAACCTCTAGCGGCGAACTCATCAATTTCATTCGACATCAAATGGTGGTACAACATCAACGATAGAATGAAAATTGGAGGGCGTTCTGGATACGAGCACTTTGAAGAGAATGACAACTACTTGTATACTATTGCGCAATGGTTCCCTAGAATGTGTGTTTACAGTGATGTTGAAGGTTGGCAAAATAAACAATTCTTAGGAAGAGGTGAATTCGCCTTGCCTTTTGGAGATTATGAAGTATCAATTACGGTACCCTCAGATCATATAGTTGGTTCTACAGGAGAATTACAAAATGCAAGTAGTGTTCTTACTGCAGAGCAAAGAAATCGATTCAAAAAAGCTGCGACTTCCGACACACCTGTCTTAATCGTAACTCAAGAAGAAGCTGAGGCAGCCGAGAAGAAAAAAGAAAAAGGCCTAAAAACATGGATTTTCAAAGCAAAGAACGTTAGAGATTTTGCTTTTGCGTCGTCAAGAAAATTCATGTGGGATGCCCAAGGAGTTGAAATCAATGGGAAGAACATTATGGCAATGTCTTACTATCCAAAAGAAGGTAATCCTTTATGGGAGAGATACTCAACTAAATTAGTTGCACAGACTTTAAAAACATATTCTAAATATACTGTTGATTATCCTTATCCAGTTGCAATTTCTGTTCATTCAAAATGGATTGGTATGGAATACCCTATGATTTGTTTCAATGGTGGTCGTCCAGAAGCAGATGGGACTTATTCAGAAAGAACAAAATACGGAATGTGGGGAGTTATTATTCACGAAGTTGGACATAACTTTTTTCCAATGATCATCAATTCTGATGAACGTCAATGGACATGGATGGATGAAGGTTTAAATACTTTTGTACAATATTTAACTGAACAAGAATGGGAACGTAACTACCCTTCAAGAAGAGGACCTGCATACATGATCGCAGATTATATGCGTGGAGACAAGAGTCACATTTCTCCTATCATGACTAACTCTGAATCAATTTGGCAATTTGGAAATAATGCCTACGGTAAGCCAGCTACAGCCCTTAACATTCTTCGTGAAACTGTAATGGGGAGAGAATTGTTTGACCATGCTTTCAAAACGTACTGTGAACGTTGGAAATTTAAACACCCCACGCCTGCTGATTTCTTCAGAACTATGGAAGACGCTTCTGCGGTTGATTTAGATTGGTTCTGGAGAGGTTGGTTTTATACAACCGATCATGTTGATATCAGTTTAGACGATGTTAGCTGGTACGAATTAAACTCTGGTAATCCAGTAGTTGAAAAGGCCAAAGACAAAATAAAAAATGAAAACAAACAAGAGTTCATTGGTGTACCGCGCAATAAAGAAGCAATTAAAGAAACAGTGAATGAGAAAGATTCAGACATCGATGATTTTTATGCTAGACGTGACATTTATGCTGTTGATGCAATCGATGAGTTAGATTACGAAGAGTTTAAAAAGAAATTATCCAAAGATGAACTGGAATTATTAAACTCAAACAAACAATTCTATGAGTTACAATTCTCAAACTTAGGTGGACTTCCAATGCCGATCATTTTGGAATTCACTTTTGAAGACAATTCTACAGAAGTCATTAGAATACCTGCTGAAATTTGGAGAAGGCATGAAGAAATGGTAACAAAAGTATTCATATTTGATCAAAAGGTAAAGTCAATTTTAATGGATCCATTTTTAGAAATTGCAGATACAGACGTAAATAACAACAGTTGGCCGCAGCAACAGGTTCCAACCAAGTTTGAGTTATTTAGAAAAAAGAATACCGGTGAAAACCCTATGCAACGAGACCAACGTCTTAAAGAATTAGGGAAATAACATCAAACCAGAAAAGAGAGAGGCATTTTTATCAAAGTGCCTCTTTTTTTTGCTTTCTCTTAATTAAAAAGAATAATACTTGATATTTTTTTTTAGATCGAGATTCATTTAGCTTAAAATTAAGCTGAAAATTACACCCTCCCTTCATTTATTCACAATTAATTTATATCTTTGCGCTCCTGTTTATAAGAAACAGGTTAAATAATTTATTAATACACAAAATTCAATTTTATGAATTCGTACGAAACTGTTTTCATTTTAACTCCCGTTTTGTCTGAAGAACAGGCAAAGGAAGCAGTGCAGAAATTCGAGAGCCAAATCAGCTCATTGGGTGGAAAAGTTAAGCACAGCGAGAGTTGGGGACTAAGGAAATTAGCCTATCCAATTCAAAAGAAATCTACAGGTTTCTATTTTTTAACAGAGTTTGAAGCTCCTGGAAGCGCCATTGGTGAGCTAGAAGTTGCATACAAAAGAGATGAACGTGTCATGCGTTTTCTTTCTGTAAGAATGGACGCAGACCACATTACTTATGCTGAGTCGCGTAGAAAAAGACTAGGAGCAAAAAAATCAGCACCGGCTGAAGCTTAATTTATTAAACTTAAAAAAGAAAAAAGATGGCACAAAATGATATTCGCTACCTGACTCCGATTAACATCGAGATCAAAAAAGAAAAATATTGTCGTTTTAAGAAAAGCAAAATCAAATTTATCGATTATAAGGATCCTGATTACTTATTGAAGTTGATAAACGAACAAGGGAAAATTTTACCAAGACGTCTTACTGGAACTTCAGCGAAGTACCAAAGAAGAGTGAACAAAGCAATTAAGCGTGCACGTCACATTGCTGTTCTTCCTTACGTTGCGGATATGTTAAAATAATCGATCTAAATTTATCAAAATGGAAGTAATTTTAAAGAAGAACGTAGACAATTTAGGATACGCGAACGAGATGGTTACAGTTAAGCCAGGATTTGGTCGTAACTTTTTAATCCCTCAAGGATATGCTATTTTAGCTACTGCCTCTGCAAAGAAGGCGCACGCTGAAATCATGAAACAAAAATCTCACAAAGATTCTAAGATTTTGGCTGAAGCTGAAGCATTAGGAAAGAAAGTAGAAGCAACATCTGTTAAGATTGTTACTAAAGCTGGAGAAAAAGGAAAGATTTTTGGTTCTGTAAACACTATTCAATTATCTGAAGCTCTTAAAGCTGAAGGAATTGATATCGATAGAAAATCATTAAAAATCAAAGATGAACCAATCCGTGAGGTTGGATCATACGAAGCAACTGCAAACTTGCACAAAGAAGTACAAGCTTCTTTTACATTTGAAGTTGTTGGTGAATAATCATCGATTACACTAATTCAAAAAGACCTGATAAATAAATTATCAGGTCTTTTTTTTGACAATCATTTTAGCATCTTTGTACCATGAGGTTTTTAGCATTGACTCCCCTATTCTTATTACTCTTCAGTTGCTCTAATAAAGTGGATAGTATTGAATCTGCTAGTGAAATCAATTCATTCGACGACATTAGTATTGATTATGCCGTTAATTTTGATTTGATTCCAACAGACGACGGTTACAACCTCTTGATACTAAGTCCCGAGAATGGAGAGATAGAACAATCGCACTTCATTAAAACTTTAACCAAACCGAAATTAATAAGTTTAACATCTACTTTTAACGGTATGCTCTGTGCCATAAACTCTCAAAACTACCTTTCCGGAGTATCCAGTGAGAAATATGTTTACGACTCTTTGATTCTTCAAAAAATTGCATCTAAGGAAATTCAAGTTTTTGGAGATGAGAGTAATCATTCTTTAGAGAAAATTATAGCGAATCAGTCAAATATTGTTTTCTACAATGGCTTTGGTGATGGATTTCCAAATGAAAAAAAATTAAATCAATTAGGTGTCTCTACAATTCCAATCTACGACTGGAGAGAAAATCACCCGTTAGGTAAAGCAGAGTGGATAAAATTAGCTGGCGTTATAACCGGCAAAATTGATGAAGCCAACAAATTATTTCAATCAATAGTTTTAGAATATAATCGACTGCAAACTATTGTCGATTCAGTATCATCGAACCCGACAGTTACTGCCGGAAGTTTTTATGGGGATGTTTGGTATGCACCAGGCGGCGAAAGCTACTTTGCAACACTGTTAAAAGATGCAGGAGCAAATTATCAATACAAAGAAAGTAAAGGTACGGCTAGCCTTGAATTGTCACTAGAGCAAGTTCTAGATGATAATATAAAAATAGAGTATTGGATCAATCCAACAGTTGACACTAAGATAAAGGTTCTACAAATGAATCCACAGCTAAAACATCTTAGCGCTTTCGAGAATGGAATGTTTTGTTATTCTGGACAAATGACTAAGTTCTGGGAGCAAAGTGCCATCATGCCCCACCTATTACTTCATGACCTCATTCAGGTATTACATCCTGAACTATCATTAAAGAGAGAATTGTATTTTTACAAGAACATCCAATAAGATTTGATCCTTTCCAAAAGACATAAAATAATTCTATTGGTCTTAGCACTGCTTCTGCCGTTATTCTGCTTGCTTCATCTCTATGTTGGACAAATTCCTATTTCATTCTCTGATTACTGGAGTAGTTTTTCAAATTTTGACGCAACTTCATCAAATCATATTATTGCAAGAGAAATTAGAATCCCAAGATTATTCATGGCGCTTATAGCGGGGGCTGGACTTTCAATTGTTGGTTTATTGATGCAAACACTCTTTAACAATCCTCTAGCAGGTCCATATGTTCTTGGAATTAACTCAGGCTCAAGTTTATTCGTGGCACTGAGTATAATGACGGGTATTCCATTTTTCGCATCGGAATTGGGTCTAATAACTAACGCTTTATTAGGAGCTTTTCTTTTTGGCTTGTTGATTCTTTTCTTTTCAAGACTTGTTAAAACACAAATTTCATTATTACTGATTGGTTTAATGCTAGGTAGTTTCATCAGTGCATTCGTTGCTTTCCTGCAATCGGCTAGCAATGCACAAGAATTAAAAGTCTTTACATTGTGGGCGTTGGGATCGTTACAAAAAGTAGAATTCTCTCAACTCCCTATCATCATCGGAATCACAATAGTTGGAATACTGGGTGCCTTTCTACTCGTCAAACCATTGAATGCTCTTGTTTTAGGTGAGAATGAATCAAAACTTTTAGGTGTCAATATAAAAACAACACGTCTGTGGATTATCGTCATCACAGCAATATTAACAGGATTAGTCACTGCATTTTGTGGACCAATTGCTTTTGTAGGACTTGCTGTTCCTAACCTAGTTCGGATTTTATTTAGAACACAACAACATTTCATTTTGATTTCAGCGAGTGCATTGTTAGGGGCAATTTTTATTCTCCTTTGTGATGTAATCATTCAACTGACAGAGCCATTCTTTATGCTACCCATTAATGTCTTGACTTCAATTATTGGTGCTCCCATGGTTATTTTCTTTATTCTAAATAGATTAAGATGATCAGAACAAAAAACCTACATATCGGATACGCTAAAGAACTTCTAGCTGTTGATGATTTATCATTAGATAAAGGTGAATTGTATTTTCTCATTGGAAGAAACGGATCTGGAAAATCTACGTTTCTCAAAACCCTTATTGGAGAAACACCTCCTATAAACGGTGAGGTTCTTTTAAATGGAAATCATATTTCACACTTAACATACAAAGAAATTCCAAAGACGGTCGCTTTTGTCACAACGCACTTCCCTCTCACAGATTACTTGACCGCAGAAGAGTATGTTCGATTAGCGAGAACACCTTACACAGGGCATTTTGGAAGAACATCGTCCAAGGACCAAGATTTGATTGATCAAGCATTTGATATTCTCAATATTCAAGATTTAAAACAGCGTTTCACTTCTGAATTGAGTGACGGTGAGAAACAAATGGTCTCCATAGCTAAAGCAATAGCTCAAGAGACCGCGATTATTATTTTAGATGAGCCAACTGCATTTCTAGACTACACGAATAAGCAAAGAGTTGTTGATTTATTGAAGAACATCTCTAAAACAATGGGCAAATGCATCATTATGTCCTCCCATGACATAGACATGTCTATTGCCGCTGAATGCCCTTTTCTGGCTGTAAATTCAATAGAGAAAAAAATTAGACAGGTTTTGTCACCAACATCGAAAGAAGAAATAATTAATCTTGCTTTTAAAGAATAAGTTTAGCCCAGTTCTCCTGCTATATATCCAGTAGTCCATGCTGCTTGGAAATTATACCCTCCGGTAATTCCATCGATATCCATCACCTCTCCGCAAAAATATAAGTTTGGAGTTACTTTACTTTGCATCGTTTTAACATCGATATCATCCAAACTAATACCCCCACAAGTCACAAACTCTTCCTTAAAGGTAGTTTTACCACTTACCTCATAAGTATCGTTTGTGAGGCAGTTAACGAGTTTGTTTATTCCTTTTCTCCCAAGATTAGACCAGCGGTGATCCTTTGGGAATTCGCATTTCGTAATAAAATACTGCCACAACCTATCCTGCAAAGCATATGGTCTGTAGTTTGCAACTAGCTTATTAGGGTTATCGTTGATAATCTTTTCAATTTCTTGTTTAACTAATTCAGAATTCAATTCACCTACCCAATTCACTTGAGCAACGCATGAGTAATTACGTTCGCTTAATATTCTCGCGCCAAAAGCAGACAGAATAAGTATTGCCGGACCACTCATTCCCCAATGTGTAATCAAAAGAGGACCACTTGACTTTAATTTAGTCCTTTGTACGCTTACCAATGCATTTTCAACAACGATACCCATTAACGAAGTAATCGCTTCATCAGGCATGTTAAACGTAAACAAAGAAGGCACCGGATCAATGATAGAATGCCCTAAACTCTCCAACCATTCTAAACCACTTCTTTTTGGAGATCCTCCTGTCGCAACTATCACTTTATCAAACAAATGAGAATCTTCACCTATAGTTAAAGTTAAAGAATTATCATTTTCAGAAATTGAACGAATTGTAGTACTAAATTCTATTTTAACATCTTGTTTAGAGGCTATCATTAGAAAGCAATCAATCACACTTTGAGAATCTTGAGACTCTGGGAAAATGCAGCTATCTGATTGAGTCACTAACGGCACGCCTCGAGACTCGAACCATTCAATCGTATGTGCAGTATTGAACTTGCCAAAAGCTTTTCTTAAGAATTTTTCCCCTCGAGGATAGGCTTGTGCTAAGGTTTTGATGTTCGTTTCAGAATTAGTCACATTGCAGCGACCGCCTCCAGAAACTTTAACCTTAGCTAAAATCTTCTTCGATTTTTCAAAAATTGTTACGTCGGCCTCTGGGTGAACTTCTTTCACTCGAATTGCAGCAAAAAAACCTGCAGCACCACCACCAATAACAGCTACTTTCATAAAACAATTTGAAAGGCAAAATTAAACACAATTATCTTCCTTACCTAATTCTAATTTTCACCTGACATCTCGATCTAAGCTACGGTATTGAATTGCTTCCGCAATATGTTTAGAGTCGATCTTCTCGACACCATCTAAATCAGCTATTGTCCTTGATACTTTTAAAATCCGATCATAAGCTCGCGCAGAAAACCCAAGATTGTTCATCGCCTTCTTTAATAGCGCAGCACTACCTTCATTAATTTGACAAAATTGACGAATGTCTTTACTGCTCATTTCAGCGTTCGAATGTGTTTTCGAACATTCACCCTGTCGGCTTCCGAATTTTTCAGTTGACTCTATCGCTCTTGAGAACCGTCTTGTTTGAATTTTTCTGGCCGCCACTACTCTTGATCGAATCTCTTTGCTACCCTCTTTCGGAATGTCATTTGCAAGATCATCATAATTGACTGGTGTAACTTCCACGTGCAAATCAATCCTATCCAGCAAAGGCCCGGAGACTTTATTCATATATCGTTGAACAGTACTTTGCCCGCATGTACATTCTCTCTCTGGGTGATTATAATAGCCACAGGGACAAGGATTCATCGCGGCTATAAGCATAAAACCAGCCGGATAATCGACTGTAAACTTCGCTCGGGAAATGGTAACCGTTCTATCCTCCATAGGTTGACGCATCACTTCTAAGACTGTTCTTTTATACTCAGGCAATTCATCGAGGAAAAGAACACCGTTGTGTGCCAATGAAATTTCACCTGGCATGGGGTAACCGCCACCGCCGACCAAAGCCACATCAGAAATTGTATGATGAGGTTTTCTAAAAGGGCGCTCTGTAAGCAATCCCTTTCCTTTCGAAATTATACCAACCACAGAATGAATTTTTGTTGACTCCAATGATTCATCTAAGGACATCGGAGGTAAAATTGTTGGCAATCTCTTTGCTAACATAGACTTCCCTGCACCTGGAGGACCAATTAGAATGACGTTGTGACCACCAGCAGCAGCTATTTCAAACGCGCGCTTTATCGCCATTTGCCCTTTCACATCTTTAAAATCTACCCCCAAGGACACTTGAGAATATTCAAAAATCTTATTGACATCAATTTCCATAGGTTCAATAAATTTCTCTTCATTTATAAATTCAACAACATCTTGTAAATTGTCTACTGGAATTACTTCTAGGCCCTCAACCATCGCAGCCTCTTTTGCATTTTCTTTCGGAATAATCAATCCTCTAAACCCTTCTTTCTTGGCGTTTAATGCAATTGGCAGAACACCTTTCATCGCGTTTAATTCCCCATCTAATGATAACTCGCCAAGAATCACATACTCTTCTAGCTTATTAGTCTTCAATTGCTCACTTGCAGCCAAAATACCAATAGCTATAGGTAAATCGAAAACAGAACCTTCCTTGCGAATATCCGCAGGCGCCATATTTATTGTTATCTCTTTTCCTGGATACTTGAAGTTGTTGTTATTGAAGACCGCTTTAATTCTTTGCTGACTTTCTTTTACCGCGGAATCTGGTAAGCCAACTAAGAAAAAATTAATCCCCTGTGATAAATTGACTTCAATTGTAATGGTCGTTGCATCTATTCCAAAAACAGATGCTCCGTAGGTTTTTACTAGCATAATAGTGATTTACTTAGGTTAAATTGAGTGAAATTTATCACCCACTCTATATTAAGCTAATGAAATTTGTCAGTTTAAAAAAGAAAAAAATGAATGTACTAGCATTCAATAATATTTAAAGGGAATTATGAAATAGAGATTATACTTCTTTTTATTTATTTTGTATATTTAATCAAAAAATAAACAATATGAAACGACTCCTACTTACACTAATTATTTTACCTTCTTTTGCCTTTGCACAATATAATATTGATTACACGGTAACAATTAAACAACTTAAAGCTAATGCAGACGACTGCGACGGCTGTATACTCGGACAAGCAACTTTTGGCCCTCAAGATCCAGTTTTTAATATTTGGACGAACGATGCGGATGGAAACACAAATACAAATTGTTGGATTTTCGAAGATGACTCCAACGCTGACTTTGGTGTTTGGAATGATATCACTGATTATGAAATAGCTAATCAAACCGGAGTCAACACCAACTACATTAATATTGAAATGTCTGGGCATGAGTCAGATGTAATTGGGGGCACTACATGCAGTCCAGATTCTGGTGATGACGGAATTATCGCACAGGCACTGGCTCAGCAGTTTGATTTGTTCACAATACCTGAAAATACTCCATACCTCGTAGAAGTGAATGTGGCTGATGTATATTTTGCTGAAATCGAAATTCTTTGGGACAACAACGAAACCGGAATTGATGAAATTACTAATGGATTGAATTTTAGTATTTATCCAAATCCAACAAAAGGAACTTTTAAAATTAATCTTCCCGAAAATAGCACTAACAACATTGATGTTGATGTCATAGATGTAACAGGAAGAGTTATTTATTCGACTGCGACAGGGTCTAATGATATGATAGTTGATTTAGACAATCAACTATCAGGAATTTATTTCGTTAAAGTTAGCTCCGAAGGAAAAACAAATACGAGAAGATTAATCATTCAATAATGAAAATCTCATTTTGTTAACTATTTCTTAACTTAAAAGTAATTTTGTAAAAACATAGATTCAAAATAAATAAAAGTAATTTTACGCCCATGAAAAAAATAAACCAAATACTAATTTTATCACTGTCTTTATTTGTTGTTTCTTGTGGAGCATCAAAATACACGATGAGTGATACTGAAATTGCAGAAAAAGGATATTCCATTGATGGATGGAATGTAATGAAAAACGGAACTAAAGTCGGCACACTTTCTTCTACTGAATGGGAGCTATATAAAAACAGTTTCGTAAGAGAAATATCAGTAGCTACCAGCTTCACGAAGGATGAAGACATGTTAGAAATCGCGAGGTTTTTACACAGTAAATTTCCGGATGCAAAGATAGAGGTTAACGAAGATTCAGGAAATTCTTTTGAATAGATAAAACACTTAAATATTGTTGGAAGGGCGAATGAGAAAATCATTCGCCTTTTTTTGTGTCCTTACTCTTAACATTAAGTTAACATAACATTAATGTTTTCATAAAACGTTTTTTACAAACCAATCGAAATTATCCCCACATCTTTGTAAAAAAAAAACAATAAAAATGAACACGAACATTTTGAAATTTGGAGCTTTAGTTTTGACAGCAGGCTTAATGATACTTACCCCTTCATGTAAAAAGAAAGGTTGTACAGACCCAACTGCGTTAAACTTTAATGAACTAGCCGAAAAAGATGATGGATCTTGTGTGATTTCTGAATCTCATGAATGTTACAATTCAGAAACAGTTACTGGAACTATCACGGAAGATGTTACTTGGACATCAGATAAAATATACACACTAGACGGAAAAGTTGTTGTTGACAATAATGCAACTTTAACAATTAATCCAGGAACCATTATAAAAGGAAAAGCAGGATCAGGAACTGTAGCCTCTGCCTTAATTATTTCTCAAGGGTCTAAAATAAATGCTTGTGGAACTGCCATAGCACCAATTATTTTTACTTCAGAATACGACAACATTGATTTACACTTGACAACTGGTACAAACTTAGATGAAACTGATCAAGGTTTATGGGGAGGAATCATTATTCTAGGAAACGCTCCTATTTCTGCAGCAGATGGTGATGTTCTTTCTCAGATTGAAGGAATACCTGCTTCTGAAAGCTACGGTGCATTTGGAGGTAGTGATCCAGCTGATAATTCAGGAATACTATGTTATGTATCAATTAGGCACGGTGGCGCTTTAATTGGAGCAGGAAATGAAATCAACGGACTAACACTAGGTGGTGTTGGAACTGGAACAACAATATCAAACATTGAAATTGTTTCTAACCTGGATGATGGAATAGAATTTTTTGGAGGAACAGTTAACGTATCGAACATATTGGTTGGATTCCAAGGAGATGATGGGATCGATGCAGATATGAATTATTCAGGAACTGTAAATAATTTTATTGTAATGAATGGATCGAACTCAGATGAAGCTCTCGAAATAGATGGCCCAGAAGGATCAACGAATACTAATGGCTTATTCACTCTTCAAGATGGTTATGTGTACACATACGGTGGAGGATCAGCACGAGGAGATTTTAAATCAAAAGCACAAGGATTCGTGAACAACGTAATAATGGGAGAGGCAAAAATTAGAGCATCTTATCAAAACGCTTGTGTAGATGCAAAAACAGACGCTTTTACTCACTTAACGGACGGTTCTCCAACTTTGACTTTTACGGGGTCTGAATTTTCAACAGTTTTAGTATACACTACTTCAGATGATGGTGCAGTCACTCCAACAGAGTGCGTAGTTTTCCCAGCAGATCAAACGGCCGCTGAGGGACAAATGGTTTCAGTTACTGCAACTGGAGCAGACCAAAGTGTTTTTGATAACTGGACATGGTCTAGCATAACAGGAAAACTTTAATAATAAAGAATTCTTTTAAAATTTATATCATGAATAAAAGCTTATTGTCTTTCTTGTTCGTCGTTTTCATTAGCATTAGTGCTATTGGACAAAGTTTCGTTACAGGAACTGTAATCGATAAAGGAACAAACGAACCTATTCCATTTGCGAAAGTGAAAGTTGAAGGGTTAAGCTTAGGCGCGAATACCGATTTTGACGGAAATTTTAAAATCAAACTAGATGCCGGTGAATATATCTTAATTGTTTCTATGGCGCTAGATGGTTATGCAGATGAAAAAATAGATGTTAGTTTAGCAGTAAATGATTCAAAGCATATCGATGTATCATTGATTAAAAAAGCTCAGGATATAATCGTCATGAATGTTACGCATCAAAAAACAGAAAAAGCAAAAACAGTTGAAGCTGATGATGCTAGGAGACGTGACGAAAAAGGTGCAACTGAGGGAGTTACCGATGAACAAATGAAAGAGCGTGGTGTAACAACTGCGGTTGAAGCTGTTCAAATGGCTCCAGGACTTTCTGTTGAAGATGGAAAGAATGTATATGTGCGAGGTCTTGGTGATAGATACACGAAAACAATTCTAAATGGAATGGAAATTCCAGGACTGGATCCAGACAGAAATTCTGTTCAAATGGATATCTTTCCAGCTAACGTTATAGACAACATTACAGTATACAAAACATTCTTACCAAATTTAACGGGTGATTATACTGGAGGATTGGTTGATATTTCAACGAAAGATTTCCCATCACAAAAAACTTTCTTTGTCAAAGCTGGTTTAGGATACAATACAGCTACTACGTTCAATAAAGACTATTTATCTTATTCTGGAGGGAAAATTGACTTTCTTGGTTTTGATGACGGCACAAGGTATTTACCCGTTCGTACCACAGATAAATTTCCGCATCCCGTGATAGGTGATCAAATCCTTGAAGAGCGAACGCGACAATTTGGGAAAACAATGGCCGCAGAGGAAGCTAAAAATTTTCTCAATCAGAATTATGCTATTTCTTATGGGAACAAACATAAATTTGAAACCAAAAAGAAAAAGAGCTTCACTTATGGCTACAATGCTGTTTTGAACTACAGAAATAGTCATCGCTATTACGAAAACATTCAATACAACGAGTATCGAAAAGTGTTTAATGATGATGGTTCTCCAGTAAATGAATTGGATAAATTTAGAGCTTCAAAAGGTACATTGTCTGAAAACAACATTATTTGGTCTGCATTAATTGGTCAAGCAATACAGATTAAAAGATCTAAAATATCATTAAATCTATTCCATACTCAAAATGGTACATCTTCTGCATCCAGACTTACTGAAGGAAATTTTGAACAAAACCCTTCGACATTAGAAAAGCAAAACTTGCAATATTCTCAACGATCAATTTCCAACATCAATCTTGCGGGAAGACATTTCCTTGACACCTTGAATAAATGGAAGATGGATTGGAAAGTCAGTCCAACCTACTCTAGTATTAAAGATCCTGACACGCGATCTACAGCTTTAGAAGTTTTGGACGAACCAGATGCAAACGGAAACCCAGTTTATGCATACTCGCCTGCCGTTGGTTCTCAAATTAGAAGAACTTGGAGAAACCTAAGTGAATATAATGTTAGTGCAAGAATGGATTTCAGATACAACTTTGTACAATGGGATTCACTAAAAAGCGAACTTTCATTTGGTGCTCTAAATACTTATAAAAGTCGAGATTTTGATGTTTTAGACTACTTCTTTGAACTGGAAGGTAACAGCACGTTCAGCGGAGATCCTAACTGGTATTTTCAAGATGAAAACATCTGGACACCAGAGGCTGATTCAGGAACTTATGCTTACGGACAAAGAGAGTTAGCCAACACATACCAAGCTCGTCAAAACGTAAGTGGAATGTACGTAATGAATCAATTACCTTTAACATCTAAATTTGAAGCTACATATGGTGTAAGAGTTGAAAAAGCAACAAATTGGTATACTGGACAAAACAATACAGGAACCGTTAAGTATTTAGATGAAATAGTATTGGATGAATGGAATGTATTACCTTCTTTGAACACTGTCTATAAATTTGAAAAGAAAGCGGACAGTCTTCAAAAGTATTCTAAATACACTAATATTAGAGCGGCATATGCGATGACCATAGCTCGTCCTTCCTTTAAAGAGAAATCTATTGCACAATTGTACGATCCGCTTCAAGGAAGAACATTCAACGGAAACATTGATTTATTACAAACAAATATTCATAATGTTGATTTAAGGTGGGAGCACTTCTTTGGAAGAACTGAATTAGTTTCAGCCAGTGCGTTCTATAAAAAATTCATCAACCCAATAGAACTCGTTGCTTATAACTCTGCTCCAAATGAAGTACAACCTCTTAATGCAGGTCAAGCAGATGTATATGGTATAGAGTTAGAAGTTAGAAAAGCAATAGGATTCAACTCAGATTCTAAAAAACATTTGAGCTGGATGGTTGGAAGTAATTTCACTTATGTTGCATCAAGAATTGATATGAGAGAGGTTAATATAACAACTGGTGATTTAACAAGAACAGAAAAAAGTATTCGAATTGAAAATGCACGAGAGGGAGAAGTTATTGGTAACTATCGCTCAATGTACGGTCAATCTCCATATATCATCAATGCTTTTACAACTTTTAAAAATGATTCCTTAGGATTAGTGTTAAATTTGAGCTACAATGTTCAAGGAAAGAAATTGGCTGTTATTGGTATCGGAAGTTTACCTGATGTATACGAACAACCTTTTCACAGTTTAAATTTCAAGGCATCAAAAGTTCTAGGAAAAGAAGAAAGATGGAAAGCAAGTTTGTCTGCAAGAAACATTTTAATGAGTGTTCGCCAGAAAAACTATGAATCATTTAACGCTGAGAATCAAGTTTATGATTATTTCAATCAAGGAATGACAATTTCAGGATCAGTTTCCTTCACTTTAGAGGGGAAAAAGAAATAATAGTATGTTAGATTTTCTTCGCTTTTTTCTTTTATTTTTGCGCCTAAAACAAACTATATGTTAAAAGCTTTTTCTGCGTTAGCGATTCTTTTTATTTCATTTGTCGGTAGCTATTCATTTGCGTCGATTCAACCAGAAAAGATCACCTCAGATGTTATCAAAAACATCTCGTGCGCTCCAGGCGCTGAAAAAGTAGAATTAACATGGTACGTGGATTATGAGTTCTATCAAACACTAAAAGAAAGAGACGCAAAAATCGTTATTAAGTACAACACCAAAATCAATAGTGACCGTAACAAAAGTGGCTATGATGGTGCAGAATGGATTGTAACAGAACCAATTGGTATTACAGAAACTTCTTACGAAATAGAAAATCTTATTGGTAATGAAAAATACCTGTTCAACATTGGTATTCAACTAGAAGATGGTAAAACGGTCTGGTCGGATGTCATAAAACAAAAAACAAAAAGATCTTGGGGAATAGCTAAACTTCTAATTCTTATAGGTTCTTTAGCATTCTTCATTTATGGAATGAAATTGATGAGTGAAGGTTTACAGCAAGCAGCTGGAACTAAACTGAGAGCAATGCTTGGTTCAATAACATCGAATCGTGTAAAGGGAGTTTTAACCGGCTTTGGAATTACATCAATTGTACAATCATCTTCTGTTACCACAGTAATGACAGTGAGTTTTGTAAATGCCGGCTTAATGACTCTACGTCAATCTGCTGGTGTCATGATGGGAGCCAATATTGGTACAACTATTACAGGTTGGTTAATTCTTTTATTAGGCTTTAAAGTGAGTATCGGAAGTTATGCATATATGATTCTTGCGCTTGCGGCCCCTCTCCTATTTATTCAAAAAGGAAAAGCAAAAGCATGGGCAAGTGCAATATTTGGATTTTGTATTCTCTTCATTGGTTTAGGCGTTTTAAAAGATGCTGTTCCTGATTTAGATGCTGACTCCTCTATTGTGAGATTCTTTGTCGATTTTAAATCAGTATGGTACGGTCCAATCATGTTCGTTCTGTTAGGAGCGCTTGTAACTGTTGTAATTCAGTCTTCTTCAGCAGCAATGGCTTTAACATTAGCAATGGTGAGTACTGGGACAATCCCATTTGAAGTAGCCTGTGCCATGATACTGGGAGAGAATATAGGAACAACAATTACAGCTGAAATAGCCTCTATGGTTGCGAATGTGCATGCCAAGAGGTCTGCCAGAATTCATTCTATGTTCAATGTTGTTGGTGTTGCATGGATGCTTATTATTTTCCCTTGGTTTTTAAAGGGTTTAAGTTATTTTGTTGATGGAGATCCTTATGCAATGACACCTGAAGGTATAGCTGTTGCTGGAACTACGATTGTTTTGTTTCATACAGTTTTCAATACGGCGAACGTTCTTATGTTGATCGGTTTCGTGCCGCAATTGGTTAGTTTAGCTGAAAAAACTGTGAAATCAAAAGGTGAAGCGGACGAAGAATTTAAACTAGATTATATCGGCGGACCTCTTGGTTCAACTGCAGAGCTTTGCATTTTAGAAGCAAAAAAGGAAGTAGCTAAATTTGGACGCACTACATCCAGAATGAATGGTTTCGTTAAAACATACATCAATTCACCTGACAAAAAGGATAAGTCTAAAATGCTAACCAAACTTGAGAAGTACGAAGAAATTACGGATCGAGTTGAAGTTGAAATTACTGATTACTTAGGAGAAACTGCACGTCTAGAAATGAGTGATGAAGCATCAATTCAAATGAGAAGTATGATGAACATTTCTACTGACTTGGAGCGTATTGGAGATATATTTTATCAAATCAGTAAAGTTTTAGAAAAGAAAGACAGTGAGAAAAGCTACTTTACCCCTGAACAGAGAGACGGTGTAAATAGTATGATTTCAATCACAGAAGAAGCATTTGAGATAATGAATGAAAACCTTGCTTCTCAGTATGGAAGCATATCTCTCGATAACGCAATAACAAAAGAAAAAGAAATTAATGCTTTGAGAGATCAATTAAGAAGAAAGCACCTAAAGAACATCAATTTAGAAGAGTTTAAAATGAGTGGTTCCTTAGCTTACATTAACGTTGTCGCTTCATTTGAAAAAGTAGGTGATCACATTATCAATGTTTCTGAAGCGGTTGCTGGAGAGGTTTAGTAAAGTATTAATTTAAAAAAGGGGATTCGAAAAATCGGATCCCCTTTTTTTTTATTCGTGAATTTCTCATGATTATTGCACATTTATTATTATCTTAATAAGTAATAACTGTATTCACTAACGAAACTAGCTAACCGGCAACTGATGAAAGACATAAGTGTTCAACTTTCAGAATGGAATAAAAAAGCATGGGAAATAAATAGGTCCTCTCCAAAGGAAGCAATTCAATTTGCCACACAAGCATTAAGTGCATCCAAAATCACTAGAAATGAAAGAGAGAGAGCTATAAGTAGGTTTATCATTGGAACATCACAAGTTTGGTTATCGGAATACGAAGAATCCATAAAAAATATTCATGAAGCAAAGATCTATTTTGAAAAAAATAATGAAATAGACTATAATGCAAAATGTGCTTACAGTCTTGGTACCTGGTATTACTACTTGTCAGATTATGAAGAAAGTTTAAATCATTTTATTGAATCACTCAATTTATATAAAGAGGCCAACAACATTATTGGCCAGGCCGACGCAAAGAATGGAATCGGAAGTGTTTACTATGAAATTGGTAATTATGAAGATTCGCTTTCCGTGCTTAAAAAGAGTTTTGAATTATTAAAAGACCAAAGTGCAGAACACATAAAAGCGAAAGTTCTTCATGGCCTAGGAAAAGCTTCTTACCACAGCAAGGAATACCCGCAAGCAGAGAAATATTTTTTAGATTGTCTCAAAATTTGTAATAATAATGGATATCTCCAGGAAATTGTTTTTGCCAATGAGGGGCTTTCTAATCTTTACTTAGCTCAAAATCTCAACGAAAAGTTAAACAAACACCTTAATATCGCTATAAAAGTAGCCCGTGATTTAGAATTTAAAATTGGATTAGCTAGAATCTTATTTCTAAAAGGAAAAAGCCTACTAAACACGAATGAAAAAGAAGCTTTTGAAGTCTTTTACGAAGCCATAGAAATTGCTGATCAGATTGACAATCTTGACATTCGTGCTGGTTTTCATCAAACTCTAGGTCAATTCTATGAGGATCAAAAGAATTTTGAATTAACCGTTTTTCACTTAAAGAAACATCAAGAATATAGAGAGAAAATTAATGATAAAAAACACGGATTACATCTAAAAGGACTTAACATTAAAATTAATTTAGAGCGTGTTGAAAAAGAAAATGAAATCTATAAAATCAAAAACAAAGAACTTAATTATAGATCCGAATACCTAAAAGAATCAAATGACAGAATTCGGACCATTGGAGAACTCGGCCAAGAAATAGCATCAAAACTAGACCTAGAAGAGCTGCTTACTCTTATATACAGTCAAGTCAACAAACTTATGTCTGCCGATGTAATGTATGTTGGAACATACAACGAAGTCAAAGAACAAATTGAATTTCCTTTTTACATGAAAAAACTAGAGAGAATTCATGATGTCATTGTACCAATGTCTCATCGTGGAAAATTCACAGTTTGGTGTATTAAGAATCAAAAACAAATGATACTCAATGATGTTGACAAAGAAGCATCGGAATATATTTCACTAATTGATAATGATGAAAAAGAAAATCCACCTTCGTCAATAATGATTTTACCCATAAAAATAAAAGATAAATTGATTGGTGTAATTGGAGTACATAGTTACACGAAAGACAGTTATACGAGTGAAAAAGTAGACATTCTTAAAACTTTAGGTGCTTATGTTTCAATAGCCATAGAAAATTCTAAGATATACAGCACTTTGTCAGATGCCAATGAATTAATTGAACGGAAAAATGACGAAATTCTAGACAGTATTAATTACGCTAAAAGACTACAAGATGCTATTTTACCAAACGAAGAAAATATAAAGCGTTGGTTCCCCAATAGCTTTATTTTCTACCAACCTAAAGATATTGTCAGTGGTGATTTTTACTGGACAGAAAAAATAGATGAGATAAAATATATTGCTGCAGCAGATTGCACTGGACATGGTGTTCCTGGTGCCATGGTAAGTATGGTTTGCTCTAACGCATTAAACAGAGCTATAAAGGAATTTAACCTAAGAAGCCCTTCAGATATTTTAGATAAAACCAGAGAGCTTGTCACAGAAGCATTTGCTAAAAGTGGCAAGTTTGTCCATGATGGGATGGATATTGCACTATGCTCCATTAAAGGAAAATTATTGTGCTATTCAGGAGCGAATAATCCCTTATGGATTATTCGAAAAACAATTGAGGACACTAGTCATTTAAAATTCGATCGAAATACAACCGTCGATAATATTTCTTTATTTGAATTTAAAGCTGACAAACAAAATGTTGGATATACTGACGTAAATGACATAAAACCATTTACTCAAAAAGAAATAAAACTTGAAACTGGAGATCGAATCTATATTTTCTCCGATGGATTTGCCGATCAATTTGGTGGTGAAAATGATAAAAAATTAAAATCTAAACCTTTTAAAAACCTTTTAATTCGGTTAACTGCAGATCCTATAAAGCGGCAAGACATACAACTAAGCACTATCTTTAATAATTGGAAAGCCGAACAAGAACAAATTGATGATGTTTGTGTAATTGGTATAGAAATATAAGCAAAAAAAAACCGACACTCAATGAGTATCGGTTCAATTATTTTTGAGTGAAAGACTATTTTTTGTGCATTCCTTCACAAGAAACCGTTAATTTGCTTCTCCCTTTACGACGACGAGCAGCTAACAATTTTCTTCCATTCTTAGTAGCCATTCTACTGCGGAATCCGTGTTTGTTTCTTCTTTTTCTTACTGACGGCTGAAAAGTTCTTTTACTCATAATATATTTTATTAATCTTTATATTCAAATTTCGAACTGCAAAGGTAATGATTTTTTCTAGTTTGCAAAAGGTTTACATAAAAATTACTAAAAAAGATTCCGTTCATCCAATTGTATTAATTTTGTAGAGTTAAAACTAATGAAAATACATGTTTAGACCAAACAATAAAAAGGAAAAGCGAGAGAAACTATCTAAGGAAAGTGTCCAAAAAGCAAAAAGAATTTTTTCCTACATGCGCCCATATAGAGGACAGTTTATATTAGGTTGGATTTTTCTTGTATTATCAAGCTTAATAGGACTCCTATTCCCTCTTCTACTGGGACAGTTACTTGGAGGTGAAACTGGAGATGACAGTTCAATGAAAGGGATGCTTAGCTTTTTAACACTAGATACTGTTAACTCATTTGCCTTCGCCCTATTCATAATTTTTGCCTTGCAATCTGTTTTCTCTTTTTTTAGAGTAGTTTTATTTACGAACGTAACGGAGAACACACTTCGTGATATTCGTAAAAATGCATTTGAAAGATTAATATATATGCCAATGGACTTTTTCAACAAAAACAAAGTTGGAGAATTGACAAGCAGAATCTCATCAGATATTACTCAAATTCAGGCAACACTGCAAACTACAATCGCTGAATTCTTCAGACAATTAGTAATCATTATTGGTGGTATTGCTTTTTTGGCTTTCATATCTCTAAAACTTGCCTTAATAATGCTTGGTACATTGCCTGTTATAATTGTCATCGCAATTGTCTTTGGAAAATTCATTAAAAAACTTTCCAAAGCCGCACAAGATGAAGCGGCTGCTTCTAATGTTGTTTTAGAGGAATCTTTGATGGGGATTTCAAATGTTAAATCTTTCACAAATGAGAGTTTCATGTTAGGGAAATATTCCACAATAATTAACAATATTCGAGCATTAACAATCAAAAGTGGTCTTTGGAGAGGAATATTTATTTCGTTCATCATTTTTACAATGTTTGGGGCGATGGTATTCATAATTTGGCAAGGTTTATTAATGACTCAAGGAGTAAACCCTGAATTGGCAAGGGGAGATTTCTTTTCATTTGTTATGTTCACGGTAATGATGGCAGCTTCTTTTAGTTCACTTCCTGACATGTATGCGAACATCCAAAAAGCGATTGGTTCTACCGAAAACTTGATGAATATTATATCAACAGAAAATGAAAATGAACTGCATACAGGAAAAGAAAAACCTGAAATTACTGGAGAAGTGTTGTTTAACGGTATCAACTTCAGTTATCCTCAAAGAATGGACGTTCAAGTTCTATCAGACATTAACTTCAGCGTAAAAGAAAATCAAACAATAGCATTGGTTGGTGCCTCCGGTGGAGGTAAATCTACGATAGCTTCGCTCTTGCTAAATTACTATGGTGCAACAAAAGGTGATATTCAATTTAACGGGGTAAATATTTCAGAAATAGAAACCAACCATTTGCGTTCTCATTTGGCAATTGTGCCACAAGAAGTTATTCTTTTTGCTGGTACAATTAAAGAAAATATTTGCTTCGGGAAAATAGATGCGACTGATGAAGAAGTAATTGATGCAGCAAGAAAAGCGAATGCTCTTGGCTTTATTGATAGTTTCCCTGAAAAACTAGAGACGGAAGTTGGCGATAGAGGTATACAACTTTCTGGAGGACAAAAACAACGAATTGCGATTGCCAGAGCAATTTTGAAAGATCCTAAAATTCTCATTCTAGATGAAGCGACATCTGCACTGGATTCAGAATCTGAAAAAGAAGTTCAAAATGCGCTGAGCACACTCATGGAAGGTAGAACATCTTTTGTCATTGCTCACCGCCTATCAACTATAAAGAAAGCAGATAAAATATTAGTCATTGAAAACGGCCAAATAATTGAAGAAGGAAAGCACGATCAATTGATCGATCTTAATGGAACCTACTCGAATTTAGTGCACCTGCAAGAGGTAAAATCCTAGTCTTTACGAATTGACTTTCGAAGAGTCCAGTTGAATTTTACGGACAAGTAGCGAATAATGACTACAACCAACATAGCAGAAACGAGGTTCAGATTCAAATAATTTGAAAAATTGGACAAGACTAAAAATAATATCCCTCCTGCTAAACATGCCGTGGCATAAATTTCTTTTCTAAAAACTAAAGGAACAACATTGGTCAAAACATCCCTTAAAACACCACCAAAAACTGCGGTAACTATTCCCATAAGCAGCGCAACAAATGGACTTAATCCAATATCCATTGTTTTTTGAATACCCAAAATAGTAAAAAGACCAATCCCAATAGTATCGAAGAAAAACATGCTTCTCTTTAGTTGAATAATATTATTTTTAAATAAATATGAAACAATTAGAGCAGCAAGTACAACTAATAAATAGTTCATATCCTTCATCCAACCAACAGGAGTTTCACCGATTAAAATATCCCTCAAAGTGCCTCCACCTATCGCTGTTACCATTCCAATAATTGCAGAACCAACTACATCAAATTTATTATCTATAGCCGTTAAAACGCCGCTTATAGCGAAAACGAAAACTCCGAGTAAATCAAGACCGTAAATCCAACTCATTATATTTTATTTAAACCCCAATACTATACAAATAACTGCAATTATGCCAACAATTTTATTTTGTCTTTAAATATTCAGCCACAATTGGCTTTTGCTAAAGAAGGACCAAATCTTTCTGCTTTTGGTGAATATTTGATTAAATTACTCATCTATTCACTAATTAAGCGATGCGAAAAACTCGTTACATTTTCTTGTATGCTACATTAGGCTTTCTACTAGGGGCCATATTCCCTATACTATCCTATCTTATTTGTATTTATCTACTGCTTCCTTCAGGGGAATCTCATTCAATTATTGCACTGCATCAGCAGTTTCCTCTTTTATACATAATTGACTCGGCTCCTTTTGTTATCAGTTTAAGTGCTTGCATCCTCTGGTGGACATATAGTCGTATCCACAAATCTCATCAAAAAGACATTCAACAAAGAAATAACAAACTGGAAGAGGTCAATAAAAACTTGACCCAATTGAATTCTGAAAAAGAATCACTCCTAAAAGAGATTCATCATCGCGTGAAAAATAACTTACAAATTATCACAAGTCTACTAAGTCTTCAAAGTGGTTTTATAGAGGATAAAGCAACAAAAATGCTATTCAGGTATAGTCAATATAGAATCAATTCTTTGGCAATGATTCACGACACATTGTATAAATCGAGTGATATTTCGAAAATTGATTTTAATGGCTATACAAAAAAATTAGTAGCAGGACTCATTGTTTCTATGAAAGGAAATAATAGTAATGTACAGCTAAGAATTTCTATAGATGATGTATATTTAAATATGGATACCGCTATACCATTGGGATTATTAATTAATGAAATCATCACAAATGCTCTAAAATATGGAATTAGAGGAGATGACCAAGGTGTTATTCATATTGAGATTAAGAATACAAGACTCAATCATTTCAGAATGTTAATTGGGGATAATGGCTCAGGCTTTAGAGATGATGTTACTTTTAGAAACCCTAATTCATTAGGACTTATGTTAATGCATAAGCTTTCTATACAGTTAAAGGGAAGCATCGAAAAAATAAATGGAACACGCGGAACTAATTACATGCTTATTTTTCAAGAAATTGAATCAATTTATTAAATTATGGGATTAAAGAGAATATTAATAGTAGAAGACGACATGATAATTCAAATGTTTTTGAATAAAATTATCACAAGCCTTGGTTTCGATGTCGTTGGAGAAGCAAGAACGTGTGAACAAGCTCTTCAAAAAGTAAATGATTTTAAACCTGAAATAATATTGATGGATATTGGTATTGCTGGAGATAAAGATGGAATAATAACGACAGAATTGATCAATCAAAAGTATGATATCCCAGTCTTGTTTCTTACCGGAAACTCAGATGAGTCAACCTTAAACAGAGCAAGATCTGTTAACCCAGCTGGCTTTGTATTTAAGCCAATTAATGAAAATCATCTTAAAACAAAGTTGTTTGAACTCAATGAACTTTTGGACAAGAAAAAACTCGCTTAAATCAATTCATATATTTTTTGACTATTTGAGAGCTTTCTAATTTGGTAGAATTAACTTTGCATCAAATTAAACAATACGCTATATGTCATTCGACTCTTTAGGATTATCTCCATTTCTTGTAAAAGCACTAGAAGCTAAAAACTTCAAGACTCCCTACCCTATTCAGGAACAAGCAATACCAGTTGTACTGGCAAAAAAAGATGTTCTGGGAATTGCAAAAACAGGATCTGGAAAAACGGCAAGTTATGTTCTTCCTATTTTAATGAATATTGAAGGTAAGACAGTCGTTAAGAATCGCCATATTAATGTTTTAGTTGTAGTCCCTACTCGAGAATTGGCCATTCAAGTTGAAGAAGTCTTTAAGGAATTTGGCGAAGCATTACCATTCCATTTTAAATCAAAGGCTGTTTTTGGAGGTGTATCTATTAACCCTCAAATGAAGTCAATGAACAATATTAATGTTCTTGTTGCAACACCTGGTCGATTATTGGAATTGTCTCGTTCAAATGCTGTTCATCTAGACGCGGTTGAAACTTTAGTATTAGATGAGGCGGATAAAATATTGAACTTAGGATTTAGAGAAGAAATGAATCAAATTTTTGATTTACTTCCTAAGAAAAGACAAAACTTGCTATTCTCAGCAACTCTTAGCCCAGACGTCAAGAATATTGAAAAAGGATTACTATCAAATCCATCAATCATTGAGATTGAATCCTTGGAAGAAGAAGAACATTTGATTCAGCAAGTTGGGTATCACGTTGACGCCGAGAAAAAGGGTCCTCTACTGCGATATTTGATCAAAGAAAAAGACATGAAGCAAGTCTTAATTTTCACATCTTCAGTTTATCAAGCGGACCAAGTAACGCTTAAACTTCGCAAGAATGGTGTAAACGCGAGAGCCATACACAGTAAGAAAAGTCAAGGATCAAGAAGTGAAAGCTTATCAACTTTTAAAGCTGGGCATCTGCCTGTTCTTGTGACAACAGATCTTCTTGCTAGAGGTATTGATATTGAATTTCTTCCGTATGTGATTAATTATGAATTACCTCGTTCTCCAAAAGATTTTATTCATCGAATAGGTAGAACAGGTCGGGCTGAGAATCCTGGTGAGGCGATAACATTTGTTACAGAAGAAGACAAACATCACTTTCGTGTGATTCAAAAGAAAATGAAACAATGGGTTACAATGATTGATTCTACAAGTTTAAAATTTTAATACTTACCACTCTTTTTCTCTTTTCAAAATTACATAACTGGCGAAACGGCAGCCATCATCTCTGCGCACAATATCGCACCGTATGTTCCTAAGGCATACCCAAGAACAGCTAAAATAGCCCCAACACTTGCTAATGAAGGGTGGAATGCTGCAGCCACAATGGGCGCAGATGCTGCTCCCCCAATATTAGCTTTAGAACCTACAGCAACAAAGAAAAATGGTGCTTTAATTATTTTAGCAACAATAAATAGAATTGTAACATGAATCAACATCCAAATGATTCCTACTAAAATTAATTGCGGTTCTTCAACAGCTTTCTCTAATTCCATTTTCATTCCTATCGTTGCAACTAGAATGTAGATAAAAACACTTCCAATTTTTGAAGCACCAACTCCTTCATATTTGCGAAGTTTTGTTGCTGACATTATTAAACCACCAGTTGTTGCCAAAACTACTAACCAGAAAAACGAACTACTGAACGGAGATTCTTGCCCTAACCAATCTCCCATCAATCCTGCTATCCACTTTCCGCTGTAATGAGAAACTGCAACCATACCAAAAGTTAATGCAGCTAACACCATGTAATCGGCTAATGTCGGAACTTTAGCAATTGACGCTTGGTACTTACTCATTGTAACTTTTAGCTCATCAATCGATGAAGTATCAGCCTTTAACCACTTGTCAAACTTATGGGCTCGTGCCGCACCCCAAAGTAAGAATGCCATCCATAAATTTGCAACTACAATATCAACGGTCACCATCTTACCGTAAAATTCTTGATTATAACCATACGTTTCAAGCATAGCGGCCTGGTTTGCACCACCACCAATCCAACTACCTGCTAATGTTGCAAAACCTCTCCAAGCTGCTTGATCACCTATGCCACCAACAACTGACGGGTCGATATATGAATAAATAATAATAGCCAACGGTCCACCGATAATAATACCCACTGTGGCTGTTAAGAACATTATTAGTGCTTTTGGCCCAAGATTAATTATTCCCTTGAAATCAATACCAATTGTCATTAAAATTAGTGCTCCGGGAAGCAAGTAATTTTTCGCCATTGTATAAAGACTAGAATACTCTTTGGATATCAATCCCATTGAGTCAAGTATTGCAGGTATCAAATAACAAAGTAATAAAGCTGGAACGAACATATAAAATTTCTGCCATCCTTTCTTTTGAAGACTAGACGTATAAAATATGAAACCTAATACTAAAGCCAAAATACCAAAAACAATAGTATCAGAAGCAAAAGTAGGTCGTTCCCTCCTATCAATCTTTAATTTTACAACATCTGAATTAGTTGACTTAAATTTTAAAGTATCCCCATTAGCAAACATCATTATTGAAACATTCACAGATGAATCTAAATCATTTATCATGAATGGCTGTGGACTCGTCATCTTAAAAACTTGAAAGTCATTCTCTTTTCTAAATTCAACATGAACCGAGTCAGTTGCTATCGAAACATCCAATAAACTCATATCAACTAGTATGGATGAAGCGGATTCGATTACTAATTCATTTTCAACACTAATATTGACATATTCGAAATTATCAGGATCAAGACTTTGCATTTCAAGGCTATCAATAACATTAATAGACTGCCCAAAAGACAAAATTGAAGTTAAAGTAAATGCTAGAAAAATTAAATGTTTCATAATTATTGTAAATAAAAAAACAGCACCGAAATGCTGTTTTTAGTAATTGATTTTATTATCTATTTAACGCCGTGCATTAATTTTTTCATTACTGGACTTAAAGCCAGTATCAAAAGACCTGCGACAGCTGGAACAATCGTAAATATTAGGAAGAAAACAGATAACGAATATTCTTCTGTTATCGCTTCGATTTGACCACCAACTACAGCGGCAAGCTTATTACCAATAGCAATTGCCAAATACCACATACCGAACATGAAGGCAATCATTCTGCCTGGAACTAATTTACTCACATAAGACAATCCAACTGGAGATATACATAACTCTCCAAGTGTATGGAATAAATATGCGAATACTAACCAAATCATACTCACTTTGACTCCGTCTTGAATACCATAAGATCCATAAGCCAAAAGACCAAATCCAATCGCCATAATGATTAGGCCAAGAGCGTATTTACCCGTAGCTGAAGGATTGTACTTAGACTCCCACCATTTAGAAAATATAGATGCGAAAGCAATAATAAAGAATGAGTTTAAAATACTAAACCAGCTAACGGTAATAGTAACTTCGTTATCTTTTATTTTTAAAACTTTAGCTTTAATTACACCATTGTCACGAGAATACTTAATTCCGTTCTCTCTTGCGCGTTCTACAGCTTCTTTACTCAAATAACCGTAAACCGTTCCTTCGTTGTTCATTGTAATTAAATTAACATCAGAATCAACTGCTAATTCTAAAGGCTCACCAATGCTAGTTACTTGTGATACTATTGTTGCTCCCTCAGGAACTTCAGTGTTCTCAGTTATTGGAGTATTGGCAAACAATAGATTTCCTTTTTCATCTGCTTTTTGTTTTCCAGTTTCATCATCCAATAATGGGTCTCCTTGAATTGCACCATATTCAACATCATATGAGATAGTATTGAAATCTCTGTTTAACATCCAGCCTACTATACCCCACATTCCAGCAAAACAAATTACCAAAACAATGTTTGATCCTGGAATTGTTTTGTACGTCTTTTTCCAAAGAAGAACTAAAACCCATGTAATAAACAACAATGGAATTACTGTCAATAATGTATTCACTATGTTGTATGCGATTGCAGCATCTCCAGTCATTACTCTATCCACAGAATCTCTAGCAAATAGAACTAATGAAGTTGCTCCTTGCTCAAACGATAACCAGAAGAATACTGTAAAGAATGCGAAAATTACAAAAGCAATCATTCGATCACGAGTTACTCTATCGTATCTGAATATTCTAGTTACAACTAAGAACAAGAATAAACCTAAACCTACTAAGACAGCTACATATTCACCTCCCAAAGAACCAACGCTGAATGGGAATAAGTTTATGCCTGCAATTTTAGACATTGGATCATTTAATAGATAAAGTAAACCAATTACTGATGTAATTCCAATTAAGACTTTATCAACCATTGTGAAGGCGTTTGCTTTGGCATTATCAGTTGATGGATCTTCAGCATTTTTCTCGTTAAAATCATCAACAACACCTGATGCATCTTGAACACCCTCTACCTCATGTGGCTTTGCTGCTTCAATTTTACTAGGTATTTCTCCGATATTTCCAAATAATGGTTTAGATAACCAGAATTGCAATGTACCTAAAAGCATAAAGACACCTGCAAGACCAAACCCGTATGACCATCCAATTTTTTCGGCCAAGTATCCACAAAGCATCATTCCGAAGAATGCTCCAGCATTAACCCCCATATAGAAAATTGTGTAAGCACCATCTTTTTTCTTTGGTGTATCCTTATACATTTCGGAAATAATAGAGGTCATAGTTGGTTTAAAGAAACCAGTACCAATTACCAATAAAGCTAAACCAAAATATAAAGAGAACTCAGTTTCCACCGCCATAGACGCATGACCTAAAGTCATAATCAAGGCTCCAACAACCACTGCCCAGCGATATCCAATTAATTTATCTGCGATAATACCACCCAATATTGGTGTTAAGTATAGTAATCCTGCGTATGTCCCAAAAAGTGCTGTTGCATTCTCAGTAGACCATTCCCAACCTGGATTATAACCAATCACGGCCATTGTAAGGAAATTCACCAATAAAACTCTCATCCCATAGAATGAAAATCTTTCCCACATTTCTGTAAAGAATAGAACGAATAATCCTGCTGGGTGCCCTAATACTTGTGAATCAAAAAAATTAGTGTTTTCTGTTGCCTGATTTGACATATCTAAATTGTTGTATTAATAGTTAAAAAAATAAATTTTTAGAGTTGGTCTATAATTTCAAAGCCTTCAGCTTCATGAAACTCATCATCACCTTCTTTCTCTTCCGCACCGTGCGTCATAGCTTTTAGTTTTTTCAAAACTAAAAGAACTAAAAATCCAATTACAATAGTAAAAATTGCAATCCCCGTAAAGATTGTATACTCACCCAATGAAGAAGACCATTCACCTAACAAACCAGCTAACTTACTTCCAAATCCGGTCATTGCAAAATAAACTCCCATCATTATAGAAGCATATTTAAGTGGCGCTAATTTAGTTATGAACGATAATGCGACTGGTGATAAACACAATTCTCCTATCGTATGAAAAAGGTAAGCTAATACTAACCAATACATAGCTGATGAACCAGTTGAGTTGAATTGAGCAACAGCGGCTGTCATAAAAAAGAAACCAGCTCCCATTACAATTAAACCAACTATCATCTTAAATAATGATGATGCTTCCTTTCCATTTAATTTTCTTTTCGCCCAAAAACCGGCAACAATTGTCCCGAAAACGACTATGAACAAGGCATTTAGTGATTGAAACCAAGTAGCTGGAATTTCCATTCCTAGCAACATTCTATCTGTTTTCGTTTTCGTATAAATATTCATTAAGCCACCGGCCTGCTCAAAAGCACCCCAGAACAAAATTACGATGAGAAAGGAAAGTAAAAGTACCGAAACTCTGTCCTTTTCTATTTTTGTCAAAGGCTTTTTCATGGCCTCCTTCTCCTTTAAGTTCTCAGAAGCACCAAGGAAATTCCCAACATGTTTTAAGTGTTTTTGTCCTAATGCATACTGAAGCAATCCTAACAACATTCCTAATCCGGCTAATCCAAAACCATAATGCCACCCATGAACTTCACCAACATAACCTACAACAATACTTGCTAAGAATGCTCCTATATTAATCCCGATATAAAATACAGTAAACCCCTTATCTCTTCTCAAATCTCCTTGCTTGTATAGACCTCCAACCATTGTTGAGATATTAGGCTTAAGCATTCCAACTCCTAAAACTATAAAAACTAGCCCAGAATAGAATGCCCAAGTTTGCTCTACCGCCAATATACTATGCCCTATTAACAACAGAACACCACCAACGTATACAGATTTTTTCTGTCCTAAAAATTTATCTGCAATTATACCACCGGGTATAGACATAACATAAACCATCATTGTATACCAACCATAAAGCGAAAGCGCTTCAATATCAGTCCAACCAAGTCCTGGGTTTATGGCATCTGTCTTTTCAACTAAGTACAATGTTAAAATTGCACGCATTCCATAATATGAAAAACGTTCCCACATCTCCGTAAAAAACAAAACAAACAACCCCACTGGGTGTCCTAACAATGTTTTCTGAGAATCTATACTGATATCTTGGCTCATATTTTAATCTATTTTAAGAGTGTGTGAAGCTAAGTAAAATTTCTTAAATATGAGAATTTTAGGTCCCGCTCTTTCATATTTAATCCTCGAGGAATCGCTATATTTGTTCTACCAAAACGAATAACAATGAGAGTTTCTTATTTAATCTTTATAGCATCAATCCTAATTACTTCATCTTGTACAACAAAAAAAAGCAATAAAGACTCTCATGGTCAAGACAATACGGACCAAAAAGAATCAAAGTTAATCCTTGCTAAAGATGTTCATTCTTATGCAAACATAGAAGATATTAGAACTAAACATTTACACTTAGAGCTTGACGTAAATTTTGAAAACAAAAAAATATATGGAATTGCTCGTCATGAAATGAGCGATCATAATGTTAACCAGGCCATTTTTGACATTAAAGGATTAGAAATCATTAAGATAACAACAGGAATAAAAAATGAAAACAACGTAGACTTCACAATTGGTGAATATTCTGAGCAAATGGGTAGAGCATTAAACGTTGCAATTAATAACGATACTAAATTCATCAACATATACTATCAAACAACGGAAAAAACAGAAGCACTTGATTGGCTTGCTCCTGAACAAACTACAGGAAAACAGCATCCCTACCTATACACTCAGGGACAAGCTATTCTTACTAGATCATGGATTCCTTTACAAGATAGCCCTTTGAACAGAATTACATACTCTGCAGATGTTAAAGTACCACAAGGCGTTATAGCATTAATGAGTGCCAAAAATCCAAGAGAAAGAAATGATGATAATCTGTATCATTTCGAAATGAAACAAAGAATACCCTCATATTTAATAGCACTTGCAGTTGGTGACATGGTGTACTCCTCTCTAGGTGATAACTGTGGTGTCTATTCTGAAAAAGAACTAGCCGAGGACTGTATATACGAGTTCACTGACCTTCCAAAAATGATTGCTGCAGCTTCTGCAATATATGGCGAGTATCAATGGGATCAATACGACATCGTCATGCTACCTTATTCATTTCCTTTTGGAGGAATGGAAAACCCAAGATTAACTTTTGCGAATCCAACTCTATTGACTGGAGATAGAAGTTCGACTTCTGTTATTGCACATGAATTGGCGCACTCATGGTCGGGTAACCTCGTAACAAATGCCACTTGGGACGACTTCTGGTTAAACGAAGGGTTTACCGTTTATTTTGAAAATAGAATCATGGAAGCGTTATACGGTAAAGAAGAAGCTGATATTCTAGCCACAATAGAATACCAAGATTTATTAGCATCCATTGAAACTATAGAGAACAGCGAACACCCTGAAGATTCTCATTTAAAACTACACTTGGATGGCAGAGCTCCGGATGATGGTATGACGGATATCGCTTATGTGAAAGGAGCCTTCTTCTTAAGAACACTTGAACAAGCTGCTGGCCGAGAATTATTGGATGAGTTTTTAAACAACTACTTTGTCAAACATTCTTTTCAATCTATTACTACGGAAGACTTTTTGTCTGATTTAAAAAAGGACTTACTAGAACCTCACAACATTGAGTTTAACGCAGAAGAGTGGATTTACCAGCCTGGAATGCCAGAGAACCATGCCGAAATTACATCTCCCCGCTTGAACAAAATGATTCAACTAGCGAATGACTTAAACGAAGGTGGCAAAATTGATAAGGCATTTGAGAATAAAACTCGTGGTGATTTTACAACACAAGAATGGTTAGCATTTGTGCGAACCTTGAACAGTTCGACACCACACAGTGTAATGCTGGCATTGAACAATCAATTTAAATTTTCCATAGAAGGGAATTCCATTTTAAAATCTGATTGGTTTAAACTCTGTGCACGAGCAGGTTTTAGAGACGTTCAAGACGACATGCAAGCCTTCTTAGTGAAGATTGGACGTCGATGGTTGGTGGAAGGTGTTTATCAAGAGTTAATGAACTCTAACAGTAAATCGGATCATCTTTTTGCACGAGAAACATTTAAAAAAGCAAGTTCAAGCTATCATTTTGTAACTAGAACTACAATCGCCGAAATTGTAAAGTAACTCGAATACTATCCCATTAATTCCCAAGCACTTTTATAACCATTGATTTCTTCCATATACTCTAAGAATTGTGAGAAGAATTTATCCTGACCAATAGTCGAGCTATCCCCTATTACTATTAACTGCTCCTTTGCACGGGTCATAGCAACATTCATTCTACGATAATCTTTTAAGAAGCCAATGATCGCATCTGAATTTGAACGAACTAAAGAGATAATGACAATCTTCTTCTCCTGCCCTTGAAAGCTATCTACAGTGCTAATTCTAACATTCGTAGAAAGTAGCTCCTTTGCTTGCTGAACCTGCCCTGAATAAGGCGATATTACGGCAAGCTCATTATCAATGAATTTATTCGCATCAATGATTTTATGAACTAAATCTAACTCACCTTCATTGATTAAAGAAGCACCATCTTTTCCTGACCGTTCTTCAAAGCCAGTGCCTGCAGTATCATAAAACACCGCGTGCTGACCGATGTCATTTTGATTTTCAGGTGTTTGTAATTCATTGTTGTAAAAATAACGACTCGAAAAATCAGCAATTGACTTTCTCATACGGTATTGCGTGTCCAAGAAATGAACATTCTCACATTTATCAAAAGCTTTCTCTAAAATAGAAACGTTAAATCCTTTTTTAACGGCTTCCGCGGATAGAACTGTTGGAGGCAATTGAAATGGATCACCTGCTAAAACCCACGTTTTAGCAAAAGGAAAAATCAACCAAGCTAATGGCTCAACGCATTGTCCACCCTCATCAAAGAATAAAGTGTCGAAAATTGCATCTTTTGGTAGAAAATTTTTTAATCCAATTGGCGTTCCTAAAATAACATCAGCTTTCTCATATAACTTGCCATCAAAATGATCTCGTATATCTCTAATTTCCTTTCTGATTTTCTTCATTTCTCTGAACAGCAATGATCGCTGCTCCCTCTCTGCCTTGCCGAAACTTCGCTTATACTGCAAGGCCATTTTTCTAAATTCTTCCGCCTGAATTTTTAAGCGCTTAATGTTTTTCTGTTCTGTTGAATTTTGCATCCTTCCAATACTTGTAAAAGGAAAAATTGCAGCATCCACTTTTAAAGTATTCCCAACTCTAAGTATCTTAACTCCCGCATCAATCAATCCTCTAGCGAAGTTATCAACAGCCGCATTGCTAGGAGCAGTCATTAAAATTCGATCTCCTGATTTTATCTTCTGAACTACAGCTTCAATCAGAGTTGTGGTCTTTCCAGTGCCAGGAGGTCCATGAACAACTAATAAATCTTGGTTGTCATAAATCGCACTGACTGCATTTTTTTGACTGCTATTAAGATGAGTATTTTTAAAATCTAAGCTTGAATTTTGAAACGACTTCTTTCCAAATTTTTCTTTACCATGAATAGATGAAAAAAGTTTTTTTATCCACGGTTTTGAATCCACCTCTTTAACGGCCAAATTCATTTGATCAATCGTATGCTGATCCGGTGACAATTTTATTCCTACACCACTTTCTTCTATCCAATCTGGGAAATCAGGAGAAAATAACCGTACCATTCCCTTTTTCCCATCCAACCCTAACAAAACACCTTTTATAGAATCTTCGCCGTCGATAAAACATTCAATGGCCGAATTATCTTTAAAAGATGAAGTGTCATTAAGAAACGAAAGACGAAAAGCAACTTCAGGATAATCTGCGTATCCAAAAGATTTCCGAGTAACGTTTATCGGATGAAGCAACACTCCTAGAGCCCGGAGTTTTTTTAAACCTGACTTTGGATCAATTTTATATCGTTTCTCTTGTTCCTTTAATTCTAAAGAAATGCAAGATAAAAGATGAGTTTGATGCGGATGAAGCTCTTGCATAATTATATACTGCTATTTACAAGTGAATCAATTTACATTCCTCCAATCTTCTCTTCCAATATTGCTATTTTTCCTAAAGCATCAGATTCTTTTTTACGCTCACTTGCAACAACTTGCTCCGGTGCACTGCTCACAAAACGTTCATTGGATAATTTTTTCTGAACGGTTTTTAAGAACCCTTTCGTATAGTTTAATTCCTCGTTTAATTTGGTTTTTTCCGCTTCAACATCAATCGTGTCACCAAACGGAACAAAGAATTCGTTCTGGTTGACAATGAATGAGTTAGAGTTTATCACCTTATCTATTACATAATCTAAAACTGAAAGATTACACATCTTTTTAATGACACAATCAAAAGACTCATCGATCTCCGCATTCTTCTTTATAAACAACTCTAATTTCACCTTATTGGCAATGTTGTTTTTCTTACGAATGTTACGAATATCAGTAATCACATCATTGGCAACATCAAATTTGTTCAGAATATCTTGATCCACCTCACCTAATTCTGGCCATTCCGCAACAACTATATCCTCTTCCCTTTCACGTATTGAATGCCATAATTCTTCTGCAACAAATGGCGTGAATGGTTGTAATATTTTCAACAATTTCTCAAAGAATAATTTTGTTGACTCTAAGGTCTTTGCGTCAATTGGATGCTGATACCCAGGTTTAATCATTTCAAGGTACCACGAACAGAAATCATCCCAAACCAACTTATAGGTCGTCATTAAAGCTTCCGAAATTTTAAACTTATCGTATTGCTCATTAATGATTGCTAATTCTTTATTCAATTTAGAGTCAAACCATTCGATTGCTCGCACAGAAGATTCTGGCTGCGCCAAATCTTCTTGAACTGACCAAGTATCCACTAAACGATAAGCATTCCAAATTTTATTGGTGAAATTACGTCCTTGCTCACATTGAGAACTATCAAACGGAAGATCATTGCCTGCTGGAGAGGAAATAAGAACTCCTACCCTTACTCCATCTGCTCCATACTTATTAATCAATTCGATTGGGTCAGGTGAATTACCCAAAGATTTCGACATCTTTCGACCTAACTTATCTCGAACAATTCCTGTGTAATAAACATTCTTAAATGGAATTTCTCCCAAATACTCATTACCTGCGATAATCATACGAGCAACCCAGAAAAACATAATTTCAGGTGCTGTTACTAGATCGTTTGTTGGATAGTAGTATTTAATTTCTTCATTTTCAGGATCAGTTAGACCATTGAATACAGATATTGGCCATAACCAACTAGAAAACCATGTATCCAACACATCCTCATCTTGTTTCAAATCAGAAGTTGAAATTGTTCTACCAGATTTATCTGAAGCCTTTGTGGCAGCCTCTTCAGCAGTCTTAGCAACTACAAAATCATCTTCTCCTTCACCATAATACCAAGCTGGAATCTGATGTCCCCACCACAATTGCCTAGAAATACACCAGTCTTTGATGTTTTCCATCCAGTGACGGTAGGTATTTTTAAACTTCTCTGGATGAAATTGAATATCACCATCCATAACATTATCCAAAGCGGTTTTAGAAAGGTCTTTCATGCTTACAAACCATTGCAATGATAGCCTTGGCTCAATGACAGCGGATGTTCTCTCGGAATACCCCACCTTATTGATGTAATCTTCTGTTTTCGTTAAGTATCCTTTCTCATTTAATTCAACTTCGATAGCCTTACGTGCTTCGAAACGATCCATTCCTTTATAATGCATACCATTCTCATTGATAGCACCATGTTGATCCAGAATATCAATTGTTTCAAGGTTATGTTTCTTACCTAGATCATAATCATTTGTATCATGGGCAGGTGTCACCTTCAGGCAACCTGTACCAAAATCAATATCTACGTAATCATCAAAAATAATTGGGATCTCTCTGCCACAAATTGGAACAATCGCCTTTTTACCTTTCAAGTTGGCATATCGTGCATCATTTGGATTTACACAAATAGCTGAATCACCCAAAATTGTCTCCGGTCGAGTTGTAGCTATTGTTAACCATTGATCATCTGTATCTGCAATTTTATATCGAACATGAAACAACTTAGAATTCACTTCTTTATGCAAAACCTCTTCATCAGAAAGTGCTGTCAAAGCTTCTGGATCCCAGTTGACCATTCTTAACCCACGGTAAATCTTACCTTTATTGAAAAGGTCAATAAAAACATCCAAAACAGATTCCGAATATTCTGGATCCATTGTAAAACTTGTTCTTTCCCAATCACATGAAGCTCCTAACTTCTTCAATTGTTCTAATATTATTCCTCCATGTTTGTCTTTCCATTCAAATGCATGACCTAAAAATTCATCACGCGTTAAATCTGATTTTTTAATCCCTTCATTGCGTAATTTCTGAACCACCTTGGCCTCGGTAGCAATAGATGCATGGTCAGTCCCAGGAACCCAACAAGCATTTTTATCCAACATTCTTGCACGACGAACCAATACATCTTGAATAGTATTGTTTAACATATGCCCCATATGCAATACTCCCGTTACGTTTGGAGGTGGGATTACGACCGTATACGCCTCTCTCTCATCAGGTACAGAATGAAAATATCCTTTTTCCATCCAATGTGCATACCATTTCTCCTCTGCCTTCTGCGGCTCGTACGTTTTTGGTGTCTCCATAGTTCAATAAATTATAAGCCGCAAAATTAACAAAAAAAGAAGCAATTAGCTATTGAAAGCACCAATCGCTTTTCCATGAATTACAATTCAATCATTAATATCTTAAATCTCTATATTTGTTTCAAAATACATTCCATGAAAACACTTCTTTTTATAAGTTTAATAGCATTTGCTCTTCTTCAATCTTGCATGAAAGGAAAATCTGTAGATGTTATTATTCACAATGCACGCGTCCATGTCATGGATGACTCAGGTATTCTTCAAGATGCCATTGCTTTTAAAGATGGTAAAATTATTGAGGTTGGTCCAGAAAGACAAATACTCAATAAATACAGCGCAGATGAATACATTGACGCTAGTCAAAAAGATGTATACCCTGGTTTCACAGATGCTCATGGGCACATTTTCTCTTATGCAAGACAAAAATTGAGTGTAAATCTTGTCGGTTGTAAATCTTTCAATGAAATGATTGTTCGAATTGAAAAATATCAAAGTAAGCATAACAGAAAGTATATTATAGGACGCGGATGGGACCAATCAAAATGGAAAAATAATGAAATGCCAACAAACACAAAACTCAATGAACTATTTCCCGATATTCCAGTTTGTTTATTCAGAATTGATGGCCATGCTTTATTAGCAAATGACTATTTGATTAAAAAATCTGATGTTTTTAATCAATTTAAAAATAACTCAGAATTAAACGAAGGAGGATACATCATTTCAAAGACACACACCCCACCTGATATTCATTCTCACTTACCGATTCCAGTTAATACTCCCACAGGTGTTTTCGTCGACAACGCAATGAATCCAATTCTTGATATTCTTCCAGACTTTCCTGAAAGTGAAATGAACGATGCTATTTTAGAAGTTCAAGATGAACTTCTAAGCTATGGCGTTACAGGAGTTCATGAAGCAGGGTTAAAACAATTTGAAGTTCAAATACTGGAAAAGTTAATTGAGAAAAATAAATTGCCATTGAATATCTATGGGATGCTATTGCCAACGAAAAAAAACATTGCTTTTGCTGAAAAAAATGGTCATTACAAGAATAAAAATTTAAATATTAGAAGTTTTAAAGTTTATGGCGATGGCGCTTTAGGATCTCGCGGCGCTTTTTTAAAACATACCTATGCCGATAAACATGATCATTCGGGTTATTTAACAACTTCTTTAGAAAGAATGAAAAGTATTGCGAAAATATGCGAAGTAAATGACTACCAAATGAATACACATGCTATTGGAGATTCTACAAATAGAATAATGCTTGAATTATACCAAGATATTTATTCAATAAAACCTGATCATCGCTGGAGAATAGAGCACGCGCAAATAGTGGACCCTAATGATTTTAAGCTTTTTGCAAAAGCTGGGGTGTTCCCGAGTGTTCAACCAACACATGCCACTTCTGATCAAGGTTGGGCTGAAAGTAGAATCGGAACTAAAAAACTACCTGGAGCTTATGCCTACAACTCGTTGATGAAGCAATTTGGAATGATTGCAATTGGAACAGACTTTCCGGTTGAATTTACAGACCCATTTTTAACAATTCATTCTGCCGTAAATAGAAAAAATTCTGATGGTATTCCTAGTGAAGGTTATTTGGCTAGCGAAAGTATAACACTTGAAGAATGTATCAAAGGGATGACAATATGGGCTGCATTTGCCTCGTTTCAAGAAAATCAGCTTGGGACATTAGAAAAAGGCAAAGATGCCACACTTGTTATTTTTGAGCGTCCCGTAAACTCCTCTCCTGTCTTTCAAAATAACTTTGCCTACACAACATTTATAAAAGGAAAAAAGGTCTACTCTATTGAGTAAACCTTTTTTTTGAATATCGATCATCAAACCAGAAAAGAGAATCGATTTCAATTAAAAAATTAGAACGACGGACAAGAAATTGTTCTGAACGATTGAGGTTTCTTTTTACAATTCAAATTCAATCCTAAAGAAACTTCATGAGAACCTCCAGAAACACCATTGTTTAATTTAGATACAGTAACATCGTAACTGTATCCTAATTTAAATTTCCCTGTATTTAAACCAACAGTTAATATGAATGCATCTCTATTTCTATACCAGGCTCCAAAAGTAAAGACACCATACTTAACATATGTACCTAAACTTAATTCTTGAAAACCATTTTGATATTGGTAAATGATGTTTGGCATTATAGAAGTCGTATTGTTATACTTTGACTGTTTTCCTAATTTAATTTCTGCTCCCATATGCCCTGTAAAACGCATTGGTAATTTGGATGTTCCTTCAATCATAGATTCATTCGGCTTATTCAAATGATGAACTGCTCCACCAAAGAAGAAATTTTTACTGTACCCAACAAAACCTGCTGAAGCATCAAAGAAATATCTACTCCCTGCTCTCGGAACATCGCCTGTTTCATAAATAAACCCTTTGCGAGGGTCTATCATATCTCCAAAAGTCAATTTATCCCAATCTAAAAATTTATTAAACATTGCCGCCCTAGCGCCAAAAAGCATTGAGAATTTTCTATTGACTTTCAAATGATATGAATAAATCAAGCCGATCATTGACGTATATATCGTTCCTTGACCTTGTTGGTCATGCATACCAATCACACCAATACCTCCTGAGATATTACTAAAATACTGATCATATGAAGCGCTATAAGTCACATAATTACCAGTCAAACTTGGCCATTCGTTTCTGTAATTCATAGAAAACCTAGGACAACCATGAGAGCCTGCAAATGCTGGATTCAAGTACAATGGATTTGCATAGAATTGCGTAAACTGAGGATCTTGTGCGTTTACATCAAAACTAAATACACCCAGCAATGTCAATAATATAATAAGTCCTTTTTTCATGTTCTATTTATTTAAAATCTTTCTACCAAACCTACTCGTTTTACCGATAAATTTTAGCGTCAATTGGTGTGATAAATTCCTCTCCTGTGTCATACCGCTCATTGTATAGTCAGTGTTATACTTTAGAGAAAAGTGTTCAAACTTTAACTCCAATGATGCGCCTGGATCCAATAATGAAGAAATCCCTCCCCCAATCACGAACCATTTATATCTAAAGTTAGCTCCTGCCCATAATTCAGATAAATGCTCATTTTTCTGATAAAGAACATAAGGTGAAATTCCCATTGACTTATCTTTAGAAACCCAATCAGTACCTGCAACTGCAATAAAATGGTGCGATGCGCGATGTTGATTTGAAAAGTCAGAAGAATACATGTTATCATGATGATTAAACAAGTTGTCTACATGTCCCCCAACATAAAACCATTTTGTATTCACCATTAAACCTAAACCTAAGTCTTTATACCAAAGCTCACTTCCTATTGGTGCATCTCCTTCCTTATAGTAATCGTAAACACTTTGCCTATCAATTTCTACTTGATCAAACCCTTCCATTTTTGAAGAGTTAAGTGTTTTTGCACCCATCTTGAATCTTACTGATGGCTCAATAGAAACTGAACGATTTACTGATATTTTGGGAGAATATGTTAAGGCCGCACTTGAAACATTAATTGCTCCATTTTTATAAATCGAGTGATTTATTTGAACACCTACCCCACCTCTCATACCGTATACATATCCATCCACTGCCAATTGGTTAATTAATTGCTCATTGTCTTTACCATACCATTGTAATCTACTCATGGCCTGAACTCGTGTTGCCAAAACTGTTCCCGCAGAACTAAAATTAATGTCATTATTAAGCTTTCCTGGTAAATGAAACGAAGGATCTCTGTAATTAGTCAATGCAATTGGATTGTTCATCATACGCTCAAATGCTCGTGCAGCTTTCTTTAATTTACTTTTAAATGAATTAGAGTAATCAGAAGATAAGAATGTTGGAAATTTCTTCTTTCTTTCATATTTCTTTGCCAACACATCTTCAATGTTCCGTTTAAAACTTTTTTTATCGTTTATTTCAATTTCGATAATTTCTTTTGAAGAATAACCTACATTAGATAATTGCGATTGGGAATTATTTGTTTCCCCTATCTCCTTAATTAATTCTATGGATTCATGTGAGACTTCTAAATGACTTGAATTATTTACTCGAGTGGCATCAATTGAACCTGAAATTTCTCGAGAAACTCTTTTATTGCCATTATTACTTAATCTTGACATACTAGAATTATCATCCGTAAAATCCTTTTCAGAACTAGGCATTGATGTTTTATTCGTATTGACTTTAAGTAGCGACTTCAATTGAGCAACTTTAAATTCTAACTTCGAAAGTTCTGCCGTATTTTCAATCTTTTCAGATAATAACTTAAATCTTTCTGCATTATCAGTAATTGAATAATCTGTAACTAAAAATGAAAACAGTATTGCAATTGAGGCTGCACTTGACATGTAGAACCAACCAATTGGTCTTTTCTTAATCAATTTATCTTGATCTGGATAAGCAAACTCTTCAGGCTGAACCTTAGCCGTATTCCATGCATCTCGATCTACATCAATCTCAGGATATTGAAGCAAAAAAAGTTCTAACTGTTCCGTTTGAGCAGGAGATAAATTACCTTCTGCCAATTCAAACAACCAAAGATCTATATTTTTAAATGAAGGTCCACTCATACAAGTTCTTTCACTCCTTTTAACTGCTTTTTAATTTTCTTACGACCTCTAAACAAATATACTTTCACTTGAGAATCAGAAAGATCTAGTATATCTCCTATTTCTTTATAGGAATACCCTTCTAAATCTCTTAATAAGATAACGCTTTTTTGAATTGGCGGAAGTATACCTACTGCTCGTTCAACTAGTTGATGAGATTCGAAAGTTTGTGGTTTTATACCTTTATCATACTTTCCAATCTCATCTGTTAATTGAAGCCGCCCTTTTCTGTTTGAAAAATTAATCATTGCATTGTGCGCAGTTGTGAACATCCATGATTTCGCTTTCGCGCACTCTACGGTATTTCTGTTCATCCATAATTTCTCAAAAACATCTTGTACAATATCTTTAGCATCTTCTCTATCTCGAAGAAATTTAATTGCATATCCAAATAAATTATTGGAATGCTCTTTTACAATGCTATTGTACTCGCGTCTTTTCAAATAAAAAATGTTTAGATCGATTACAGTTAAAACAAATAACGACCTGATTTTGTTACAGTAAGAACCGATAAAAACCCTAAAAAAGTACAATCACTGGCTTTAGATTAGCATACGGTAGCAATCGTCGAGTATTTGATATGTTTCGACGAACATTTTATTGACTCAATTTTCTAATAATTTTAAGTATATTCGTGTTCTACAAAACACTAAAACATGATAGCATCTAAAAGATTATTTGATTTACCGCACCATCAATTGAAAAATTGTCCTTCTGATAAAATGTTTGTTACAAAGACGGATGGAAAATGGATTCCAGTTTCTACCGAAGGTTTTATTAATGAAGTAATAGAAACTGCTAAGGGATTAATAGCATATGGTGTTCAGGCTGGTGACAATGTTGGCATCGTATCTAAAACTAGATATGAATGGAACGTTATGGATATGGCAATCCAGCATGTTGGAGCCATTGTAGTTCCATTTTATCCAAACATTTCTGAAAGTGATTATGAGTATATTTTTAACGATGCTAAAATTAATCTATGTGTTTTAGAGAATGAAGAGTTGGCAACAAAAATCTCAAACATTAGAGGAAAACTTCCTTTATTGAATGAAGTCTTCACAATGGAAGAAGTTGCTGGACAACAAAATTGGAGTGCTTTAAAAAGTAAAGGAAAAGATATCGATTTTGAAGAGATTCAAAAAAGAATGGACGCTGTGAAATACGAAGACTTAGCTACCATAATATACACATCAGGAACAACAGGGAATCCAAAAGGAGTAATGTTATCCCATAGAAATTTATTATCAAATGCTCAGGCTTGTATTGAGCCAATACCAGCAAATGCAGGATCAGTTGTGTTAAGTTTCCTTCCAGTTTGTCATGTTTATGAAAGAATGTTGCATTATTTATACATGCATTTAGGTTGCTCTGTTCACTTTGCTGAATCAATGGAAACCATTGGTGATAATATTCGAGAAGTAAAACCAGATGTTTTTACTGCAGTTCCTAGACTTATTGAGAAAGTCTTTGATAAAATAATGGCCAAAGGAGATGATTTGACTGGAATAAAAAGAAAATTGTTTTTCTGGGCTGTTAGCTTAGCAGAACAATATGACCCTGTTCATCGCTCTGCATGGTACAATTTCAAATTGAAAATTGCTCGAAAATTAATTTTTTCAAAATGGCAAGAAGCTTTAGGTGGAAATGTTAAGGCAATCGCCTCAGGAAGTGCTGCTTTGCAACCCAGGTTAGCTCGGATTTTCTTTGCGGCAGACATTCCAATTTTAGAAGGTTATGGCTTAAGTGAGACATCACCTGTTGTTTCAGTTAATTCTTTTAGCAAAGGCGTTAGAATTGGTACAGTTGGAGCTTTAATTGAGCATGTTGAAGTTAAAATCGCCGAAGACGGAGAGATTCTCGTCAAAGGACCAAATGTAATGATGGGGTATTATAATTTGCCGGAACAAACAGCTGAAGTTATGAAAGATGGCTGGTTCCACACCGGAGACATTGGTGAGTTTCAAGAAGAAATCTATTTAAAAATAACGGATAGAAAGAAAGAGATTTTTAAAACATCCGGAGGGAAGTATATAGTTCCTCAGGCAATGGAAAATAAGTTTAAAGAGTCGAGATTTATTGAACAAATAATGGTCATTGGTGAGGGAGAAAAATTTCCTTCTGCTATAATTGTTCCTACATTTTCATTTCTGCACGATTGGGCAAAAAGAAAAGGAATTGAAACAAATGGAAACAATGAAGAATTAATCCAGAATCCTAAAGTTATCGCTAGAATGGAGGAAGAAGTTGAACATTTCAATGAAAACTTTGGTAATTGGGAGAAATTAAAATGTACAAAGCTTTTGAGTAATGAACTTTCTGTTGACGGAGGTGAATTAACACCTACTCTTAAACTAAAACGTAAGAAAATTATGGAAAAGTACGCAACTGTTATTAGTTCCATCTATCAATAGAATTGCACTACTTTAGATTACTCAATACAGTAAAAGACTATTTTGACATTGGACATGAACCTTAGCTAATACTAGCTAAGGTTCATAGTTTAATCTAGTTCTTTCAAAATCACTTCCTTTTTTTTCATCATCGTTATCTTAATAATAACATGATGAAACTTGGGGTAGATTGTTCCTTTTTCAAATTTAAATTTACTGACGTAATTTCTCATCTCGATATGAGCCGGTGCCATTCTAATATTTGATTTAACCTTCCTAGCACTGGTAACATTACCTTCTCTATCAATAGCTAATTCATATTTCGCATATCCGTTCGTCATCCCCTCAATTATGAAGGCAGGCTGATCTAATAATTTTCTTCCCTCATCTTTTACCGGACCACTAATAACCTGGCTGTAAGAGATGTTAGAAACAAATAACATGATAAATATTAAGTATTTCATTCTTGTTTTTTTCTTAAATATACAAACATCATGCTAAGAACGTTAAGCTTTATAGCTTATTAAAATCAAACAAATCGACATCTAACAAATGAGATGACTTTACATTTTTTAGAGAATTAAAGATTGATGTCGATCTTCCCGGATATTCTTCTTCCCAACTCTGAAGAAGTCGCTTTACCTTTTGACGCATCAAATTATCTTGTGAACCACAAAGCGTGCATGGTATAATTGGATAATTCATCCCTTGAGCGTATATCTCAATTTCTTTTTCTTTGCAAAATGCCAAAGGACGTATCACAATATGCTTTCCATCATCTGTCCTATATTTAGCCGGCATTGTTTCCAATTTTGCTCCGTTGAAAAGATTCATGAAAAAGGTTTCTAAAATATCATCTCGATGATGACCTAATGCAATTTTTGTAGCACCTATTTCTGACGCTAATGTATACAAGTTTCCTCTTCTTAATCGAGAGCATAAACTGCACATTGTTTGTCCCTCCTTTGTTTTCTCCACAACCACTTTGTAAGTGTTCTTTTCAATAATTTTAAAAGGAACAGCTAGTTCTGTCAAGTATTTTGGAAGCACTTCCTCTGGATACCCAGGCTGTTTTTGATCTAAATTGACCGCGACAATTTCAAATTTTATATCCGATTGTTTTTGATAATGCAACAACATATCCAACATTGTATAGCTATCCTTTCCTCCCGAAAGGCAAACCATTACCTTGTCTCCGTTTTCAATTAGATTATATTCTTGCCAGGCGTTCCACACATCACGGCGTAAATGTTTTTCTGTTCTTGAAAATATTTTTCTATCTTCTTTTATAGCAATCATATCTTATGCAATTCGTCCCCAATTGGGACGTGATTTCAGTAATTCACTCAATACTGAACGAACTCCTTTATTTTCTTCCTTTTCTATACTTGGGTCGTTTACCAGAATCTCTTTCGCTGCATCTCGCGCAATAGAAACCAAACCACCGTCTTTCGCAAGGTTAGCTATTTTCAAATTCAAATCCCCACTCTGTTGTGTACCCATTAAGTCTCCTGGACCCCGCAGTTGCAAATCAACTTCAGAAATTTCAAACCCATCGTTAGTTCTAACCATCGTTTTCATTCTCTTCAAACTATCACGAGATAATTTATCTGCTGTCATCAATATACAATATGATTGCTCTCCCCCCCTTCCTACTCGTCCCCTAAGCTGATGAAGCTGAGACAACCCAAAGCGCTCAGCGCTCTCAATAATCATCAATGAAGCATTTGGCACATTTACTCCAACTTCAATAACTGTAGTAGCAACCATAATCTGAGTTTCACCTTTGACAAATCGATTCATTTCAAAATCTTTATCTTCAGGCTTCATTTTTCCATTTACAATACTTACTTGATACTTAGGCATTGGAAATGAACGTGAAATCGCCTCAAAACCATCCATTAGATTATTATAGTCCAAGGTTTCAGATT
>CAJQPA010000007.1 GCA_905480145.1 uncultured Flavobacteriales bacterium | reverse complement strand
TAACAACACAATAGTTTTCAACATAATTGTAAATTTATGCCACTTTTTACCACTTATGTAAAATACTGACAAAAGCCTCGTTTTAAAAGGATATATTGTTTTACAAATGAAACCTTTTTACTAGTTTAGCGTTCTTACTTATTAACAATATGAAAATTGGTGGTAAAAAGTGGTAAATAACAATTATTTTTACCCATTAATAAATCGTCATGGCAGGCTTAGTAGGAGAATTTGAAGTAAAGTTGGACGTGAAAGGACGTTTCTTATTTCCTTCCGGATTACGGAAGCAACTCCCTGCTGCTGCACAACGAGATTTCATGTTGAATAAAGGATTCGAAGATTGCTTGACACTATTCCCTCTGAAAGAATGGGAAAAAGTAAGTGACAAACTTTCAAAGATGAACCTTTTTAAGCCTAAAAACAGAATGTTCTACAGACTGTTCCATCAAGGTGCGAAACAAATCAGTTTAGATAAAACTGGCCGTGTTTTGATTCCAGTTGGACTTGTAGAGCGAGTTAGTCTTAAACAAGAAGTTATGCTTATTGCATACAATGACAGAATTGAAATCTGGGACAAGTCCAAATACTTCGAAATGATCGAAGGCTCCATGACGAATTTTGCTGATTTAGCAGATGAAGTAATGGGTGACTTGGACAATGGAGAATAACGAATCTTATCACGTACCGGTAATGCTTAGAGATTGCATTGATGCTTTAAATATCAATGCAAACGGGATCTATATTGACGTTACATTCGGCGGCGGAGGTCATTCGAAAGAGATTTTCAAACTTCTTTCTGCAGACGGAAAACTTATTGCCTTCGACCAAGATGAAGATGCAGCAAAAAACACATGGGACGCTCCCAACTTTTTCTTTATCGCGGCAAATTTCGAACACATAACTAATCATCTTCGTCTTCTTGGAATCAAGCAAGTAGATGGTATACTTGCAGACCTAGGTGTTTCTTCACATCAGTTTGACGAAGTCTCAAGAGGCTTCTCTTTTAGAGGAGATGCTAAGCTTGACATGCGCATGAATCAACAAGCGCAATTGTCAGCAGAAGATTTAATCAACACCTACACGGAAGAAAAGCTGATTCAAATATTTAGAAAGTATGGTGAAATTACAAACGCTAGAAAATTAGCTTTGGCAATCATTGCTTCTCGCCTAAATAAAAAAATCCGGACAACGGGAGAGCTTACGGCTATTTTAGAAACTTGCGCTCCAAAATTCAAAGAACACAAGTATTTCGCTCAGGTTTTTCAAGCAATCAGAATTGAAGTCAACCACGAAATGAAAGTGCTTGAATCATTCCTTTTGCAGAGTGAAAAGATTCTAAAACCCGAAGGAAGACTAGTTGTCATGTCATACCACTCACTGGAAGATAGGCTCGTTAAAAACTATATGAAAAGAGGCTCATTAAGCGGAGAGATAACAAAAGACTTTTATGGAAATGTTTTAAAACCATTCACTGAGGTGGTCAGAAAACCTATCACTCCAAACGAAAAGGAACTGGAACGAAACACAAGAGCACGAAGTGCTAAATTAAGAATAGCGTCGCGCGATGGGAAATGAAAACGAATACATAGACAGAGCGCAACAAGGAGAAAATGATGCGAGCGATAAAAAAACAAAGAACAAAAAGCGTTCAAAAAAACGCGTAAAAAAGCAAACTTCATTTGTCCAAATATTGAATGGTGATTTTCTAACGAAGGAGTTCATGTTAAACAATTTAAACTTCATCTTCTTTATAATGTTTCTTCTAATTCTTACTGTTGGAAAAGGATATTATGGAAAACAGCTTTCAAGAGATGTTGCCAAGACACAGCAGGAATTAGATGAAGCAACTTCAGATTATTTTGAAGCAAAAGTGTCGTTAGAAGAAAAAACACAAAGAACAGAATTAGTTCAGCAATTAGAATCATCGGGATTAAAAGAAACCGTTAACCCAACAAAAGTCATCCGAATTAAGAAGGAAAAATAGTGGAAGAAAAGAAAGACATATCGTGGAGAGTTAACGTGGTTTATATAGGCTTCGTAATCTTGATGCTCGTTGTTTTTATTAAAACACTCAGTATTCAATATACAGATGGCTCTTCAGAATTTGTTACTTCTACTGGCAATAATGAAAAAATGCCAACGAGAATTGCAAAAAAGACACCAAGAAGAGGGCAAATCCTAGACGCCAATTACACACCACTTGTTACGTCAATTTCCTTCTACAACATCCACATGGATCCCACGGTTATAAAAGAAGAGTTGTTCAATTCTGAAATTAGTGCGCTATGCAAAGAACTCGCTCTCTTATTTCCTTCTAAAACAGCTCATGAATATGAAGTGTTCATAAAGAAAGGACGCGCTAACAACAAAAGATATTTACTCCTAAAAAAGAAAGCGACCAATTTGGAGCGCAAGCAACTTCATGAAATGCCAATCTTTAAAGAGGGCCGATTCAAGGGTGGATTAATCGATAACGAAGAGACCATTATTCGAAAAAGACCACATGGCGAATTAATGAAAAGAACGCTTGGCTACGTCCGTTCAACCAATGGAAAAACCTCAAGTGTTGGTATCGAGGGAGCATTTAACAAGTACTTAAAAGGAGTTGAAGGAGAGGAGATTGAACAAAAAATCTCTACTGGATGGAAGAAAATTGGTCCAGTCACAAAAGAAGCTGTTGAAGGTGCAAGTGTTATCACCACGATTGACAAGGAAATTCAAGAAGTTGCACATGCAGAATTACTGCGCCAATTGGAAAAACAAGACGCAAAAAATGGGTCTGTAATCGTCATGGATGTTAAAACAGGATACATCAAAGCCATTGTTAACCTCCAGAAAGGAAATAACGGAGCTTATCACGAATCATTCAACCATGCTATCGGCACCAAAGAAGTTCCCGGATCCACCTTCAAACTAGCTTCACTAATGGCACTTTTAGAAGACAAAAAAGTATCACTAAATGACATCGTTAACGCCAAAGGGGTTTACAAATTCTATAGCGAAAAACTAACAGATTCTCACCATGGAGGATATGGCCTTATCACTATAAAACAAGCATTTGAAAAATCCTCAAACGTTTTTTCTGAAATTGTTAATACCGCTTATAAATCAGAACCTCAATCCTACATAGACCGTTTAAAAAGCTTTGGACTTGGCGATAGTCTCGGTATAAAATTAAAAGGTGAAAAGACCCCTACACTTTATGAGCCAGGCATGAAACAATGGTCTGGGATTTCTTTACCATGGATGGCTATAGGTTATGAGGTTCAACAAACACCATTACAAACATTAACATTTTATAATGCAGTAGCAAACAACGGTGTCTTAGTAAAACCACAATTCGTGAAAGAAATTATTCTCGAAAACGAAACAATTGAAACCTTTCCACCTATTGTAATCAACGATCACATTTGTTCAGAAGCTACGATTAAAGATTTAAGATCATGCCTAGAAGGTGTTGTTGAATCCGGAACTGGATCCGCGCTGAAATCAGCTTATTTCAATATTGCAGGAAAAACAGGAACAGCCTTAATTTTAAATGATGACAGACGTTATGGTGTGCCTGGCGAGAAAAAATACCAAGCTTCATTCGCAGGCTACTTTCCTGCTGAAAACCCAATCTATTCATGCATTGTTGTTGTCTCAGCTCCGTCTCGTGACATTTATGGAGCAACAGTATCTGGTACAGTCTTTACTGCAATTGCCAACAAGGTATACGCCTCTAGTTTAGAATATCATAAATCAGTAAACCTAGAAGCGGAGAGAAAAAGTGCATTACCAGTTTCTAAGGACGGTAACCGCCAGGATTTGATTTCAATCTATAGAATGTTAAAAATCCCATTCTCTTCAAGTGCAACAAGTGAATGGATCAAGACAGATGGAAGCGGTTCGAAAGTAAAAACACGAAATCTTTCAACTTCTAAAACGATGGTGCCAAATGTAAAAGGGTTGAACGCCAAAGATGCAGTTTACATTCTAGAAAACTTAGGCATGAAGGTCGGAATAATTGGATTTGGTAAAGTTGTATCGCAATCAATCGTACCAAAAACAGCAATAGAGTATGGGAGATCAATTCAAATCACATTAAATTAAATGCAAGATTTAAAAGACATATTATACGGAGTAAATATTCTCGCTGTATCAGGGTCAACTGCGCAATCAGTAGAACTTTTGACTTTTGACTCGAGAACAGCAAAGGAGAACTCGGTCTTTTTTGCAATAGAGGGTTCTTTAAGCGATGGACATGAATACATTCAAAATGCAATTGATGCTGGTTGCAAAATATTAGTTGTTTCTAAAGAAATTAAGCCGAAAAAAGACATTACCTTAATAGAAGTTAAAGACACGCATAAAGCACTAGCAATAATGGCTAGCAACTTCTACGGTGAACCTTCTAAAGAACTTAAATTAATTGGAATAACCGGTACGAATGGTAAAACAACTATAGCGACTCTACTTTATCAATTGTTTAGCAAATTAGAATTTCAAACAGGTCTAATCTCTACTGTTGTCAATAAAATATGTGATCAAGATATACCTTCAACACATACTACACCAGACCCAATATCGCTAAATGCACTTTTACGAGACATGGTTGAAGAAGGATGCTCTCATTGTTTCATGGAAGTTAGTTCACACGCAATACATCAGAACAGGATTGGTGGACTTTTTTTTACCGGAGGCGTATTTACCAATATCACACACGACCATTTAGACTATCACAAAACATTTAAAGAATATATCAACGTCAAAAAAGCATTCTTTGACATTTTACCTTCTTCTGCTTTTGCTTTAACCAATACTGACGATAAAAACGGCATGGTCATGTTGCAAAATACTGCGGCAAAAAAGAAAACGTATGGTTTAAAATCAATGACCGATTATAAAGCAAAAGTTTTAGAAAATCAGTTTTCTGGACTTGTTCTTAGTATTCAAAATACAGAATTATGGACAAAGTTAATCGGGGACTTTAATGCCTATAATCTATTAGCCGTATATGCAGTAACGCAAGAATTAGGTGTTGATCAAACAGAAGCACTGACGGTTATTAGTCAGCTTGAATCTGTAGAAGGACGTTTTGATTACATCCGAAGTGACGGAGGAGTAACAGCGATTGTTGATTACGCGCACACTCCTGATGCATTAGAAAATGTACTCAAAACAATTGAAAACATCAGAACCAGAAACGAAACGGTATATACAGTGGTTGGCTGCGGAGGTGACAGAGACAAAACGAAAAGACCGGAAATGGCTGCAATCGCTTGTAATTTATCAGACAAAGTAATTCTTACATCTGATAATCCTAGATCTGAGGATCCTAACACTATCATTGATGACATGATGGCTGGTGTTGACGGTGTTCATTTTAAGAAAACACTATCTATTGTTGATAGAGAACAAGCTATTAAAACAGCGGTATCGATGTCAGAGCAGAATGACATAATACTGATAGCCGGAAAGGGGCATGAAAAATATCAGGATATCAAAGGGGTAAAACATGACTTTGATGATATGCAAACTATTAAAGAATTATTCAAAAAACTCAATAAATAATGCTGACATACTTATTCAACTACCTTGACGCAATTAACTTCCCTGGAGCGGGACTATTCGACTTTATATCATTCAGAGCGGCCATGGCGTTAATTACATCCTTAATAATCTCCATTGCTTTTGGAAAGAAAATAATACGACTACTTCAAAAACAGCAAATAGGAGAAACGGTTAGAGATCTTGGCCTAGAAGGGCAATTAGCGAAAACTGGAACACCAACAATGGGAGGATTAATCATTCTTGCCGCCATAATGATTCCAACATTGCTATTTGCAAAACTCGATAATATCTACATCGTGACGATGCTAATTGCTACAGTTTGGCTTGGAGCTATTGGATTCTTAGATGATTACATCAAAGTTTTCAAAAAGAATAAAGAAGGGCTAGCGGGTAGATTTAAAATTATCGGTCAAATTGGAGTAGGAATAATAGTTGGAAGCATGTTATATTTTCATGATGACGTAAAGGTTCACAAGAAAGTTGATATTAATTACGAATTATCAGCTGACGAAGAGTTAGTCACTAGCCTACATTCTGATCTAGCAACGGATGAAAATTCCAAGTGGATCAAAACAGACGACATGACAACGACTATTCCTTTTATTAAAGGAAATGAGTTCAATTACAATTGGCTTCTTGGAGAATCAGGTAAATCTTGGGGTTGGTTACTTTTTATACCAATAGTCATCTTTATTGTAATTGCTGTTTCTAACGGAGCAAATATGACGGATGGCCTCGATGGTCTAGCAACCGGAACATCAGCAATTATAGGTCTTGCACTGGCCGTGCTAGCCTACGTTAGTTCAAATGTGAAATTCGCCGACTACTTAGATGTCATGTATATACCCATGGCAGAAGAACTTGTAATTTTCATCGCTGCATTTGTAGGGGCATGTATTGGCTTTTTATGGTACAATTCTTTTCCTGCTCAAATATTCATGGGAGACACAGGAAGCTTAGCCCTTGGTGGAATTATTGCAGTATTTGCTATTGCTATTCGCAAAGAATTACTAATCCCTATCCTATGTGGTGTTTTCCTTATCGAAAACTTATCTGTCATTATGCAAGTCGGCTGGTTCAAATTCACCAGGAAAAGGTATGGCGAGGGAAGGCGCATATTCCTCATGGCTCCATTGCATCATCATTACCAAAAGAGAGGGTTACATGAAGCTAAAATTGTATCCAGATTTTGGATTATCGCAGTGCTATTAGCTGTAATTACAATTGTAACATTGAAAGTTAGATAATTGTCTAAAAAAAATCAAAATATTGTCATTTTGGGCGCTGGCGAAAGCGGCGTCGGTGCGGCTATTCTTGCAAAAAAGAATGATTGGAACATTTTTGTTTCCGATTTCGGAAAAATTACTCCGGCGCATCAAAAATCGTTGAACGAATTAAACGTTGACTGGGAAGAGAACACCCACTCTATGAAAAAAATTCTTCAAGCAGATTTAGTGGTTAAATCTCCAGGAATACCAGAAAGTGCCAATGTTATTGTAAAACTAATTGAGAAAGGAATAAAAATAATCTCTGAAATTGAATTTGCAGGCTACTATTCGAAAGCCAAAACTATATGCATCACAGGATCTAATGGTAAAACAACAACAAGTTTACTAACCTATCACATACTTAAAAATGCTGGTGTAAGTGTAGGTCTTGCAGGTAATATTGGAGAAAGTTTTGCAAAACAAGTTGCCAATGAGAATTACGATTGGTATGTCTTAGAGTTAAGCTCTTTTCAATTGGATGGAATGTTTGAATTCAGAGCAGATATAGCAATGCTGCTAAATATCACACCCGATCATTTGGACCGATACGACTACGACATCAACAAATATGCTCTTTCAAAATTTAGAGTATTACAGAATCAAACCGCAAACGATTGGGCTATAATAAACAAAGATGATCCGATCATTCAAAAAGAATTAAATAAAAGAAAATTATCTGCCAAGGTTGCTCCTTTCTCAATGAAAGAAGAACTAGGACTTGGAGGCTATATAAACAAAGAACAATTAATCATTAACACAAACGAAAAATTCACTATGTCAATCCACGATTTAGCATTAAAAGGGAAACACAACGCCCAGAACTCATTAGCATCAGGAATTGCTTCTAGAATTTTAGAAATTAGAAAAGAAACTGTCAGAGAAAGCCTTGCAGATTTCGTAAACGTTGAGCACCGCTTAGAATTTGTTGCCAAGGTCCACGGCATTGAATTTATTAACGATTCAAAAGCAACTAACGTTAATTCAACTTGGTTCGCACTAGAAAGCATGGACAAACCTTGTGTTTGGATTGTTGGCGGTGTCGACAAAGGAAATGATTACACAGAATTAGCAAGCCTTGTAACAGATAAAGTCAAAGCGATAATTTGCTTAGGGAAAAACAATCAAAAAATCATTGAAGCCTTCGAAGGAAGTGTAGAAACAATAGTTGAAACAACTTCAGCATTAGAAGCGGTTGCCTATGGTTACCGATTAGCGAAAAAAGACGAAACTGTTTTACTTTCTCCTGCCTGTGCTAGTTTTGATCTATTCGAAAACTACGAAGAAAGAGGAAACGCATTTAAGAAAGCTGTAAGGTCATTGTAATGAGCTCGAAGTTGACCAAAATAAATGTAGAAGACCAGATTCTACAACTTAGAAAAGAGGGGTTACAAACAGTAACTCAAATCAACGCGATGAATGCGCATGGAAAAGTTTTAGGGATGGACACATTCTCTTGGATTAATCCTCAAATAGATGCATTAGCTTCCGCATTGACTTCTTTTCCGTTCAAAGTAATTTGGATTGGTGATTATCAACAGATTGAAAATTGTTTACGCTTATTCCCCGATTCGTTAAAGTCAATCGACACCGTTATTATACAGGATAAAGCAGAAATGAATTTGGATCCAAAAAGTTTTGTGAAAATCTCAAACATCATCTGTATAGAACAAACTGAGGAAGCTTTAAACTTATTGAGAACTGTTAAGAAAGAGAAAAGTATTTTTCTGTATACAACTGGAGGAAAAATGGCAAATGAAAACAAAGTACATTTCAACCAATTCATTTCCCTATTTAAATAAATGAAGAACCTTCTAACATATCTAAAAGGAGACAAAGTAATTTGGGTAATCACCCTTATATTTTTGGCGTTCTCACTTGTAAGTGTTTATAGTTTTGTTGGAATATTAGTTAAAACAGAAGGTGGAGCACATTTTAAATACCTATTTAAACATACAATTTATGTTGCAATAAGTTTACTTACGATGTATTGGGTGCATCAAAAAGACCCGAAATATTTTGCACAATTATCCAAATTTGGTTTTTACATAGCCGTTGCTTTATTGATTTTTACATTATTTTTCGGCGCGAAAGTAAACGACGCCGGAAGGTGGGTCAAAATTCCTTTTATCGGTCTTACTTTTCAATCTTCTGATTTTGCCAAATTAGCGTTGATTATTTACGTCTCTCGACTTCTAGTTAAAAAGAAAAAAATATTAGACAATTGGAAAGAGGGATTCTGGCCAGTTGTAATTCCGATCCTTGTAATTTGTGGATTAATTTTCAAGGATAACTTTTCAACGGCAATAATCGTTTTTGGATTAGGCTTAACTCTCTTGTTTGTGGGACGTGTGCCGATCTTAAAAATATTAAGCCTTATTGGCGGCGGACTGGCTTTAATCATGTTTGTAGTACTTATTCACAAAGCTATTCCTGATTTAGGTCTTTTACCTCGTTTAGAAACTTGGGAGAACAGAATATTCAACCGATTAGATGATGATAAAAGTGGTATTGAGAATGCACAAGCCATGAACGCAAAACTCGCGATATACAATGGACGGGCAACAACAGATAATTTTGGAGTCGTTGGACAAGGAATGGGTAGCGGACAGTTGAAAGGATACCTCCCTGAAGCATACGCCGATTTCTATTATGCGAGTTTTGTTGAAGAACTTGGACCCATCTGGGCTTTTGTTTTAATCATGCTCTACCTAATATTACTCTATCGAATAATAAGAATAGGCCTAAAATCTGAAAGTCTCTTTGAAACCTATACCTGTATCGGAATTGGAATACTAGTGCTCAGTCAAGCCAGTGTAAACATGCTAGTCTGTACAGGAATTTTTCCAGTAACCGGACAAAACATGCCATTACTAGCCATGGGTGGTTCTGCCTTAATAATCACCTGCCTGGCTCTCGGAATTGTTCAAGCCATTGCTGTTAAACAAATGACTGACATAGAAAAAGAAGATGAAACGATACTTACCAACATCTAAGAACGCTTAAATGAAGATAGAAAGAGCAATTATATCAGGAGGAGGAACAGGAGGACATATTTTTCCAGCAATTGCCATTGCCGATGAAATTAAAAGAAGAAATCCAGATGCACAAATACTATTTGTTGGAGCAGAAGGAAAAATGGAAATGGAAAAAGTTCCTGAAGCCGGCTATGATATAAGAGGCCTACAAATTGTTGGATTCAAACGCAAATTGGCTTTATCGAATTTCATTCTTCCTTTTAAGATTTTAAAAAGTCTTTGGGTTGCTAGAAAAATACTAAAAGCATTCAACCCACAAGTAGCAATTGGCGTTGGTGGCTATGCCAGCGGACCAACATTGAAAGCAGCAACAATGCTTAAAATACCCTCAATGGTCCAAGAACAGAATTCATTTCCAGGAAAAACTAACAAATTACTTTCAAAGAATGTTGCTAAAATTTGCGTTGCATATGAGGGGCTAGAGCGGTTTTTTCCTGCTGATAAAATTGAATTAACCGGGAACCCTACACGCAAAAATATGGTCGATATTGATGGAAAAGAAAAAGAAGGGTTTGGATATTATCAATTAGACCCAACACAGAAAACAATCCTAATTATTGGTGGGAGCTTGGGCGCAAGAACACTCAATGAAAGTGTAATAAACAAGATCAAAGAATTAAAAGAATCAAATGTGAATGTAATCTGGCAATGCGGAAAACTTTACAACACCCAACTCGAAGAACAATTAGCAGGACAAGATTTAGGAAATATAAAAATGGTACAGTTCATACATAGGATGGACCTCGCCTATTCTATTGCGGACGTTGTCATATCAAGAGCAGGCGCAATTTCCGTTTCTGAATTATGTTTGGTGAAAAAACCGACGATTCTGGTACCATCGCCAAACGTTTCTGAAGATCATCAAACAAAGAATGCGATGGCGCTGGTTTCAAAAAATGCTGCATTGATTGTTAAAGACTCTGAAGCGAAGGAAGAATTGATTTCAAAAGCGCTGGAATTAATTCAAGACAAATCAATGTGTGAAACACTTAAACAAAACATCAAACCACTAGGCAAACCTAATGCGACCGAAGACATTGTAAATGTAATAGAGACAATTATATAGTGCAAAAAGCTAATTCTAATATCGCTCAATTTGATCGTGCTTATTTCATAGGCATCGGTGGAATTGGCATGTCCACCCTATCAAGATACTTTAACGATTTGGGTTGGAAAGTTGCTGGTTATGACAAAACATCGACATCGCTGACTCAAAAATTAGAAGACGAAGGGATAGATATACATTACGATGATTTAGGCCCCGCTATACCTGAATTCTTTCAAGACAAAGACAAAACATTAGTCATTTATACTCCAGCTATTCCAATAAACCTCGGAGAATTGATGCATGTCAAACACAATGATTTTAAGTTGTTTAAACGTGCTGAAGTCCTAGGTATGATTACCAGAAATTCAAAAGCAATAGGAGTTGCAGGGACACATGGGAAAACAACAACAAGTACCATACTTGCTCACATTCTACATACCTCGAGTTTAAAATGTAATGCATTTTTAGGCGGAATCGCTACTAATTTTAACTCGAACTTTGTCAGTTCTAAAGAAAGTCAATTAACAGTAATAGAAGCCGATGAATTTGATCGCTCTTTTTTACATCTGAATCCTTTTGCTTCAATCATTACATCAACTGATGCCGACCACCTTGACATTTATGGAAGTCAAGACCAAATTCTAGAAGGTTTCCAAGAATATATAAACCTCACCCATAAAGAAGGATTTGTTGTAAAACACGTTAACGCAAACATCAATCACCCTAATTTGATTACATACAACGCAGAGATTTCTGAATCAAGTATGCTAGCCGATTACAATGGTTACAATTTGCAATTCAACAATGGCCAATTCTCTTTTGATTTAGAAATCCCAAATGGACTTTGGCGAAATATTATTTTGGGAATACCAGGAATTCATAATGTAGCCAATGCCATTGCATGCATTATTACAGCCATTGAACTGGGTGTTTCTGAAAAAACCATTCGCTTATCTCTTGAAACATTCAAGGGAGTAAAACGTCGTTTTGAATACCACATTAAAGCAGATCACAAAATATACATTGATGATTACGCGCATCACCCAACAGAGATAAACGCGCTTATATCTTCAATTAAAATGCTTTATCCAAACAAGAAAATAACAGCTGTTTTTCAGCCGCATTTATTCTCTAGAACACAAGATTTTTTCCTTGAATTTGCTGAAGAACTAAGTCAAATAGACGACATTGTTTTACTTCCAATTTACCCTGCACGAGAAGAACCAATTTCGGGAATAACGAGTAATGCCCTTTTATCAAAAATAAATTCCAGTCAAAAAAGGGTATTAAACAAGAGAGAAGCGATAGAATATTGTGCAACGACTCAATCAGAAATTATAGTAACCATTGGCGCAGGAGATATAGACCAAATAATTCAACCGATAAAACAAGCACTATCAAGATGAAAAAGTGGATTAACATTAGTCTTTGGATTATCGCGTTTTCGGGATTAATTACGATCGGGTTTTACATAAAATCTGCGCTTGATTCTAAAGAAACTAATCCTCTGAAAATTCTAATTCTAAGTCAAGGCGAAAACACGTTCATTACGGATTTAGAAATGAGATCCAAACTAGAATTAGAGGGATTTATCTTTGATAAGATTAAGCGATCAGAAATTGAAATAGAGGAAATTGAAAACTTCATAAAAGATATCTCGCAAGTTAAATCAGCAGAGGTATATCAAGCGATTGATGGCAAGTGGAATATAAATGTTGAGCTACGCGAGCCCATTGCAAGGATCTACAATCTTTCCAATCAAAATTTCTATTTAGACAAAGAAGGAAACACATTCAAAACAACAGAAAAACATACCGCACGAGTACCTATTGTCTCTGGAGAAATACACGATTTAGAAAACTCAAAAAGTGTTACTGAAATTATCAACAATGATTCCTTAATAAGTATTCGAAAACTAGATGATATCTATCGGATTTCACGTTATGTTTGTAAGGATACACTATTCCATTCTCTAATAGGACAAATTCACTTAAAAAAGAATGGCGATTTCATACTGGTTCCGCTAGTAGGTGATCAACAAATAGTTTTTGGATCTGCCAAATCTACAAAAGAAGTAGAGGGTAAATTTAAAAAACTGACAATTTTTTATAACGAGGCAATTCCATATGAAGGGTGGACGACCTATTCAGAGATTAACCTCAAGTTTGAGGATCAAATAGTTTGCAAGAAAAAAGGACAATAATGAGTAAAGTAATTGTAGGATTAGATATTGGAACAACAAAAATTGCATGTTTTGTTGGGAAAATGAACGAACACGGGAAGATTGAAATCCTATCCCTGGGCAAAGCTGAATCTCTTGGGGTGAAGCGCGGTGTAGTTTCTAACATCGATAAAACCATTCAATCAATTACAGCTGCTGTAAAAGAAGCAGAAGAAAGAATTGAAGGAGAGCTCAACATCACAACAGTGAACGTTGGTATCGCAGGACAGCACATAAAGAGTATACAACATAGAGGGATTTTAACAAGAGATAATATTGAAACTGAGATTTCTCAAAAAGACATAGATCGACTTGTAGAAGACATGTACAAGCTTGCCATGCCTCCAGGAGAAAAAATTATCACCGTTCTACCTCAAGAATATATAATCGATAACGAACAAGGTATCAAAGATCCAATTGGAATGTCTGGTGTGCGCTTGGAAGCAAACTTTCATATTATCACAGGGAACATTGGTGCAACAATGAATATTCACAAAAGTGTTGACCGTGCTGGATTAAAGGTGAAAGATATCATTCTGGAACCAATCGCTTCAGCAGATGCTGTCTTAACAGAAGAAGAAAAAGAAGCTGGCGTGGTCCTAGTTGATATAGGTGGAGGAACAACTGATGTCGCTATTTTTCAAGAAGGAATAATTAGACATACCGCTGTTATACCGTTTGGAGGAAATGCAATAACAGAAGATATTAAGGAGGGTTGTACAATCATGAAGCGCAAAGCAGAAATGGTAAAGCAACAATTCGGGTCTGCTATAGCCGATAAAAGTCAAGAAAATGTAGTGATTTCAATCCCAGGGTTAAAAGGTCGCCCTGCAAGAGAAATAACCTTGAGAAATTTGGCATACATCATTCAAGCAAGAATGGAAGAAATTATTGATTTGGTGCTTTTCGAAATCAACAACTCAGGTTTTGCTTCTAAATTAATTGGGGGAATTGTAGTAACTGGTGGAGGATCTCAATTGGATCACATCACACAATTATTTGAATATAGAACTAGAATGGATACCAGAATTGGATATCCAACTGAGCATTTAGCAAACACCAACAATGAATTGATAAAAAGTCCAATGTTCGCAACAGGTATAGGCCTTGTAATGAAAGGCTTCGAAGATTCGGAAAAACAAAAGAATGTCGAAGGTGACAATGACAACAAAGAACAAGTAAAGACACACTCAACGAAAAAACTAGGTAAATTCTTTGAAGGATTTTTAAAGAAAGGATTGGATTTATTTGAAGAAAAAGAGGATTAAAAAGATTAAAAAATAAACGATATGGAATTCGAAATTCAAAAAGAAGTAGTCTCAATCATCAAGGTAATTGGTGTTGGAGGTGGTGGCGGAAATGCTGTAAACCACATGTATGGCCAAGGAATTAAAGGTGTTGATTTCGTTGTTTGTAACACAGATTTACAAGCATTAGAAGTATCCCCTGTTCCATTTAAAATTCAATTAGGACCTTCGCTTACTGAAGGTCGAGGTGCTGGATCTATTCCTGAAATTGGAAAAAATGCAGCAATTGAAAACATTGATGAGATCAAAGAATACTTAGGTAAAGATGCCAAAATGGTTTTTGTAACTGCCGGGATGGGCGGTGGAACAGGAACCGGAGCAGCTCCTGTCATTGCTGAACTAGCAAAAGAAATGGGAATTCTTACCGTGGGTATTGTTACGGTACCTTTTAATTTTGAAGGACGAAAAAGAAGAATTCAAGCTGAAGCAGGACTAGAAGCAATGCGCCAAAGTGTTGATACTTTATTAGTCATCAACAACGAACGTCTAAGAGAAATTTCTGGAAACCTTTCCATAGGCGAAGCATTCGCTCAAGCGGATGAAGTATTATCGACAGCAGCTAAAGGGATTGCAGAAGTAATTGCAGTTACCGGAGCGATCAATGTCGATTTCAACGATGTTAGCACTGTAATGAAAGATAGTGGTGTTGCTATTATGGGAAGTGCTGAAGCAGAAGGTGACAACAGAGCAATGAAAGCAGTCACTCAAGCATTAGAGTCACCTCTATTGAATGACAATGACATTAGCGGAGCAGAATACGTTCTTCTTAACATTACATATGGTGACAAAGAAGTCTTAATGGATGAAATTACTGAAATCACTGACTTCATTCAAGATGCTGCAGGATCTACTGCTGATGTAATTTTTGGACATGCGAAAGACGAAACTTTAGGAGATAGAATTGGTGTTACTTTAATTGCAACAGGATTTGAATCAGCTCCAATAACAGGATTTGAAGCTGCCCCTAAAAAACAAGTAACTGTACTTAAAGAAAAGAATGAAATTGTAGAGCCTTTAGAAACTCCAACACAACAAAACGTTTGGTCAGGAGCTAAAGAGGTTGAAACAACAGAAGAAGAAGCTCCATTCATCAAAGCCAATGAGGTAACAGAAACAACCGACAAAATGGAATTCTCTTGGAATTCTGAACCAGAAATTTCAAGTGAAACGTCGGCAGAGCCTACAAATGATATCTTAGAAGAGGTTGAATCTGAAGAAGAAGAAATCGTAACAAGATTAGTATTAGACGACGAAGAAGAAATATCAATGGATTTAGATTTGCCTAAACGTGAATCTATGACGCCAGAGCAAATGCAACAAAAAACTGCAGATCGCTTGTCTAGAATACAAGAGTATACGAATCGACTAAAGAAAGCAGATGGAATCCAAGAATTCGAAAAAGAACCTGCTTACAAAAGAAGAAACATTGAATTAGATGAATCAATGCCGTCAGAAGAAGAAAAGTCTGGACGTTTTAGTATTTCTAATGACGAAAATGGGTCTTCTTTGAATAGCAACAACTCTTTCTTACACGACAACGTAGACTAATGAATTTTATAGAAAAATTAAATGCCGACATTAAGAAAGCAATGTTAGCAAGAGATAAAGAAAGGCTATCTCCTTTGAGAGATATCAAATCAAAACTAATGCTTGAGGCAACTTCAGGAAATGGTGAGGTAACTGACGCAATTGCAATGAAGATTGTAATGAAGCTATACAAACAACGAATGGAAACATATGAGCTGTATACGAAAGAAGGTCGAGATGACTTAGCTGCTGATGAGAAATCACAAGCCGATATTATCAATGAATACATGCCTGAAATGATGTCTGAAGACGACGTTAAGACAGAAGTAGATGCTGCTATAGCTTCATCTGGCGCCAGTGGACCTCAAGATATGGGTAAAGTAATGGGTATACTATCAGGGAAATTAGCAGGTAAAGCAGATGGAAAAATAATCGCCAACCTAGTTAAGTCTGCGCTACTGAATAAATAATTCTACCGGGTTCTTCATTGAACCCTTTAATTAAAAAGCCATCTATACAGGAGATGGCTTTTTTTATGCTTCAGAATTCAAAAGAGTAATAGCTGACCTCACGACCAAAAACTGAGCTACGTTAAAAAGTATTATTCACTAAAAAAGCCTCAACTACAATGTAGTCAAGGCTTTTGTTCTGTGGTGCCTCGCGGGTTCGAACCGCGGACACATGGATTTTCAGTCCATTGCTCTACCAACTGAGCTAAGGCACCAACCTATTTTGGTGGGGCAAAGATATAAACTTCTTTTGCTTTTGAAACTATCCGGTGAGTTTTTTTTAAAAAATTATTTTCAAGGCAGTACACAAAAAAAAGCATGTCGATATTTAAGTATTTAATAGTTCTCTGTAGAACAAACAATTAGTCAAAAAAAAATCGGAACCCTAAGGCTCCGATTCATCAAATTATTTATCGCAATAAATTATTTCTTAACAAATGTGTTTCTTACTAATGACCCGTCCTCTGCAACGATTTCATAGAAATAAACACCTGCAGTTAAATTTGAAACGTTTACAGAAACTGAAGTTCCATTCATATCAGTAGAAGAAATAACTTTTCCATCTAAAGAAAGAATAGATACTGAAGTAGCAACTCCTGTTGTGTTAACGTTCAATACAGTTGAAACTGGATTTGGGTAAACA
>CAJQPA010000006.1 GCA_905480145.1 uncultured Flavobacteriales bacterium | reverse complement strand
ATTAGCTGGCTGCAATGCAGCGTCTGTGCATCCCATTTGGTCTATCAAGAAATCTCGTATGAAATTAACAGTTGTATCCATATAAGCCGCAGAGGAGGCATGAGGAACATGACCTGCACCGTTGTGCGTATAAAAATTGTTCTGAACTCCAATGGCATCTGCATGTTCTTTAATTACTCTACTACCATCTAATTCCATGATATCAAATCCGATTACACTTACAAATCCTCTATTGTATTGCACCGTTCCATCATCCGTTCCATGTGTTGAACATAAAGGAACATCACCTGCTTCCATCCAACCGTAGCTTGCAAGAGCTCCCGCTAAACTTATTACTCCATGGATTTCAGTTGAATAACCCGAGTTGCCGCTAGTTCCTTCAATACCGCCTAATGCAGCTAAGTCACTAGCGCTTAAAAATTCTAAAATTTCACATTCTTGGTCTAAATATGCCAAGTGTAATGCCGTAAGTGCTCCAGCAGAAGTTCCTCCAATATAAATTTTTGTTGTATCAATTTTATACGTATCTGTTGTAACTCTGTCTTTGTAGAAAAAGCGAATTGAGGCTTTCATGTCTTGCACTGCTCGGACGACTGCTTTCGTTGCGTTTGCCTGGGTAAAAGGGAAGTCAATCCCTAAACGATAGTTAATTGAAGCAAAAACATATCCTTTTTTTACAAATTTATCGGCAAGTGTTACGACGTCTCCATCTGTTTTAGAGCCTCCAATAAAACTTCCACCATGTGCCCATATTATTAAAGGACGTGCGGTTTCTGTATCTCCATTTGGTTCATAGATGTCCATGTCCAAGGTAGTTGTTGCTCCTGAGTTACTAATATTAGAACCATATACAACATCAGAGTTGAGGTCAACCGCTGTAAACACATCCGATGCATATCTTCCGCCATCGCATTGCCCATAAGAGAGCGATGCAAATAGTCCGGTAAATGCTAATAAGTAGATTTTTTTCATAATTGTAATTGTTATTTGTGTTATTAATTGATTAAGGGAAAATTATCCCAGGGTATGTAGTGACATCTGCAAAAGGTATTGCAGCGTTATAAAATGTATTTAATTCTTCAATGATAGCATTCGCAATTTTTGCCTGACCTATTGGGTTTAAATTTAAACCATCCAATGAAAAAGTTCCTCCCGAAATGAAATCCGACGACATGCTGACTCCATTGTAAACAGTTTCGTTGTGAAATGACTTATATAAAGAGTGAAGGTCTACGAGTGCAACTCCATTTTGATTCGCCAAAGATGCTATGACTTGATTGTACTCTGTTATCATTTGCTCGATTACTTCTATTTCTTCTAGTGTTAAGCTATATCTGTCTGGTATATAGTTGGTAATTCCCATACCATAACATTTTACACTATCCAAAGGAATTGTTAGCAGGATTTTTTCACCAGGAAGCATTTTTCTGACACCAAAAGGCTCAGATGTATCTTCTATTAGAAATCCATTAGTACCTACTTGAAAAGAAAGACCAATAGGGTTGAATACACTATTCAATGATTCTGCCTGCTCTGCATCTATTTCTAAGCCATTATAAGGTATTGTTGTAAAATAGGGGTGGTTTAAAACATTTGGGATGTTCAGAAGAGCACCTTTTGCACCAGCGGCAACCATTGATGTAATGACCTCCTCTAAACTTCCTTCAAAGCCAACGCCTGCAGCTCCATTTGTTGGAGTTGGAGCAGATGTAGCTCCACTAGTTGCAAAGGCAAGTATGTCGTCCTCACCTAATTGTGTCGTGTAAAATGTAGGGTTGTTGGCAACAGCTAAATCAAGAACCGAAGTTGATGAAGCGTCTGCGACAATTCTCTGATAAAAAGGATTGTTGTAATTTAATGTATTAACGTCGGTCACACTCATTTCAGGTATTGCCATGTTATTGAACAGACCTAGGCTAGAAACATTCGCACTTAATATCGAATTATCTCCAGTTGAATTAAAACGAACGGGAGAAAGTGATTCTTCATCGTTGCAGTCAGTTTTGTAGCCAACTATTAGTTTTGAATTACCATCCAAATTGATCCCCATTTCACTTACTAGGGATTGGTTAAATGTGGAAGTTTCGATACGATTAAATTGCTCGGATAAAATTTGAGCGTAACTGTTTTCTTGTCCTTTAAGGTTGAATGCGCCGTCTGAAAACCCAGCTGTATTTGAACCTCCGAGGGCGATGTAGTTGGTCACGTTTACAGTTCCAAGATGTTCTTCAGGCATCTCAAATTTTGGTTTGCACGAGATAAAAACTATACCTGAAAGAAGTGCTAAGTATGTGAATTTCATAAGTTTCATCTTTAAAAAGTATAATTGAATTGAATACCTGGAGCAAACACAATTGTTTTAAATGTTCCGCTCAGTTGTGTCTCTTGATTCGTCGCTTCGCGCTCTAATTGTGTGTACAATAGTGAAGCATCAAGACTAATTTTTTTAGTGATAGCATAGCCCAAACCAATTGTATAACTGATTCTATCTGCATCCGGAGATTCAGGAGTTACGTAATCATCAAGAGAAGGCGTTTGTGCAAAAGAGACACCGATTCTTGCTTTAAATTTATCGGTAACATCATATTGAGCTCCTAATCGAAAAGCAAATGCAGCTTCATACATTCTAGGTGAGCGAGTGTCTTCTAATGATTCAGTGTTCACGGCGTAATCAAATCCTAAAGTATCGTAGACAGACCAATTAGTGTAGTTAATATCTAGGGCCAGTAATAATTTGTCCGTTGGGTTTACGACCGTTCCCAAAGAAACCACAGAGGGAAGTGGAAGGGAAGCACTAAATTCGCCAGATGGAAATTTATCTTCTAAAGAAGCAGGTACTGTAAATATTGCTTGTCCTTTTTTTACATTCATGTCAATGCGCGAACGATATGTCAATGCGAATTTAAGTTTGTCTGTTGCATTAAAGTAGATGCCAGCGTTGTATCCAAATCCATGACTTGTTCCAGCTAATTCTGCAGTTCCATATGAACCGTCGTCTTCAAACTGAAGAGGCAAGTCTTTTTGTAAGTTAACTTTTCCGTAAGTATATATTAGCCCTACGCCTAATCCAATTTTATCAGAAATTTTATAACTGACTGTAGGTTGAAAGAAGATAGACATTAATTGTAATCGCTTTAAAGCAAATCGTCCTTCCCAGCCATCTTCCCATTCTACTGTAGAACCAAAAGGTGTATAAACAGCCATTCCTAACTTTAGGCTGCTACTATCTTTTAAATGAAATAGACCATAAGCCGAAAATGGAGTCCCCATTGGAGAAACCGTATGTGCTAAGTTATTTGTTTTCGCTTCTAGAAAAGTACCGTTCGCGAAAGTTGGTGTAAAATTTAAGGAGACCTCATTTTTCTCGATGAAGGCGCTCGCCCCAGGATTGAAAAATAAAGAAGATCCATCTTCAGTCATTGCTAAGCCTGCACCGCCCATTGCTTGGGATACTTGCCCTTGCAGGTTCACTTGGTAGCCTTGTGATAAAGATAATAGCGGAAATAGTGCCGCAAATAAGAGTAGTTTTTTAGTCAAGTGTTGTGTCAATTAGCGTTTAATTCTGTGTTGTGAAAATAGCTTTAATTCCTGTAAAATACAAATCCTATTGGTTGGGCGGTTGTATGTATTGATGATCTGAAACCTAACGTAGAAAATAAAGAATCATTTTTTTATCAGAACCTTAGATACTTAAGTAAGAATGTTGTATCTTTGCGCACCTGTCTCGAGAAGGCAGAATTAAATATTTTTATAAATAGAGGTTTAGTACCTCAAACTGTAACAAATTATGGCAACTAAAATTAGATTGCAAAGACACGGTAAGAAAGGAAAAGCATTTTACCACATTGTGGCTGCTGATACTAGAGCACCGAGAGATGGTAAGTTCATTGAAAAATTAGGAACTTATAATCCAAACACAAATCCAGCTACTATTGATGTAAACTTCGAGAGAACTTTATCTTGGGTACAAGTTGGTGCTGAAATGACGGATACTGCAAGAGCATTATTGTCTTATAAAGGAATTCTTTACAAAAACCACCTTATCAAAGGTGTTGCAAAGGGAGCTTTAACTGAAGCGCAAGTTGAAGAAAAGTTCGCAAAGTGGATGGAAGAGAAAGATGGTAAGATTGCGTCGAAGACTACTGGTTTAGAAAAAGATGCAACTAAAGCGAAAGCTGATGCATTGAAAGCTGAAGCTGAAGTGTCTGCTGCTAGAGCAAAAGAAATTGAAGCGAAGAATACTCCAGTTGAGGAGGTAGTTGAAGAAGTTGTTGCTGAGGAAGCTCCTGCTGTTGAAGAGGCACCAGTTGTTGAAGAAGCACCAGTTGCTGAAGCTCCTGCTGCTGAGGAAGCTCCTGCTGCTGAAACACCAGCAAGCGAAGAGCCAACTGCTGAGTAAGCAAAGCATCATTTGATAATATTAAAGCGTTTCATTGCATTGTCAATGAAACGCTTTTTTAATTTACACACATGAAGAAAGAAGATTGTTTTTATTTAGGGAGAGTTGCAAAACTTCACGGATTTAAAGGTGAGGTTTCATTATTTTTGGATGTAAGCAATCCGGAGGATTATAATTCTTTGGATGCAGTGTTCATAGATATCAATGATCATTTGACACCATTTTTTGTAGAAACACTTAAACTAAAGACCAAAGGATTTGCTGCGGTTAAGTTTGAAGGTGTGAATGATGAGAATGCCGCAAAAGACATTCTTAGAAAAGACATTTACCTTCCTTCTCAAATTTTACCTGAATTAGAAGGTGTCAATTTTTATGATCACGAAATAGTTGGGTTTACCGTGATGGATGACAAGCATGGCGATATCGGAATTGTTGATCAAGTCATTGACCTTAAAGCAAATCCTCTTTTACAAGTATTAAAAGGAGAGAAAGAAATTTTGATTCCATTGTTGAAAGGGTTGGTTACAAAGGTGGATCGAAACAAGAAAGAATTGCGCATCAGTGCGCCAGAAGGTTTGGTTGATTTATACCTCGGGAATTAATTCTCAAAACAACGATCTTGTCGGTTTTTAAATTCAAATATTTCGATGTGAAACAAGCAGATGCTCCGATGAAAGTTGGAACAGATGCCATGGTCCTTGGTGCGTCAATAGATGTTACCGATAAAATTAAAGGATTAGAAGTTGGAACAGGTACAGGTGTTATTTCCTTAATGCTAGCGCAACAAAACAAATCATTAACCATACAAACGTTAGAGATTGATGAACTAGCTTCTAGAGAGGCAGCGTTTAATTTTTCTAAAAGTTCTTGGTCCAATCAATTGAAATCGGAATGCATTGATTTTTTAGATTTTCAGTCGGATGAAAAGTATGACCTGATATTTTCTAATCCTCCTTATCATATTAGTGCCAAATTAAATCAGGACCAGCGCATGGCAAATGCAAAGCATGAGATTAGTTTACCCGTTAAACCATTTTTTGCTAAAGTGCAATTCTTGCTTTCTCCATTGGGAAATTTTTGGTTGATTGTTCCCAAGTCAGATGAAGGTAAATGGATAGGAGAGGCCAATGCCGTTGGATTATTCGTAAATACTATCAAGGATATTGCAGGTAAACCCAATAAAATTGCCAATAGAGTTGTTCTGAGTTTTAGTAAAAACAAGGTGAATACAATAGAGCAGTCATTCTTAACCATTAGAAATCATAACGGCAGTTATTCTGAAGATTACATCGAATTGACAAAAGACTTCCATTGGACGAATCTATCATAAAGCTTGATTTCTATGAGTAGAATTAAATAAAAGAAAAACTTACAAATTATTAATATATCCTAGGATATTCCTCTTCGTCAACTTCTGTCATGATTGAATATGCCTTCTCAACAATGTCATCAATGCTTGGTTTAGAGAAGTAGTCTCCATCAGAACCATAAGCAGGTCTGTGGTCTTTAGAACTCATAGTTACAGGAGCAGAATCTAAATAATAGTATGCATCTTGTTTTACCAAAATTTGATCTAATATATAACCTGTTGCACCACTGCTTACATCTTCGTCAACAATCATCAAGCGACTTGTTTTTTGCAGAGAGTCAGCAATCATGTGATTTATATCGAACGGTAATAATGTTTGAACATCAATTAATTCGACACTCACATTTAATTCTGCTAATTGCTTAGCTGCTTCCGAACACAAGTTAAAAGTAGAACCGTAAGAAACAATCGTTAAATCGGTTCCTTCTTGTGTAATTTCAGGAATACCTAATGGCTCTCTGAATTCTCCGATGTTATTTGGTAGACGTTCTTTAGTTCTGTATCCGTTTAATGGTTCAATAACCAATGCCGGCTCGTCTGCTGCCATTAAAGTGTTGTAGAAACCAGAAGCTTTGGTCATATTTCTTGGAACGCAAACGTGAATTCCTCTGATGGCATTGATAATCATTCCCATGGGAGAACCACTATGCCAAACACCTTCTAAACGGTGGCCTCTTGTACTAATAATTAACGGTGCTTTTTGTCCACCTTTTGTTCTGTATTGAACAGTTGCTAAATCATCAGACATTACCTGAACGGCATAAAGTAGGTAGTCTAAATACTGAATCTCTGCTATTGGACGAAGTCCTCTCATCGCCATTCCAATTCCTTGACCAATGATTGTACATTCTCTAATTCCGGTATCAGCAACTCGTGTAGTACCAAACTTTTCTTGCATTCCCTCTAGCGTTTGGTTTACGCCGCCAATTTTTCCAGCGTCTTCTCCATAAACTAATGCCTGAGGATAGTTTTCTAATATTTTATCATAATTTTCACGAAGAATTATTCTTCCATCCGTCATTTCTTCCTTGTCATCATAGGTTGGAGCAACCGGCTCAACGTTTAAAGCAGAATGCACTGATTCAGAGTGAAGATGAGAGCTGTATCTGTTAAAGTTTGTGTTTATTGAGTTTTGCACCCAAGCAGAAAGTGTCCCTTTAGCAGAAAGTTCTTCAGTACGGACCATTCTTAAAGCCTTACGCGCAGCAACAAGTATATCTTTGCGCGTTGGTTCCATTGCTTTCTCAAGATCTTCTGCGATTTTATTGATGAACACACCATTTGAACTTTCTGAACCAACTCCTTTAATTAAAGAGATTGAATCTGAAAGGTCTTGCTTAATATCATCGGTAAAAGCATTCCAAGCAGCTCTTTTTTGAGTAGAAACCTCTTTCTTCGCTGCTTTTTGTATTGCATCTAATTCTTCTTCTGTGGCAATCGATAAGCCATCTGCCTTGAAATCAAGAATCCATGTTTTGAACTTGGCTATACAATCGAAATCAATTTCCCATTGCATGCGTTCCTCATCTTTGTAGCGCTCATGTGATCCACTTGTAGAATGTCCCTGTGGTTGATTCACCTCTTTAACGTGAACCAACACTGGAATCTGTTCTTCACGAGCCAACTTAACTGCTTTCTCATATGTTCTGCAAAGATCTGTATAGTCCCAACCTTTTGTTATGAAAATTTCATAGCCTGGCTTGTCCTTCGTTCTTTGCATCCCCGCCAAAGCCTCAGAAATACTGTCTTTTGTAGTTTGATGATGTCTTGGAACAGAAATTCCATAACCATCATCCCATACAGACATTACCATAGGTACTTGAAGAACACCAGCGGCATTAATGGTTTCCCAGAATGGTCCCTCTGACGTTGAAGCATCTCCAATTGTCCCAAAGGCTACTTCATTTCCTCCATTGGTAAATTTTTTAAATTCTTCTAATGATGCTAATTCTTTATTTTCTCTATAAATCTTTGATGCCTGCGCCAATCCTAAAAGTCTTGGCATCTGTCCAGCAGTTGGAGAAATATCGGCAGAACTGTTTTTTTGTTCCATCAAGTTAATCCAGTCACCATTCTCATCAAGGTTACGCGTTGCGAAGTGTCCTCCCATTTGACGTCCACCAGATTGAGGTTCATGAACCAAATCTGTATGAGCATAAAGCCCTGCGAAATATTGCTGAACGTTCAATTGATCAATCGCAAACATTAAGGTTTGATCTCGGTAGTAACCCGATCTAAAATCTCCATTCTGAAATTGTTTAGCAAGTGCTATTTGAGCCAATTCCTTTCCGTCTCCGAAAATTCCAAATTTGGCTTTCCCAGAAAGAACCTCACGACGACCCATCAATGATGTTTCACGAGAAATGCTTGCTAGTTTAAAGTCTTCAAGAACTTCATTCTTAAAAGATTCGAAATCAACATTTGTATTTTCCGCTGTGAGTGTTTCTTTTGCCATAAGGAGATTTTTAGAGGTGCGAAGATAGTGATTTCAGTCCATTTTTGAAAGCAAAAAGGTCGAAAAGTCCAGGGTAAGAAATGATTCCATATCTTTGAGAAATGAAGTTCAAAGATAAATGGGAAAAATATAGCCCTTACTTTGTGGATATATGGCAATACTTGATTATCATTATCTTGTTTATTGTTGCGTCTATCTTCTTTCTTTAAAACTAAAATTATGAAGTTAATTCTATCCTTTTTATTCCTTTCACTGTCTATTTTTAGCTATAGTCAGCTCAACATTGATTCTGTCGGACGGGTCGACTATCAAACATTGCATAATACTAAATTAAACGATGTTTGGGGCTATACTGATGAGTTAGGAAATGAATATGCCTTAGTTGGCGCAGAAGATGGAGTAGGGGTTGTTGATGTTACAGACCCTTCAAGTCCAAATGAAGTCTTTTGGGTAGATGGACCAAATTCAGTTTGGAGAGATTTAAAAACTTTTGGCGACTATGCATATATTACAACAGAAGCTGAAGGCGGATTATTAATCATTGATTTATCTCCATTGCCAGCTTCAAATGCATTAACAACAACCGTATTTTTTAACACAACAGCAGGTTTTGAATGGGAGTCTTCTCATAATCTTTACATTGACGAAGATGGTTTTGCTTATATTTTTGGAGCCAATAGAGGAGAGGGTGGTGTCATTATTCTAGATATTATCACAGATCCAATGAACCCTATAGAAGTTGGTGTATATGATGATTGGTATGTGCATGATGGCTATGTTAGAAATGATACGATGTATTTAGGCCATATTTATGAGGGTACTATGAGTATAGTTGATGTTACAGATAATGCAAATCCAGTTTTGTTAGGCACACAATTCTCACCTACAACCTTTTGCCATAATGTATGGCCCACTGATGATGGCCAATATGCTTTTACAACTGATGAGGTGACAGGAGGTTATTTAGGAGCTTTTGATATTTCTGATCCAGCTAATATTATTGAAGTGGATAGAATAAAAAGTTCACCTGAAGTAGGTTATGTAATTCCTCACAACACCCATGTATTAGGGAATCATATAGTCACGAGTTACTATTCTGATGGAGTGGTTGTACATGATGTGACGTATCCATACAACATGATTGAAATGGCTAATTATGATACTTATCCAGATCAAAATGCTGATTACGATGGTTGTTGGGGTGTTTACCCATTTTTTGCTTCAGGTAATATTGTGGCGACGGATAGAACAGGAGGGTTGTTTGTGCTTGCGCCTGAATACAAACAAGCAAGCTATTTAGAAGGAATAGTAACAGATGCTTCTAACGCTAGTTTTTTAGAAGGTGTCGAGGTATCTTTTGCTTCGAACAATGTATTGAACAATTCAAACACTATCGGTTTCTATGCTACAGGTACGATTGCGAGTGGTACTTATTCAGTGACTTATTCTAAAGTAGGCTATTATCCGCAAACTGTGAGTGTTGATTTGTTAGAAGGTGTCATCGTAAATCAAGATGTTCAACTAATTCCAATTCCTCCATTTAGTGTGACTGTGATTGTTTTGGAAGAAGGAACAAATACTCCAATTATCGGAGCAGATATTGAATTGCAGAGCGCATTAACGGTAGATAACGGTCTTACAAATGGAATCGGAGAAGAAGCTTTTACACTCTATTATCAAGAAGATTATCAAATTTTCATAGGGAGTTGGGGGCATGTAACGTTTTGCGATACAATCAGTATAGATGACGCAACGGGCACAATCACAGTTTATTTGAGAACGGGTTATTACGATGATTTTAAATTTGATTTTGGTTGGTCAACAACTGGAACGGCTGAAACAGGCTTGTGGGAGCGCGGTATTCCAATTGGAACTACGACTGGATCAGCTCCATCTATGGATGCTCAGAATGATTGTGGTGAATATGCTTATGTTACTGAGAATTCTGAAAACACGAACCCTGATGTTGGAGATATTGATAAAGGTATCGTTAGTTTGAGTTCTCCAGTGATGGATTTATCCTCATATACTGATCCATATGTTCACTATTCAAGATGGTTTTATAACGAGCATGGCACAGAACCTTTGGATAGTTTGAAAATTTTAGTGTCAAATGGTACAGAGATAGCGGTTATTGATATTGTCGGTAAAGATCCTGCTACATTTTTTCAATGGGTAGAAAAGAGCATTCGGATTGAGGATTATGTTCCCACCTCCTCAACGATGCAGTTTTTCTTTAGAACCAGTGATTTTGAAGTTTCAGATAACATTACTGAGGCTGGACTTGATCGTTTTTTCATCGTAAATGCTGATGAGTTATCTCTTGAAGAAAATGCAAAAGATTTTATTCGAGTTTTTCCAAACCCAAGTAGCTCCTTTTTAAAGGTAACAGGTTTAGAAGACGATTCTGAATACGAAGTCTTTGACATTCAAGGAAATCTAATAAAAAAGGGATTGCTTAAGGTTTCAGATTCCTCGATTGATTTGTCAAAGACATCAGATGGAGTTTATTTTCTTTATGTTCAGAACGAAATGATTAAAATCATAATGCAGAAATAACATTTCTTAATATTCTTTAATATACCAGCATCAATTTTTAGTCTAAACGATTATTATATTTGTGTCAAACATAAATCAGAAACTTGAATTTAAAATACGATATTTCAATAGTTGTCCCTTTGTATAACGAAGCAGAATCACTTCCGGAATTGCATAAGTGGATTGTTAAAGTGATGAAAGAGCATAAGTTCTCGTATGAAGTCATGTTTATCGATGATGGCAGTAAAGACGGTTCGTGGGATGTTGTTGAAGATTTGCGAAAACTGGATGAGCATGTTAAAGGGATAAAGTTTCAACGTAATTACGGTAAATCCGCAGCTTTACAAAAAGGATTTGAAGCTGTTCAAGGTGATGTCGTAATCACAATGGATGCTGACTTGCAAGATTCTCCAGAAGAAATACCAGAATTATACAAGATGATCATGGAGGATGATTTTGATTTAGTTTCTGGGTGGAAGAAAAAAAGATATGATCCAATTACAAAGACAATACCCACAAAGTTATATAATTGGGCCGCTAGGAGGATTACGGGAATCACACTTCATGATTTTAATTGTGGTTTGAAGGCTTATAAAAATGTTGTCGTTAAGAGCATTGAAGTATACGGAGATATGCATCGCTATATTCCACCATTGGCGAAATATGCGGGATTTCCTAACATTGGAGAGAAAGTAGTTCAACATCAAGCAAGAAAATACGGAACAACAAAGTTTGGTTTAAATAGATTTTTAAACGGACCATTAGATTTATTGTCTGTTGCCTTCATTGGAAAATTCTCAAAGAAACCAATGCACTTTTTTGGTGCTATTGGTCTTTTAATGTTTGTCATCGGATTCGGTATCGCTTTTTACTTAGGAATAGTGAAATTGTTCGTTGATACACAAGCGTTAAAAATTGCAGATAGAACAGAGTTTTATGTGGCACTAGTTGCAATGATTCTAGGAACACAGTTTTTTCTAGCTGGGTTTTTAGCAGAGTTAATTGGGAGAAGTTCTTCTCAAAGAAATGTCTACCTCGTTGAAAAAACAATAGATGTCGATTAAGAGCTGGGATATTGATCATACATGGTCACTTTTCTTAGATCGGGACGGTGTCATCAATAAACGAAATTTCGACGGGTACATTACATCCATTCAAGATTTTGAATTCCTGCCGGGTGTGCTGGAAGGCTTAAATACACTTACAAATTATTTGCATTTGGCTTTCGTCGTTACTAATCAACAAGGCGTTGGAAAAGGTTTAATGTCTGAGCGTAACCTTCTTGAAATTCATGCTTATATGTGTGATCAAATTCATCGAGAGGGTGGCAGTATTACGAAATGCTTTTTTGCGCCAAACTTAAAAGGAGACTCTGACGATATGCGCAAGCCCGGACCGGTTATGGCGCAGTTAGCAAAGAAGGAGTATCCAGAAGTTGAATTTAATCGATCAATAATGATAGGGGATACAGATTCGGATATTTTGTTTGGCAAGAATCTTGGAATGAAGACGGTAAGAATTAAAACAATAGAACCAATTGAAGTTAATGCTGATATTACAGTTTCTAGCTTGATTGAATTTTCAAAAATGATTAAGAATGAAATTTAGCCTTGTAATCATATTAAGTGTTTGGACTCTATCTTCATTCGCACAGATGAATCAAGTAGATTCTCAAGGTCGCAAACAAGGAGAGTGGGGCAAAACTTATGAGAAGTCGAAAGTCTATATGTACAGAGGGCAATTTAAGGACGACAAGCCTGTTGGTAAATTTCAATATTTTTATAAAAACAAGCATGTTCGCGCTGTCATAACGCATGATGAATTCTCTAATCGATCAGAAGCATTTTTCTATCATGACAATAGTAGGTTAATGAGCTACGGTATATACCGTGACATGAAAAAAGACAGTGTTTGGATAAATTTCACCCCAGAGAAAAGACTGAGTAGTACAGAAACATATAAAAATGGGGAACTTCATGGAAGAAAAGTTGTTTTTTATATTCCATTCGATCCGAATGATAAGTCAAGATTAGCTTCGAACGTCTACAATTATGTCAATGGTAAATTGGATGGTCCAACAAAAGAACTTTTCGAAAATCAAAAAGTAAAATCTAAAGGGCAATATAAGGATAATAGAAAAGTTGGAGTCTGGGTAGATTATCATTTTGGTGGTAGAAGAAGAAACACAATTCGTTATTACAAAGGGCGTCGTCATGGGTGGTGTTTTACGTACGATCAAACCGGTAAAGAATTGAACCGTGTTTACTTTTATTTTGGTAAAAAACTCGAAGGTGAAGCTTTAGCAAAGAAGTTGGCTGAGATGGAAGAGAAAGGAATCGATCCAAATGGGAAAGATCTTAAATAAATTGAATCTCATTTCAATTCTTCCGTTGTTGACCCAACTTATTATATGTATCTTCGTTTATATAGAAAGATGAGATTACTCAAAACATATCCGATACTACTATTTTCCTTGGCCTTTATTGGCTTAATGAGCTGTAAGAAAACCGCAGCGCCAAATTATCATTATGAGTACTTTGGTTATGAACAAGGGCGTTATGTCATTTATGACGTTTTAGATATTACGCATTCTACAGAAGCGATTATTGAACACGATACTTTGCGCTACCAATTAAAGACCGTTTGGGGTGATCCTTATATTGATAATGAAGATAGGGAAGGTCGAGAATTTATTCGTTATTTTAGAAATTCACCCTCCGATTCATGGGTGTTGACAGATGTCTATTATGGCTTGTACGATGGCATTAGAGCGGAATTAGTAGAAGAAAATCAACGAAGAGTTAAATTGGTTTTTGCACCTACAGTTTCTAAAGAATGGGATGCGAATGCTTACAACTTAGATGAAGTTTTGGATTGTTATTATGATGAGGTTCATCAGTCATATCCTCTAAATGGAACTACATTTGATTCTACTTTAATAGTAGAGCAAGCGGATGAAGGAAATGGGATTGATACCATTCGAAAATATGAAGTTTATGCGAAAGGTATTGGTTTAATTTACAAGCATTCAAAAGAAAATGATTATCAGTTTCAACCAATTCCTCAGGACGGTAAAGAGTATTATCTAACATACCTTAGTCATGGATTCGAATAATCAAAAGATTTCCCTTCTATTTAATCAATAATAGTAATTTCGTGTGAACTATGAAAATTGCTTTATTTTCTGTTTTTTATCCATACCGTGGAGGGATTGCTCAGTTCAGTGCAATGCTTTATCGCGCTCTAGAACAAGAACATGAACTCAAGGCCTTTACCTTTTCAAGACAATATCCAGGGTTGTTGTTTCCGGGTTCTTCACAATACGTATTAGAAGGAGATAATGCAGATGAAATTCCTGCAGAACGAATTTTAGATTCGGTGAATCCCTTGTCATTTCAATCTGCTGCGAAGAAAATAAACAAATCAAATCCTGACCTTTTTATTAGTCAATATTGGATGACATTTTTCGGTCCATCAACGGGTGGATTGCAGAAACGTCTTGCTCCTGGGACAAAGCGAATCAGTATTCTTCACAATGTACTTCCACATGAAAAACGGTTTTTCGATAATTATGCCAATCGTTCTTTTCTGAAGCACAATGAAGGTTTTGTGGTGTTAAGTGATGCTGTTTTGAAAGATTTACTTTCTATTCAGCCCGATGCAAAGTATTTGAGAATCGACCATCCGGTTTATAATCACTTTGGTGCTAAGTTGGAGAAGAATGAGGCTCTTGAGAAATTGTCTTTGAGCAAAGAGAAAAAATACATCTTGTTTTTTGGATTCATCCGAAGTTATAAAGGATTAGATTTATTGTTAGAGGCTTTGGCTAATTTACCGGAAGAATATGAGTTGATTGTGGCAGGAGAAATCTACGGAAGTTTCGATTCCTATCAAGCAATCATTGACCAGTCGAACATTGAAAATAGAGTGCATTTGTATAACAAATACATTCCAGATGATGAGGTAACGAACTATTTCTCGGCTGCTGATTTGTGTGTTCTTCCTTATAAAAGTGCTACTCAAAGTGGTATCACTGCCATAGCCCATCATTTTGATTTACCGATTGTCGCAACAAATGTTGGCGGCTTAAAAGAGACGATTCAAAATGGCGAGACAGGTTTTGTTGTTGAGTCAAACGTTGAGGAGATAAGAGGAGCTATTCTTAAATCATTTTCGGATGATAATCTGCAAACTTTCTCAAAGAATATTGCGGTTAGAAAGTCAGAAAACTCATGGGAAAACTTTGCAAAGAAGGTAATAGAGTTTTCGGAAACACTTTAGTATATTCTTGGTGATCAAGTATTGTCGCAATAAGACAAACATCTCATAATGAACTCATCTTTCATGACTTAATAACGCTGTCCATAGAAGTGCGACTTTTTCTTAAAATACCCGCTATTAAAATTGACTTTAACAAAGGGATAATCTATATTTGCAAGCTTAATTAATAATAAACTAACTTACGAAAATGCGTAATAAAGGATTTTTTTGGTTTTTGACGATATTGTTGACTGCCATTTGTGTGTACCAATTGTCATTCACATTCATTTCTAACAGTGAAGAAGCAAAAGCGAATAAGGCTGCGGATACAAAAGTTGAAGAGTTAAAAGAATCATCTAAGTCAACCGGAATGATAGGTACGTTGCCAAACGGAACGGAATTAGATTTTAACGATTCAGAGTCTGAGGAGTTAGCGAAAGCTGCTTATGTTAATCAGATTTTAAAAGATAAGGCAGAAACACCAGTTTACCCAGTATTTGGTTCTACATTTAAAGAAGTTAAAAAGCGAAGTTTAGCTTTCGGTTTGGATTTAGTTGGTGGTATGAGTGTTACCATGGAGATTTCAATTCCAGATTTAGTGAAGAACTATGCTAGGAATGAACGTTCTCAATCTTTCACTAAGATTTATGACGCTGCTATTGTTGATTATAATGCCAATGGTGGAAGTTTCATTGATATTTTTGTTGCAAAGCATAACGAATTGAGTTCAGACTCAAAATTTGTAAAATTATTTGATGTTGTAAATAACGATGAATTAACTACACAGTCTTCAACACAAGATGTTGTTGATTTCTTAAAAGTGAAAGAGGCGGCATCTATGGACGGTGTGGCTGATATCATGGAGAGAAGAATTAACCAATTCGGTGTTGCTCAACCAAACATTCAAAAAGATCCAGCAAACAATAGATTATACATTGAATTGCCAGGAGTGCAAGATGAGGCTACTGTTGAAGAGAAGTTATCTTCAACAGCAAACTTACAGTTCTTCGAAAATTATAAGTTTTCTGAAATTGGTCAGTTCTGGGAGCAAGCAAATATTCTTTCTCAAACAGATTTAAATGAAGTAGTTGTTGAAGAAGACTCAATAGCAATGGAATCTGAAGATTCTTTAGACTTAAGTTTGGATGCTTTAGATGACTTAAGTGATTTGAATCTTGATGAAGAGAAAACAGGATTAATGAGTTACTTATCTCCTTTTTCTGAATACTACTTTAGTTGTTCTTCAGAAGATAAGTTGAAGGTTGATAAATTATTGACTCGTGAAGATATTAAGTCAGTATTTTCTGATGATGTTAGATTTATGTGGTCAGCAGATTTACAAGTAATCAATAATGAAACAAATGAATCTGCCTATTTACTTTATGTAATTAAGGTTCCTTCAAATGGTCGCCCAAGAGTAGGTGGTACAGATGTAACTTATGCTTCAACTGGATTTGATCAAGAAGATGCTAAAATTACAGTGGACTTAACAATGTCTGCAGATGGTTCTGATAAGTGGGCACAAATGACTGCTGATAATACAGATCGTATTGTTTCTATTACAATGGATAATCTAGTGTTTTCTGCACCATATGTGAATGGACCAATTTCAGGAGGTAACACACAAATCTCAGGAAGTTTTTCTATTAATGAAGCACAAGATTTATCTGGTTTGTTAAATGGAGGATCTTTACCAGCGCCATGTCTTATTAAGGAGCAAACTAGAGTTGGTCCTACTATCGGAGCTGAGAATTCTCGTGCAGGTTTGATTTCTTTTGCATGTGCATTATTGCTAGTGTTTGTATATATGGTTTTCTATTACGGAAAGGCAGGTATTATTGCTGACGTTGCGTTGTTTGCGAACATCTTATTCATCTTTGGTTCGTTGGCATCTTTTGGGGCTGTATTGACCTTAGCTGGTATCGCTGGTATCGTTTTAACTATTGGTATGGCCGTTGATGCCAACGTACTAATCTTTGAGCGTATTCGTGAGGAGCAAGCAAACGGAAAGGATGTTAAGTCTGCAATTGATACTGGATTTAAAAAAGCATTATCTTCTATTATTGATGCGAATGTTACTACTTTATTAACAGCGGTTGTATTGAAGTCGTTTGGAACTGGACCAATTGAGTCTTTTGCAACAACTTTAATCATCGGTATTTTCACTTCAGTATTTGCTGCATTGGTTATCACGCGTTTATTGATGCTATGGTGGATGAAGTCAGGAAAGGGAATCAACTTCGAAACGAAATTAACGAAAGGAGCATTCAAAGGATTGAATTTCAATTTTGTTGGTAAGCGTAAGTTGTATTACATGATCTCTGGAGTATTAATGGCTGGAGCGTTATTGGCATTGTTTGGAAAAGGATTAAATCCAAGTGTTGAATTTTCAGGAGGACGTTCATTTGGAGTTAAGTTTGAGAAAACGACAACAGGCCATAAAGAATTAGTGGCGGATGCATTGAAAAAAGAATTTACGGATACCAATGGAAAGGAAGCTTCTGTAGAAATTAAAACTAAAACGAATTCATTCTTCTTAGAAATCACAACAAACTACTTGTTGTCGAATGAAAAGAATTCAAATGAACAAGTGAAAGCTGCACTTAAAAGTGGATTGGATAAATGCAAGCCTCAGTTGGGTGATTATAGTATTCAAGAATCTAGAAGTGTTACAACAAAAGTTTCTGATGAGCTAGTTTCGTCTTCTATGTTGGCAATCATTCTTTCTTTGATAATTATCTTTGCGTACATCTTAATCCGATTTGGTAGATGGCAGTATTCTACTGGAGCGATTATTGCCATGATTCATGATGTACTTGTTGTGTTAGGTGTCTTTGCAATATTCAACGGTATTCTTCCATTTAACATGGATATTGACCAGGCTTTCGTAGCGGCAATATTAACGGTAATAGGTTATTCGATTAATGATACAGTTGTTGTTTTCGATAGAATTCGTGAAGATTTAACTTTACACAAAAATGTCAATGAAGAAGAGCAAATTAACAAATCATTGAACTCTACTTTGTCTAGAACAATCAATACGTCGATGACCACGTTTATCGTATTGTTAATTGTATTCTTGTTCGGTGGAGCAGCTATTAAAGGATTTATCTTTGCATTAATGATTGGTGTAATTGTAGGTACATATTCTTCATTGTGTATTGCAACTCCAATTTTAATTGACTTCTCTAAGAATAAATTAAAAGAAGATCAAGATAAGGCAATTTTAAGAGCTGAAGAAGTTGCTGCTGCCAAAGCAGAAAGGGACTCTATGGTAGGTTAGAATATAACTATTCCAAAAAAAGCCTTTGTCGTGAAAACGATAAAGGCTTTTTTTTGTTCTTATAAACAAACTACAACACAGTTTCCTTCGTTATACTATTAAGAGGAATTCTATATTTTTGATTATGATCGTATTTGTTGGTTTGGTAATGTTGTTTCTTGCTGGAGGATATTTATTCTCTGACTAAACGATTTATTGAATAACTAGCTTTATATAATCTACTTTAGTACGATTAATTACTTCCACAAAATATATCCCCTTGATTAATTCTGCTGTCGATAATTCGAACCTATCCAATTTATTTTCATCAACGATTAGGTTCATAATAGTTTGACCTTTATTGTTCCTAATCAATACAGTACTGCCCTTTTCTGCTCCAGAAATAGATAGTGCGTCAGAAGCAATAGCTGGATTTGGGTAAATGTTTATTGCATCGTTATCATTTCTTACAATACTTATTGGATTGGACATTTTCAACTCACCATTAAGATCTACTTGCTTTAACCTATAATATGTCATATGCCTTAGGTTAAAGTCTATACTAAAATAATATCGTTTCTCTATAGAGTTTCCTGCTCCATTTTGCCGATCGATTTCTGCCCAATTAAGACCATCAAAGGACTTCTGTACAGAGAAATAGTCACAATTGTTTTCACTTTCTGTAGTCCAATTTATTTCATTGTATTCACTATAACTCTGTCCTTCAAAATTTGATATTTCAGTAGGTAATTGAACAATCCCACAAGTTAGCGTAGATGCAGAGCAGTCCTCCGTAGAGGGCATTCCAAAATCTGTCCCTGCTGAGCACCAAGTTATTTCACTCGAAAATGATTCTGAAGAATTGAAGTTTTTCATGTTACCGATGTTTGTAAGTGCTGAGCCAGACCCCATTATTGTTCCGGTTGATTCATTCGTCCAGTTTCCTCGAGTTTCTATGCAACAATCTGCGCAGATGAATATATCTCCAAAATTAGTAATGTTACCTACAAATAATTCGAGTTTTGCGCCATTCGATGTGTTGAAGTTTCCTTCCTCAGCAACAAGAAAATTACCAGCGAGCATATTTAAGTAACCGCCGATTAAATTGACATCTCCTGCATAGATATCAATTTGGCCATTTATTTCTAAAATATGATGGATGTCAATTATGGATCCAGCGGTGCCATTTGATTTTCCATTAATTAATTTGTTTAATTGAATTGGTCCTAAGAAAAGAAGATATGAATTGTGCGTAGCTGTTATACTCTTTACTGGACTTGATAAACTACTGCTGTAAAGAACAATAAGTTCGGATGCGCCATTGACTGTTATATTATCTGTTAAATTAATATGATGTTTTATATATATGTTATTGCCATTTGAGATATTCCCTGGTGTGCAATTACAAGCAGTAACGCCTCCATTTGTTGACCAATTTGCTCTATCATTCCAGTCTCCATTATTTATGGAAGTGTAAGAAATTGCATTCGAAACGAATGGGAATAAAAAAACAACAAAAAAAATATTTCGGGAAAGTGATTTGTAACTTTTTTTCATGTTTTTAGATTTTGAGGTGTTCTTTAAATCTACAACAAATAAATAGTGAAATAAAATTAATCGACAAAAAACATCAACTAGTCGAAGAAAAAATAATGTTCATGTGTGAAAATTCTTGATTCATGAAGATGGCTAGGACTGAAGTATACAGTATTTAACTGAGCTAAATGTTTTGTAGAAAGCGAATGTTAATTATTCTTTCGCCGTATTTCAATTGAGATTTTCTGATTGTATCTAAAGTGAAGCTATTTCTATGCCTTTATTTTTTCTAAGAAAAAGTCTAACGATTGATCTTGCATCTCTATCTTCTCCTGAAAAGGAAATAAACTCTTCCCAATCTTTTGGTTTTTTTCGGTTGAAGTGAAAAGGAGCATATCCGAATCCTTGCAGGGTACCTTTCTTGATCAGCACCAAGCTTTTTTCATTTTTTTGACGGCCTTTACCGATTATATAGAAAGAGGCTTCTTTCAGATTCAGTGTGTCAATTAATTTCTGGCACCTACTGTTATAAGAAGTCGAAGACTCTTTTTGAATACAAGCGCCTTTGCATTCACCGATCTCATATTGAAAACAAGCGGAATTCGTTTTGTAAAGGTCACATAGTTTCTGGCAGAGATTATTTTCATCAACAATCCTCAACATAAATCCATTCCCTTCCTTTTTTGTGGAGAATGTCGCTAGTGGTATTTCAGAGAGTTTAGCAGTTTGCCCCACATATAGTCTTATATAATCATTGCCATCTATGTATGAGAACAAACCATAGGGAGACTTATTTCTGCGAAGTGCTCTATTATATTTTGGGGTATACTGTTTAATCAACTGAGATTCTAGTAATAATGCAATTAATTCTGATCCTGTCAATTCATAATCAATTCGAGCAATCTCTTTTTGCATTTCAACTCCCTTCGATGTTTTTAAGTTGCGCAAATGTTGTTCTATTCTTTTTTTTATGTGAATACTCTTTCCAATATAAATCAGTTGATTTGTGTCGTTGTAAAATTTATATACACCTGTTTTATTTGGTATGTCGTCCAAGAAATCGATGTCCAAGTTCGGGTGAAGTCGCTTAGGATTTAATTCTTCTTGGATAAATGACAATAAATTTTCTTTATCTTTTTCGTAGATTATGCCAAATAGTTTTGCGGTAGCAAGAGCATCACCTCCAGCTCTGTGCCGACCAATTAAATCTATTCCTAATGCACGTGTAAGTTTGCCAAGACTGTAGGAGTCATGTCCAGGAAGAACATGTCTTGATGATCGAACGGTACACAAGTGGGGTCGACGAAAATCAAAACCAAGAGATCTAAATTCTGAGCGCAATACACCATAATCAAATCCAACGTTATGGGCTACAAAAACACAGTCTTTTGTGAATTCAATTATTTCTTTTGCAATTTCGAAGAAGCGAGGAGAATTCTCCACCATTCTATCATTGATACCGGTCAAGTTGACAATAAAAGGAGGAATCGGAATTTCCGGATTAACGAGCGTGTCATATTCATCAATAACCTTTTCACCATCGTGTTTATATATGGCGATCTCAGTTATTTTTGAGTTCTTTGGGTTTCCACCAGTAGTTTCGATATCGCAGATTGCGTAATGCACAAACAAAGATAACGTTAAGTTGTGAAATAACAATTGAGTAAACTGTTTAGATATCACGTTAAAAAACGAATAATCACGTTACTAATCCTTTCATCACAAAAATGAGTTTCAGTTTGGAAATCATGTTATCTTTATGGTATAATCTAAAAAGATGAATAAAAGAACACTATACATTTTTCGAATTATTCTAGGAGTTTTCATTATTGTTGCAGTTTTATTTTTTGCGTTTCGCTTTCTATTTAAATTGCCTGCATTTATGAAAGTTCTAGCACTCGGCCTAGTGGTATTAACCATCTATTTAGTAGTGAAAAATTTAATTAAACATAATAAAAAGAGAAAAAATGAGTGATTTTAGACAACAGATGCCAGATTTTAACATCGATCCGAAAAAGGTTGGTAGATATGTCCTTATTGGAGTGTCATCTCTAATAGTTTTAGTAATTATTTTAATGTCTTGGCAGGATGTAGAACCAGGAGAACAAGGATTTGTATACAGACCTTATAACGGAGGAATTGACCCAAAAGAGGATACGAAGGATGAAGGGACTTACTTCATTGCTCCTTGGAATGAGATGATTACTTACAGTGTTAGACAAAATACTGCAAAATACAATTCAACAGTAATGGATATTAACGGTACTAATATCGAAGTTGATATTGCGGTTCGTTACGGAGTTAAAAAAGGCGCTGCGCCAAGATTGCATACGGAACATGGTCGAAATTATATTGAATTTATCAATGATAAATCAAAAGGAGCTATAAAGGATGTTATTGGACGTTATACTTATGAGCAAGTTTATAGCTCAAAAAGAGAAGCGTTAGAGGGAGAAATCGAAGATTTGTTAAGAGACGATTTCAGTAAAAACTTTATCTCGCTAGCATACGTTGAAATTGCAGATGTAAATTTACCTTCTAATATTGCGCTTCAAATTACAGAGAAGGAAACTCAGAAGCAACGAAATTTAACGGCTAAAGAAAAGCAAAAAGAGCAAGAGTATTTAGCAAACGCTAGAATTGAGAAAGCGAGAGGAGATTCTTCTTTAGTCATATCTGCAAGGTTTAAGGCAGAAGCTATTCAGTTGGAAGCAACTCAAATTTCACGTAACCCGGCTTATATTGAGTTAAAGAAATGGGAGAAATGGGATGGAATTGGATCTCCATATGGAGAATCTAACGTATTCGGTTCTGGTGTTTCTATTTTGAAGTCGAATTAAGATAAAAAATCTTGTTTTATTAATAACGGGAATCATTCATGATTCCCGTTTTCTTTTCGTCATAAGTTATAAAGACTTTGTAATGATTATGCCTTGTTTATAAAGAGGATAATACTACACCTGCTCGAATTTTAGACCCGATGATTTCATTTATTGTGTAGCCTAGCAAGAATCGAAAATCTTTAACAGAGTTCTTATCAGATTTAAAACCAAGTGTGACTTCTGTGGACATGACGGGAATTTTTTCTTCCCTCACTTGAATCGTTTTCATGAGTGCTTTATTTCCATAAGCAACTCCAATAGATGGTCTAAAGTAAACGGTGCCATGATCAATTTGATTACCTTTTATGTCATATTCTAATCGTTTAAAAATGGTTGAAAAAGTCAAATAAAAATGACCGCTTACTCCCGCTTTTGTGTGAGATTGAAGGTTGGTGTATGGAACTGTTCGACCATCACCAGTAAGTAATATTGAAACAACAGGAATGTAATTTAAGGGAGATAGTTTGTGCTGCTTTGTTAAAAAGAACTCTTTTTTTATTCTCAATGTCAGCGGAGACGGTTTTAGAGATGTAAAATAATCTACGGTCATAGCCTGTATGGAGTCAAAGTTGATGGCGGCTCTATTTAAAATAAAAAAATGAAAACCTTTGTAAAGTTTAGATACCGGAGTTTGTTGTAAAACCATTTTTTTATGAAGTGAATCGGATTTCTCTCGTCTTCCTGTGATCATGTAATAATGATAGGTTTGAATTGCCATATCAATTCCACCTTTACTTTTATCATTGCGATAGACAGCATTAATTCCACCGCTAAATTGACGGAAGTAATTATTAATGTTTGTTGTTGCTTTTGAGAGATTTTTAGTTGCAGAATCTGTTGATTGGCAGTGACATATAGAGCCACTGAATATCACACTATACGCGATAATTGTTTTTTTGGAGAGCATAAGAAGATGTTTTAGTTCTACTACATAATGGAGAGTATTAGAAAACGTAACAGACTTATGTTCAGGTTGATTCGTATTATCTAATTAATTATTATACTTTTTTTCTCCGTTTTCTTTCTTTCATTATTAATGAAAGCTCGCGTGTTGTTTGACCTGCAACTGATGTATTCTCTTCGGCACGTCGAATTAAATAAGGCAGCACCTCTCTAACTGGACCGTAAGGAACATACTTAGCTACATTATAATTTTGATCCGACAAATTATAAGAAATATGGTCGCTCATGCCTAATAACTGAGCGTAAAAAATTCGATCATCATTTGGAGGTAATCCTTTATCTGCCATTAACTTTGTCAAAATCAAAGCGCTTTCTTCATTGTGAGAACCGGCGCAAACAGAGACGATATCAATATTGTTTATTACAACTGATAGCGCTTTATTGAAATCTTTATCAGTCGCATCTTTATCTCGTTGAATTGGAGATAGGTATCCTTTTTCTGAAGCTCGAGACCGCTCTTTCTCCATGTATGCACCGCGCACTATTTTAACACCTAATTTGATGTTGTTGGTCCGCGAAAACTCAATTTCAGTTTTTAGAAATTCCAATCTGTCGTGACGATATAATTGTAGGGTGTTAAAAACAATTGCTTTATTCTTATTGTATTTTAAACTCATCTCCCTTGAAATGCTATCAATGCCATCTTGAATCCACGATTCTTCCGCATCAATAAAAATTGGAACATTAGCCTTGTGCGCATATGCGCAAATTGAATCAACTCTTTGAATCAGTTTTTCATGCGCTAATTTTTGATCAGATGTGAGCGTGCCAGTTCCATTATTAGAAGCCTCTAATAGGCTAAAAGGACAAATTCCCGTCACTTTAAATACGGCGAAAGGGATGTTCTTGTTTTTTTCTGCTTCTTTAATAGTGCTAATGATTTCTTTTACTGTAGCATCAAAATCTTCTTCTTGTGTTTTTCCTTCAATACTATAGTCTAATATTGTGAGTACATTATGTTTCGCTAGGTCGTCAGAAGTAGCTAAAGAATCTTTGATTGAGATACCACCGCAAAACTGTTTGAAGATTGTTTTGCGAATAACTCCATCAATCGGCAACCTTAGTTTTAGCGCAATATTCGTTGCCCATTTTCCAAATTTCACCATGTTATTACTCGAGACCATTTTAAATAGCCAGTAGGCTCTTCTAAGATCTGGAGATGACTTACTTTTAAAAGCCACTTTAGTGTTTTCGAATGAAATCATAACGTAAAAATAAACTGTTTTAATTATATCTAGGATAATGAAAGGACTTTATTTGCAATTAATTACATTTGATACAGATTCAACAAGAACATGAAGTATATAGACGCAATAGATTACAAATTGGAAATTGGGAGTTTGGAAGAGTCTTCGTTCTCTCAATTCCTTGAATCATACGTTAATCGTAAGAAAGTAATTATTGTGGACGACAATACACATGAGCATTGTCTTCCATATCTTATTACGACCTTTCAAGAATTATCTGATGCTGAAGTGATTCTGCTTCCTGAAGGTGAGGAAAATAAACAAATGTCAATCGCTTATAGTGTTTGGGAAGCCTTAACAGATTATACCGTTTCAAGGAATGATTTAGTCATCAACCTTGGTGGTGGAATGATTACAGATTTGGGAGGATTTATTGCATCGTGCTACAAGCGGGGTTGTGATTTTATTAATATTCCAACTTCACTTTTAGGAATGGTAGATGCCTCAATAGGAGGTAAAACTGGAATTAATTTGGGGCATTTTAAAAATCAAATTGGAGTATTTTCTAATCCTAAAGCGGTTTATATCGATCCAATATTTTTGACAACTCTTCCGGATGAAGAGATGAAAAGCGGTTATGCTGAGATGTTAAAACATGGATTAATTTCAAATAAAAACTTGTTTTTTGAAATTATTGAACAATTAGAGAACTATAAAGAACTGGATGTAGAATTTCTTGGGGTATCGCTTTCAATTAAAAATGAAGTGGTGAAAAATGATCCGTTAGAGAAAGGTTTGCGAAAGATTCTCAATTATGGTCATACAATCGGACATGTTATTGAAGGTCATTATATGGAAACACTTAATTTGTCGCATGGTCACGCAGTGGCAATTGGCATGGTCATGGAAGCATTTTTATCTAAAATAGAAGGTAAACTATCTGAAGGCGATTATAAGCAAATTGAATCGAATATATTGAAACATTTTAAAGTTCCTACATTTTCTGATGATGACATTAAAAGTATGACTGAAATGCTTATCAATGACAAGAAGAATGATTCGGGTGTCATTAAATGCTGCTTGTTAAGCGCTATTGGTAAGTGCTCTTTTGACAATGTTATTCCAGAGGAGAGATTCATTGAAACATTTATGCACTTCAAAAATTTACAGGTTAATTTGAATTGATTGTGAAGAAAGTAACAATTGTCGAAATGCAGAATATTGCCGCCTTTCTTATCGGTGTTATTGTCGTGTTGTGGTTTACACTGAATATTACTGGTGTAAATTTGGAGTATTTCCCAGGTGATGAAGGGGATGCACGTTTTAATACATATATATTAGAACACGGACATCAGTTTCTTTCTGGTAATCAAGATGCTTTGTGGGAAGCACCATTTATGTACCCGGAGGCCAGTGTGATATCTTATTCTGACAATTTAATTGGTTCGGCACCTGTATATTCTTTTTTTAGAATGTTAAATTTTGATAGAGAAACTTCTTTTCAGTTATGGTTTATTGCCATGTTTCTTTTAAGTTATGTGTGTTGTTATCTTTTTTTAAAAGCACAAATAAAACATGTTTATGCCGCTGTATTAGGTGCTTTGATTTTTTCGATTTCAATGGCGCTTCAGTCTCAAATGACACATGCGCAAGTTTTCCCTACTTTCCCTATTCCTTTGGCTTTTTGGATGTTGTCTCTTTTTTTTGAGCGTCTTCGGCCACTTTTTTTATTTCTAGCAGTTTTATTTCTAGTCTACCAATTTTATTGTGGAATTTATTTAGGTTTCTTTTTAAGTATTCCTTTTTCGATCTATTTAGTATTAGGTCTTTATAAGCATAGATCAGTATTGGCAATTAAGATAAAATCGATAAAATGGATAGGTACCGTGTTCTTAGGTTTGATGGTTAATATTTTTCTTTTGATGTTACTCATGCTGCCTTATGTGGCAAGGTCGAAAACCGTTGGAAGTCAAAATTATGACAGCGTTTTTCAAAGTATTCCTACGATACGATCTTTTTTTTACAGTCAAGATGGCACTTGGTTGTGGTCATTTTTAAAAACAACAGGGAACGGAATTGCTGCTCAATGGGATCATCAAATATTTGTTGGAGGACTTCCGGTTATCGCAGCTTTATTATTGTTTTTTGTTTGGATATTATCCAAGTACTCTAAACCCAATTTCAAAGGGTTCTATCAAAACTCTGATTTGAATAGGCTATTGTTCACAGGACTTATTACTATTTTGATTTTTGTGAGGATTGGAGAATATTCACTGTATCAACTTATTTGGAAATTGCCTGGTTTCACTTCATTGCGCTCCATAACGCGAGTAGTTAATGTTGAGTTATTGTTTTTTTCAGTTGCTTTAACAATTGTAGTTGCAGCATTATTCAATAAATTTCAAAAGCAATCATTTCTTCTATTTTTAGCATTGGTAGCTATGGTGATTATGGACAATGGACATTATGCCCATAAAACGTATCGAACTGAAAAGTTGAGTTCTCAAATTAGGGTCCAAAGTTTAAGTAATAAATTAAAGTCCCTTGTTTCTAATTCTGTCATTAGTTATGAGCCTGAAATGGATGACTTTCCAGCATATGTCTATCAAATTGATGCAATGTTAGCGACTCAGTCAATGGGGTTAAAAACAATTAATGCCTATACTGCGACTTCTCCTGAAAGGTATAATAATTATTGGTGGAATTTAAACGAATCATCCCGTTTAGAGTGGCTTGATTCTCATCCTGAAATACAGGATTCAATTTACGTTATCCACTAGCTGCGAGACCTCAAAAGTTTGTGTTTGATGCTCTCTAGCCTCTGGATTAATTCTGATTTATCAAAAGATTCTGATTCTTCCAAATTATAATCTGTTGTTTTGTCTTTTAAAGCTTTGTTTGCGCCGTCTAGTGTAAAGCCTTTTACCTTAACAAGCGTATAGATTTTGTCAATTTTTACGATATCTTTTGGCGTGAAAAGACGATTCCCTTTTTTGTTTTTTTTAGGCTTAACTGCTGGAAATTCTTTTTCCCAAAAACGAATCAATGAAGTGTTGACATCAAACATTTGAGCAACTTCTCCAATGGAGTAGTATAATTTTTTTAATTCTTCTTCTCTAATTTTAGACAAAACCTTGATTATTAGGTGTCGAATATAGGAAATATTTGATGAATCTACAGGAGAATATCTTATATCTTCTTGGTAATTTGAAGTTAATAAGCTGATTCTCTATTGTTGATATGCCAAATTAAATACACAATACATAAAGTAAGATTTATTGCTGCCACAGATAAAACAACTGGAATTGATTCTAAGGTATTGTTGTATGTAAACAATGTGCTAGATGCGCCAAACATTATTCCAAGTTCTAGAGCAATGAAAAGAGTTCCTGCACCTACTCCTCGGCGTGAAGTTGGAGAAAGATCGGCCGTCCATGCAAATAGAGTTGGACTTGTTATACCTGTAGCTATTCCGAATACAATGGCAGCTGTAGTGAACATTTTCCATTCTGTCGAACTCATTAACATTAAAACACTAATGAGTAGTATGGACATGCCGATAACCAGAGTTTTTCTTCTGCCAATTTTATCTGATAATCCGCTTAAAAAGAAACGAACAAAGATAGTTGATGAAACATAAAAGCCGAAAAACCAACCTTTGTTTTCGAGACCAAAAAATTCCGATAGATCAGGACTTAGCACGAAGATCATTCCTGAAGATGTAACGGATAAAAACATAGCAATGGCTGCTGGTCTGACCGTTGGCTCGAAGATGTCGTTACGGTTTATTTTTAACAGACTCCATTTGAAGGGAATAGGATTGGGTAAAGTTTCATCCACAAATGAAATTAAAATAGCAGCTAATACTGCTGCTATTGCCGCTAAAAAAAACAGTCCTGTTAAACCAACCATCTCTACCATCGGAGAAGATAAGAATTGGCCAATTCCAAATCCTAATGAAATAAACACTCCCCAAATACCCATTCCCACTCCTCTTTTTTCAACGGGGAGCACATCGGTAACAAGCGCGGTAGCGCCAGTCGGCAAGAATCCTGCTCCGAATCCATGCATAAACCGTAAAAGCAAAAAATAGAAAACGAAACCTGTTATTGGGTAAATCAATGAAGCAATTACGGAAATAACGATACCTATGTACATTACCTTTTTCCTGCCGATCGTGTCAGCTAATTTCCCTGAAAATGGTCTTGAAATAAGCGCTGAAACTGAAAATAAAAAGATGATTAAACCTTTTTGATTTTCACCCCCCATATTTGAAATGTATTCATTTAATTCTGGAAGAATTAAATTAAAACTAATCATGAAAAAGAGTAAACTCAGACAAATCAACCAAAAATTTCGAGTATATTTCAAATTCATGTCGTAAAAGTACATCTATTTACGTCTAAACAGTAACAAAAAAAAATAATATGAGAAAAGCAGTTGTTTTATTGAGTTTTCTGGTACTTGTTATTAGTTGCACGACTTCATTCAGTGAAGCGAAATCTGATACTAAACCAGATGTTTTGAGAACCTATCAAGATTCTACAAAAGTTAGAAAATCAAATCAAGAATGGAAAAAAATATTGACACCTGAACAATATAGAGTAACTCGTGAAAAAGGAACGGAGCGAGCATTTACAGGAGATTATTGGGATAATAAAAAAAGTGGCACTTACACTTGTGTTTGCTGTGAAACGCCACTTTTTTTGAGTGATACTAAATTCAAATCAGGAACCGGTTGGCCAAGTTTTTATAAGTCATTTTCTAAAAGTAATGTAGATGAAGTAAGCGATGTGTCTTTTGGTATGCGAAGAACTGAAGTTGTTTGCTCTACTTGCGATGCGCATCTTGGACATTTATTTAATGATGGACCAAAACCAACAGGATTGAGGTATTGTATTAATTCCGCATCTCTCAATTTTGTCGAGAAATGAATAGAATTTAAAAGTTAATTTAAAATAAAAAAGACCCTTTCAAACTAATGAAAGGGCCTTTTTTAAATCAAAGAAAATTACTTTTTTTGGGAAGCTGAATATTCTTCAAATTGGCTTTTCGTTAACAATCTCCTGAGTACACTCATTCGATCATTTAAATTCCCTTCAATAAATTCCCGCTTTTTTTCTTCTGTCATTTTACTAACGTCAATAGCCTCTATCTTTTTTTGAACTTTCAAGTTGAGTTCAGAAACACTCGTAACTTGAGATTCTGTCAAGTCCAACATTTTTGTCATTTGCTCTGTTTGAATCCTTGCGCTTGCTTCTGGTCCTTCTACTTTTAAATTAATTGACTCAATCTTTTTGACAGTTGGTTTAGCGTTTGTTTCTTTCTGTGCCTTTGCTATGTTGGTGGATAGAAACAATGCACCGAATACCAATATTTTTATAATTCTCATAATCTTTTTTTTTAATTAGGGCATTAATTATGCCAGTTGTACCTTATAGATGCGAAAATACATTATTAGTTGCTCTTTTTAACTTTAAAGCAATAATTTAGAAGAGTATGAAGATCTCAATTTATTCTTTTTTAATGGTTACCTTATTGTTTGTTGGGTGTAATAATTTGAAACCTTTGGAGACCCAGATGGCTGGCACAGTAATTAACCTTTCAAGAAGGGGATTAACTGAAATACCTCCAGAAATTTTTGAAAACAAATCGATTAAGGTGCTCAAACTTTTTGGAAACGACTTGACAATTGTTCCGGAAGAAATAGGACAATTAGAAAACCTTGAGAAATTATACCTCGGAAGGAACAAACTCACTAAATTACCAGAATCAATTGGACAGTTGAAAAAGCTAAAAATTTTATCTGTGTCGTATAACTTGATTGACACCCTACCAATTTCAATAGGTGAAATGAGCAGTTTAGAGCAATTGTTGTTAAGTCAGAATCAATTAAAAATCCTTCCCAGCTCTATCGGTAAGTTGAAAAAGTTGGTGGTACTAAAGCTCAATTTTAATTCTTTGATAAGCTTGCCAGAGCAGATTGAAGATTGTGAAAATCTTCAGTTTGTTTATTTGAATCAGAATAACTTAAGAAAACTTCCCGACTCTTTTTCTAATTTGAGGAAGCTTAGAGAACTTTACATTTCTAATGCGGGAGTATTGTTGGATCTTCCAGAAGAACTATGTGGCTTGCGTTATCTTGAGGTGTTGCAGATAGATCAAACAACATTGGTTCCGAATTGTTTATTGGTCCACAAAACCAATAGGCTCAGAATCTTTCAATAGGATTGTTTTTTTTAGAAATAACTAAAAATAAAACAAGGTCATAACTAAAGTGGGCGGCAATGCAATACCATATTCCATAACTTGACAGTCCAAATGATATTAAAAGAATAAAAGGCAATACAATTAACCCATAAAGTGACATTCTCCAGTTCCAAGGGGTTAAATATCCATGTATTGCTACAAAAATAATCGAGGTAATTATTGGGCCTATATAATACTGAACACCTGATCTAAACAATAGTTCTTCACCTACACTCGCGCATATTGATAGGAAGATACAATCAAATATGTTTAAATTCATCCGACGCACTAATTGTTCTATTCTATTCGGAAGTTTTTCAAAAACCGGTGCTTGCATTAACAATAAAGCTATCCAGGCATAGGCAACACCTAATCCCAATCCTAACACAATTGGGAGAAGTTGTATATGGTCGAGCTCAAAAATCGAGATTAAGGATTGCTCTCTAAAGAAATAATAGTCCAAGAATGTTGGGATTGGAAACACCAAAAGTGTAATGAACCCCATTAAATAAATAGACTTTTTAGAGACCAAATTGTATCGTTTTTAACCGAACCTTAAGTGCTTAACTGTATTTCCTTTATTCTTCAATTGTTTTAGAGATTCAATACCAATCTTAATATGTGAATCAACAAATTGTGTTGTGACTTTTGAATCGCTTGAGCTCGTTTTAACTCCTTCGGCAACCATTGGTTGATCTGAAACTAATAAAAGCGCCCCAGTTGGAATTTCATTTGCAAAACCAACAGTGAAAATTGTAGCGGTCTCCATGTCAATTGCCATTGCACGAATTTTACTCAAGTAATCTTTGAATTCTTCATCATGTTCCCAAACTCTTCGGTTTGTTGTATAGCATGTTCCCGTCCAGTAATCCAAATTAAAATCACGAATTGTAGTTGAAATAGCTTTTTGTAAAGCAAACGAAGGTAAGGCAGGAACTTCAGGTGGAAAGTAGTCGTTACTTGTTCCTTCTCCTCTAATCGCAGCAATAGGCAGAATAAAATCACCGACTTCATTCTTTCTTTTTAGACCACCACATTTCCCCAAAAACAGCACCGCTTTAGGATTGATAGAAGATAGGAGGTCCATGCAAGTTGCGGCGGAAGCGCTTCCCATTCCAAAATTAATAATTGTTATTCCTTCTGCCGTTGCGCACTGCATTGGTTTATCTCTTCCAATTACCTCTACATTGTGAACTTCAGCAAAGAAGTTTACGTAATGTTTGAAATTACAAACTAAAATATACTCGCCGAAATTTTCTAATTTTTCTCCCGTATATCTCGGTAACCAGTTCTCTACTATTTCTTGTTTCGTTTTCATATTTCTCCTCTTTCCGGCTTTATTTTAATGTGCTATATTCTTTTGCATAAAACATCATTTGTTCTACGAAAGATTGCTTGTTCTCTACTTTTACATCAGTGATTTCACCGTTATCATCCATGATTAATGCAAAAATTGGATTTACAAACCCTCTGTATGGTGCAATGTTTAATGGCGCCACACGAGCTAGAACTTGCTTGTGCACTTCTTGGTTTACCTTGACGCCATAATTATCAACTAAATTCTTTCCAGCTTCATAATCACCCTCAGATTTGATTCGCTGAATTTCCATCAATAATTCACCAAAAAGAACTCTCAATTTATCATAGTCTGTAATGTTATAAAAGATTTTATCATCGCGAATTATTTTTTCAATCACATTTTCAGCGGCTCCTTTTTCAATGACCCATGAAGCAACAAGTTGTCTGTTTTGCATATGTTCTTCCTCAACATCTTTCCCAACTTCTAATCGTTGTAATTGTGTTAGCATTCCATTACGGATATAGCCATCATATTCAGCTCTACCAACTTCTAATGAAGGGATCAAGCCAAGATCAATTAATTTAGTGTCAAGTATATAATAAAGCCCCACCAAATCAGCTCTCGCTTCTTCAAGTGTGCTTGCATTATTTTTTAAAGTTTCAGCAGGCTGTCCAACTCCATCGTTGATTTTACCAGATGCATGGCCTACCACTTCATGAAGCGCAGTATGTAGTTTTCCTGCTAGTTTGCTATGCTTTTTAGCGCGATCAATCTCCTCTTGATCATGCGCAAATTCTGCTAGCATTCCTTCCCCAGATGCATTGTTGTATGCAGCAATAATATTTCCTAAGCTCACTGATTTTGAACCGATTTCCTCTCTAATCCATTCGTTGTTTGGAAGGTTTACACCAATCGGAGTTGAAGGAGAAGCGTCTCCAGATTCACTAGCAACTTGAACAACTTTATAAGATACTCCTTTTACATCTGGTTTCTTATGTTCTTCCATTAATGGAGCATTGTCCTCAAACCACTGTACATTTTGTGTAACAACTTGCATTTGTTCCGAAGCTTCAAAATCTGTAATCTGGACGATACTTTCATACGAAGCTCTCTTACCAATTGCATCTCCGTAGGTTTCGATAAATCCGTTGATCCAATCTATGTCTCCTTCTGTCGATTTCACCCAAAGAACAGCATAGTCATCCCAAGTTTTTAAATCTCCGGTTTGATAATATTCAATTAATTTTTCTAATGCAGCCTTTTGAGCATCATTTTCAGCAACGGTTACTGCTTTCTCCAGCCAGCCTATAATCTGGTCAATCGCTGCTCCATATTTACCACCGGACTTCCATATTTCTTCAGAAAGAACTCCGTCCTTGACCATCATAGTTGAGTTCAGACCATGTTCAATTCCATGTTTTTCTGTTTTGTCAATTCTTGAAGCATAAAAATCTTCAACCATTTCTAGTGTGACCCCTTCACCATAAAATCCATTCGCAGAAGCAACGATCATGTCTACATTCGCATCTTTAACTTTACGTTTCATTTCTAGCTCATTGCTAAAAATTACGTCAATCGCTTTTTCACTTATTGTTGCGTTAGTTGAGTTAACAAGCTCATTAAAATATTCTTTGGAAAATGAAGGCATTATTTTATCCATTCCATAATGGTGATGAATTCCATTGGCGAACCAAATTTGCTTCGCGTAAGTCATAAAATCAGCCCAATCATCAGATTCTTTGTCTCCTTCAAATGAGCCAACAATTTCCTCAATCGCTGATCTAATTTCAATGTTGAAAGGGTTGTTTTGGTCATAAATGATATCCCTGCCCGCTAATCCAGCTTGAGACATATAATAAACCAACTTCTTTTGGTCCAAACTTAATTTGTCAAAATCATTTATTTCATATCGCAAGACTTCAATGTCAGCAAAGCGATCCACGATGCCATTTTGTTCGCTTGTTTCTGGAGAATTGGTATCATTATTTTGTTCAGTTTGCGTTTCAGTGCATGATGCAAAAAATAATCCTGCGCTTAAAATTGCGCAATGAGATAATTTAATATTCATAGTTGGTTTGTTTTTGTGGATAACAAGATAAGAATTCTTCGTTCAATTCCGAGAGAAAAAGATGATAAGCCGCAGTTGCGAATACTTTACAGTTCGTTATTTCAATTCACGAATAGCTTTGGCCGTTCCAATTTTCATGGTGATAAAGTCAACATCGGATTTAGGTGATCGCGATGGGGAATATTCTCGACCGTAGAAAATGATCTGAAGATGAAGTTTGTTCCATAAGTTTTCAGGGAATATTTTTTTTGCATCCTTTTCAGTTTGAACCACATTCGTTCCTTTTGTAATACCCCATCGAATAAGTAAACGATGAATATGTGTGTCAACTGGAAAAGCTGCAACTCCAAAAGCTTGAGCCATTACAACGGATGCCGTTTTGTGTCCAACACCAGGTAATTCTTCTAGCTGTTCAAAAGATTGAGGAACCTCCCCACCATATTTATCAATCAACATTTCAGAAAGTGTGAAGATTGCTTGAGATTTCCGCGGCGATAATCCGCAGGGTTTTATTATTTCCCGAATCTCAGCTACGCTCAATTTGATCATGTCAAATGGATTGTTGGCTAGTTGAAATAGAGCTGGGGTAATTAAATTAACACGTTTATCTGTGCATTGGGCTGAAAGTAACACGGCAATAAGTAGAGTGTAAGAATCAGTATGGTCTAAAGGAATTGGTGTTTCAGGATATAGCTTTTCTAATTCCTCAACGATATAAATAGCCTTTTCTTTTTTTGTCATTCTCTTGTTTCTTTAATCAATCAATCAATCAATTGGCTACTTATTTAATCTTAAATCCATTTTTTATAAACTTAATGAACTCTTTGAATTGATTCTTAGATGTAAAAACTTTTTTAAACTCTTCAGCCTTTGTTGGCATCTGTGGTTCTTCTTTTATTATTTCAGGCGCAACAATTTCACCTTGAGGTTTATCTTCAAGGTCGTCTATAACATCAAGTAAATTATTTTCTAGTTTGGTCAGTTTGTCGGCTCTTGCGAAACGCTCTTCAGCTTTCTTCTGATAACCTCTTTCTTCCAAAATCAACCCCAAATTATTATGAGCAATTGAATCTTCGGGATCCAAATTAACCGCCTTTTCATAATCATTCACGGCCCCATCTAGATCACCAAACCTTCTTTTCGCATAAGCCCTGCAAGCATATCTGAAAGCATAATCAGGTTGTAACTCAACAGCTAGGTCTAAATCCTTCAAACAAAGTTCTTTGTTCATTAAATGAAGATAAGCTACCCCTCGGTCAGAAAGTAAGTTACAATCAGTCGGAGATTCTATCAAGGCTTTTGAATATAATTCAATCGCTTTTTCTTGATTTCCTGCTGCTCTTTCTTTTTCTGCTTTTTCGTGTGTCTTGTTCGCAAACATTATTTTACTTTTAGCATTATGATGAGTAAAGATATTGACTTTCCCCAATACAGGAAACTTTCTAACGAAAAGGTGTTTTATAAAATTCTTTCAGACCGAAAATTTATCGAGATTCAGCGAATGGGGTCGAAAGCTTTTCTGTATGAATTTAATGCAACTAAATATCCGGAAATATTGAAAATTCAGGACATGCTTAATTTAGAAGATGAGTATTTAACATCGAATGCATTGGAATTCGGAAAGTTAATCGATGATTATTCACTCTGATTTGGTCGTTAGTTTCGTATACTTTTTTTTGTGTTAATTGTGACTCAATTTTGTGTTCTAAATACTCTATAATCGATATCTTTTCTTCTAGAAAATCAATCAACTTGGGAAAATTGATTATTTTCATAAAATGAAAAACCTTTGTGTTTTTGGATTGCTACTACTTTTTTTCCAAAGCTGTACATTAAGTGCATCTCAGGAGGCATCTTTGAACAGTGCAAAAACTTCTTTTGTCAAATCAAAAAATGAAGGGTTAGTGCTTTCTTATGTGGCTTTCACGCTGCCTGAAGTAGTTGCTTTTTATAAAAACCAGAGCGATTCATCTTTTCAAAAAAGGTTTGACCTTTCTAGCATTAATGCGGAGGTTTATTTAATGGATGGTAATGTAAAAGAGGTGGTGAGTAAAGGAATGAATATTCATGTTAAATATGATTTTCAGAACAGCCAGTCAGAAGAGAATACACGTGAAATGATTTTTGCATTGTCAAATAATGATGGGAAATCCTGGTATTTCGCAGAAGGCGAAGATTACTTTAACACAAATATTATCCCTGAAGGGAAACGATTAATAAATAGAGAATGAGAATTATTATAATTAGTTTTTTGTGCTTGTTTCTGAGCCATTCATTTGGTCAAGGGTATGCACCGGCAGGTAGTCGATCTATGTCAATGGCAAATGCTTCTGTTGCATTTAATGATGTTTGGGCCTATCACAATAATCCTGGTGCAGTGGCAGACGTTGATCATTTTTCTGTGGCAATTTCATACGAAAACAGGTTTTTACTGAAAGAAATGCAGAATCAAGCTTTCGCGGTGGCAATTCCGTTAAAAGTTGGTGTCATTTCTATTGGAGGACATTTTTATGGGTATTCTCAATATCGTTCTGTAAAGGCTGGCGCAGGATATAGTTTGAAGCTCTCTGAAAAACTATATGCTGGTGTTCAATTGAACTACCAAGGGCTGCAACTTTCAAATAATTATGGAGCTAAGAATACATTAACAGCTGAGGCTGGGATTTATGCAAAAATTACCGAGAAATGGAAATTGGGAATTAGTGTCTTTAATTTAGGAAGAGCTAAATTATCAGATTTTCAAGACGATCGATTTTCAACAACACTTCGTTTAGGGAGTGCTTATCATTTTTCTAAGAAGTTAATATTGTCGGGAGAATTTGATAAAGATTTAGACAACGACTTACGTTTTAAAGTAGGGGTTGATTATGAATTATTAGACCGGTTTTTTGTTCGGGGAGGTTTTGCAACTTCTCCAACAGAAGTAACTTTTGGGTTCGGATATCATTTCAAACAAATTCATTTAAATGTAGGAAGTGCCTATAATCATGTTTTAGGGTGGTCTCCAAATTTCTCACTTTTGTTTAGATCAAAATCAAAATGAGAATAGGTTTCAAACATATTATTGGAGTATGCTTTCTATTCCTGACGAGTCTGAGTTTTGGGCAAGAGAAAACGGATATTGTTCAGCAAAGAATTGAGTTTATATCGGAACAGCTGGAGGCAGAGAATATTGACTTAACAGAACTCGTTGAGCAGTTGAATTTCTTCTTTGACAATCCAATGAACTTAAATTCTGCTACAAGTGAGTCTCTTCAAGATTTAGGTTTGTTGACTGAATTACAAATCAATGATTTACTCTTGCACCGAAAATTATTTGGGAAATTCATTTCTATATATGAGTTACAAGGATTGCCGTATTGGGATATGAATACCATTTATATGGTTTTACCCTTTGTGCGTGTTGATGATAAGCTAGATCAATTACATGTTGGAATAAAAGAAGCCTTCAAAAATGGTAAATTCGAAGCTTATTTCCGTGTTCAAGCAATCGGAGAGAATAAAGCAGGATATGAAGATGTAGCCGATTCTATCAAAGAGAATAGCAACTCATATTATCATGGTGATGCAAATCGCTACTACACAAGACTAAGATTTAGTTATAGAACGAATTTGAGTATTGGGGTTACGGCAGAAAAAGATCCGGGAGAAGAGTTTTTCAAAGGACAACAAAAAAATGGATTTGATTTCTATTCAGCACATGCCTTTTATAAAGGAGGGAAGTATTTAAAATCTGTGGCTCTTGGAGATTACCAAGTGCAAATTGGTCAAGGGTTAAATTTTTGGTCTGGATATTCTTTTGGAAAGAGTGCTGATGTTACGAATGTAAAAAAATCAGCGAATCCTTTAAAAGCATATACATCTGTAGATGAAGTACGGTTTTTACGTGGAGCAGCTTTTGATTTAGGATACAAGAATTTTTCACTGACAACATTTGGCTCGTACAAAGGAGTTGATGGAGCTATTTTGGCAGATTCTTTAATTGAAGAACAAGAGTTTGTCTCGAGCATTAACCTCAATGGATTGCATAGAACCAATTCTGAAATAGGCAAGAAGCATACCTTGAATGAAATCATTTTTGGTTCAAATTTAAGATATAAGCTTAGAAATTTCCATGTAGGTATAGCGGCTGTATATCTTGGTTATGATAAAGCGTTTGCAAAAGATACAACACCATACAATCAGTTTGACTTTAGAGGTAAGAGCAACATAGGCTTGAGTGCAGATTACAATTGGGTATTCCGAAATTTTAATTTCTTTGGAGAAGTTGCGCAATCTTCTTATTCAGGAGGGTTCGCAAATGTTCATGGAGTATTGTTTTCTTTAGATAGAAGAGTTTCAATGAGTTTGGTGTATAGAAACTATGCAAAAGATTACCAAACATTCTACAATGCAGGTTTTGCAGAAGGAAGCCGAACTCAAAACGAAAAAGGACTTTACAGTGGTGTGAAAGTTAACTGGTCTAGAGCCGTTACAACAAATGCGTATATCGATGTGTTTAAATTTCCTTGGATGAAATTTCAGGTAGATGGGCCATCTTTAGGTCATGAATATATGATTCAGCAAAGTTATAGACCGAGCCGAGATTTTGAAATTTATGTTCGGTTTAGAGAGCAGAGCAAACAAAAAAACAGTCGTTACTCAGATGGCACAATCACTGAATTGGAGGACATCTTGCAAAGAAATTATCGCATTAACTTATCTTATAAAGTATCAGAAAGCATTAAGTTAAAAAGTAGGTTAGAGTACGTTACTATTAACAGGAATAGCCAAGAAGACCAAGATGGAATAATCTTAACACAAGATGTTATTTTCAAGCCCAAATCCTTTCCCTTGAGTCTTTCTATGCGTTACGCTTTATTTGATACGGACAGTTATGATACTAGAATATACACTTATGAAAACAATGCCTTATATGTCTTTTCGGTGCCTGCATATTATTATCGAGGAAGTAGAGCATACGCAATGGTTCGTTATACCTTCTTAAGAAGATTTGATGTTTGGTTCCGCTATGGTGTTAGCATATTTGCCAATAGGCAAAACATAGGTTCTGGAGCAGAAGAAATAAAAGGAAACACCAAAACAGATTTGACCTTACAATTGCGAATAAAGTTGTAGAATTAAATATTTATGGCTGAATCGAAAGTTTAAAATTCAATGTCCAAATTGAGAAGATTCTTCAACGAATGCAAATTTGGATTTTTCCTAGCCAAAGCTTTAAATTTATCATTCCCAGTTTGAAATTTAACTTCCTCCTGAGGGTTTTCAGATAAAACCATTTCAACTTTAATCTCGTAGTTCTTTAGACGCTTTCTGATATGACTCAGTAAGTCCATGAGAATAGGTTGGATGTAATCAATTTGAATTTGATTGTCCAGCTCAAGAATGTATGTATCACCAGATTTTAACTTTGGATCTCGTTTAATGAGGGCATTGTAAAAAGTTCCTTTTCCTTCTTTTTTCATGGTGAAAGCAAAACTTTTCCAACATTGAATTAATTCGTCATAATGATAATCATTACGAGGCATGTTATTTAAATCAATCTTTTCATTGCCTTCAATCTCTTCTTTTTTCTCCATCATTTTTTTAATCGAAACATGAGAAGTCTTGAGTTGACCTGAAGGCGCTTTTAATACTTTCGCTTCTGGCTTTTCATACGCTTTTTGGACTGGTACTTTAGTGGCAGGTTTTGAAACCGCTTTTTGAGCTTTGTCGCGTAAATTTTGATTTAAGAAAGGAATAATTTTAACGGGATCCGTTAGGCTTTTTTTTTTTCGAGCTCCTGTTTGATGGAACACAATTGCATTAAAGCCATTTCAACCAGCAGTCGTTGATTTTTCGATTGTTTATAATTGACATCCGCTTGGCTCAAAACACCAAGAGCTCTAATGATTTGATTCGCATCAATTGCTTTGGATTGTTCAATAAACTTTTTCTCAACTTCATCACTGACTTCAAGAAGACTTGATGTTCGAGCATCTTTACAAACCAATAAATTCCGATAATGATCTGACAATCCTACTAAGAAACTATGTCCGTCAAACCCTTTGGTCATTACATCATTGAGTAATAGCAAAGATTTCGGAATGTCTTCTTGTTGAGTAGCATCTATAATTCGAAAATAGTAATCGTAATCAAGAATGTTTAAATTTTCAATAACTCCAGCATACGTGATGCTGTTTCCTGAAAATGTAACAATTTGATCATATATCGAGAGTGCATCACGAAGAGCTCCATCTGCCTTTTGAGCAATTACATGCAAAGCGTTAGATTCTGCCTCAACATTCTCTTCTTTGGCTATATAGGCCAAATGATTCGAAATGTCTGACACCTTAATTCTATTGAAATTAAAGATTTGACACCTAGAAAGAATGGTAGGAATTATTTTATGTTTTTCTGTAGTTGCCAGAATGAATATCGCATGTTTTGGTGGCTCTTCTAGTGTTTTTAAGAAAGCATTGAAAGCATTTGAAGATAACATATGGACCTCATCGATAATGTAGACTTTATGTGTTCCTAATTGAGGTCCAACACGAACCTGATCAATAAGACTTCGGATATCTTCAACTGAGTTGTTTGAGGCCGCATCCAATTCAAATACATTCAGAGAGCTTCCCGAATTGAACGATTCACAAGATTCACATTTGTCACAAGCTTCAATTGATTCCGTTCTATCAAAACAATTAATTGTTTTGGCAAGTATTCTTGCGGTAGTTGTTTTACCAACTCCTCTAGAACCTGCAAATAGAAATGCTTGGGCCAAATGATCGTTTTTAATTGCATTCTTTAGAGTAGTCGTAATCGACTTTTGCCCAACAACCGTGTCAAAGGTTTGAGGTCTATACTTTCTAGCTGATACAACAAAATCACTCATTAGAACAAAGTTAATTTTTTGAGGTTGAAAAAAAAATGCTTTTGAGAGATTGTTAATAAAAGACTTGTTTGTTGTATAACCTCTCGAATTTATAATGCTGTTTTTTTTTAGTAGTTTTATGCTAAATCAATAAACCAAATTATTATGAGTAAGAAATTTTTAGCGGTTGGAGTTATCGCTTTAGCCTTAGCTTCATGCGGAGGTCCAGGAGCAGAAGAGTATAACAAAGCCGCACAAGTTATTTGCGATTGCATGGCTGAGAAAGATGCGGAGGCTGCAGCAGCTCCAGCAGATGATTCAGGATTCGATTTAGATATGTCTGAATTAGATTACAGTTTATGTGCTTTAGATGCCGTTCTTGAAGCAAGAGTGGATATGTCTGATGAGCAAATGCAAAAGTCAATGGAGAGTACTTGCCCAGATTTAGCAGATCAGCACGCTGAATATGCTAAAGGACTTTAGAAATAAATTTTTATAAGTATGAAATGCCTTCTTAATTTATTAAGAAGGCATTTCTATTTACAGTTTTTTGACTTTAATAATCACAATATAATCCTTTTGTGTATCACCCAAAAGGTGTTTTATTTTAATATTCGGCCCATAACCTGTTGAGGTATTAATGGCATTGGTTAAGTCATTTGGCAAGAAATATTCGATCATATACTTTCCATTTTTCAAGTGTTTAATTTTAAGGTTCTCACTTTTTTTACCTGTTGTCTCAACTTTTTCAATTTCAGAATTTACGAGTGGCCAATTTAATTCAAGATTCTTTTTCTCATAAAGTTCATCAGCACAATCCGAAACAGAATATATGTTATAGGTTGTATTGGTAATAACACCGATTGCTTCGTTTCTATCTCCAGATCTAAGATATGTCAAATCTGCCTTTTTATTCGCTCCTTCCATTCTTTTGGCAAATTTAGGCCGGTACACCCAAGATGGATGTTCTTTAGTCCGTATTGCTTTCATAGCTCCTGGATGCCATTCCCTTTTATCCAATTGATATTGATTAATGAAGTTGGCAGCATTTCTATTTGCTGAAAGATCTTTTCTACTCCAATACTCCCAGTCGTAGGCAGCTGCAACTCCTGAAAACATGGATTGCCATAATAAGCGATCCATTTCAATTGGTATGAAATCGCACATTTCATTTGACTCTAGTACGCCAGTTTCAGAATAAATTAAAGGTTTAGGATTTCTATCTTTTTTTACGCCACGATTTATTGAATAAGCCCCCATATAATTATCGTTCAATTGTTTTTTCGAGACAAAATCAACCCAAAACTTTCCAAATGAAGGAGTTTGAAAGTCGTAAATGTTTGAACTCATTAAGTCCATTGATTTTTCTGAAAACACATCATTTTCTTTTGTTTTATATCCAGCATAACTTGAAGTCAATAAATGAATTCGTCCGTTATAATGAGATTTTACAAATTCCCCCATAATTTTTAACCACTCGGTGAACGTTGTGTCCATTGCTTTTCGCTGTTCTGCATTGTATTCAAATGGAGACTCGGCAACATTATTTATTTCCGACATCAATTCAAAAATCCCAATATTTGTTGAATACCCCCAACGTGCCAAAATATATCTTAATTTTTGCTGAAAATATTTTATAGATTCTGGATTTCTAAAGAAATCAATGGGATGCTCTGAGTCGTTTTGTTTTTGATAACAAAAGGGTTTTCCGTTTATTTTTTTATCCCATGTCCATTGTTTAAAGTAAGCTATATCAGAATATTGAAAAGAATAATGAATTTGGGTATTCCAATCAATGATTAGTTTTTTTTCTTTGGCGTGTTCGACGATTTCGTCGAGTTCTTGAGCCATATGCAAACGAGCAGTATAATTACCAAGCTCTTCCCATTCTATGTCTGTAGAAGCCGGGTACATGATCATACGAAATGAATTTGACCCACCTTCGGCTATGTTCGTTAAGGCATTCTTGTATTTTTCATAGACTCTTGGAAGGCAATACGTTGTGCGATAGTCTTCAGGGAATGGCACACCGTTATATTGACTTAATGGAGCGAATTCAGGGTCGTCAATTGTTCTTGTTGCCGGCCATGGAGCATTTCCACCAATTGGATAAAATGAAGAATCGCCGAGTTCAAAAAAGCGTTTATTTTTACCAATTTTTAAATAGCCAATGTTGTCACTATCCACAACAGAAAAAGCGCTAAAGCTTGACTCATATTTTCTATTTTCAGTTTGAACAATTATTTTACATTTCCATTCACCTGTTTCTGGGGGGGCAAATCTCACATAAAAATTGAAATCGGATGGTATTTTTGTGTATCCCCCCAAACTCGCATATTCTTCCCTCGAGTATGAAGTGTTATTTGCTGGTGTTGGCAGGTTTTTGACCATGTGTGTACTGTACTTCTGAGAATAGAACCCATCAACGAATATAGAACTGTCTCTGTTTTTATGCATAAATTCTGCAGTTACTTTTAGCTCCCATTCCAAATAAGGATTTATTTTATCCAAAGGTTGGTTAGACACAAAGTTTGAAACTTTTCTTTCTATATTTTCAGGTAATTCAACACCAATTTCGAGTTTTTCTAACTTTAGTATTTGGTCACTGGATTCATAATTTGTGATTTTAAAATTCACGCTTGCATCAGAACTTTGCGCAATAGATACAGAGGCAAAAATGCAAAATAGAGCGATTAGAAATTGGTTCATTATGATTGGTTTTTATGTGATGTCAAGATAATCAAATTCGTTTAGAAAAGTTTTTGAACAAAAAAAAGAGCTGAACAAAGTTCAACTCTTTTTTTCGTGAGAATTAGATTAATCTAAAATCTCAATATTTAAAATACTGTCTCCTTCTTTGATTTTATCAACGGTGTCAACACCTTCAATCACCTTTCCAAAACACGTATGACCTCCATCTAGGTGAGCCGTGTTTGTTCTTGAGTGACAAACGAAGAACTGTGATCCTCCTGTGTTTCTACCAGCATGTGCCATGGAAAGAACTCCTCTCTCGTGATGCTGCTTGTCTGCAGAAGTTTCACAATCAATTTGATATCCTGGGCCTCCAGTACCTGCCATTCCACTTGCACCATCTTTTGAATTTGGACATCCACCTTGAATTACAAAGTCAGGAAGAACACGGTGCCATTTTAGGTCTTTGTAAAAACCATCGTTTGCTAATTTCACAAAGTTAGCTACTGTATTAGGTGTTTCGTTGGCATAAAGCTCAACTTTCATATCACCTTTATTTGTTTTGATTATTGCATTCATAATATTCTAATTTCTTGCAAAGATATGCTCTGAGTTTTATTATTTCTATTTTTGAGCGAATAATTTTAATTATTGAGATAGGATGGAAAAATTTAAGGTGAATAGAGAGAAAATAAATCAGGTTGGACAACAACACTTGAACCTTGTTTATAGCCAAGAAAAATTCTCAAAATATATCAATAAATCCTATGAGTTAGAAAGCTTCAAAAGTCAAATAGAAGAGAAAAAAAAATCATATTTATATTCGCAGCGAGAAGAATTAGTTCAAGTGCTAAGCGATCAATATTCACAAGTAAAGAATACGGGGAAAGTTCAAGAAAATATTGAATTGCTGAAGCGTGAGAATACGTTTACAGTAACCACGGGACATCAACTTTCTTTGTTCACTGGGCCACTTTATTTCATTTTAAAGATTTTGCATGTTATTAAATTGTCTGAAAAATTGAAAAAAGAATTTCCATCTCAAAATTTCGTTCCAATATATTGGATGGCGACAGAGGATCATGATTTTGAAGAAATTCAAACGATGAATCTTTTTGGTAAGCCGTTTACTTGGTATTCAGAACAGAATGGTCCAGTTGGAAGATTTAAGCTGCAGGGACTTGGTCAAGTGCGAGAAGAGATTAAAGCAATGTTCTCAAACCATCCAGACGCAGATATTAATTCATTAATTGAAACTTATCATGGAGAGAATTTAGCAGATGCGACTAGAAATTTGGTGCATGAATTATTTAAAAAATATGGATTGATTATAATTGATGCCGATAATACCAAACTGAAAAAAATGTTCGCTCCTACTATCAAAAAGGAACTTCTTGAATCTTTTTCTTTCAATGCTGTTGAAGAAACGAATAAGCAGTTAATTATAGATGGATCGAAAATTCAAGTAAACCCGAGAGAGATTAATCTATTCTATATTTTGGATGGCTTTAGAAAACGAATAATTAAGGAAAACGGAGTTTATACAATTGACGGAATGCCATCTTTTTCGGAAGAAGAAATGTTGGCTGAATTAGATAAAAATCCAGAACGGTTTTCACCGAATGTTATTCTGCGACCTCTGTACCAAGAAATGATTTTACCAAATTTGGCATACGTTGGCGGTGCAGGCGAATTGTCTTATTGGTTACAATTAAAGGGCGTGTTTGATGCTGTTAAATGCACCTATCCGATGATTGGGATTCGTAATTCTGTGTTGTGGATCGATGGTGCTACAAGTAAGAAAATGACGAAAATTAATCTAGAAATAGACGACCTGTTTGAGACCAAAGACGCATTGAAGAAAGGTTTTGTGAAAAATAATTCTGAAGGCAAACTAGATTTTGAGGCAATTGATCAGTTGCAAAAATCGCTTTCTGATGAGATTAATCGTTTGGTTACTTCAATAGAACCGTCAATGAAAGGTTATGCTTCAGCAGAAGATTCACGTTTGATCAAACAAATGGAATCATTGAAAGCAAAACTCATTAAAACTTCAAAATCAAAACATGAGTCATCTTTAAAAACAATCGATCAGGTGATTGATAAATTATTCCCTAATGGAGGTTTACAAGAAAGAAATGTGAACTTCTTTTCATTTTGCCCTGATGGAGATTATAAAAGCGCCTTAAATATGCTATACAATTGTATTGACTCAGCAGAAAAAGATCTCATCATTATTAAAGAATAGAATTGAAATATCTGTGACTTTTTAGCGTTTGTTAAGCTACTTTTGTATGATGCGTAAATTACTCTTACTTCTTGTTTTCATTCAAATCAACGTCATGTTGGTTGCCCAAAATTATAGGGTAACTGGTATTTGTGAAGATAAAACTGGGAAGGCGCTGGAAATGGTAAGCGTATACTCCGCAACTGCGAATCCAAGCTCAGTGAACACCAACAAATTTGGAGAATATGAATTGTTTTTTGAAAAAGAGGCAGATGTAATATTACTTTATCGAATTGCTGGTCTAGTAGTTCAGGAAAATGTTAGTATAAATAAGGCGCACGTTCGTGTAAAGCCAATCCAGTTTAAATTTCAGCAAGTAGATGGTGTTGTTGCAGGAGGGAATAGGGATGAACCTTTTGTTTTGGATAAATTACCTACAATAGATTGGCAAAAATTACCCATTCAGTCCATAGAAAAAGGACTTGTCTATACAACGTCAGCTTCTTCAAACAATGAATTGACCAGCAATTATAATGTTCGTGGTGGTTCATACGATGAAAATTTGGTGTATGTAAATGGGTTTAACATCTATCGCCCTTTCCTTACAAGATCTGGACAGCAGGAAGGGATGAGTTTTCTTCATACCGCTTTGGTTGAGTCGATTCAGTTTTCTGGAGGTGGTTTTGATGCTCGGTATGGTGATAAATTAAGTTCTGTTCTAGATATTACTTATAAGACACCAGATTCATTAAGAGGTTCTGCCATGTTATCTCTTTTGGGAGTTGAAGCTCATGTAGAACATGCTCCAACCGCACGATTTAATTTTCTGGTTGGCGCACGATTTCGCTCCAATGGCTACCTTTTAAATTCTTTACCAACAAAAGGTGCCTACAATCCAGTTTTTTGGGATGCTCAGTTAGTGACTAATTACGCGATTAATGAAAAATTAACATGGTCATTATTAGGCCATTTTTCTTCGAATAATTATCAGTTCACCCCACAGACTTCTAAAACTGATTTTGGAACCTACAACGAAGCATACTCCTTTGTAATTTATTTTGAAGGCCAAGAACAGACACAATTCACATCAATGACAGGTGGTACTTCTTTAAAGTACAAACCGAATAAAAAGACAAACTTAGATTTTTACGCAACCGTTTTTAACACGATAGAGAGAGAGTCTTTTGATATTTTGGGAGAATATTATATCAATGAATTAGAGACTGATCCATCTAAAGAAGAGTTTGGTGATTCCATAGCTGTGTTAGGTGTTGGTGGGTTTTTAAATCATGCTAGAAATGAATTGAATGCGACAATCGTTAATATCTATCATGATGGTTCAAATGAATTATTCAAAGGCTATAAGAACAACGAAAGAACAAAGTTTGCGAGTCACAATTTGAAATGGGGAGTTAATTTTCAAATGGATTATTTCGAGGATGAGTTGAGTGAATGGAAATTGATTGATTCTGCTGGTTATTCTGTTTCTGAAAGTTTGGCTCCTGAGGTGTCTTTGTTTGAGTCGGTTAAGTCGAATTTGAGTTTGGAAGCGCAACGTTATACAGGATATGCTCAGCTTAATTCTATCTGGTCAAATAATAAAAGAGATACGGTTCTTCGATTAACGAAAAGACATAAAATTGGAAAGCACGAATACGAGACACGATCTTATACAGATACGGTTAATGAATCTCCATCTCGGTGGGCATTATCTTTAGGAGCTAGAACAGGATACACCTCTTCTAATCAAGAGTTTTACGCAACACCTAGAGCATCTTTAAAGTATTATCCAAGAAGTTATATGGTTAAGAATGGTAAAATTGTAAGGCGAAATACAAATATTCATTTGGCATCAGGACTCTATTATCAACCACCATTTTATAGAGAATTTAGAACAGCTAAGGGTGAATTAAACTTAGATGTCAAAGCACAAAAGTCGGCTCACGTTGTGTTCGGAACAGATTATTATTTTGGAATGTGGGATAGGGAAGTGCCATTTAAGTTTACCGCTGAGGCATATTATAAATACATGTGGGATGTGAATCCTTATGAAGTGGATAATGTTCGGATTAGATATTATGCGGATAATGATGCTGTTGCTTATGCGTATGGTTTAGATTTGAACATTCATGGACAGTTTATTGAGGGAATTGAATCTTTCTTTAAAATAGGTTTTCTTTCAACGAAGGAAGATTTGTTGAGTGATTATTATTATGATTATTACAACGCTGGCGGAGATAAAATAGTATTCGGAAACTCTGAAGACCAAGTTGTAACTGATAGTGTGCGAGTGGAGCCTGGTTTTATTCCACGTCCCACCGATCAGTTGATTAATTTTGCAGCCCTCATTCAAGATAGAATGCCAGGTCATGAAAGTTTAAGTGTGCAAATGGGACTGTTGTTTGGTTCACGTTTACCTTATGGACCACCAGATTTTAATCATTATAAAGACACATTAAGGATAAAATCATATTTCCGGGTTGATATTGGAATGTCATATGACTTCTTGTACAAAAAGAAAGAGAAAAAGAATTTCTGGAATAAAAATTTCACAGATGCGATACTCTCTTTTGAAGTCTTTAATTTGCTCGGTGTAAACAATGTTCTTTCCAAGCAATGGGTGCAAGATACGCAAGGGAGATATTATTCTATCCCAAACTATTTGACGCAACGGAGATTTAATTTAAAGATGATATTAAGGTTTTAATACCGCTTTAAATTTCATCATAAATCGAGATCATTTGTTCAAGTATAAATAATAAAAAATCTTAAAAACCATTTTGAAGTTGAATGATTCATTAAATTTGAATTCTTACATCTCCAATTATGCTTAAAACTAGATTTCTTATTTTACTATTATGTAGTTTTTTTTTCGATAAAGTTGTTTTTTCTCAGAGAGTTCTTGATGTTAAAAAGAGTAACAATCCCATCATAATCGATGGAGAATTAAATGAATCTCAATGGAAAGACGCCAATATAACGGGAGATTTCACAGCAAGGTCACCCGTTTTTGGTGGTCCATCTAAATTCCCGACTAAAGTTCAAGTTTATTATGATGATAATGCGATTTATGTAGGAGCTCAATTGATTGATCGTTCTCCAGATTCTGTCAAATACAACCTTTCTCAGCGAGATGAAACCGGAAATGGAGATTGGTTTCGAGTTTCAATTGATCCCTATGGCAATAACTCTTCGGCATTTGTATTCGGAGTAACTGCGGCAGGAGTTGAGTTTGATGCTCTAGCTGCACTGAAAGGTTCCGATAAGTCTTGGAATGCAGTCTGGAAAAGTGCAACTAAAAGACAAGATTATGGATGGTCTGTTGAGATCAAAATTCCCTTTTCAGCGATTCGATTTCCCAATACAGAAGTGCAAGATTGGCATGTTAATTTTACCAGGGAGGTTAGAAGATTGCGAGAACAATCTGATTGGAATCCAGTAGATCCGAATAAATTTGGTGTCCTAACGCAATCAGGGCATGTTAGTGGAATCAAAAATATTAAATCTCCGATACGTTTATCATTTACTCCATATGTAACAGGTTATTTACAAAATTCATACGATGAAATTTCTGGAGAGCAAACATGGCAGAGTAGAGTTACAGGAGGTTTAGATTTAAAATATGGATTAAATGATGCTTTTACATTGGACATGACTTTGATTCCCGATTTTGGGCAAACACGATCGGATAATCAAGTGCTAAACCTTGGTCCTTTTGAAGTTCGTTTCAATGAGAATAGGCCTTTTTTTATTGAAGGAACAGATTTATTTCAAATTGGAGGTGTGTTTTACTCTAGAAGAATAGGAGCTTCACCATTCAATCAATATGACGTTTATGATGATTTGAGAGCTGGTGAATATGTACTAAGTAATCCAGTGCAATCTCAATTGGTTAATGGCACCAAGGTGTCAGGCAGAACAAAGTCAGGCTTGGGTATTGGTGTGTTTAATGCCGTTGAGGGAAGAACATTTGCCACAGTTAGTGATAGTCTCGGAGGTAAAAGAAAGTTTAGAACTAATTCATTGACCAATTATAATGTGTTTGTATTGTCTCAAAACTTAAAAAATAATAGTTCTGTATCATTTGTCAATACGAATGTCACCCGAGAAGGCGAAAATCGTGATGCTAATGTAACGGTGGGTGAGGTCAGCTTATTCTCTCCAAATGGTAAATATAAATTTCGATCCAATGTAAATGTATCTTCAATTTTTGAAGGTGGGGAAAATGAATTTGGACATAAGACGGAAGTAGAATTAAATAAAGTAGATGGTAAATGGCAATTTGGAATTAATTATGAGGAAGAAAGTGATACCTATGATCACAATGATTTGGGTTTCTTGTACAATAACAACTCTCGTGTGTATCAGCTAAGTGGAAGTTGGAATAATTTTAAAGAATCAAAACATTTTTACCGCAGAAAAGCTGAGATTTCTTGGTTTTACGAGGAGTTATATAAACCACAATTATACAATTCCTCTGGATTCTCTTGGAGTATAGGTGGTTTGCATAAAAAGCAAATTTATATGCAGTTGTCGGGAAGAGTCCGTCCATTTGGAATTGTTGATCATTTTGAATCAAGAGAATTTGGAAAGATTGTGCGCTACAATGGAAGCACGACAATTGGCTATTTTTTATCAACTGATTATAGCAAGCGATTTGCTCTGGATGGAGGGGTAAATTTCACACAGTTTATAAGTGCAGTGCAGAATGAATACGATGTATGGATAAGTCCTAGGTTCAATCTTTCGGATAGAATGAATTTAATATTAAAATCAAATATAGACGTAAGCAACAATAGTTATGGCTATGTAAGGTCTCAAGATCCAATTTTTCTAGATGAAATAGTACTTGGAGTTAGAGATAGGATTAATGTTGAGAATTCAATTGGGGCTGAGTTTCTTTTTACCAAAAGAATGGGAGTTGAATTAGATATGAGGCACTATTGGGCCCAGGTGAGTTATGATAAATTCCAAGCCTTAGAAAACAATGGGATAACACGGCCAATAGACTATCAAGCACTTTCTTCTTCAGGAGAATCTGTTCACAATACAAACTTTAATGCCTTCACCGTTGATGCAAATTATCGTTGGGTGTTTTATCCAGGGTGTGAGTTGAGAGTTGTTTACAAGAACAATATATTTAGCTCTAAATCAATCCTAGAGCAATCTTATTTTGAAACTTTTAGTACACTTTTTAATGAACCACGAATCAATAGTGTTTCATTGAAGCTACTTGTGTTTGTTGATGCACTTTATTTCAAAAGAAAAAAGATGTAGATTTATTTAAGTATACCGATGAGTTCTTATATAATGATACAGTGTATATTGCAAAAAAAAACCTTCATGAGTATGAAGGTTTTTTTAATGGGTGAAATATTCTTATCTGTTCAGCATAACTGGCATGACAAGCATTAAAATATCTTCGTTTTCGTTTGATTCCGATGGCATTAATAAACCAGCTCTACTTGGCTCACTCATTTCCAAACGAACCTCAGTTGTTTCTAAATTATTTAGCATCTCCATTAGGAAACGTGAATTGAACCCAATTTCCATGTCTTCACCCGCGTAATTACATGTGATTCTTTCATTTGACTTGTTTGAAAAATCTATGTCTTCTGCAGAAAGAGATAATTCAGAACCAGCTAACTTAAGCTTTATTTGATGAGTTGTTTTGTTGGCGAAAATTGAAACACGCTTAACAGAACTTAAAAATTGTGCTCTATCAATTGTTAATACGTTTGGATTCTCCTTTGGAATGACAGCTTCATAGTTAGGATATTTCCCATCAATTAAGCGGCAAGTAAGAATAATTTCTCCAAAAGTAAACACAGCATTTGAATCATTGTAATCTAATTGAACCTCTTCTTTATGAGTTATGGTCGCTTTTAATAAATTCAAAGGTTTCTTTGGAAGGATAAAAGAAGAACTTCCAGTAGCCTGCGAATCTGTTCTCGTGTAACGCACTAATTTATGAGCATCAGTTGCAACGAATGTAATGTTCTCTGGAGAGAATTCACAAAAGACACCACTCATTACTGGACGCAAATCATCTTGACCTGTTGCAAATAACGTTTTATTTATTGCGTTCGCTAGAATGTTTCCATTAATGCGAATAGAACTAGGAGTTTCTAAAGCAGGAGTTCTAGGATAGTCATCACCGTTATAACCAACCATACTAGATTTACCATTGTCATAAGCAATTTCAATAGCTAATGTAGCTTCCTCAACAGTAAATGTACAAGGCTGGTCTGGAAGATTTTTCAATACTTCTAAAAGTAATTTTGCCGGAATACAAACTTTTCCTTCGTCTTTAGAATCTACATCCATTGTTGTGCTAATTGTTGTTTCAGAATCAGATGCTGAAACCGTCAATTGACCGCTTGTAATTTCGAATAAGAAGTTATCTAAAATAGGCAAAGTGTTACTCGTACTGAGAACGCCAGAGATTTTTTGAAGTTGCTTTAACAGAGAAGCACTTGATTTTACAAAATTCATTTCTAAGGTTGTTTAATAACAATCAAAGCTACTAATTCAATACTAAAAACGTATTCTGTTTAAGTTCCTTTTTTCCTTGAGTTATCAACAAGTTATTAGCTATTTCTTATTAGTAATAGCTATTTGATTAGGGTCATCCAACATTGAAATGTCCATTGGGAAGTAAATGTGACCCATTAATAGCGGATTGAAAACATAATATTGACATTTTACAATTTGACCGTTGTCTAATTCTCCCCAAAAACGATCTTCATTGTTATCTCTGTATTCAACTTGGCCCTCTTTACTGACGACTTTTTTCTTAATTCTGTAACACTTGATTCCCGTTTTTTTACCATTCGATTTAAGAATAGAGATCTCCGCAAATGGCGTTGTTTTCTTTAGGCTGTCAATTTGAAAAATATTTAAATTGTAGTTGGCCATTTCAAAATGAATTTTCTTGTAATTGTGAAGATATCGAAAAACCATAGCCGTATCTACAGTGCTTAATTCTTTTTCTTGTTGGTATACATGAATGTTTGTTCCTTTTTTTGAAACACTAAAACTTCTTTCTGGTTGGTCATTTACTTTTACATCCACTTTAGAAATTTCTTCCATTTCCAAAGCAAAAAGATCAGTACACATCCACTTTCTGGCATCGGCAAAAAAGCGCGATGATAAAATACCATGGACACCTTTTATTTTCATTTCTACAGGTGAATCACTCTGTCCGTATTCTTTAGAATCGAGCAGCATTATTTGTCCATGATGATCTTGTGAATTAGGACCAATGAACCAAGTTTTAGTCCATTCTCCATTCTCAAATATTTGAACTTTGATGTGTTGAGTTGCCATTCTTTTTTTAGTGTTTTCTACAGCAGCTTCACTTATATACCCTCTGAACTCAATGTTTTTAAATGCGTCAATAACAAAATTAGCGCTTTCTTGAGGTATACATCCTTTGTCTTTATCAGTCCAAACTCCATCGTTTTTATGCAGTTCAAATTCATTTCCCATGGCGTCATTGATAATAACCTTGTCAACATTCTCTATGTTTTTAACAGCGAAATTGATAAGTTTTGTATCAGATTTTCCCGCATTATTATTGAGTTTTAGGACGTACCAACCTAGTCCGGCTAAAATAGTTAATGCAATTATAAGTGTGATTAATTTCTTCATTGTAATTATTGGGTATATTTTCTCCTTCTCATATATATGAACAGGATAGCAAGAACAAGAATCGATAAAATTGGAATTCCAATATTTAACATTCTATACATTCCAGCATGTGATTTCACGCGGTCCTTGTCCATTTCGTGTATGTCAATTTGACGACTACGTATGTCAAGCACAGAATTGTCTCCCATCATATAGTCTGTCATGTTCTGGAAAAATTCTTGATTTCCAAAAAAGTGAGGGATTTTTAAATTTATAAGCTCCTGACTAAATTGTAAGTCATTCACATTTTTAGGTCTATATTGATAGCTGTTGCCCGTTCTTGATGGAGTTGAATCATAAGAATTCATGATGAATCTTCCATTTCCAATTAACATCACTTTTCCTTCACTTTGACTTTTTTCGTAATAATGTATTTCCGGATTGTTAACAAAAGACTCTACGATTCTATTTCTAAAATGCGATTGAAACATACCTTCAGCTAATCCAGCCAAGCATTTTTTATTTGTTTCACTTTCAGGGTTAGGCACTAATTCAGGACTCTTGCCATAATTTTGATATATACCAAGATTTAAAAGTGGAGCCATGCCAGATGCAGTAGAGTTTGAACTTGATGTTAGTATAGGTGTCAAAGCAATCTCAGGATTGTTTCCTACGAATTGAATTTCGCTTGTGTAAGGAAGGAAAACAGGTTCAACATTTCTAGCAATAGCATGTTTCGTTGGGGTAGCTAAAACATTGTAAAACCAAGGGATAACACTTTGTTTAGAATACTCAACTTGCGTTGGAGCTGAATGTGCATCCATGACAAAGTTGTCATTAATTTTTAGGCCATAATCAAATAACATTTTATCAAGGCGTAATGAAGAGTATCTGGTCGTGTGAGTTTCTCCCTTTGTCTTTAAAGTATCTTCATTGAAGTAAAGTTGATCCATAAAACACATTAATCGTCCGCCTTTCATGACAAATTGATCAATTAGATATAGGTCTTTATCACTGAAGGTGCTTCTGGGTCTTGCGATGATTAGTCCAGTTAATTTGTCCAATGCATTTAGAGAATCATTGAGTGTTATATCGTCAACAGAGAAATACGGAGACATCAGTGCTCTTATTCTTTGCGTTTCAGGAAAAGTTAATTCGCCATGGCCATGCAGAAAAGCAATATTCGGTTTTTTCTCTAGTGTTGCCCTTCTCAACGAACTAATTAGCATGTATTCTAAGTTGTTAATTGAGTTTTGAATTAAATCGGACATAGTATTCAACTGGTACGGACGATCAGATTTAGATCCAGGTAATAATTGAATACTTTGGACGGACGAGCCTCCATAATTAATTATCGCGCCTGGCCATAGCATCATTTGTGTCTGGCTACCATCTTTCATGTAAACCAAATTCATAGGCAATACTCCTTTCCCTTGAGCAAAAATATGATCAAATAATTCTTTTTGCTCTCCCTCAGTCCCTACATTAGGATCAATGAATTGGTATTCAATTTTATTTCCCGCAATTTCTTTAAACTCATTTAGTTTGTTCTCAATCGCATTTTTAAAATATTTTAATTCTGCAGGTAAGTTACCGGCTAAATATATTTTTAGATTCAATCTCGTTTTAAAGTTTTCAGAGTTTTCTAGGTATTCAATAGTTCCTTCAGAGAGTGAATACCTTTGATCGCTCGTTGTATCAAAACGCTTATAAACAAAAGAACTAATAATGTTAATCAGAA
>CAJQPA010000005.1 GCA_905480145.1 uncultured Flavobacteriales bacterium | reverse complement strand
AACAGCGAGGCAGTTTTTTGAAATCTCTAATTCAAAACTTGAATTTAAACTTTCTAAATTTATAATTGTCTTATTCCCCTTACGCGTTTTAATGACAGTTGCTTTGATTCCTTTAAAAGGACCTGAGATTACATCTACATTATCTCCTTTTTGAAACTTATGAGAAACTGATAATGGCTCACCTTCCATACCGCTGAGAAATAGACGTAGATTTTCTATTTCATAATCTTTAACAATTGCTGGCTTGCCTAGGTGCTTTAAAATACTGGATACTCCTTTTGTTTGATATAGGTATGCATAATTTAATAGGTTCATCTTAACAAATAGAGTGGAGGGGATTAATGGTGTAGCAATTTTTTTCTTGCGATCGCTCCATTGCGTTACGGTGGTTTGCATTGGTAAATAGCTCTGAATTCCTTGAGCAACAATTCGCTCGTGTACTTTTTTTTCAGCGCGTGAATTGGTTTTAACGACAATCCATGATTCCTTTTTTACTTCTAACATATTTTTAGTTATAATATAAAGGTCTAATCTATTTTAATCATCTTTTGTAGAATAATTTCCACGAGAGCCGCAAAGATAGAAAAAAAAAAACGGCGGAATTCAAAAAAAAACGACATATATTGTTTCTTGTAAAACATTTGGATATATTTATAACTTAATAAAACAACTCATTGAAATGAAAAAGAATCTAACCGCATTATTTTTAATGCTAACATTAGTGTCATTTGGACAAGAAGACTATAACAAATGGTCTGCTGGTATCAGTATTGGTTCGCATGATGGAATGCATCCTACCCCAAAGTTTACAAAAGTGTTTCAATTGCACCATTTTGGAGCTAATGGACGTTACATGATGAATAGTAAAATAGGAGTCATGTTAGATGTTGGATATGATTACATTGATACTTATGATAATCCTGTCAATACAAACTATTGGAGAACATCTGTGCAAGGTGTTGTCAATATAGGTAATTTATTGTGTTTTGATACTTGGACAAAAAGAATTGGCCTTTTGGTTCATGGAGGAGCTGGTGTTTCTCATTTATGGATAAATAAAGATTTAAGAACGGGAGATGGATCTGATCCATTATTTGCGAATATAGATGATATGTTGAATTATACTTTTGGTGCAACTGCTCAATTTATGATTACAGATCAAATTTCTTTGAATGCAGATCTTTCGTTTGTTTTTCACAATGGTCAATCATACAGGTGGGATTATTCTGCACCAAATCATTTAAAAACACCGATTGATGGTTTCATGATTAATACAAGTATTGGAGCTTCTTACTATTTTGGCAAAAACAAGAAACATGCTGATTGGTCTCCTTCAAGCTGCATGTCTGCGGCTCCTAAGGCGGAAGTGGTTGACAACTCCAAGTACGATGCGTATGAAGCTAGAATCAAAGCTTTAGAGGAGGCATTGGCGAATCAGTCAACTATTTCGGATAGAGATGGTGATGGTATAGCTGATGAGCATGATTTATGTCCTGATGTTGCAGGTTTATATTCGGATAATGGATGTGCTGATACTGATGGAGATGGTGTAGATGATTTACAAGATAAATGTCCAGATGTTCCTGGAGTTAGGAGTAATGATGGTTGTCCAGCAGTAGATAAAGAAGTTGAAAAAGTAATGGCTGCTGCATTGAAAGGTGTTCAGTTTGAGTCTGGAAAGGCAGTCTTATTGAAACGATCTAGTACTGTTTTGAATAACGTTGTTGAGGTAATGAAAGATAACCCAACGTATTATTTAAATGTATTTGGTTACACAGATAGCCAAGGTGATGATGCTGAGAACTTACTATTGTCAAAAGAGAGAGCTGCTGCAGTGACTGCTTATTTGACTCAGAAAGGTGTTGAAGCAAGCCGTTTGCATGCAAATGGATTCGGTGAAGCGGGACCAAAAGCATCTAACGAAACGGCTGCTGGTAGAGCGCTTAACAGAAGAGTAGAATTTAAAGTAGTTTTCGAATAAAAAGACTAGTTAATATTTAAGTATTTCAATTAGGAATCTTAAAATTAAGAGAGCCGTATTAACGGCTCTCTTTTTTTATGCGCTTATTTCATCTATAAGAGTTGTGGGTTTTGCTTTTCTTTTAGCTGAAAAGTTCGTAAATTCGCCTGACAAGAATTAAATGAAATCACAACGATAAACAGCATATATGAATCTATATAAAGATTACCTTAAGGAGATAGAAGTAAGAAAAGAACAAGGTTTGCACCCAAAACCAATTGATGGTGCTGAATTACTGAGTGAGATTATTACTCAGATCAAAGATACGGGTAATAAATACAGAGAAGGCTCTCTTAATTTTTTCATTTATAATGTTTTACCAGGAACAACAAGTGCAGCTGGAGTTAAAGCAAAATTCTTAAAAGAAATTATTCTTGGAGAAGCTAAAGTTGAAGAAATTAGCCAAGATTACGCCTTTGAGCAATTATCACATATGAAAGGAGGTCCTTCTGTAGATGTTCTTTTAGATTTAGCCTTAGGAAGTGATACTTCAATTGCTTATAAAGCGGCGAAAGTATTGAAGACACAAGTTTTTCTTTACGAAGCAGATACAGATCGTTTAGAGGGTGCAATGAACAGTGGTCATGCATTAGCGAAAGAAATTATTGAGAGTTATGCCCAGGCAGAGTTCTTCACAAAACTTCCTGAAATTGATGAAGAAATAGAAATTGTTACATTCATTGCGGGTGTTGGTGATATTTCTACAGATTTACTTTCTCCAGGTGGTGACGCTCACTCTAGATCGGATAGAGAGTTGCATGGACAATGTTTGTTTGAACATAATAAAGATATGCAGAATGAATTGATCGCCTTGCAAAAGCAGCATCCAGGTAAGCGTGTAATGTTAATTGCAGAGAAAGGAACAATGGGAGTTGGATCTTCAAGAATGTCAGGTGTTAACAACGTTGCATTATGGACAGGTATCTCTTCGAGTCCTTATGTACCATTTATAAACATTGCTCCGGTTATTGCTGGAACAAATGGCATAGCTCCGATTTTCTACACAACAGTAGGAGTAACAGGAGGAATAGGAGTTGATTTGCAGAACTGGGTTAAGAAAAAGGATGCAGAGGGTAAAACTGTTTACGACGAGGATGGCGAACCAGTTTTAGAGCGAGTTTATTCAGTAGATACTGGAACTGTACTTACAATCAATACAAAAACTAAGAAATTATACAACGGGGATAAAGAATTGAAAGATATTTCAAATGCTTTAACTCCACAGAAAAAAGAATTCATCAAAGCAGGTGGTTCTTATGCGGTAGTTTTCGGAAAGAAACTACAAACCTTCGCTTGTAAAGCTCTAGGAATTGATGTTCCTCAAGTGTATGCTCCTTCAAAAGAGGTTTCTATCGAAGGTCAAGGTTTAACAGCTGTAGAGAAAATATTTAACAAGAATGCTGTTGGAACGACTCCTGGTGTAACCTTACATGCAGGTTCAAACGTTCGTGTAGAGGTTAACATTGTAGGTTCTCAAGATACTACGGGATTAATGACTTCTCAAGAGTTGGAAATGATGGCTGCCACAGTTATTTCTCCAATTGTCGATGGAGGATACCAATCGGGTTGTCACACAGCTTCTGTTTGGGATGATAGGTCTAAGGCGAATATTCCAAGGTTGATGAGCTTCATGAATGACTTTGGATTAATTACAGGTAGAGATCCTAAAGGGAAGTATCATGCAATGACAGATGTGATTCATAAAGTATTGAATGACTTAGCTGTAGATGACTGGGATGTTATTGTAGGAGGAGATTCTCACACAAGAATGTCAAAAGGTGTTGCTTTTGGAGCGGATTCAGGAACTGTAGCGTTAGCTTTGGCAACTGGTGAGGCAACAATGCCAATTCCAGAGTCTGTTAAAGTTACTTTCAAAGGTGAAATGAGAAGCTTCATGGATTTCCGTGATGTGGTTCATGCTACTCAACAACAAATGTTGAAGCAGTTTGGCGGTGAAAATGTATTCCAAGGTAGAATCATTGAGGTTCATATCGGAACATTGACATCTGATCAAGCATTTACATTTACGGATTGGACAGCAGAGATGAAAGCAAAAGCTTCTATCTGTATTTCAGAAGAAGAAACATTAATCGAATCATTAGAAATTGCAAAAGGTCGTATCCAAATCATGATTGATAAGGGAATGGATAATGAGAAGCAAGTTCTTCAAGGCTTAGTTGATAAAGCGAATAACAGGATTCAAGAAATGAAAACTGGAACTAAATCTGCACTTAAGCCTGATGCAAATGCAAATTACTACGCTGATGTTGTTGTTGACTTAGATGAAATTGCTGAGCCAATGATTGCTGATCCAGATGTAAACAATGAAGATCCTTCAAGACGTTATACACACGATACGATTAGACCATTGTCTTATTACGGTGGAACAAAAACTGTTGATTTAGGATTTATTGGTTCTTGTATGGTTCATAAAGGAGATATGCAGATTTTGGCTCAAATGTTAAGAAATGTAGAGAAGCAAGAAGGTAAAGTTGAATTCAAAGCACCCTTAGTTGTCGCTCCACCAACATATAATATTGTCGATGAGTTAAAAGCTGAAGGTGATTGGGCAATTTTAGAAAAATATGCAGGATTTGTATTCGATGATAATGACCCGAAAGCGCATGCCAGAACAAAGTATGAAAATAAAATGTACTTAGAGCGTCCAGGATGTAGCTTATGCATGGGGAATCAAGAAAAAGCCGAACCTGGAGATACTGTTATGGCAACATCAACGCGCTTGTTCCAAGGAAGAGTTGTCAAAGATTCTAATGAGAAAAAAGGAGAGTCTTTATTATCATCTACTCCTGTAGTAGTATTATCTTGTGTTCTAGGAAGAACTCCTACGATGGCAGAATACGAAGCTGCTGTTGAAGGAATTGTTTTAACTAAATTCACTCCTTCATTGAAGAAGTTGGTTAAATAATTAGAGAAATTAAGTAGTTGATTTTAAACTAGTCAGAAGTATTTATTCCTTAGAGTGCTATTATAAATAAAAAAAAACGACCTTCAATTTGAAGGTCGTTTTTTTTCTCTTCTTAGTTCTATATTTTTACAGAAAGTCCAAATTGTAAAGGAGTTCCTCCTCCAAGACCAAGTTCAATCATCGCTCCAATGTTCTGAGTGAAGTAAAATCTTGTTCCTACTGCCAATCTAAAAGCCATTGGAATTAAAGCTTTTTCTTGTTCTAAACCACTCTGATCATTTGGGTCAGATATAGTCCAAGCTCGAGTAGTGTGCTTGTATCCTAATCCACCACCCATATAGGCATCAACAGTTTCGTTTTGAACGAAGTGGTAGTTCATTCGAACCATTGCTCTTATTTTTTTTGCTGTATAATCCCAAGTATATGCAGCAGGGTTGCCCTGACCATCTGTGCCTATGTAGTCATATTTGCTTCCAGATTTAACATAGTTGAAATCAATTCCAAGCCCAAATTTATCTGCTAGCATATATTCAAATCTTCCTCCATAAGCCAATTGACCTCCATTTAGTTTCCAATTAGAAATCTCATTAACATCATTTGGTTCACTTCTTAACATGTTAGATTGCATTACCCCGACATACGGATCAATGATAATATCCCCTTTTGCCACTTCTGTTTGAGCGAATAAAGAAACGCTAGATGCTAAAATAATACCCAATAATAGTATTTTCTTTTTCATAAATATAAATTTTTAGTTGTCGCAAAATCGCGAAATCAATATGTTGCGTTTCAATACTCGTGCCAAAACGAAAAAGTTCATACTAGAATAATGCTTTCGTTCGCTTTTACTGTGTCAAATTATAGATTTGAAAATTTGCGTAATTTTTCTTAACTTTTAAGAACACCACAATTCTTGAGTTATGAAAGTTATTCGAAAATTAAACAAATGGGCGAATGCTAATCTTAATTTGTCAATGCATTCATTGAGAATGATACTTGGAATTTTTCTTTTTGTGAAGGGAATTCAATTTTCCACAAGTGTTGATGCACTTATTAAATTAATTCAGCCTGAGAATACAACATTTCCAGCTTTAATTCTAGCGCATTATGTAATTATGGCGCACTTAGCAGGTGGAATTCTTGTGTTTTTTGGACTTATAACGCGCCTTGCCCTTTTAATTCAGCTTCCTTTATTTTTAGGTGCGGTCACCATTAACGTAATTTCAGGGACGGAATCATTTATTCTGGCACAGTCCATTTTTGGCTTGGCTTGTTCTTCCATATTTATTATTTATGGATCTGGAAGATATTCAGCGGATTACAGAATGCAATTGGAAATGTAGTTTTGCGCAATTAATTAAACTGCAACATCATTTTCTCTTAAAGCCTCATTCAATGAAGTTTTCAAATCTGTGGAAGCTTTTCGTTTACCAATAATCAGAGCACACGGTACTTGGTATTCTCCTGCAGGAAACTTTTTTGTGTAAGATCCAGGGATTACTACACTTCGTTCAGGAACATAGCCTTTAATTTCGACAGGTTCAGTTCCAGTTGTGTCAATAATTTTAGTCGATTTTGTTAAAACAACATTTGCACCTAAAACGGCCTCTTTTCCGATGTGAACTCCTTCCACAACAATACAACGTGAGCCAATGAATGCTCCATCTTCTATGATTACGGGTGAGGCTTGAAGTGGTTCTAATACACCACCAATTCCAACTCCACCACTTAGGTGAACATTCTTTCCTATTTGCGCACAAGAGCCAACAGTAGCCCATGTGTCGACCATAGTTCCAGAATCAACATAAGCTCCAATATTGATGTAAGATGGCATCATGATAACGCCTGAGGAAATATAAGCTCCATAGCGAGCAACCGCATGAGGAACAACACGAACTCCTAACTCAGCATAATTTGTTTTCAATTTCATTTTGTCATGAAACTCAAATGGACCAACTTCAATTGTTTCCATTTTTCGAATAGGGAAATACATTACTACAGCTTTCTTAACCCATTCGTTAATTTGCCATGTACCATCATCTGAAGGCTCTGCAATTCGAATTATACCTTTATCAAGTTCCTCAATAATATGGTTTATTGCTTCGATTGTTTCAGATTCTTTAAGTAACTCTCTGTTCTCCCAAGCCTTTTCGATAATTGATCTCATGTTCTATTCTAATTTCTGTAAAAATAACGATAGAATCTGTTGTATTCGGCTTTTAAAGAAAGAAAAATATAATCTTTCTAAATTTTATAACATCTTTGTACCTATGGGGAAAGTATTGGCATTAGATTTTGGCTTGAAGCGAACTGGACTCGCTATTTCTGATGATGCAAAAATGTTTGCATTTGGATTGGAAACGGTTGATTCTTCGAAATTGATGGAAGAGATTAAGAAACTCAATCAAAAAGAGCAAATCGATACAATTGTTCTTGGTTTACCCAAAAGATTAAATAACGAGGATGCGCATATTACTCAGAATGTATTGTTGCTAAAAGAAGCATTGGAAAAAGAATTTCCATTGATAGGACTGGAGCTAGTTGATGAAAGATTCACTTCTAAAATGGCTAGTCAATCTATGCATTTTTCTGGTGCTACTAAAAAGCAAAAAATGAATAAAGGCTTGGTTGATAAAGTCAGCGCAACAATTATTTTGCAATCATTTTTAGGCTAAGAATGCAATATTTTGTTGACTGAGGCTATCGAAGTCAACAACCTCTATTTCTTCGAAGCCGACAAATAAATAATTTTACTTTATTGTAACGCAGATCGACACGGGAAGGTGATCAGAATAACCCGCTAAATATTTTCCGCCCCCATATGTTCTAAATGGTACGATATTTCCTTTGTAAGTTGTCATTAAGAAGTCAAAATTGTGAATTTCACCGGACTTCTTTTTTACCGTTATGCCTTTTCCTTTTGAAAACCCCTTTGAAATCATGATGTGGTCCAATACATTCCATTCTCCTCTGTAGCTGTGAGTTCCTCCGTATTCACCTGATTTTTGCGTAATCATTGGTTTTAAGGAGTTGCTAATCATTTTAGGCGCCATATTATCTGGGTAATCATTTAGATCTCCCATAAAGACAATTTTCACTTTAGGATTTGCTAGCTGCATAGAGTCAACAAATGCCTTAGCGGCAACTGCGGCTACTAATCTTTTTGGTTCACTTTTCATTTGACCACCTCTTCGACTTGGCCAATGATTGACCATGGCAATAATTTCATCAGTACCTTGCGTAAATTTGGCCCAAACAATATCACGGCTTGGTGTATGTCCTTCAGGCATATCGAATCTTAATATCCCGGAAGATTGAACAGATAATACCGAACTATCATAAATAATAGCATTGTCAATTCCACGTAGGTCTAGACTTTCATAGTGAACTACAGCATATTGTCCTTTCATTTTACCGGAGTTAATGATGTCTTGAACGACGGCCCGGTTTTCAATTTCACATAACCCTAGAATAATTGGTGAATTCAAATTCTCCACTACTTTATTGATGTGTTTCAATTTATCATTGTATCGATAGGTATTCCAATGTTTTTTTGCAGATGGGAGGTATTCCGTGTCTTGCTTATTTGGTGTGTCCAGCGTATCAAAAAGATTTTCAACATTGTAAAAAGCAATGCTTCTTGTTTCTTGGGCATTTGCATTACCTAGTATTCCAATAAATGAGATGATAATTAGTAATTTATTCATAGGATAGATCTTAGTGTCAATATACGTTTATTAGTTAATCTTTATTAGGTTTCTTGCTAAAGGTCCTAAGCAGAACACCGCATCGAGAATTGAGATACTTTCTTTGTAATTATTTTCTCCCGGAAATACTTGAATGTAAGGAGCTTTGATAAGAGTTTGATTTTGATCTTTGTTGAGTAAAATTATTCTGTGGTCATTCTCTTGAATAGGAGAGAAGGTACTTGTTAACTCTAACTTAGTATCAATGTCTAGCCAATCAAGAATTCGTTGTGTGATCGCCATGTTGAAATTAAGTAGACTCAATTCTTCTTGGAAAAGAAGCTCTTTTACTTCAATGCTATAATATTCAAAATAAGGTGCGGATTGGTAAGCGCTAGTAAGCGATCGCCAGTGTCTGATTCTCCAATTCTCATCATTAGATAATTGAACCTCATCTGTTGGGGTTTTTGAGCCTTTATTCTTTTTTGTTGGAATTGAAAGTGAAAGCATTCCGTCTCCTGCAACAATGTCGCACCTGTTTCGGTAGGTTTGTTTCGGGAAATGTTCTTTCGCTTCAATTAAGACAGTTTCATGCTTCACCAATTCTTTGAAGTAGGCAATGCTGCCAAAATAAGAACTAGGAAGAATAACCATTACTTAATGAAATTAAATAATCGTTCCCAACGTATTCCCTGAAGTGGGTCTTTTGAGAACCAGACCATAGATGCTTTTCCAACAATATGATCTTGAGGCACAAATCCCCAAATTCTTGAATCTGCAGAATTATATCTATTATCTCCCATCAACCAATAATAGTCCATTGAGAAGGTGTATTCGTCTACTTTTTTACCGTCAATGTAGATGCCATCTACTTTTTCAGAAAGAGTATGTCCTTCATAAGCCGTTATAATTCTTCTGAACCAAGCAATATTGGATTCGCTGATTTTAATTGTTTGACCTTTAAAAGGAATTTGAAATTTTTGAAAATTACGAATGTCGTTCACAATATTTAAATCCTTCGGAAAGGTAGATAAATTTGCTAATTTCTGACTGTCTGTTAATGGAGCATCACCTTGTTTAAATGATTCCGAATCAAGTTCAAACTTCCCATCAGGATAAGTTGCTTTCAGTTTAGCAAGTTGGGATAAGGTTAATTGCATGATGTATTCACTCTCTCCATTTAGATGATAATCTCCTCTTTCAGTATTTCCTCGATGCTTTTCTAAACCATACTTTTCAATCATAACATCCTTGCTCGGCAAAGTGACATTGCTAACAAAATATTGTAAGTTCTGAGTAGGAGAAACAAATGCTGGCTTATCATTTATGTAAAGAATAGATTTTTTAATTTCTAGCCAATCACCAGGCGTACCAACACATCTTTTAATGTAATTTTCTCTTTTGTCGACAGGTCTGAATATCGTTCCTTTATGTTCAATTCTATCTTGTATTTGATAAGACATTCCGCCACGACAAAATGTGACTCCCGAATTGATTCCTTTTCGAGCTTCATTTTTCCAGAAGTCAATTTCTTTAATAAATTCACCTCCAAATTTGGATAGAATTCTTTGGTTTGCCATTTCGTTTGAAACGGAATTCAATCGCTCGAAATCTATTGCTTGCGTTTTATTGTTGTTTTTGATACTATCTGCAATTCTATTTGCAAGTATATTTCTTCGTTTCGTATTCAGTTTGTTGGTTCTCCAGTAATACAAAGCTTCATCATTCACAATTCCATGATAATCATGGCCCATAAGACCTTGAGGTACTCTGGGGTCGTAAATTGCAGTATCACCTGAAGGATAATTGAAGACGACAACATCATTTCGTTGAACATCTGAAAAACCCGGAAGTCTAGTGTATTCGCAAGTTTCTAAACCGATATATGACTTTATGTTCACCCAAGGGACGTTGTTGTGAACAAGAGGGTAGGACATCGGCGTGACAGGAACTTTTGGCCCGTATGCGAGTTTGTTCACGAATAAGAAATCACCCACAAGTAATGTTTTCTCCATAGATCCTGTAGGTATTTGAAAGGGTTCAAAAACGTAAGTTCTAATGATACTGGCTGCAACTAGCGCAAACATTAAAGAGTCTCCCCATTCTTTTACTTTAGATTTTTCACCCGGTTTATGTCGGGTAACTGCACCTATTCCTAATGCAAGGGCATGACCAATTACAGGTAATGTTAAAAATAATGCCAAATGATCTCCCCATTCTCTTTCACTCAATTCTTTGCTATTCGCCCAATTTGTTTCTGGAAGAAAGTCATCTTTTGATTGAGCAATTTTCGCCATAATGATATATGGAAAGAATATTCCCTGTGCTGTATCGCCCAGAGAATAATAACCAAACTTTCTAATATAAGATGTATTAGCTACGGCCCACATTACTAAATGTACTGCTGGGAAAACCATTAATAGGGCCCACCAAGGTTTTTTACAACCAATTTTAAAGGCAATGAAATAATTATAACCTGGGATTAATGCCTCCCAAGACTTGTGTCCCGCTTGCTCAAAACTTCTCCACCACATGGCTAGGTATGGGTGAACCAAAAGAAATATGTAAAAATATAGAATGTTCATTTTAATTAATTTTTGATAACGTCTTGCATAGTGAAGGTACCTTTCTTCCCTAATAGCCATTCAGCTGCTAGTATAGCACCAAGAGCAAAACCTTTTCGATTGTGTGCAGTATGTTTTATTTCTAAAGTATCTATTTCTGAATTGTATTTCACTTCATGTGTTCCTGGAACTCCTTCAAATCTTTGAGAAACGACTCCCATTTGAGTTTGTGTTGTAACTGGTAATGTGCTTTCTTGGTGGACCCAAGAACTAATATTTTTGTTTTCTGAAAGTATGTCATTTGCCAAAGTAGTCGCAGTTCCGCTAGGTGCATCTAATTTCTGGGTATGATGTATTTCTTCAACTTCAGGTTTGTAATCACTATAGTTCGACATTAAGGCAGCTAGTTTTCGATTGATTTCAAAGAAAATGTTGACACCTACGCTAAAGTTAGAGGCATATAAAAGGCTTCCTTGTTTCTCTTCAATTAAATCCTTAACATAAGGGAGTTGACTGTCCCAAGCCGTCGTTCCTACTACGACTGGAGTATTCTCATTTATGCAATGTTCAATATGTCGAACAGCCATGATTGGCGTGCTAAATTCAATAGCCACATCAATTTGGGAGAAATCTAGTTGGTTAATTGGGTTTTTGCTAGTTGATTTGGCAGTGATTTTATGTCCTCGAGAAATTGCTATTTCTTCGATGACTTTACCCATTTTACCGTATCCAATTAATGCTATATTCATTTCTGACAAAAATAGAGTTTTAAAGCTGTTGACAAGTTATTTTACCAAAAATTAAGAGTTAATCTTACACCTGGATTATTAAAGTTCATGAGCACAGGGTCTAGATTAAGAGAAAGATCTTCCGATACATCAAAAGAAACAAAGTGAGCTTCAACACCTGCATCTACAACTTGAAGTAAATATATTGCTCCAAAAGCTAAGATTGAAAGGTCACGCCAGTTCAAATATTGATTATATAATGTTAAAATTCCCGCGTTGTCATAAATTCCTTCATAAGGAGAAACATAATTCGGATCATTCAACCTTTTTGTATAGTCGGATTTAAAGTCTGTGGTTTGTTTTTGATTTTGAATAAGGAAATAACCTGTGGTTCCTAAACCAGCATATATTAGTGGCACTTTCCAGAATGCTTTTTTCTTTCCCTTTGGCATGGCAATATGATTGTATATCTGTCCAGCACCAGGGACAATAGCAGAGAATAAGACTGCTTTTTTCCTAGAATGAACTTTGACACTATCCTGAACTTTTATTGAGTCTGCCGGAGCTGATAGCTCCATTGAAAAAAGGGTAGAAGTAAAAAGTAAAACCAAAGAAAGAAGTAATCCCTTCATTATTTATTCAATAGGTTCATTATTCTTCCCAAATCATCATCAGAATTAAAAGATAGCGTAATTTTCCCTCCACCTTTAGGTGATTTAGAAATATTGACTTTAGTAGAAAGAGTGTCACTTAAACGTTCTTTTAGCGCATAATCAATTTCTGAGAGGTCCGCCTTAGTATTCGATGCGGATTTTTTATTTGCTTGGGTTGGTTTAGAAATATCTTCACCTCGAAGAATTGCTTCAATATCTCTAACCGATAACTTTTCGCTAACAACTCTATTAAATAGTTCGACTTGCTCTTTTTCAGAACCAGCAGAAACTAGTGCCCTTGCATGTCCCATGGTAATTTCAAAAGACAAAACTCCTGACTGTATATCAACAGGAAGCTTAAGTAACCTTAAATGATTTGTAATACTTGAACGGCTCTTTGATATTTTATTACTCAATTGTTCTTGAGTCAAGCTGCACTCTTCAATTAACCTTTGGTAGGAGAGAGCAACTTCTATTGGGTTTAAATCTTCACGTTGAATATTTTCAACCAACGCCATTTCAAGCATGGTTTGATCATTCGCTATTCGAACATAAGCTGGAACAACTGTTAGACCAGCTAATTGCGAGGCTCTAAACCTTCTTTCCCCTGAAATAAGCTGATATTTATCTCTTCCTAACTTACGCACGGTGAGGGGTTGGATAATTCCGTGTTCTGCAATAGAAGCACTCAATTGTTCCAAAGCATCTTTTTCAAAATTTGTCCTTGGGTTGAATGGATTAGCCTCAATGTCTGTAATGGCAATTTCAGAAGTTGTTCCAACAACACCTGTTTCATTTGACCTTGATGTAATGTCAGTGTCTGCGTTTTCTAAAAGAGCGCTTAAGCCTTTACCGAGAGCTGAACGTTTTTTTGTATTAGAGCTCATTACTGATTTTTATTTTTTTGTCTTCATTTGAGATTTTTGTCAAATCATTTTTCTGAAGAATTTCTCTAGCTAGATTTAAGTAATTAACAGCACCCTTGCTTGATGCATCATGCATGATAATTGATTCACCAAAACTTGGTGCTTCTCCTAGTTTTGTGTTTCGGTGGATAACGGTGTCAAAAACAATTTCTTGAAAATGCATTTTCACTTCCTCTACAACCTGATTCGCCAATCTCAATCGTGTATCATACATCGTTAAAAGAATACCCTCAATTTCCAAACTAGGATTTAAACGACCTTGAACAATTTTAATTGTATTTAGCAACTTACCTAAACCTTCTAGCGCAAAGTATTCGCATTGCACCGGTATGATTACTGAGTCAGCTGCTGTTAAAGAATTTACGGTAATGAGCCCTAGTGATGGAGAACAATCAATAATGATGAAATCGTATTGATCTTTAATTTTTTCTAAAGCAAATTTTAACATATGCTCTCGATTAGGAAGGTTGATCATTTCTAATTCTGCTCCTACTAAATCTATGTGAGATGGAATGATGTCTAAATTTGGATTCTCAGTTTTAATGATAAGTTCAGACGGATCCATGTCATTCATTAGACAATCGTATATATTCTTCGTGTTTTTTGGATCCAATCCAAGTCCTGAAGTTGTATTTGCTTGAGGATCTGCATCAACAATTAACGTTTTGTATTCTAAAACTCCTAGACAAGCACTCAAGTTAATTGAAGTAGTTGTTTTTCCAACGCCACCTTTTTGATTCGCAATTGCTATAATTTTACCCATGCCTATGTTCTAATTTGAAATATAAAGATAGGTTTTATCTACCTCATAATAAAGATTACTTATAAGGAGTTATCAACGTTTTTTGTAGGAGATGATTGTGATATAAAAACTATAATTAACGCTATGATTTTCAGCCGGTATCGAGTTAAATAGGGGGGAGGTGATTTTTATAAATCTTCAAATTTGACCTCTGAAACTATGTTTTCAACAGGTTTAAACTCATCTGTTTTGTATTCTCCGGTAGAATTAAGTTCATTAATTTTGTTTAACACATCTGATAAGCCATCACTGAATTTTTCAAAATCTTCTTTATAGAGAAATATTTTGTGTTTCTGATAAGATTCACGACCGTCAATAAATGTTTTTTTACTTTCAGTAAGTGTTAAGTATAAATCGTTTCCTTTTGTAGATTTCACATCAAAAAAATAAGTTCTTTTTCCTGCTCTTACTACTTTTGAATATACTTCCTCTTTGTTATTGTGATCCATGACTTACTTTTTTGATTTAACAGTACACAACAAATATGCTATTTTTTTTGAAATCTGCTCTATAAAAGAGAATTATTAATAAGAATGTGAAGGGTTTCTTAGTAAATTGATAAATTAAGATTTCTTCTCTATTTCCATCAATTGTTTCTCGTAAAGTTCGCTGTAAGAGCCACCAGCCGCAATTAATTCTGAATGAGTACCCTCTTCAATAACTTGACCATCTTCAATGTTTAAAATTTTGCCGGCATTTCGTATCGAGGATATTCGATGACTTACGACCAAAGAGGTAATTTCTTTGTCGTTTAAATTGTTTAGAATAATTTCTTCAGTCTCAGTATCAACCGCGGAAAGACAATCGTCTAACAGCAGTAATTTAGGATCTCTTATTAAAGCTCGTGCAATACTCAATCTTTGTTTCTGTCCACCACTCATATTAACACCACGCTCACCTAGCAGTGTCTCAAATCCGTCTTTAAAATCAATAATGTTATGATACAGGTGAGCTTTTTTAGTGATCTCTATCAGGCGTTGGTCTGATACAGTTGGTTCAAAACTACCAAATAGCAAGTTGTTTTTAATGGTGTCGGAGAATAAAAATACATCTTGAGGAACAACTCCCGTTTGACTTCTAAAATCACTTAAATTCACTTGTTTTATTGGGATGTTGTCAATTAAGATATCTCCACTGTCTGCTTCAATTTGTCGCATCAATAAGTGAAGGATTGTTGATTTACCACTACCGGTTTTTCCAACAATACCCATCGATTCTCCCTTCCTTAATACGAAGCTTAAATTCTTTATCGCCTTAATGCCAGAATTAGGGTATGTGTAAGAAACGTTCCTAAATTCTATTTTACCCTCAAAACTATAAGGTTCGCTATTAATGTTAACAATTTCTGCTTTCTCCTTTAAAAATTCATTTATTCTAGTTTGACTTGCTGCAGCCCTTTGAATCATTGATGTAACAAAGCCTATTGAAGCAAATGGCCAGGTTAATAAATTGACATAAAAAATAAATTTCAAAATAACACCATGCGATATGTCACCGGAGAAATGCAATAATCCACCAACATAAATGCAGAGTATTGTGCTGACACCTATCAAGACAAAAATAGTAGGCATAAACAATGCATTAACTAAGACTAGGCGCATACTTTTGTTCTTGTAATTCTCTGCAGATTCAGAAAATTTATCTTCCTTTTCTTCTGTTCTTCCATAGGCTTTAATTACTCTTATGCCCGTGAATGTTTCTTGAACCAAAGTTGACATTCCCGACTGTTCTTCCTGAACAGTAGTACTCAGTTTATTAATCCTTGATGAAACTTTATAGATTATATAGGACATTATTGGCAAAGGGATCAATGTTACTAAAGTTAAGAAAGGGCTTTCCATTAGCATTTTCCGAATAATCAAAATTGAAAGAAAAAGAATGTTAATCGAATACATTACTCCTGGTCCTAAATACATCCTGACTTTAGTGACATCTTCAGAAATTCGATTCACCAAATCACCAGTGTTACTTTTTTTATAATAAGAAAAACTTAATTTTTGGTATTGCTGATAGATTTCATTTTTTAGGTCAAATTCAATAAGACGTGACACAATAATGATGGTTTGTCTAGTCATAAATAAGAAAATAGAGGTCATTAATGACAAAAACATGTAAATACCACCAGCTTGCAGTGCTGTTTTCAGCAATGAATTCTGTTCATCACTACCTCGCCAATTCATTAGCTGGTCAGTGATGTTACCAAAGAAATCAGGCATTTCAGCTCTAAAGACATTTGTGGCAAAGACAAAAAGAGCTCCCAGAAGAAGTCTCCATTTATATTTTATGAAATATTTGTTGAGATAGCTCAGCGACTTCATACGATAATTTCCTATTTTTGTCACGCAATTTTACATGACGTTGTAAAAGTAAATAAATTGAATATATAACGAAGATATATATGTTTGAAGTTAAAAAAATAGAGGATACCAATCTTGCGGATAATCCTGTGATTGCTCAAATGAGTAAATATAATCACGAACAGTTACTTTTCTGTAACGACAATTCAACAGGTTTAAAAGCAATAATTGCTGTTCATAATACTGTTTTAGGTCCTGCCTTGGGGGGAACTCGAATGTGGAATTATACAACAGAATTGGATGCATTAAACGATGTTTTAAGATTGTCTCGTGGAATGACATATAAGAACTCTATTTCTGGTTTAAACCTTGGTGGTGGAAAAGCGGTTATAATAGGAGACCATAGAACAATGAAGTCTGAAGCTTTGTTTAGAAGGTTTGGTAAGTTCGTTAACAGTCTTGCAGGGAAGTATATCACAGCTGAAGACGTAGGGATTTCTCCAATTGATATGACTTATGTGAGTATGGAAACTGATCATGTAGTTGGATTACCAGGAAAGAGTGGTGACCCATCTCCAGTTACAGCTCATGGTGTGTATGTTGGGATGAAGGCTTCTGCAAAAGTACAATTCGGTTCTGATTCTTTATCGGGAAAAAAAGTTGCTGTTCAGGGTGTAGGTCATGTTGGAGAGTATTTGGTAAAGTCATTGGCCGCAGAAGGTGCTGATGTATTCATTACTGATATTCACGAGCCCACTTTGAAAAGAGTTTCAGATTTATACGGAGCGAAAGTTGTTGGGCTAGATGAAATCTATGATATAGATATGGACATTTATGCTCCTTGTGCCTTAGGAGCAACAATTAATGATGATACATTGTCTCGTTTGAAATGTTCAATTATTGCTGGAGCTGCTAACAATCAATTGAAAGTAGAAGATGTTCATGGTAGAGCAGTTATGGATAAAGGTATGATTTACGCTCCAGACTTTGCACTGAATGCCGGTGGTGTGATCAATTGTTATTCTGAGGTGAAAGGACTTTCTGCAGAATGGGCAATGAATAAATCGGAACAAATATATAATACGATAGAAAACATAATTAGACGTTCTCAATCTGAAAGTGTTCCTGCATACATGATTGCTAATAAAATGGCAGAAGAGAGAATAGAGTCTATTTCAAAAGTCAAACTTCCTTTATAAAAGCTAATGCTAAATAGACGACATTTAAGGATTAAGGTTCTTCAAGCACTATATTCTTTCTTTCAATCAGAAGGAGATAATTTCGGGAAGACTCAAAAGGAAACACTAACAGGTATAGAAAGAATTTATGACTTGTATGTTTATTTGCTATTGACTTTTTCTGAGTTAAAGACAATTTCTGAGCGCAGAATGGACGAGAATAAAAAGAAAATTAGACCAAGCGATGATGAAATGAAGCCAAACTTAAAGTTTGTTTCAAATGTAGTCATCGATTCGCTCGAAGCTAATGTCAACTTAAGAACTGAATCTGAAAATAGAAAAGTAAATTGGGTAGGAGATGAACATCAAGAAATGTTTCGTAAAATATCTTTGGTTATAAAGGAAAGTGAAACTTTCGATTTATACATGAACAATGGTGAGTCAGGATTTGAAGAGGATAAAGCTTTTTTAATTGATCTTTTTAAGACTCAAATTGCCAACTCCCCATTACTTTATAACTTTTTTGAAGAAAAAAACATTCATTGGATTGATGATATTGATTTGGCCTGTACAATGGTTGTGAAGACGATTAAATCTTTCGAAGAAGGGAATGACCATTCTATTCTTAACCTCTATAAAGACAAGGAAGATGAATTAAATTTTGTCACACAATTACTTCAAAAAACGGTTGTTTTTGATAAAGAGAACGAAAGTTTGATTGATGAGTTAACTCAAAATTGGGAATTGGATAGAATAGCTAAAATGGACGTTATTTTAATGAAAATGGCGATTACTGAACTGCAAATTTTCAATAGTATTCCAACCAAGGTTACTTTGAATGAATACATTGAGATTTCAAAATTTTACAGTACTCCAAAAAGTAATAAGTTTATCAATGGGGTTTTGGATAAAGCGATAAATCGTTTAGTAAAAGAAGGTAAAATTAATAAAGTAGGCCGAGGTCTAAAAAACTAAAGAGTATGAAATATTTAATGATTTTATTGGTGAGTATTTTATCGTTGAATTCATGCGACAATGCTAATGGGATTGTTGTTGGGGATATGACGACAATGGAAGTGAATACAAACTTTGAAGCAGGAGACGTTGTGAAAGGTGAAATGATAGAAGCTAAATTTATAATTAAGAATACAGGTTCTTTTCCTCTTCATATTGGTCAAGTAACTCCTTCTTGTTCTTGTACAATATCAGATTCACCAGAGGAACCGATATTACCGGGTGAAACAGGTGAAGTGAAGGCCTATGTGAATACCGATAAATTAAGCGCAGGTTCTTTGCATAAATCAGTAAGAATAACTGCAAACACAAATCCTTCAGTGACTGAAGTTATAATTAGCGGTAACGTGATAAGAAAGTAAATAAGAAATATTAAACAATAAAAAGAAGAGTTATGCAAGAAATGTTAATGTTTGGAATGATACTGATCGTATTTTATTTTTTTATGATCCGTCCTCAAATGAAGAAACAAAAAGAATTAAAGTCATTCAGAGAGGGAATTTCTGTTGGCGACAAAATTGTAACCATTGGAGGTATTCATGGCAAAGTTTTAGAAGTAGCAGAGTCTACGATATTGATTTCTGCAGAAAGCGGTAAATTGAGATTGGATAAAACGGCTATTTCTAGCTCTGCAGAAGATAAGTTGGTTCAGCCAGCAAAATAGAAGAAAACTATATTTATTTTAGGGCCTGTGATATTATAATCACGGGCCTTTTCTTTTTTTTCGTTTTGATTTCCTAGATTTTTTCCTGCCATCTTTATATTCTGCCATGCTTTTTTTATAATCTTCTTTATCTATTGTAATCATGTTTTTGTTAAAACTTATTTTTCCAGATTCAATATCATTGATTACCGACTCTGTAATCCAATCATCACCATTAGCATCGTATGTAGCATTTAAGTTTTGGCCAAAAATAGAAGCAACGCCTCTGTAAAAACTTGTTTGAAATTGATTTCTGTATTTTTTTAATATTTGGTTTACTGTCATGCCTGTTTCTCTATGCACAAGTTTCATTAGAATTGCGCCTTCACTTTGATATAAATCACGAATACTATAGGTGAAATCGCTTTTCAACTTTTTATACATTTTTTTACTATACTTTCTCTGAAGTCGCTTTTTGTTCAAGTCGGAAAGATCTTTTTCATATTCATCAATTAATTCTTTTGCTTTTAATGCCATTGGATAAGTTTTTTCAAGTAAATCTAATTGGCGTTTATACTTTGAGCTGTAGTTTCTTTCAACTTTCATCTCTTTAATGTCTTGCTCTTTAATTGTTGTGTTTTCAATTTGGCTCAATGAGAGTAGGGGTAGGTACAATGTTAATGTGAGAATGATAATCTTCATGACAGTTGTTATTTAGATGTGTCTTTATTCAGATAATAGTTCGTATTATTAAGTCAAATACTTTGCCAAATGAATTACAAATGCGTCACCGTGCTAATTTCTTTAACGTTAATTTCCTTTGGAAGTTGTAAAGAGAATAAAATGGACGATAATTTGGTCGTTGAGAATGACACACTATTAGTCGATTCGATAATGGTTAAAGTGATTGATTCTGCAGTGGTGTCTGATTATAATTTGTCTGATGTTGATTCAAAAAATGTCGAGGAGTTTAAGGAAAACTTGGTTAAGATTGAAAATAAATTCGGAGAACAATGGGGTTTTTGCACGTGTGTTGTTAAAGGTGACTCAATCAATAAAGCATTCATGAATCCTGATCTTCCAGATAATGAATTTGACATTCTTTCTGATAGATTTGACTACATTGATGATAAATGTAAAGCATTTAGAATTCAAAACCCTTCCATTACACCAGAAGAGCGATCTATGCACGAGGACAAAGTTAAAAAATGTCTCAAAGAGGCAGGTTTATAAATCTATCAATTGGATATGACAGTTAATGAAATTATGTCCTTTCTAGAAAGTAAAGGTTCTGAGCAAACACGAAAAATTTATTCTAAACATGGGGCTCCCGCTGGGTTTTACGGTGTCAAAGTTTCAGAATTAAAAATAATTGTAAAAAAAGTAAAGAAAAATCATGCGTTAGCACTTGATCTATTTGAGACCGGAAATTCCGACGCGATGTATCTTGCTGGGTTGATTGCTGATTCAAGTCAGTTTACGGAGGAAACTTTCCTTAATTGGGCAAAAAATGCTGGTTGGTATATGATTGCAGAATATTCTGTTGCATGGAACCTGGCTGAAAGTTCATTGTGCATGGGCATTTGCATGAAATGGATTGACTCTGAAGATGCGTTTTTGCAGGAAACGGCATGGGCTGCTTTAGGTTGTCGTCTTTCTTTAATTCCAAATGGTTCTATTGATTTAGGTATTCAAATGAACTTGTTGAATAGGGTAGAGGAAACGATTCATTCTTCATTGAACAGAACTAAATATTGTATGAATGGGTTTGTTATAGCTTTAGGAGCCGCAATTCCTGAGTTGACAAATAGATGCAAGGAGGTTGGAGATAGAATTGGGAAAGTAAATGTTACAATGGGGGACACATCCTGCAAAGTACCAATGATTAGGACGTATATTGAAAAAGTAGAGGCGAGAGGTAGTGTTGGTAAGAAAAAAAAGAAATTGAAATGTTAAAAAAAAGTCGCTAGATTATTATCTAGCGACTTTTAAAACATTCAATTATTATTAATAATATATTGCTCTTCGAACTTTCGTTACATATTTAGCTAAACGTATAACTTGTTTGGTATATCCATACTCATTATCGTACCAAGCGTAAATAACAGCACTTTTCCCATCTTTAGAAACTATTGTTGCATTTGAGTCAAAAACAGAACAACAAACATTTCCAATAATATCATTTGAGACCAGTTCTGGATCTAAAGCATAATAAATTTGATTAACCAATGGTCCATCTAAAGCTGCTTTATTCATTGTTTTGTTAAGTTCCTCAACGGTTGTAGGTTTACCTAATTCTAAGTTGAGAATAGCCAAAGATCCGTTAGGAGTCGGCACACGAACTGCGTTAGCGGTAAGTTTATCTTTTAACGAAGGAATCACTTTTGTTACGGCATTTCCAGCACCAGTTGAAGTGATCACCATATTAATAGCCGCAGAGCGCCCTCTTCGAGGTTTTTTATGCATGTTATCAAGTAAATTCTGGTCATTGGTATAAGCATGCACAGTTTCGATATGTCCTTTAATTACTCCAAAATTATTTTCGACAACTTCGAGGACAGGAGAAATAGCGTTTGTCGTGCAAGATGCTGCAGAATATATTTCTTCTTTATCTAAATCAAATTCTCCTTGGTTAATTCCATAGACGATGTTTGGAATTTCTTTTCCGGGAGCAGTTAATAGAACTTTTGATGTTCCTTTTGCCTGTAGATGTCTAGATAATGCTTCTCGAGTTGTGAAAACTCCTGTGTTGTCAATAACTAATGCATGGTTAATTCCGAATGAAGTGTAATCGATATCTTCAGGATTTTTAGCGCAAATCATTTTAACAACTTGACCGTTTATGATAATTGCTTCATTTTCAGCATCCACCTGCACAGTTCCTTTAAAGGCACCATGAACTGAATCATTTTTCAATAACGCAGCTCTTTTTATTAAATCAGCTTCTGAATTACTTCTTGTAACTATTGCTCTTAATCTTAATTGCTGACCACGTCCAGCTTGTTTGATTAATTCTCTTGCTGCTAAACGACCAATTCTTCCAAACCCATAAAGAACAACATCTCTTGGTTCAAAATTATCACTTTTACTTGTTTTGAAATCTGCTAATTTAATATTTAAGAAGTCCGCTTTAGTATTGAATTCTTCACTATCGTAAAGCCATTCATATGCAAGTTTCCCTAAATCAATTTTTGCGGGAGCTAAATCCATTTTAGTCAATTCAATAGCTAATTCAGATGCCGTAAAAATATCAATTGGTTTTTTCACAACATTTTTTGAATATTCATGCAGATGAAGAATCTCAGAGATTGTGATATCTAATAAATGATTTCTAAAAAGAACCAATTCGATTCCTTTATCGTAAAGTAGCTCTCCTACTTTAGATGATAATGTCACGGCAGCTCTTTCTTGCTCCATGTGTGACTTTAATTCTTTCTCGTAATCCAACGCAGTTTCCATGTGTAATTTGATATTGTTTGTTTTGTTGTATGTAAAAAAAATAGCCGCCCAAATGAGGGCAGCTATGTATTGATTATCCTAAATATGCTTTAAGCAGTTTGTTTCTTGAGGTGTGTCTCAAGCGACGAATTGCCTTTTCTTTTATTTGTCTAACTCTTTCTCTTGTTAAATTGAATTTCGCTCCAATTTCTTCAAGTGTCAATCCATGATTCATTCCTATTCCAAAAAATAAACGAATGATTTCTCTTTCTTTATCGGTCAATGTGCTTAAAGATCGTTCAATTTCTTTTTGCAATGATTCTGCCATTAACTCATGATCCGCTTTTGGAGAATCATTATTCGCCATAACATCCATTAGTGTTCCTCCATCCTCAGAAGTGGATAGGGGAGCATCCATCGATACGTGACGACCAGATACATTTAAACTTTCCTTGATCTTATCTTCTGGAACTTCCAATGCTTCAGCCAATTCTTCGGCAGAAGGCGGTCGCTCAAACTCTTGCTCTAATCTAGAGAAAGCTTTGTTTATTTTATTCAAAGAACCAACTTGATTCAATGGAAGACGAACAATTCTTGCTTGTTCCGCTAAAGCTTGAAGTATCGATTGACGAATCCACCATACCGCATATGAAATGAATTTAAACCCACGTGTTTCGTCAAATTTTTGTGCAGCTTTAATTAATCCTAAGTTTCCTTCATTAATTAAATCTGGTAGCGTTAACCCTTGATTTTGATACTGCTTTGCAACAGAAACAACGAAACGGAGGTTGGCTCTTGTTAATTTCTCAAGAGCTTGCTGATCTCCCTGCTTAATCTTCTGTGCTAATTCTACTTCTTCTTCAGCAGTAATTAAGTCTTCTTTACCAATGTCCTGTAAGTATTTGTCTAATGACTGACTTTCACGATTGGTAATCGATTTGGTGATTTTTAGTTGTCTCATACTCTTCTTGTCCTCTTCGTTATAAAGTTTTTGCTCTTAAAGCGATTGCAAAGGTACGGCGAATTTATAGTGTTATCAAAAAAAAGATGACCTATTTTTTTGTTTTTCTTTCTTCAAAAACTGTGCCTTAATTCATTGGGTTACAATCCAAATCCTACATAGTCTTTCTTTCCATTCTCCGTTACAATCTCTAGCAAAACACCTCTGTTAATACTATTTAATTTTTTTGTTAATTGTTCTACACTCGAGACAGGTTCATTATTGATTTTTGTAATTGTCATTCCGCTTTGCAGTCCTAGCGATTTTAATTTACCTGTATTCAATGATTCTATCTTAACTCCGTTAGAAATATTTAACTCTTTCTTTTCTTTACTCGATAATTCTCTAAATGTTGCACCTAGAGCAGTGTTTTTCTTTATTTCCTCTTTGCTTACAAGTTTTGTGTTACCATCTTTATTCTTTAATACGATTTCAATAACAGATTCATAACCTTTTGACGTTCGAATAGTTACAGGCACTTTGTCACCTGGTTTTTTTCGACCTATTTCTTCTTGAAGCGAGGCTACTGTGTTGACTGTTTTACCACCAACTTTTAGGATGACATCTCCTTCTTCGACACCTGCGTCAGAAGCCGACCCATCTTCCACGACTCCAGCAACGAAAACCCCTTTAACGTTAGGTAATTCTTTTTGCTCTTTGAGTTCCTGTGTTATGTCAGTAATTTGAACACCTAAATATCCTCGTTGTACAATACCATAATTCATTAAGTCTTGCGTTACCTTTTTGACAAGGTTCACGGGTACTGCAAATGAATAACCTGCATAGCTTCCTGTTTGTGATGCTATCGCTGTATTAATTCCAATTAATTCTCCTTTTGTATTAACGAGTGCCCCTCCGCTGTTTCCTGGGTTAACGGCTGCATCTGTTTGGATAAATGATTCGATAGGAACATTACCTCCTTGACCTTTCTGCTGCAATAAGTTAATGTTTCTTGCTTTGGCCGAAACTATTCCTGCGGTAACAGTAGAGGTGAGGTTAAATGGATTTCCAACTGCTAAAACCCATTCCCCAACTCTAACATTATCGCTATCACCAGTGGGAATAGCAACTAATCCTTTTTCTTTTATTTTTAAAACAGCAATGTCAGTCGAAGGATCTGTTCCAACAACTACTGCGTCATATTGTCTGTTGTCATTGAGCGTGATTTTTATTTCCGTTGCGCCATCAATAACGTGGTTGTTTGTAACAATATGTCCATCTGTAGAAATAATTACCCCAGAACCGGAACCGGAACCATATTGTTTATATTCTTGACCACCGGACCCTGGTCCATTAAAAAACTCTGAAAAAATGTCACGCTGAAAAGAAGTCGTTTCAACCGTTGTGTTAACGTGAACCACTGAGTTTAGACTGTTCTCTGATGCGGCTACAAAATTTTCAGGTGGAACTTGCGATAAAAAATCAAAGCTTGTCTCTTGTGAATTTATATTATTACTTGAATTAATTGATTCATCGACATGTTGATTAGCAGTCGAGTTTGGCATTGCTAAATAAACTCCTAGCGGTAACATTCCTCCTAATAGTCCTATTGCGATAAGTTTCAAAGTGCTTGTCATATGTTCTGTTTTTTAATATTAATTGATTCTAGTTTAGCAATAATAACTCCAAACAGATAGTGTTTGGTACATTTGTCATGTTAAATAATGTTAAGCAGTTTTATTGGATTAAATCTTATTTTTGCTTTAAGAATGAAAATCACATTTAAAAAATATCAAGGGACCGGGAATGATTTCATAATGATTGATAATCTGAATGGTTTATATGACGATTTGTCCATTAAACAAATTGCATTTGCTTGTGATCGTAAAATGGGTGTTGGAGGAGATGGTTTGATTAAGATTTCTTCTAAAGATGGTTTTGACTTTGAAATTGAGTATTATAATTCTGACGGTTCTCAAAGTTTTTGTGGTAATGGGGCAAGGTGTTCTGTTGCATTTGCGAAGGAGTTAGGTGTAATAACAAATGATACTAGATTCTTAGCGATAGATGGGGAGCATAAAGCGAGCTTTGTTGATGGGGAAGTTCGTTTAGAAATGCTTCCTGTAGAAAAAATTGAAGAGTTGGGATGTGATTTCTTTTTGGATACAGGCTCTCCTCATTATGTTCATTTTTCAGAAAATGAAAAAATAGATATTATTTCTTTCGGAAAGAAAGTACGTTATTCTGAGAAATATAAAATAGCAGGAGTGAATGTTAATGTTGTTAATAAAGGTCCTGATAGTTCCATTTCGATTCTCACATATGAAAGAGGTGTGGAGAACGAAACCTTGTCATGTGGGACAGGTGTTACTGCCTGTGCCTTGGTTCATATGAAAAATGAAAATGATTTCAATATTCTTGAAGTGAATACCAAGGGCGGTCAACTATTTGTAGAGGCTACTTTCAATGAAATCACCGGAGGCTTTTATGATATATGGTTGACAGGTCCAGCGTTAAAAGTATATGAAGGAAGCATTGATGTATAGTTATAAAATTGATAATGTACATACCGATACGGAGGTTGTAGAGGCAAATACAAATCTCTGGATTTGGCATGCTAATAAAGTGCCACCTCATATAGGGATTTCGGTGGATAATCGTTATTTCAGCCTTAAAGCAAATGGAAAAGATCAAAACGTTGATTTAGAATCAATAAAATCAATTCTAAGGAAGAAGCCAATAGTTACATTATGCTTTGAATTGAGTCTGACTATTACAGCGAATCAAGTAAATGAGGTTTTTGATTCATACTCATCAACTATTCCTGGAAAGGTTACTTGCTTGAATCCAATTAAAGTACTTTTGGATTGCGAGATTGCTAATAAGTTAACCGAGCTTCTACAAGTAATGTATGCATCGGGTTCAGTGTCTCAAGTAATAGGTTTTAATATTCCAAAAGACTTTGTGGGAATTAAGGATTATTCAATTGAAGATATTCATAAACGTCTGACGAAGTTAAGTAGTGGGAAATAATTTGATTTATATAAGATATGTGGTAATGGAAGACGCTCCATTGATTTTAGATTGGGAGAATAACGAAGAGTTTTGGGCTGTCAGTGAAAATGATTCGGCTTATCAATTATTCGACATTCAGCATTTAATTATGACACTGCAAAACATAGAGAAGGCAAAGCAAGCGAGGTGGATGATATGCTTAAGAGAGAATGATCAAGCAATTGGTTGTGTTGATTTAACTGAGATTAATTTTGAAAATGGATCAGCTACTGTTGGGATATTAATTTCAGACAGAAAGAATAGAAGAAAAGGATATGCTATTTCTACCTTGAAAAATATAGAGGACGTAGCATTGGAGTTAAATATAAAACATCTGAAGTGCACGATTCATGAGGAGAACTCCCAAAGTGTAATTTTGTTTGAAAAAAGCAATTATGTCAGAGTCGGAGAGTCATTTGATGCGTCTGATTCAGAAGGTGAAGGCAAAAAAATAATAGAGTTAGAAAAATGGTTAAAAAGTTAATAGCGCTAATTGTTATCCTAGGGTTTGTATTTGGATTAGTATTCAAGGATCGAATTTTGGGTTACTTTTCAGAAGATACTAGAAGTGTTAACAAGTCAGAGGTTAAAATGTTGTTTAAAACACCACCGAGTTATTCAATTTTGGTTGCAACGCTAATAGATAAAGGGATAATTAATAACGATAAAGATTTCAGAGAATTTGTAGAGAAAAATAACGTAGATACGACTAATTTTGCTGCAGGAAAGTATGTAATCCTTTCACAGACACAATTAAAAAAATTGGTCAATGGTTTTGTGAAGGGTGAGAATGGCCATGGGAATGCTGAAGTAAAAGTAAACGTCATTTTCAATAATTGTCCAACGATTGAGGCTATGGCGAAAAATATTAGTGAATGTATTTCTGCTGACAGCGCATCACTTGTGGAGTATATATTCAATTCAGAAACTTTAACGAAGTATGCTTTTACCAAGGTGCAGGTGCCAGCGCTATTTTTACCAGAGAGAAGAGAAATGTATTATGATACAGATGCACAAGAGTTCGTGAATCTCATGGCAAAAGAATTTAAGGCCTTTTGGAATGATGATCGGAAAGCAAAAATGAAGGCGTTAGGATTCAAATCTCCTTCTGAAGTTGCCACATTAGCAAGTATTGTTTATTCAGAGCAGTCCAAAGATTCAGATGAATGGCCGATTATAGCAAAATTATATTTGAATCGTTTGGATAATGGAATGCGTTTAGAGTCTGACCCAACCTTTAAGTTTTGCTGGGGGGATAAATTGAAAGGTGTAGAGCGATTACTTTATGTTCACAGAGATATTGATTGTGAGTATAATACTTATAAAATCAAAGGATTGCCTCCTGGACCTATTTATATTGTTCCAGGGAGTGTAATTGACTCAGTTTTAAATCCAGCTGAGGTAGATTATTTATTTATGTGTGGAAAGCCAGGTGGTCGGGGGCATAATTTTGCGGTAACCAATGCGCAACATGAAAGAAACGCATCTGTTTATAGAAAATGGTTGAAGGAATATCAAAAAAACAAGAGAAACAATGGGTAATTTAAAAAGGAGAACTTTTTTTAAGTATGGATTAATTGGTGCTTTTTTGGGTGTAGTAAAGCCTGGTAAAGCAGCAGAACTGCTTGATGTTAAGGAATTCGTAAAGGTTAAAAAACCGGTCGTTATCTCTACATGGATTCATGGTCTAGAAGCGAATAAGGGCGCTTGGGAGGTGCTTGGTGGTGGAGGTAAGGCCTTGAGAGCTGTTGAAAAAGGAGTGCGTGTAACAGAGTCGGATATGACGAATAGAAGTGTTGGTTTAGGAGGCCGTCCTGATAGAGATGGGAATGTTACACTAGATGCTTGTATCATGGATGAAAAATCTAGGTGTGGAGCTGTTGCTTATTTAGAAAATATTAAGCACCCAATATCTGTAGCTAGAACAATCATGGAAGAAACACCTCACGTTATGTTGGCTGGTGATGGAGCTCAGCAGTTTGCCTTGGATTATGGCTTTAATAAAACAAAGGCACCGTTGAAAGAGGTAAAGAAAGATTGGAAGGCTTGGAAGAAGGAGAATGAAGATGCTTTTGATAAGCCGGAGATCAATCATGAGAATCATGATACAATAGGAATGCTAGCATTAGATGCTGAAGGAAATCTTAGCGGTGCTTGTACAACAAGTGGTTGGGGTTATAAATTGCCCGGAAGAATAGGTGATTCTCCTATTATCGGGGCAGGTCTATTTGTGGATAATGAAGTTGGTGCTTCTTGTGCAACCGGAATGGGAGAAGCGATAATAAGAATAGCTGGAAGTCATACCGTTGTTGAGTTAATGAGGGCAGGGAATTCTCCTGAAGATGCATGTCGTCTAGCAGTTGAGAGGGTGATTGCAAAGCATGATAATTTAGAAGGGTTGCAAGTTGGATTTATTGCGCTTGATACAAAGGGTAATTATGGAGGGTATTCTGTATACAATGGGTTTAATTTTGCTTTAAAAACGAATGATTTCGAGGGGATGGTGGATGCGAAATTTAATCGTTCTTGGTAAATGAAAATTCTACTCAGCTTATTGTTAATGAATAGTTTATCAGTTAACGCGCAACGCGAATTAACATGGAGTATTTTTCATCCTGTTCAAAAAGTTTGGATCGATTTAGGTGCAAAAGGTTCCGTTCAAGAAGCTTTGATTCAGTCGGGAGAACTTCCAGACCCATTTTATGGCAAGAATGAAGATAAGTTTGGCTGGATAGAAGAGCATCAATGGGAGTTTAAGTCTATTTTCTTTGTTTCAAAGGAAATGTTAATGAGTAATTTTGTTGAAATTGAGTTTCCTTCAATTGATACGTATGCAAGCATATATGTGAATAATAAGCTCGTTTTTAAAGCAAATAATGCATTTAGACCATATTCTTCCCAAATAAAAAAGCTATTGAAGGAAGGGAGTAATGAAATATCTGTAATCTTTACGTCGCCTGTTATGTTTCATAAAGAAAAGTATCTTTCTTCTGACTATATATTACCTGCACCTAATGATGTTCATAAGATTGCAGTTGCACCTTATTCAAGAAAGCCTCAATATCAATTTGGTTGGGACTGGTCATTGCGGATGAATACTATTGGCTTTAACAAAGTCGTTAAGATCCATAGTTATAGTCAAGCAAGAATAATTAATAGGACAACCAGAATTGTTTCGGTAAATGATGAAGAAGCAGTTATTGAATACGATTTGTACTTATCAAACAAGGAAATAAAAAAAATAGAATGGCATAGCTCATTATTTGGGACTAAATTAATTTCAGCTAAGAAAGGTAAGTTCACTCGAAAAGAGGTGCTGTTGAATCCAAAGTTATGGTGGCCAAAGGGGCAGGGAGATGCATATATGTATTCCGATTCATTTGATGTAAAAACTATTGATAAACAGGATGTTGAGTCTTTTGAAGTGAAGTTTGGAGTTAAAACTTCTGAGCTGATTCAAGAAATTGATGAATGGGGTACTAGTTATTACTTTAAGGTGAACAATAGAAGGGTCTTTTGCAAAGGTGCAGACTATATTCCCCAAGATATTTTTCCAGCTCGTGTAAAAGATAAAGATGTCTCGTCAATTGTTGAAACAATGGCAGAATCTAATTTTAATATGGTTAGAGTATGGGGTGGTGGTTATTATCCTGATGAGGTCTTTTTTGACAAGTGTGATGAATTAGGTATAATGGTTTGGCAAGACTTAATGTTTGCCTGTGCAATGTATCCAGGGGATGAACAATTTATTTGCAACGTGAAAGGAGAGTTTGATTATCAAATCCCAAGAATATCAAAACATCCAAGTGTCGTGCTGTTTAACGGAAACAATGAAGTTGAAGTTGCTTGGGAGAATTGGGGGTTTCAAATAAAACATAACCTATACGGCCGAAAGGCTAAAGAGATTGAAAACAGTTATGATTTGTTGTTCAAGAAAGTAGCTCCAAATAAAGTTAAGGAACATTCTACCATTCCATATATTCATACTTCACCATTGAGTAATTGGGGAAATGACAAGTTTTATGACCATGGTTCACAGCATTATTGGGGCGTTTGGCATGGGAAAGATCCAATAGAATATTTTGGCAAGAAGATAGGTCGGTTCAATGCAGAGTATGGCTTTCAGAGTTTCCCAGAATATCAAACAATTCATTCTTTTTCAGAAGAAAAAGAATGGGATTTAGACTCAGATGTTATGAAGCATCATCAAAAAAGTTATGTAGGAAATAAGATGATTTTGAAACATGCAAAGCGTTTGTATGGAGAGCCAAAATCATTCAAAGAATTCGTTTATTTCTCTCAATTAACTCAGGCAAAAGCTGTAAGCATGGCTATTTCTGGCCATCGGGCTGACTCGCCTAGATGCGGAGGGACACTTTATTGGCAAATGAATGATTGCTGGCCAGCCCCGACATGGTCAAGTATTGATTATTTTGGGAATTGGAAAGCTTTGCAATATGCCGTTCAAAAAGATTATGAGGATATTGCTGTTGTTGAAGTTTACCATGACTTAAATGATATAGAATATTTCTTAGTGACAGATTCTCCTGAAACACTCATAGATACCTTGAAATATAGAATTTTTGATTTAACAGGTGCAATACTTTCAGAGTCAAAAGTTGTTTTTAGTGCCAGTGCTGAGAACCCGGCGAAGATAATATTAAACCTAGGTGACAATGAGTTATTAGAAAGTAATGATGTGGTGATTGAATTTAATATTGATAATGATTATTCGCGCAGTTTTGATAGAGTTTCCAAGAATACCATTAAAGCCGAAATACCATCTGTTTTATTCTCATTGAATCCTTTAAAAGAAGATGGGAAGAAATCAACTCTCGAAATAAAGAACACTGAGTTTGTAAGAAGTCTTTGGGTGACATCAACTAATTCAATAATTAAAATAGAAAAAAATTTTATTAGTCTTCTTCCTGGTCAGCACTCTATTACTATAAAGCACGACGGGGAATTGTCTATCGATGATTTAGAATTTATGTGGCATTAAAAAAAACAAATTATGATAAATTTAATAGCATCATTAAAAGAGAAGTATACGGTTGATAATCAGTCTAGAAATCATCAATGGTATAGTGATGAACCAATAGATGAAGGTGGTGCTGATGTTGGACCAAGACCCACAGAACTATTACTTTCAGCGATAGCTAGCTGTAAGTTAATTACAATTAAAATGTATGCTGATCGCAAGGGGTGGATTTTAAATGACGTGAAAATAGATTTGACATTAGATAAGGTTGAGCGTATGAATATAATAACTCAAAAATTAAATGTTGATGCTGATTTAAATGAATTGCAAATCAAACGGATCCATTCCATATCATCTAGATGTCCAGTAGCATTGATGATGGGTGATAATGTGGAATTTAAGTACATAGAATGAGATACATTATCATAGCATTTTTGATGAATGCTTTTTTTACCTTTGGTCAATCTATAAAGGGGGTAGTAATTGGTTCGGATGGGATTCCAGCTGAATATGCATCAGTACGTTTTATTTATAAGAGTGACTCTTCGGTAATTTCAGGTGCCTATACTGATAGTTTAGGAGTTTTTGCATTAAAAGATATAATCGTAAACAATGATCGGGCAACTGTCTATTTATTGCGTATTTCATACGCCAACCATGAAGATTATTTCAAAACGTATTCTTTTTCTCAAACTAAAATAGACAATATTGGCAGTATTCAATTGGAATTAGACAAGACCATAGACCTAGATGAAGTAACCGCAAACGGTTCCTTAGACGTTTTAAAAGCTGGTATCGATAAAAAAATATACAACGTACAGGATGATATTTCTACAAGGGGAGGAACCGTCAGTGATGTTCTAAATAATATCCCCAGTATTGAGGTTGATCAAGATGGAAATATCAGTTTGAGAGGAGATGGTAATGTTACAATTTTAATTGATGGACGCCCGAGCACTCTTGTGGGGAATGATGGTCAAAATCTTTTAGATGCTTTCCCTGCAAATTCTGTTGAGAGAATAGAAGTGGTGACCAATCCTTCTGCTAAGTATGATCCAGATGGAACTTCGGGGATCATAAATATTGTTTTAAAAACCAATAAACTTAGAGGCTTTAATGGTATCGCTTCAGTTACAGCTGCTACCGAGAATTTATACGAGGGAAACCTTGGTTTCAGTTACCGTAACCGGAAAATTAATGTTCATGCCAATTATTCATTGAATTACTCTGAGGGCTATCGTAATTATAACAGTGATATTCTGAGAACTTTTTCTTTGGACAGTACGGAGCGTTTTTTACAGGATCGTATTGGTACAGACTTAAATTCTTCTAATACGCTGATTCTTGGTGGAGAATATTTCTTCAATAAACGGAATACACTTGGTCTCTCCTTGACAGGAAGTATTAATCGGCGCGAAAGAACAGGAGACGTTGCTTATAGATTGCTGGACAACTCTGGAGATTTGTCAGCAAGATGGAATCGAAATTCACGTGACCCTCGGGCTAGAACTAATACTTCTGCAAATTTGAATTATACTCATGAATTAAAGAAAGATCTAGGTGAAATAGCTTTGAGTTTTAACCATTCAATTGGCACAAGAGAAGTTATGGGGGTATATGAGGAGGTGTATTATGATGAATTTGAAAATGAAAGTAATTTAGCACGGTTAAATCAGCAATTGGAGAATAACTCTTCGGAGAGTGTGACAACGGGACAAGTTGATTTTAATCGAGTTTTTGAGAAGGCTAGAGCAAGAATGGAGTTGGGAGGAAAAACAATACTTCGTGATGAACGATTATCAACATTCTCTGAAACAAAAGATACCGTTACGGGAAACTTTTTAGAAGATACATTAGCGAACTATCAATACAAATACTCGGAGCAAGTTTCAAGTGCATATGGTATATTTGGGCAAGAAGTCAATAATTTTAAGTATCAAATTGGACTCAGAGGAGAATATGCTGAACAAACACCGAATCTTGTTAGTGAGAACACAAAAATTTTTAATCACTACCTAAACCTATTCCCTTCAGCGCATATTAAATATGAACTATCTGAGAAGTCCGAGTTAAGTCTTAGTTATAGTAAGAGAATTAATCGTGCAAAATCGCGACAAATGAATCCGTTTAAGAGTTTCGCTGACCCATTTAATTTGAGAAGTGGAAACCCTTATTTACAGCCTGAATATATTCATTCATTTGATTTAGGATATAGTTATAACGGTAAAAAAATGAATTTTTCTACGAGTATCTTTCATCGCAGAACAAGAGATGTTATTAATCGAGTAAAAGAATATTATGAGGATAACTCTTCCTTGGTAACCTATGGGAATATTGATGAGAGTAAAAGTACAGGTCTTGAGGTGGTAACAATTTATAAGCCATTCAAATGGGTGAAAAGCACACTTACATTTAATGGGAATTATATTGAATATGTCAACGCAGATGAAAATGTTGATTGGAACAATTCCGGTATTAATTGGGGCTTGAAATATATATTATCGATTGACTTCTGGAAGAAAACAGCTAGTGCACAACTAAATTTGAAATACAATGCGCCAAGAACTACACCTCAAGGAATTGTTCAGCCAAGACAAGGAGTTGATCTTTCTGTTGAAAAGCGTTTATTGAATAAGAAATTATCCGTTGGAGCAAAAGTTACAGATATCTTTAATACCAAAGGGTTTGTGATTGACTATGGACAAATGGGAGTAGAACAAAACTCAGAGTACAAATGGTTGACAAGACGATTTTACGTTACATTAACTTACCGTTGGGGTAATAGCAGCAGCCGAAAGCGTTCACCTAGGATCAGTTCTGAAAGTGGAATGGGATAGATTTCACATGAACAGTGAGTAAATCAATTCAAATGAAAAAGCTTCCAAAATAAAGATTGGGAAATAAGAAAGTCGCGTGAAATTTTGAATACTGTCAAGCTTTCCTTTGTAATGGCTTTCTGATGGAGATTCTCCAAATATTTTATGAAATAAATACATCGTACAATATTCTCCAATTTGGAAAGTACCGCCATAGATAGCAGCTCGCAATGTCCAATGAAGATCATAAACGTAAGGAATAGATATTATTATCCAGAAAGCAGGAAGTAATACTCCATAAATAAATGTGTAAAGGATGCTCCAGTATCCAAAGAAACGAATATCCACTTTTGCCTTACCTTTCGTGATCAACTGTTCCAAAGAATCATATATTGCTGTAAATCCAACTTCGAAAAGGCAACCGAATGCAGTGAAGAGAAGACTTATTTTGAGGAATTCTAACATGACAATAAAATTATGCGGTTAATTGGCTCTGATTGGTAACCTCAAAATTAAACCGATTTTATTAATTATTGGCCTCTATTTTATTTAACGTTCAATGGTTGATAAATAAAGAATTGAAGTTAATGCCAACTTAATATTTATCCTACATTTGTAGCTCAAACAAGATAAAAATGGGAAACAATATTCTTAAAGGAAAAAGAGGGATTATCTTCGGAGCCCTTAATGAACAGTCAATTGCATGGAAAGTTGCAGAAAGAGCGCATGAAGAAGGAGCAACATTTGTTTTGACAAATGCACCTATTGCAATGAGAATGGGAGAGATTAACAGCTTGGCAGAAAAGACTGGCAGTGAAATTATTCCGGCAGATGCAACTAGTGTTGAGGACCTTGAAAATTTAATTTCTAAATCGGTAGAGATTTTGGGTGGTAAAATAGACTTTATTTTACATTCTATAGGTATGTCTATTAACGTTCGTAAAGGGCGACACTATACGGATCAAAAATATGATTTTACTCAAAAGGGTTTAGATGTTTCTGCGTTATCATTTCATAAAGTCATGCAAACTGCTATGAAGCAAGATGCGATGAGTGAATGGGGGTCTATAGTAGCCTTGACTTATATTGCAGCGCAAAGAACCTTCCCAGATTATAATGATATGGCTGACAATAAATCGTATTTAGAGTCTATCGCAAGAAGTTTTGGATATCACTATGGGATGGCAAAGAAAGTAAGGGTAAATACAATTTCTCAGTCGCCTACAATGACAACTGCTGGTTCGGGAGTAAAAGGTTTTACTGAATTTATCAATTACTCAGAACAAATGTCTCCACTTGGAAATGCCGATGCAGTCGCTTGTGCTGATTATTGTATTTCAATGTTTTCTGACTTGACTCGTTATGTAACTATGCAGAATTTATTCCATGATGGTGGGTTTTCTAATACGGGTGTAACCCAGTCTGTTATTGAAAAGTTTTCAGATTAAGCTATTTTAATTAAAGAGCTAGCCGTGGGTTAGCTCTTTTTTTTATGCATACATAATAAATTGAGAATTATTAGCGTTGTTTAAAGGCAACCAATAAAACTTTTATTATGAATAAACTATGCATTATTGTCTTTCTATTCCCATTTTTTGGAATGAGCCAACCAATGGTTGTTAAGGAGACTCAAGGAGGAATTTTTAGCATCGGATTAAGAACAACAGCTAGTTCATTTAGCGGAGATAAACTCTCTAGCTTTGGCACTGGTGTTGGTGGTCAATTCCGGATTCAAGTTGCAGATAGAATTAATACGGAGTGGTTTTTAGACTATATCACTGGAGAAGTCGGTGACTTTGCTTCAAGGATTGACTACCATATTGGATGGAGTGTTATGTATTACTTAACGAAAAGTCTAGATCCCATTATTAAACCGTATTTGGTTATTGGGCATTGTTTTGATAAAACAATTCTCATTGATAACTCAGATCACAGAAATCACATCTCTAAGAATAGTTCCGCAGTGCAAGGAGGAGCTGGGCTGCATTTCAGAGTGAGTCAGCGCTTTGATATTTCGTTGAATACTCAATATATGATGCATTTAGGTGATGATATCCATGCCCATTATGAAAATGCTAGAGTTCATTTTGAAAGTGAGAAAAGGAAAGGGGTAGAGGGGCATTTTTTAATGCACATTGGTTTAAACTATAAAATTGCAGACCTATGGTAAAGATTTTAATTGTGATATGTTGCATTTTTAGCGCAAATACTCAAGCGCAACAGGAAGTTTATATTCGTTCGGGATTGTTGGCTTCAAGTTTGACTTTTTCACCCTCGTTGATGCTTAATCAAAGTGGTGAAAATGCGTATTTAACCGGGTTCTTTGAAGGCTTCTTTGATAAACGAATAAGTTTTCGCGGTGAGGGAAATTTGTTATTAGGAGGGATGGAAAAATCTGGGTATTATGAAAAAGGATTTAGAACAACTGCTGGAATGCTGCTGCATGCGAACAAGAAAAACCTTGATGCTCATATTGGGTTAATGCCGGGCTTGTATATTGCTGAACTAGTTAAAAATAGATCGTCTCTGGGAGTTAATGAACTGTCTGTTGTGCCGGTTATTTCTTTTAACATTGGAGGTACTTTCTATATGTATGAGTTTGCCCATTTGTTTATAAATGTAACTTATACAAGTACAAATTATCGGACAGTTTATAGCAATATAAATGGTAGGGCGGATGAGTTAATGTTTTCTGCTGGTTTAGGTTTTAATATAAATGCGATTAAGAATAAGTAGCTAGACAATTCCTTTGCTAGAAAGGTAAGAATCAAGACCTATCTCATCAGCATAAAGTACTTCTCGCGCCTTACTTCCTCTAAATCCTCCAATTATGCCATGCCCTTCAAGTTGATCAATGATTCTTCCAGCACGATTGTATCCTAGTTTTAGTTTACGTTGAAGTAGACTTGCAGATCCTTGTTGATGCATTACAACTATCCTTGCGGCATCCGCAAAAAGTTTGTCTAAATCTTCATCATCCATGTTTCCATTTCCTTCTCCAGATTCATCAACGTATTCAGGTAATATTAAAGCAGAAGGGTAACCGCGCTGATCGCCAATGAACGTGCATATATCATCAACTTCTGGAGTATCTACGAATCCACACTGCAAGCGAATCACATCCTGTCCCATGCTAACAAGCATGTCGCCCCTTCCAATGAGTTGGTCAGCACCTGACGTGTCAAGTATTGTTCGAGAATCAATTTTAGAAAGTACTCTAAATGCAATTCGAGCAGGGAAATTTGCTTTAATCATACCGGTAATTACATTTACGGAAGGTCTTTGTGTGGCCACAATAAGGTGAATACCGATGGCTCTTGCAAGTTGTGCTATTCTGGCGATGGGCTGCTCGACTTCTTTTCCTGCTGTCATTATTAAGTCAGCAAACTCATCAATTAGAACTACGATATATGGCAAGAAACGATGGTCATTTTCAGGGTTTAACTTGCGGTCAACAAATTTCGCATTATACTCAATGATGTTACGAACCTGGGCTTCCTTTAAAAGCTCATAGCGCTGATCCATTTCAATGCAAAGAGAATTTAGTGTATTTACCACTTTACTGGTGTCCGTAATAATAGCGTCTTCGGCATCGGGAAGTTTAGCTAAAAAATGACGCTCAATTCTGTTAAAGAGAGTCAATTCAACTTTCTTTGGATCCACCAATACAAATTTCACTTGTGATGGGTGTTTCTTATAAAGCAAAGAAACTAATATTGCATTCAGTCCAACTGATTTACCTTGTCCTGTAGCTCCTGCAACCAAAAGATGGGGCATTTTTGCTAAATCAAAAGTAAAGGTTTCGTTTGTAATTGTTTTACCCATTACAACAGGCAGTTCAGCGTCAGATTCTTGGAATTTCTTAGAAGCAATAAGTGAGCGCATACTTACCATTTCGGGCTTACTATTTGGAACTTCTATTCCGATGGTTCCTTTACCTGGTATTGGCGCTATGATACGAATGCCTAATGCGGCTAAACTCAGTGCAATATCATCTTCGAGGTTTTTAATCTTGGATATTCTAACACCCGGTGCCGGTATAATTTCATAAAGGGTAACGGTTGGACCTACAGTTGCTTTTATTTTTGAAATCTCGATTTTATAATTTTGAAGTGTGGTAACAATTTTATTTTTGTTCTCTTCCAATTCTTCTTGGGAAACAGAACCTTTACTAACACCATAGTCTTTTAATAAATCAATCTTAGGGAGCTTATAGCTTGATAAATCTAGAGTTGGATCATAATCACCATATTCTTTTCTCTTGCTGTTTACTTCAGATGTAGATAATGTTTTATCATCTTCTGATTCGGTAGCAACCTCTACAACAAACTCATCATCTCCAAGACTATCTGCTATAGGGGTTGGGATTATGTTATCAAAATCTTGTGTTTCTGAAATATCTGTTTCAATCGATAGTTCTTGAGAAGAATCAGCTTCTTCAATGCTACTTTGGATTTCTTCTTTTGCTATTTCTGTTTCGAGTGCCGTTTTTATATTTAATTCTTCAGGAGATAAATTAATTACTGTAATTTCTTCTTCAGATTCATCTTTTTGTTCTTCTTCTGTTGATTGTTCTTCGCTAGAAAAATCGACAGTTTTAGCGATAAGGTCATCTGTCGTTAAATCAGGATGCAGGATATTCGAAACATCGTAGTTAGATTCTACTTCAACTTCTGTTAGAATATCTTCTGCTTCTGGCTTTGCAAGACCTAAAAGAGTGATTATTTTTTTCAATTTAACATTCAAAAGTACAACAGATAATAAGTAACCTAAAGCTAAAGTGAATATTACTGTTCCGATTTTTCCAACGGTTAGGTTTAACCATTCATTTGATTGAAATCCAAATGAACCGCCTAAGTAATTTACGTTTTTTGAAAAAATGCCAAAGAATAAACTACCCCAGATTAATACGAAAAAAGAGGTGAGTAAACTTTTCTTTATTGGAAGGATTGAAATGTTAAATAAAGCTTTGAATCCAATGATTAGCATCGCAAATGGGATCGCAAAAGATGTGATGCCAAACCATCGATGAACAAGTAAATGTGAAGTCCAAGCTCCAAATTTCCCCATCCAATTTGCAACAGGCTCTTCAGAACCATCAAAAATGAATTCAAAAAAGCCTTTAGATATCACGCGTGATTGGTCAGTTTTCCATGTGAACAAGTAGGAGAAATTCGCAAGGAATAAGAGCGCAGCCAGGAGAATTAAGCCTACTCCAATACTAGATTTTAATTTCTTCTTGTCAAAACGATCTTTCAACAAAACTAGCGCAGAAACCTTTTTTGGGTTTGCTTTACTTTTCTTAGTTGATTTTTTTGTTTCTGATTTTGCTTTTGAAGAAGTGTCTCCTTTTGCAATAAATTTATTTTCTGTTCCCATTCAGTTTCCGCTATTGGACGAAGATAGGAAGATACTTAACTCAAATGCAATGAGGTTCTACGTATCTATGCACAACCGAATGTTAGTTTAACTAATCAGTCGATAAAACTTTTTGATTCTCTGGAGAAGTAACGATTTTGAGAAACTCATCAAAGGTCACTCGCTTATAATCAGTAGGTATTCCGAAAAGGTTTCTGTCTGGCGTGTACTCAGTCATTTTTACAAGTTCATAATCTAATATTCCATCGGGAGTGTAAACACTATATTTAACAGGAAGTCCGGGTATTTCTTTAAAAACGGGATTGTACTTATTCGCTCTATTGTCAAAATATAGAAACTCGATAGCTTCTTCAAAATCAGGGTGGTATGCCATTGTACGTTTAGCTTTGATTCCTAGTATTTTCTTTTTGAAGCATTTTTTTTTGAAAGTATATTTTGAAGGAATTGTATCTGAATTTGTTTTGTTTAAGTCAGTTTGAATCGCATACTTGCCTTGAGCAGCTTCTAACAGCAGATATGATTTGTTCTTGACCATGTGCTGAATTACTACTTGTATTCCTAATTGATCCGTAAAATTAGACTTTCTAATGATTGTGTCGTTCGAATAAATCACCATTGGGTAATCTGGCAGAAAATCTTTTAAAGAAGTATCTCGGGCGCTTATTTTGTATTCTAAAAGTCCAATGAAAGGTTCTTTAACTTCCTGAGCCAATAAATTAAAAGCGGAAGTGGTTAATATTATTACTAGCAGGCTTAACCTAGAGTGAATTGTGATAGCTTTTGACATAATTATTAAACGGTAAAAATATTTTTTGTTACGAACTTAGTTAAAAGTAAACTACTTAGTTAATTCACGATTATTTAATAGTATTTCTAAACCTACAAATGCTGCGCAGAAAGACCAAATTGGGATGGCTGCTTTATCTGTGTCTAAATAATTATTTAAGACACCATGAACGAAGTAGGTGACTAGGGCCAAAATCATAGCAAGGATTAATGTTTTCAATTCTTTGTCATCATCTGGCCAACGAATATAAAGTTTAATGGACTTATAGAATATCGAAGCCACAATACATAACATAGAAAGCATTCCGATTAATCCCATTTCTGAAAGAGGTCCAAGGTATTCACTGTGTGCATTCCCTCCATTTCCAAAATTGGTAGAGATAATTGTCAAATTATCAGGATGTTGAAACCTGGCGTATTCAAATGCATATGTTCCCGGTCCAAAACCAAAAACTGGACGTTCTTGGAACATAGCAATGGCGCATGACCATCTATTGATTCTTTCCAAGTTCGAAGCATCAGTTGTAACATTGGTTGCACTTTGTATTTTCTCCCCAAAATCTTCTGTGGTATGTTCAGCATTATTCCGAGCCATCTCCATTTGTATAGCATCCCAAGAAAAGTACAATGTAATCAAAGCAATAGCGCTAATCGTAGCAAGTATATTGAACTTAATTTTCAGTTTAATTATACCCAAAACGAAAAGAGCAGCGATTACACTTAGCCATGCTGCGCGTGTATATGAAAAGTATAATCCGGTTAATATTATAAGACATAATCCAATTATTATTAATTGCATTAGTAGTGAGTGTTTTTTTGAGAAATATATTCCAAAAATTAATGGAACAGTAAATGCAATTGTTGAACCGTAAATGGTATGGTCTTTAAAAAAAGGCCACATGACCCAATGTCCTTCTTTTTCTCCAAAACCATATGTCGAATGAATAGCTATGGTGTAACAAATAGCTATTGCCATCGAAATAGAAAAGAGCCAAATAAAAATTTTTAGATTTTTTCTCTTAGAAAATATTTTGGTTCCAAAAAATAACAACGGCACAATAAACCAAACTTTAGACAGAAGGAATTTAAATGAAGTAGCTGGTGCTGAGCTAGTAATCGAAGTTACGAGTATCCAAAAGAGATAAAAACTAACCGCCCATACAATCGGGTTTTTCCATATGGCTTTATCAATTAAATTTGATTTTGTGTGCTGTAATAATAGTAGGACAAGTAAGCCAAATAATAATGGTTCTGTGGGGATGTATAACCCAAAGCTATCTGTATATTCTTCAATGTTAACTGATAATGGTGTTAAGAAAGCCAAAGATAAAAAAGTGTATTCCGTATAAAATACCGCAAAGTAAATGGCTAGAAGTGCAATAGGGGCTAGCGTGAGCAACTCTTGATTTTTGAGAGTAAAATAAGAGCAAAGCGCAATGTAGATTGCACTGATCACTATGATGATGCTATTTTTCTTGAGAAGTTGCAATTAAGCTTCTTTTCGCAATTCCTTAATTCGATCTTGAACGAGCAAAAAGAAAATGCTAAAAATAAAAGCTCCCATAGTCGAAAGGATAACAATAATCGCTCGTTTGGGTTTGTCTTTTTTGTCAGCTACAATAGCATCCTCTACAATAAATTTGTGATTCAAAAAAGAATTAGCATCAGATTCAGATTGTTCGTAAGCATCTTCAAATTTTGAAAGTTTTGCAATTTTCTCATTACGAGTTCTTTCTAGACCGTCAAACATTGCCCCGTAGCGAAGGTTGACATCAATCTGTTCTTTAAAAAATGTTTTGTCTATTTTATTCTTTGATTCTATGTATGCGGAAAAAAGCGTTGCCCTTCCTTCTATTGAAACAACTCCCAATTGTGACAGGCTGTCAAGTTTTTTAAGAATGACAGCGTTTTCTTGATCCAATTGATCTTTCTTTCTTTTACTAATGCTAAAAGCTGGAATTGTTCTGTCGCGTATCATTTCATTCTTTACCGTGTCAATTAATTGAACAATTTTGTTTGCAATTTCTGCAGCCAATTTTGCATCCCGATCAAAAACATCAATTTGAATCGAACCATAACGTGTTCTGTTGAAGAGTATGTTGTTTGAATATGCTTTACTCAGTTTGTGAAGTTTAGTTTCGTCATTTTCATCGATTTCATAATGATTCAATAAATCAAATTGATCAACAATGCGATTTCTAATCCTTGAAGATTGTAATATTTGAACTAACTGTTCTGCCTGTTCCTCTTCACCAAAGTCCATTGACGAGGCTTTGGCAATTCTTTGTTCAGAGAATGAAACTGTGCTTGTTGCAGCAGGGAAAACAATTGCTGTAGACTTGTATATTGGGGTTAATAATAAAGAAATGATTATCGAAACAATCATTGCAATAATCGTGATAAGAATAATGGTTTTCCTTCTTTGCCAAATGAAGACCATTAAAGATTGTCTCTCTTGGTCAAATTCTTGTGCATTTTCACTCATTAGTTTGTTTTTAGTTTCGCGAATTTAAACTTTATATTCGAGTCTAATAACAGTTAACAGAGTAATTTATTATGTTTATTAGAAAATAATCATGGCTCTTTAACAATCAACTTAAATCCTTTTCCATGCACATTCATTATCTCAATGTTAGAGTCCTCTCTTAAGGCCTTTCGCAATTTTGCGATATATACATCCATGCTTCGTCCGTTGAAGTAATTATCATCTCCCCATATAGCTCGGAGTGTAGCGTGTCGATCAAGAATTTCATTCTTGTTTTTGACTAATAGTTGCAATAATTGATTCTCTTTAGTTGTCAATTTTTTGACTTCATCCTTTAGGTAAAGCATTCGGAATTCAGGCTCATATTTAATTGAGCCTATTTCAATATTTCCGTTGTCTTGAACTGGATTTGAAGGAACTCGTCGCAAAATAGCATTGATTCTTGCCAAAAGTTCTTCCATTTGAAATGGCTTTGTTAAATAATCATCCGCTCCAATTGAAAACCCTTCTAATTTATCTTCTTTCATTGCTTTTGCCGAAAGAAAGAGAATGGGAACTTTTTTATCAATCTCTCGAACCTCTTTTGCAAGAGTGAACCCATCCATTTCTGGCATCATAATATCGAAAATACAAAAATCAAATTCATCACGATTAAATTTTTCAAAAGCGATTTTACCATTTTGAGCAAGGGATACCTTAAAGCCTTTAGACTGGAGGAAATTTTGTAAAAGTTGCCCTAAATTTAAATCATCCTCTGCCAATAAAATTCTCGTTACTTTTTCCATGTTATTCTTTTATGATGATTTTAAATTGTGAACCCACCCCAATTTTACTTTCAATATTGATTTCCCAATTGTGAAATTCAGCAATAGCCTTAACATAACTCAAGCCAAGACCAAATCCTTTGACATTATGGATGTTTCCAGTTGGAACACGGTATAATTTATCAAATATTTTATTCTGGTGCTCTTTTTTTATTCCAATTCCTGAATCACTTATGATTATTTCAATTGTATCACCTTCTTTTTTTAGTTCTACCGTAACATTAGGCTTCACTTTGCTGTACTTTATTGCATTGTCTACAAGGTTAGATATGGCGTTTGTTGTATGCAATTTGTCCGCTTCAACATAAATGAGTTCAGAAGGCATTTTGGTTAGAATAGTTCCATCCATGGTTTCCATTCTGAATTGTGCATTTTGCACAATTTCCTCAATCAATTCATTCAAAAGAATTTCTTCTTTATTGAGTAGAATCTCTTTTTTATCTAAACTTGCACTCTGAAGTATTTGTTCAACAAGTAAGCCCAACCTTTTGTTTTCAGTATTAATCATTGTAATAAACGGGAGAGTTGCTTCGTTCTGAAGTCCGACCATGTCTTTGTCATTCATTGCTTCGCATGCCAGTGATATTGTGCTGATAGGGGTTTTGAATTCATGAGTCATGTTCGAAATAAAGTCTGTTTTCAATTCAGAGAGCTTTTTCTGTGTTAAAATTGTACGAAACATAAATACGATTGAAACGATTATTAGAATAACCAACATTAAATTAACAGTTAAAGGGGCCCACATTTCTTTAATTAAGAAAGACTTCTGGGTAGGGAACTGAAGATGTAAGTACAAATCTTCATCTAGCGGATTGCTCGGGAACAATAAAGTATGATGGCTTTTTAACGTATCTAATTGCGCAGTGTAGTTCTTCGGGGTTCTTTCAAATTTTATGGGTTCAAAGAATTCATCCGTAATCATATATTGATATTCATCAGGAAGGTTTTCATTCAATTCATTGCGTAAAACAGAATCTAAGAATATCAAGTCTATTCTCGCAGAAGGCTTTAAATACACATTGTTTTTAAAAGCATCCATCATCATTTCGTTGACAAACTGAGCTTTTTTAAATATCTGCTGAATAACTCTTTGATCTAGTTGAACGGCAAGTTGAACAGAATCTTTGCTAACTGTTCCTGCCTTGTTGTTTTCGAAAAGGTCTCTTAACTGTCGCACGTCCCTGGCTAACACTCGTTGTTCAGCGGTTAGCCCAGAAAGTGAATCGTAAGTTTTACCTTTAATGATAAGGTAGTTTTCCATTTTTCCATTCTCGAAAATTGAAGTATCCTGTATTGAAATGGATTCTTGAGCGGAAACTAAATCTTGAAATTCTTCTTTTAGAATGTCTTTGTATTGCCCACTAAAATCTTTATTGGCCAGCATCATGTAACGACGAATATCTTCAGCTTTTTCATGTCTAAAAGCAATTCTGTCAAGAGTGGTAGAGAAAGCATCGGAAAACTCATTTGATTTCCGATCATATAATTGTGCTGTTTGAAAAGCTTGGATGAAAAGTAGTGCAAGCAATGCTGCTATTACGAGTACTAAAATGAAATTAACCCTTACTTTTTTCAACCTGATTGATTTTAAACGAATTTAAGAGAATATCAATGATTAAATGTTTGCTTAACTTTTTTTAACGCTATTAAATTCTATGTCAATTATCGTGAAAATTCAGAAAGAATGATACCTGTGGCAATGGCTACATTTAGTGATTCTGATGAGCCAAATCTTGGAATATGAATGGGATAATTGATAAGGTTTCGAATGTTATTCGAAATACCATTGCCTTCGTTCCCCAGTACTAGAATTCCTTTCCTTTTTAGTGTTTTTTTATAAATGTTGTCACCTTCAAGTAAAGCCCCGTAAATAGGTAAATTAGTAGTTTTTAGATATTCTTCTAAATCAACATATTTTACCGGTATCCGAAATATGGAACCCATGCTCGATTGTACGACTTTAGGGTTGTAGATATCCACAGTAGATTTTGAACAAACAATTTCTTTGATTCCAAACCAATCAGCAGTGCGCAATATAGTACCCATATTTCCAGGGTCTTGAATGCCGTCCAGTGCCAATATGAAATCAGAGTTAATACTTTTTATTTTTGGAATTTCTACAACAGCCAATAACCTGTTTGGTGTTTGTAATTCGCTTATTTGAGACATTTCTTTATGAGAAGTAATGTAAGTCTCTCCATTAAAAATAATAGGCTGTTCTGTGGAGATTATGCAGCGAACAACTTCTGGAGAATTACTAATAATTTCATTCACCATTTTTTCTCCTTCGATAATAAATAAACCTTCGGCTAAACGATTTTTTTTCTGACGTAAAGACCGAATCCATTTTATCTTATTTTTTGAAAGTGTTTCCAAAGATGCTTTTGTTATTTTTGTTGAACAAATATCTACTGTGTTAAAGTTCAAACATACATATATTTTACTGATTCTAGGTCTCCTGATGATTGCTTGTAAGCAAACCAGAAGAGTTTCTGATGGAAAATATTTGATTAAAAAGAACAAGGTTATTCAATCAGGAGATAAGTTTGATAAAGACGATGTCACTGAAATAATCAAACAGCATCCTAATTACAAACAGTTTGGCGTAAAATGGAAGTTACGAGCATTTAATGCTTTTGATTCTACCAAAATTGCGAATAAGCGTCATTTAAAAAACCAGAAAATTCTCTTAAAGAACAGAAAAAAACTTTCTCGGCAAGATAGAATGAATTCAAAAAGAATGGATAAGGCCATTCGGAAGGGGAGGACACATTATACAGAAAAGACAATATCCTTAAATGACACTATAAACCCTAGAAAGTTTATTCGAGAATGGTATAAATATAAAATAGGCCGTCCACCTGTTATTTTTGACAGTACTTCTTATCTGAAATCCTTAAAACAATTAGGATTGTTCATGAGGGCAAAGGGATATTACAATGGTGAAGTAACAGGCTTTGTTGATTTCAAAAAGAATAAAAAATGTGTAGTTCATTATCATTTAGTATCCGGAGAAAGATATTTCATTGATTCGTTGTACATTGATACTAGTAATCTTGAATTATCTCAAGCGTATGAAGACTATTTAGTAACTCATGAAGAGGGTAAATTACAAGCGAAGCCATTTGATAGCGAATATCTAGACAAGCAAAGACGATATGTAGCGAAGCACATGAGGAATCAAGGGTTTTATGGATTTAGTGCTAATCATATAACTTTTCTTGCTGATACACATGCTGTCCAAAAAACGGTAGATTTGACCATTCGTTTTAGTGATCGCTACTTAAAATCATCTATTCATAAAGATTCGATCATTCAATTGAAGCACGAAAAAGCTTTTATCAGTAAAGTCTTTTTTCATATTGCGGACACTATTTATTATGAGGGCTCCTTTAAAGATGACTTAAATCGAATGGGCCTATCTTTGTACATTGACCAATTCTTTAGGACAATTGATACAACAGATTATGTTCAGGTCCTAAGAAAGAAAACTGGTGAAATAGATCCAACTAGATCCGCTGTTTTTTTACATAACGGCAAATTAAGAATAAAACCTGCAATTCTAGAAGCGCAAAATTATTTGGAAGTTGATAAATTATATTCAGAGTCATTTCTTGAAAAAACATATTTGAGCTTATTACGCTTGGATTTATTTCAAGTGGTTAAAACGAAACTTATCGAAGATCAAGGAACTGGTTGTATAGATGTTCATTATTATTTGGTTCCGAGCAAGAATCAATCCTTTGGATTTGAGCCTAGATCTACAAATTCAAATGGATTTCTTGGGGTTGCAGCAACAATTAATTATACGAACCGAAATTTATTTAGAGGAGCTCAAAAACTTACTCTTTCTATGTCTGGAGGGTTTGAGTCGCAGCCACCAATATTTGATGAGACACTTGATGGGGAAAAGATAAAAACAGCAGCAAGAAGTTTTAATACGTTTGAATTTGGTCCAACGGTTAAATTGGAATTGCCCGGATTATTCCCTTTTAAATTTGCAAAGATTTTAAAGAAATTGCGTCCGAAAACGATAATCTCGAGTGCTTATAACTTTCAAAAAAGAGATGATTTTGTGAGAAGTGTTTTTCAGTTGAATTATGGGTGGAAATTCTTCTCTAATAAAACAATGATTTTTCATGTCGGGATGCCTTTAGCATCAGTGGTTAAATTTGTCAATATTGATAAGAGTAATGGTTTTGAAAGTAAATTAACGGCATTGAATGATCTTTTTCTTTTGAACGCGTATAGTAATCAATTTGTTTGGCAAGATGCAAAGTTCACCTTTGAGTATAATATCAAAGAAAAAGAAGCGCGCAATGGAAATTCGCAGTTGTATTTTAGTTCTCACTTTGATTTAGCGGGAAATATCTTATCGGCCTTTAGATCTAGTCAAGACACTTTATCTAGTGGGCAGAGTTCTGTTTTAGGGGTGGGTTACTCTCAATTTTGGAGTATCGATAATGAGTTAATTTTCTCTAAACCTATAGGGGGAGATAAAAGCTTTAATTTTCATGCCAATATTGGTTCTGGTATACCTTATGGAAACACAAAAACTTCTATGCCCTATGATTACAGTTTCTTTGCTGGAGGCGCCAATGATAACAGAGGTTGGCGTGCTCGTGCTTTAGGGCCAGGTTCTTATAAATATTATCTCGACGAGACAAAGACAGCAACTCAAATTGGAGATTTAAGAATTGGTTCTTCAGGGGAATTTCGATTCGCGTTCAATAGCTTATTTAAAGGTGCAGTCTTTGCAGATGCCGGTAACGTTTGGACGATTTATGAAGACCCAAATAGAATAGGAGGGCAGTTCACAAAAAACTGGTACAAAGAAATCGCAATTGCTGGTGGTTTTGGATTGAGAATGGATTTAGAGTATTTTATTATTCGATTAGATGTTGGGATACCAATGAGAAATCCAGCATTGCCGAAAGGTGCACAATGGATTTTCCAGTCACGTGCCTTATATGAAGCTGAAGGCTTGGCTGTCTTTGGACCTGATTACAAAACAAAAATGCCGAATCCATTTGTTCCGGCATTCCATTTTGGTATAGGTTATCCGTTCTAAAGGAAACTATATTTCATATATGACCTCATGGCACCCCAAGTTATAAACATAGGTTTGTCACCCCAGTTTTTATCCAATAACCATAGGTCGAGTCCATCACGTTTAAATGTTACCTTAAAGGCATCAATATTATTTGAATCAATAAGTTTAAGAACTCTCGGTTCTATTGATATGCTATTAGTCTTAATATGCATAGCTGAAACCTCCTTTAGATATTTGGCTGAAGCTTTCATTTTATTTGGTGTTAATATATCTGAATATTGAACATTTTCTCCTGTTTCTATATTGTATAGGTAGTATCTATTCTGACTTTCTTTAAAATCGATACAATTACAAAAGATATGGATTTGAATGTGAGGACCTTTTTGCACAAAACCATATTGACCTACACAAAAATCTGCATCTTTTAAATCTTTTATTTTTTCTAAAATGTCAGCGTTAATTTTCGAAGCAACGTCATTTGCCCCTGATATTTGAGTAATAGGGTATAGCATCCCATTTTCAAAAGTAGCGTCCGTAAATTTTACACGCTTAATTTGGGCGATTGAATGAACCGAAATAAAGGACAAAAGAATTAATAATAGAGTTTTCATAATTTTAATATTTAGTTATAATGTGAGACTATGCAATTAGTAGTCCAAAACTTTTAATTTGGCGAACCTCAGCAATACGGTTTTCGCTCCGTGCCCAGGAAAGAATATTGTAGCCTTCTTATCAGCATCTCGGCCTTCTAATTTAATGATTTTTCCTTTTCCAAATCGGTCATGTTCAACATTATAGCCAACTTTAACATCAAGAGTCGCTGATCCTTTTATGTTTGATTTTGAATTAACTTCGTTTATAGGCTTTAATGATTTTGAGGTGAATGATTTATTTAAACCTCCAGTGAATGGTCTGTCAAAGCTATTTGATCTGTCATTCAACGATTTCCCTCCAGCTCGTTTTGCAGTTTCAAAATGCAAGTACTTCGAATCTATTTCCTCAATGAATCGGCTAGCTTCGCATGTTATTAAATTTCCCCATTGAAATCTTGAATTTGAGTAAGAAAGCGTGCACGTTTTTTCCGCTCTTGTTACGGCAACATAAAATAATCGCCTTTCCTCTTCTAATTCTGTCCTAGAATTCAAAGCCAATTGAGATGGGAATAAATTCTCTTCCAAGCCAACTAAAAAAACATTTGAGAATTCAAGACCTTTACTGGAATGGATTGTCATTAGAGTTACATGGTTTTTGTCTTCTCCTTTATCCGCGTCGGCATCTGTTAAAAGCGCCACGTCAAGCATGAATTCTGAAAGAGATTTTGATTGTCCTTCTTCCTGGTTACTCACAAAAGATTGAATTGCAGAAATTAATTCCTCTACATTTTGATATCGTTCAACTTCTTCTGGTCCCTTGTCTTTGTCTGTATGAAGCTCTTTAAGGATCCCTGATGTTTTTGCAATTTCATGTGCAAGAATATTTGCGTCTAATTGATTCAATTGAGCACTAAAACTTTTGATCATTGTTGCAAATTCAATCATCTTGTTTTTTGTCCCATTGTTAATATCGACAGGATATTGATTGAAGTCATTTACAACTTCCCAAAAGCTTACACCATAATGATTTGCAGCGATAATGACTTTTTGTAATGATGTTGTACCAATACCACGCTTTGGATAATTGATAACACGTTTAAAAGCCTCGTTGTCATTTGGATTGGCCGTTAATCTGAAGTAGGCAAGTAAATCTTTTATTTCTTTTCTTTGGTAAAAAGATAATCCACCATATATTTTATAGGGAATATTCAATTTTCTTAACGTTTCCTCAAAAGTTCTGGATTGGCGATTTGTTCTATATAGAATCGCAAATTGATCAAATTCTAGCCCCTCACTCTTGTGTCTATCGTATATTTTGTTGATAATGACTTTGCCTTCTTCATTGTCGGTCAATGAGCGAACAACATGTATTTTTTCACCTTCTACATTATCTGTCCAGACCGTTTTTTTTATTTGATCCTTATTTTTAGCGATAACACCATTAGCAGCTTGAACAATATTGTTTGTACTTCTGTAATTCTGTTCTAATTTGAAAAGTTTAAAGTCAGGATAATCTTTTTTGAAATTTAGAATGTTTTGAATGTTTGCTCCACGGAAAGAATAGATACTCTGTGCGTCATCACCTACAACACAAATGTTTTCAAAAACCGCGGCTAACTTTTTTACGATTAGATACTGTGAAAAGTTCGTGTCTTGATACTCATCAACCAGTATATATTTAAATTTTTGTTGATAATGGTGAAGAACTTCTGGGAAATCCCGCAATAATACATTTGTTTGATACAATAAGTCATCAAAATCCATCGCTCCAGCATTGAAACATCTTTTGGCATAAGATCTGTAAACCCTTGCCATCTCTGGTCTTTTGGCTCTGCGATCTTCTTCTTGAATGTTCCCATTAGTTTCATAATCTTCTGGAGAAATTAAGTTGTTTTTTGCTGAAGAAATTCTTCCTAAAACATTGCCAGGTTTATATGCTTTTTCATCTAAGCTAAAACCTTTGATAATTTCCTTTAATAAACTTTTAGAGTCTTGCGTGTCGTATATTGTGAAGTTGGTAGGGTAGCCTAACCGATCAGCGTTGAATCTTAATATTCTAGAAAAGACAGAATGAAAAGTTCCCATGGTAATGTTCTTGGCTTCACTACTTCCAACTATCTGACCGATTCTTTCAGTCATTTCCTTTGCAGCTTTATTGGTAAAAGTAAGCGCCATGATATTGAATGGGTCAACATTCTTTTCCATCATATGAGCAATACGATAAGTTAAAACTCTTGTTTTTCCGGAGCCAGCACCTGCAATAACCATTGTCGGGCCATTAATATTTTCAACAGCAATGCGCTGACTTTCATTTAATTCATCGAGGTAACTCATTCTAGGAAATTCATTTATTTACTTGGTATACAAAAATATAAAAATATTACAGCAGAATGTTAAGATTGCATGCTAGTATTTATAATAATGAATCAATTATGTTTGTCTATAAGATTTATGTATAAATTAATTATCTTTGCTCTCTAAAATTAAAAGTTAAAAACAAGATGAGTCACGGAATCAAACCAGGAGTAGCGACAGGAGAGGATGTTCAAAGAATTTTTGCTCACGCAAAGAAAAATGGATATGCACTTCCAGCTGTAAATGTTACCAATACGAGTACTGTCAATTCAGTTATGGAAGCTGCTTCTATGATGAACGCTCCCGTTATTATTCAATTTTCTAACGGTGGTGCAGAATTTTTCGCAGGGAAAGGATTGATTAATGATGATTTCAAAGCGAGTATTGCTGGTGCGGTATCTGGAGCACGTCACGTTCATGATTTAGCAGAACTTTATGGAGCAACAGTAATCCTTCATACAGATCATGCCGCGATGAAATTGTTGCCATGGATTGACGGTTTGTTAACTGCTAGCGAGAAGTTTTATGCTGAAACAGGTAAACCATTGTTTAGTTCTCACATGATTGATCTTTCTGAAGAACCATTGGAAGAGAATATCGAGGTATGTAAAAGTTACTTGGAGAGAATGAGTAAAATGGGAATGACTTTAGAAATTGAATTAGGTATTACAGGAGGTGAAGAAGACGGGGTAGATAATACGGATGTTGATTCTTCAAAATTGTACACTCAGCCATCAGAGGTGGCTTACGCGTATGAAGAACTCTTAAAAGTGAGTCCGCGTTTTACAGTGGCCGCAGCTTTTGGTAACGTTCATGGCGTTTATAAACCAGGGAATGTTCAGTTAACGCCAAAAATTCTAGATAATTCTCAAAAATACATTCAGGAAAAATTTAATACTGGAGAGAATCCGGTAGACTTCGTTTTTCATGGTGGGTCAGGTTCTACTGTTGAAGAAATTAGAGAGGCAATTGGATATGGTGTCATAAAAATGAATTTGGATACAGATTTACAATTCGCATTTACAGAAGGATGTAGAGATTATATTACTTCTAAAGTAGAGTATTTAAAAACTCAAATAGGGAACCCAGAAGGTAGTGATAATCCGAATAAGAAGTATTATGATCCGCGAAAATGGATAAGAGCAGGAGAGTTCACGTTTATTAAAAGAATGGAACAAGCATTTTCTGATTTGAATAGCGTTAACGCATTAAGTAAATAAGATATTAAGACGAACATATGAGTTGGTTTAAAAGAGATAAAGAAGGTATAACAACCTCAACGAAAGAAAAGAAAGAAACTCCAGAAGGATTATGGCAGAAATGCTCTAATTGTAAAACGATTTTCGCTTCAGATGATTTAAAAAACAACTATTACGTATGTGATCGTTGCAATCATCATGAAAGAATTGGTTCTGAAGAATATTTTCAAATTATTTTTGATGAGGGGAAGTATAAAGAACTAAATGCAGATATTGTATCAGGAGACCCTTTAAAATTTGAGGATACTAAGAAATATACGGATCGGGTTAAAGCTTCTCAGGCCAAAACAGGTCTGAAAGACGCAATTAGAACTGCCCATGGTAAGCTGGATGGAGAAGACTTCATTATTGCAGCTATGGATTTTGCTTTTATTGGGGGTTCGATGGGGTCTGTAATGGGCGAAAAAATTGCAAGAGCAATTGATGAATCCATTAAGCAGAAATGTCCGTTTATGATTATTTCAAAGTCTGGAGGGGCTAGAATGATGGAAGCTGGTCTTTCATTAATGCAAATGGCGAAAGTTTCTGGGAAACTTGGTCAATTGGCTGAGGCAGGATTGCCATATATTTCATTCTTAACGGATCCAACTACTGGCGGTGTTACAGCTTCTTTTGCAATGTTGGGAGATTTGAATATAGCTGAACCGGATGCCTTAATTGCATTCGCTGGGCCTAGAGTGGTTCGTGAGACAATCGGTAGAGATTTGCCAGATGGTTTCCAAACATCAGAGTTTGTTTTTGAACATGGATTTTTAGATTATATTGTAGAACGTCCTCAATTAAGAGAGAAGCTAGCCTTGTCGTTAAAACTCTTTAAATCATAGAAAGAATATAAAAGAAGTTGGAATTTCAAATAATTCACTATCTTTGCACCGTCGAATAGTCGGCTACATAAAAATTATTTAAATAAATATTCGAATGTATTTAGATTCAAAAACAAAAACAGACATCTTCAAAAAACACGGAGGTTCTGAAACAAACACTGGTTCTTCAGAAGGACAAATTGCTTTGTTTTCTTATAGAATTGCTCATTTAACTGAGCATTTAAAGAAAAACCGTAAAGATTACGGGACACAAAGAGCACTACAATTATTAGTTGGTAAGCGCAGAAGCTTATTAGATTATTTGAAAAAGAAAGATATCGCAAGATATCGTGCAATTGTTAAAGAATTAGGCTTACGTCGTTAATAACTTTAGCATATAGAGTTTAAAAGAGGGGCATTCGATGAATAAATCGACTGCCCCTCTTTGTAAAAAAAAGTAAATAAATAAATATGAATATAGGAATAACAAAGTCCATCACTATCGGAGGTAAAGAAATTTCGATTGAGACTGGGAAGTTGGCGAAACAAGCTGACGGAGCGGTAGTGTTACGAATGGGCGACACAATGATTCTTGCAACAGTGGTTGCAGGTAAAGACGCTAGAGAAGGTGTAGATTTTCTGCCACTTACTGTAGATTACAAAGAGAAATTTGCTGCTGATGGAAGAATTCCTGGTGGTTTTTTCAGAAGAGAAGCTAGACCATCAGAAAGAGAAATCTTAGTGATGAGAATCGTAGATAGAGCGTTAAGACCTCTGTTTCCAGATGATTTCCATGCTGAAGTTCAGTGTATGATGCAATTAATTGCTTATGATGGTGTAAATAGTCCTGACGCTTTAGTTGGATTTGCTGCATCTGCTGCAATTGCAGTTTCTGATATACCATTTAATGGACCAATGTCAGAAGTAAGAGTAGGTAGAGTTGATGGGAAATTTATCATTAATCCAACTTTGGAGGAAATGGAAGCTTCTGATATCGATTGTATGATTGCTGGTACTATTGACAACATTGTCATGGTAGAAGGTGAAATGGAAGAGATTCAAGAAGAGGAGATGGTTGAGATTATCAAAATCGCTCACGAATCAATTAAATTACAATGTCAATTCCAATTGGATTTAGCTGCTGAGATTCCAGGGACTTCTCCAAAAAGAACATATTCTCACGAAGATCACAATGATGACGTTCGTGCGAAAGTAATGACTGCATGTTACGATAAGTGTAAAGCAGTTGCTGCACAAGGTTTAGCTTCTAAAGAAAGAAGAGCTGAATTATTTGGAGCAATAAAAGAAGAATACATCGCATCTCTTTCTGAAGAAGAATTGGAAGTTGAAGGAAAATACATCTCTGTATACTATAAGGCTGCAATGAAAAAAGCAGTTAGAGATACAATGTTGAATGACAATATCCGTTTGGATGGTCGTAAATTCGATGAAATTCGTCCAATTTGGGCTGAAGTTGATTATTTGCCAAGAGCTCACGGTTCTGCTGTGTTTACTAGAGGTGAAACTCAATCTTTAACCACACTTACTTTAGGTGGCAAAATGGATGAGCAAAGAATCGATGATGTTACATTTACTGGATCTGTTCCATTTATGTTGCATTATAACTTCCCTCCATTTTCAACGGGTGAAGCAAGAATGCTGAGAGGTACTTCTCGTCGTGAAGTTGGACACGGTAACTTAGCTCTTAGAGCTTTGAAGCCAGTTCTTCCTAAAGATAACTCATACACAATTCGTTTAGTTTCAGAGATTTTGGAATCAAATGGTTCTTCTTCTATGGCTACAGTTTGTGCAGGTACACTTGCATTGATGGATGGTGGTATTCAAATCAAGGCCCCAGTTTCCGGAATCGCTATGGGATTAGTTGCTGAAGGTGGAAAATTTGCTGTATTGTCTGACATATTAGGAGATGAAGATCACTTAGGAGATATGGATTTCAAAATTACTGGTACTTCTGCAGGTATTACTGCTTGTCAGATGGATATCAAAGTAGATGGTCTTCCTTACGATGTATTAATTCAAGCATTAAATCAAGCTAAAGCTGGACGTTTGCACATCTTAGATAAGATTGTTGAAACGATTGCTGTACCAAATACAGAATTGAAGCCACAAACTCCGCGTATTGAAGCATTTGTAGTGCCAAATGATATGATTGGAGCGATTATCGGACCTGGTGGAAAGATTATCCAACAAATGCAAAAAGACACAAATACGAATATTACTATCGAAGAGCTTGAAAGCGGAGAAGGTAAGGTTCAGATTATGTCTAACAATGCTGAGGATATGGCCGGAGCTGTTAAAATGATTAAACAAATCGCTTTCCCACCAACTGTTGAAGAAGGTGCTGAATACGAAGGGAAAATTAAATCTTTACAAGCATACGGTGTATTCGTTGAGATTCTTCCTGGAGTTGATGGATTGATTCATATTTCTGAATTCGCTCACGAGCGTATTGCGAAAATGGAAGATGTCTGTAAAGAAGGAGATGTTGTTAAGTTTAAGGTTGTAAGTAGAGATGCTAAAACGAAGAAGTGGAAACTTTCTCGTAAGGTTCTTTTACCAAAGCCGGAAGCAACTGAAGCTTAATTAGAACTTAATTTCTTATAAAGAAAAAGGTGTGATTCTTAGAATCACACCTTTTTTATTTGAGATATATTTTGGAATGACTATAGCACTTGTAACAATGCAACATCAAAAATCAAGACTGTATTCGGAGGAACACTTCCACTTCCATTCTCGCCATAGGCCAAAGCAGATGGTATTAATAACACCCCATTTCCGCCTTCTTTAAAATAAGGAATGCCTTCTGTCCAACCTTTAATTACTTGCTGTAACCCAAACTCAATTCCCTGTAAAGGACTTTCATCGAAGACTGTGCCGTCGGTATAATATCCTCTATAAGACACTCGCACACTTGAGTTGCTGTTGCAGCTTGCACCTGAACCCAACTCTTCAATGATGTAATGAAGACCAGTTGCGGAAACGCTTGACGTTAGTGAATGGTCTGATAAATACTGTTGAATAATTGTTTCATCAGTGGCTGCCTGTTCTTCAGGATCTACTTTTTTGCAACTTGCAAAAGCAATACAAAGTGTTAATAATGTAAGTGAAAATTTCATAACATTCAATTTTTAAGCAAGTTTAAGAATTATTTGGTTCTGATAATAAAATAATTATTCATGCATTCAGAACTATTTTAGTTTATAGTCCTAATTCCCTCATTAGTATTAGTCGTATAAAAGTGATTATTTTTTTTGAAATAGAACAAAACGAATTTTCTTCTGAATTAATCTTAGTAACTTGCACCGGAATTAAAAGATAGATTAAGAGTATGGATTATCTCATTTTATTATTAGGCTTAGCTGCACTAATTATTGGTGGTGAATTTCTGGTAAAAGGAGCTATAGGTTTTTCTAGAAAATTGAAGATTTCTTCACTTGTTATTGGGATGACAGTAGTTGCTTTTGGTACTTCTGCGCCAGAATTGTTGGTCAGTTTGAAAAGTGCTTTGATGGGGAATCCAGGGATTGCCATTGGAAATGTTATCGGTTCAAATATTGCAAATATTGCGTTAGTACTTGGAATTACAGTAATGATTTTTCCAATTGCTGTTGATGAAAACACAAAACGAGTTGATTATCCAATGCTCTTATTTGCAACGTTGTTGGGGAGTATATTTGCCATCGATGGCGTGTTTTCTTTCCTGGAAGGGTTATTTATGTTCATAATCTTAGTCTTTTTTATTTATCGAATGATTCGTAAGTCTAGATTAGAGAACGACGATGATGACGATGACGACGATGATGACGATGATGACGATGATGATGATGATGACGACGATGACGATGACGATGAAATTGTAATTTGGAAGTCAAGTCTATTTTTATTGATAGGTTTCATAGGCCTTTATCTAGGAGCTGAGTGGTTTGTTACAGGGGCAGTATCAATTGCCAATGCGATATTAGCATCTAATCCAAACAAGGACGTAATCATTGGTGTAACCGTTGTCGCATTTGGTACTTCAGCTCCTGAGTTAGTTGCATCAACAATGGCTGCTTTAAAAAAAGAAACAGATATCTCAATTGGGAATTTAATTGGTTCGAACTTGTTTAATATTTTTGCAGTCATTGGCTTAACTGCCATAGTTAAGCCTGTGAAAGTATCACAATCAATTATTGAATTTGATATGATTTGGATGATTGCGATCACAGTTTTATTATTGTTTATTATTTATGTCGGTAAAAAAATTGGTCGTATTAAAGGCGCAATTCTTTTCAGTACTTATGTTGCCTATATAACAGTGATAATATTAAAGGTTCAAGGCATGCTATAAGAATGATAAAATGAATTTAAAGACAACCGATAATTATTAATAATTGCCTTATTTTTGTATAAACAAATCAACTTGATGAAATATTATAACAACATACTTGAAACGATAGGAAATACACCTTTAGTTAAAATCAATAAAATCTGCAAAGATGTTAATGCACTTGTATTAGCGAAAATAGAAACGAGCAATCCAGGTAATTCAGTTAAAGACCGAATGGCGCTTCAAATGATTGATGATGCTGAAGCTGATGGAAGATTGAAGCCGGGAGGAACTATCATTGAAGGAACATCAGGTAATACTGGAATGGGGTTGGCATTGGTTGCTTTATTAAGAGGATATCACTTAATTTGTGTATTAAGTGATAAGCAGAGTAAAGAAAAAATGGATATTCTTAGAGCTGTTGGTGCAGAAGTTCACGTTTGTCCTACTAACGTTGCGCCAGATGATCCTCGATCGTACTATTCTGTTTCGAAAAGATTAGCGAGTGAAACTCCAAATTCTTGGTATGTAAATCAATATGATAATCCTTCAAATGCAAAGGCACATTACCTTTCAACGGGACCTGAAATATGGGAACAGACTGGAGGTAAAATTACTCATTTTGTTGTAGGTGTTGGAACCGGAGGTACAATTTCTGGAGCGGGTAAATTCTTAAAAGAACAGAATCCAAACATTAAATTGTGGGGCATTGATACGTATGGATCTGTATTTAAAAAATACCATGAGACAGGAGAGTTTGATGAAAATGAAATATACCCGTATATAACAGAAGGTATTGGAGAAGATATTCTTCCAAAAAATGTTGATTTTTCAGTAATTGATAAATTTGAGAAGGTGACGGATAAAGATGCCGCTGTTTATCAAAGAATGTTAGCAAAACAAGAAGGTATTTTTGTTGGAAACTCTGCGGGGTCAGCTATTAAAGGTGTTCTTCAATTGAAAGAAGAATTGACCAAAGATGATGTTGTAGTAGTACTATTTCATGATCATGGCTCTAGATATGTAGGGAAAATGTTCAATGATGATTGGATGAAAGAACGTGGCTTTTTGGATGAAAATATTCTTACTGCTGGTGATTTAGTCGCTAAGCATGGCGACCAATCATTGGTTATGGTTTATGGTGAGGAGTTAGTTTCTCATGCCATTGAAAAAATGCGCCAATTCTCAATTTCTCAAATTCCGGTCATTAAAGATGGTAAGTTTGCAGGATCTTTAGATGACAAAAAAGTTTATCAATCATTGGTTGATAACCCTGGATTAAAAGACACGCCAATTTCAAGTATAATGATGGAGCCTTTTCCAATGGTAAAAGAAGATGCAACCATTGAGCAAGTCTCTAAATTGATATCAAATGATGTTACAGCCGTATTGGTTGAATTAAATAATGGTAGCCACCATATTATTACACGACAAGATTTGATTTCAGCAATAAGATAAATTGTTGATGATAGAATATATCGATCAAATGAATAATACAATCCGACTGGCAAAGACACCAAGTCGGATTGTTTCTTTGGTGCCGTCCCAGACTCAATTATTGTATTCACTTGGGTTGGCCAAAGAGGTAGTTGGAATTACCAAATTTTGTGTCCATCCTAATACTTGGTTTCGTTCTAAAGATAGAATAGGAGGCACTAAGAATGTGGACTTTGAAAAAGTAAAGGCTTTAAACCCAGATATTATATTTGCGAACAAAGAGGAAAACACAAAAGAGGATATTGAGGACCTTAGAAAAATTGCTCCGGTTTGGTTAAGTGATATTTCTAACCTTGAGGATTCATTTTCAATGATTGAATCTATTGGCATAATAACCAATAAAAAGATCGAAGCAATTTCGATTATAGACAAGATAAAACAAGGTTTTTCAGAGTTAACTCAATTAAACCCATCTAAAAAATCTGTTGTTTATTTCATATGGGATGATCCTGGCTATACCGCAGGAAAGGGAACGTTTATAGATGATATGCTGACAAAATGTGGGTTAGAAAACGCGATAAATGAAAGTCGATATCCTGAAGTACATTTCGGTTTGAATCCTGATGTCATTTTTTTAAGTTCTGAACCATTTCCTTTCAAAGAAAAACATATTGAATTGTATCAAAAGAGATATCCAAATGCAGTTATTAAAATTGTGGATGGAGAAATGTTTTCTTGGTACGGTTCAAAACTGATAGAATCTCCAGGGTATTTTAAAAGCCTAATGTCTACGGTTTAATTTTTTATTGAAACAAAGAACTTAATTAATTCTAAGAAAGAAGAGTGATTATTTTTTAGTTGAATATTTCCTTTGCAATCAATTCCTAGAGTACTGTTTAATGTAATGTTGAACTGAGAATTATCAATATTGTTCAATAACTCCTTTGTCGAATAGTATTCAGGAAGTAAATCTAAAACTCCTCTGGCAAAACCATCTCCTTCAATTTTAACAAGGTGTTTTGGTGAGCCTGTTACCTTAAGAATATCAGACTGTTCAGTTGTCATTTCTTTTCTGAATGGCTGAGCTCCAAAATAGATACTTTTGGAAGATATGTTTTGATAAAAATGCTTTTTACCTGAATGCATGAACGAAATCGAATCCAAGCTTTCTATGTAGTTTAAAGCTAAAAACGATTCCAGAATTTGTTGAGCTCGAATTTCTTGTTCGAAATGAATTAACATATCCGTATCTAACGCTAAGTTGGTTATTGATTTCCCAGGTAATACAGAAGAGCGATGATTGATTGAAATTCCAATTATATTAGGTAGTTCATGTTCAAATTGGTTATTTAACATCTGGTTAAACTCCGGAGTAATAATTCTTGATGAAAAATGAAAACCATCATGAATTAAAGCAGTCTTTGGAGATAATTTATAGTTTTTTAATAGCTCATTTTTCAGGTTACTAAAGCTTCCATCAAAAACGATGTTTGAGTTGTTAAAGTCTGCTCTGAATCCTCCTTTAAGTGTTTTATAATTAGTTCTAAAATTTAAATCACTGGCCGCTAATTCAATTTTTTGTAATTCAGATTTATTACTAAAAGTTATCTGCTCTGCTATTCTATTTAAGTTGTTTCCTTGCTTATTTTGTTCACTCGTAGTTATAATAATTGAAAAATCATCTAAAGTCTTTACAGCATATTTATTGGACAATTCATTGATGACATTTTTTTTGAAGTTCTTATTGTTAGATACCCTAACAATTGCTCCAAAGTATTTTTCAGTGCCTTGTATAAATTCAAATAATACGGCGCCAGATCGAAAGTTAATACCTGTTGGGGATAAGTCCGAATCTTCAAAATCTTGGTCATTCATTAATTCTGAGATCTCATTCAAACGATCTGCTGTCATTAAACTTGAAATCGATTTTTGAATAATTGATTTCCCATCTACTTTTAAGAACCAAGTTGTTTCCAATGGAAGATATGAAAGTATTTTTGTGCCATGATCTTCTTTTTTTAAAGCGATTTTGGTCACGAAATAGACACCCCAAATTACTGAGAGGGTGAGTAGAGTTGGGATTATTTTAGCAACATTTTTTTTTACTGACATTACTCAAATTTAAGCTAAATTTAAGAAGAAGGACTAAATTTATTAACTTTACGACATGAGAAAATTGTCGATTGGCATTTTACGTTTGTTCGGCTGGAAAGTCGACAAACATAGCCCTAAAGGAGTTAATAAGTGTGTCGTAATAATGGGGCCACATACTTCTAATTGGGACTTTATTATTGGGCGTCTTGCTTTTTTAGCGTATGGTGTTAAAGGAAAGTATCTAATTAAAAGTGAACTATTTTTCTTCCCACTTGGCTGGTTCTTGCGAAAAACAGGAGGAATACCTGTTGATCGAAGCGGGAAATCTAATTTAACTGAAACTGCAGTTAGACATTTTGAAGAAAATGATTCAATGTACATGGTATTTACGCCTGAAGGAACACGCAGCTACAACCCCAATTGGAAAAAAGGGTTCTACTATATTGCCCAAAAAGCGCAAGTTCCAATTTATATTGGGTATATGGATTATGAGAAGAAAATCGGGGGATTTCATGGTTTGTTCGAGCCTACTGGGGATATTGAAAAAGACATTCAAGACATCAAGAATATTCTCAAGCAATATAAAGGTCGATTTCCTGAGAAGGGGATAGATGGAAAATAAAACTGGAGTTTACTTTCTTATGATTCGTCCACTTTTTTTGTCATAGCCATAAGGGCAGTGTTTACAGCCACTTTTGCAGCAATGCCCACGTTTTAAATGGTATTTTTCTGTAAAAATGATAAATCCTTCAGGGCTTAAATAATACTCATCTTCTTTAAGTTTGTTCTTTGCTGAAAAACCTGACATATCATCACTCATAATACAAATTTAACCATATTTGTAGAAACTTCTTCATCTTATGTTGAATACCAATCAGTCCATTGTTCAAGAAATTGAAATCTCATCTCTTAAAAATAGAGGGATTTCTTTATTTGTGAAGCGGGATGATTTGATTCACGAGACTATATCCGGTAACAAATGGCGCAAACTAAAATATAACATAGAATCCTGTGTAGTAAAGAAAAAAAAAGGTATTCTTACTTTTGGAGGTGCTTATTCAAATCATTTGATCGCTACGGCGAGTGCTTGTCATAAATCGGGTATTAAAGCAATTGGAATTGTTCGTGGTGATGAGTTGAATGCTGAAAGTAATGAAACGCTTAAAGCTTGCTCTATGCTTGATATGGAACTAGTTTTTGTTTCAAGAAAAGATTATAAGTTGAGAATCGAAAAAGCCTTCGTTGAATCGATATCTATTAAGTACCCTAACTTTATGATTGTGCCAGAAGGAGGGGCTAACTATTATGGTATGATTGGTTGTCAGGAAATCTTAAAAGAGGTAGAAGTAAAACCTGATCATATTTTTGTAGCACAAGGAACAACAACTACAAGTTGCGGTTTGGCTATGGGGTTAATTGATAATCAAATATTGCATGTTGTTCCTGCATTAAAGGGGTTTAATTCTTTAAGTGAAATGGAAAGTCTCTATCTTCAAAGTGGAATGGATTTAGATTGGATTGAGCAGTTGTTGGGTAAAGTTGAAGTATATCCTGAGTATCATTTTGGAGGGTATGGGAAATACAATTTAGCCCTGCTGAATTTTATTAAAGAATTTTATGAAAATCACTCATTAAAGCTGGATCCTGTTTACACGGGTAAAGCGATGTTTGCCTTGATGAATGAAATACAAGATGTTTCGTTTAATGATTCATCCATATTATTTATTCATACTGGTGGTCTTCAGGGTGTTGGTCCAATCGAAAAGAAGAGTGGAGTAAAACTATTTTGATTATATTTTTCTATTTAATTAAGTCAACGGCTTCCTTTACATCGTGTACACGTAAAATTGAAGCTCCTTTTTCAAGTGCGATTTTGTTTAATCGAATCGTTTCTGGTAAGGACTCTTCGGGTGTGATTCCAAGCTTTTTGTATATCATAGATTTTCTTGAAATACCTGCGAGTAATGGCTTATTCAAAAGTTGAAAATGTTGCATGTTATCCAATAAGTAATAATTCTGTTCTATTGTTTTACTAAAGCCAAACCCTGGATCAATGATGATGTCGTTAACACCTCGATTTTGAAGGATTTCAATTTTTTTTGAAAAATAACTGACCATTTCCGAAAATATATTATTGTAATCTGTAAGATTTTTCATTGTTTGTGGCGTGCCCCTCATGTGCATTAACACATATGGAATTTTATAATGAGCAATAGTACTTAGCATTGAACTATCAATTTCAAAGCCACTAATGTCATTAATTAACTGGGCACCGCTTTCAATTCCTTCTTTTGCAACTTCTCCACGAAAGGTATCTAGAGAAATAATCAATTCTGGAAATTCCTTTCTGATTTGGGTGATTAATGGCGTTGTGCGCTCAATTTCTTCTGAAATCGATACGTTGTCTGCACCGGGCCTCGATGAATATCCACCGATATCAACAATTGTAACTCCTTCAGAAATCATTTCTTCAACAGTTTTAAGACTGCTAGCTACTGATTTTGAGCGACTTTTGTTGTAGAATGAGTCTGGAGTAGTATTCACTATTCCCATCACAATTGGTGTGGATAAATCAATCAATTTATCTCCAGTTCGAATACTATAATCCAACCTATTTTTTGTACTTTCAACGTTTGAAATTTGCATAGACAATTGATGAGTAAAACCAATACACAATACACAAATGTAATCAATGTTTGCCGAGATATATTCTCTAAGAAAACAAAAGATTATGGAACAGCATGGAGAATTCTTCGCCCAAGCTCTTTAACCGATCAGCTTTTTATAAAGGCGTCCAGAATTCGTACAATTCAGGAAACTGGGGAGAACCAAGTTGGTGAGAAAATTGAAGATGAGTTCATTGCGATTGTGAATTATTGCGTTATGGCAATTATTCAATTGATGGAAAAAGATTTGACAGAGTTTGAATTGCCGCCAATTCAGGCAGAAGAGTTGTATGCTAAATATTCAACGGAGGCGTTTGAATTGATGCAGAAAAAAAATCATGATTATGGTGAAGCTTGGCGTGATATGCGCGTAAGCTCACTTACTGATTTAATTCTTCAAAAAATATACAGAGTAAAACAAATTGAAGACAACAGTGGAAGTACCATTATTTCAGAGGGGATAGACGCTAATTATTTTGACATGTTAAATTATTCCGTTTTTGCTCTAATATTAATGGGGGAAGAAGATAAAGTTAAATAATTCACAATTTATTATATCCAAATAAGGATAATCTTATTTTTAGTCGTATGAAAGAACAAACAACAATTGCTGGGAGATCATTGATACTCAATATTATTTTTATTGTAATTAATTTATTAGGATTAGCTTTTGTAACTGCTGGTTACCATGAAAGCGCAGAAGATAGTTCTACCTTGTTTAAATCGCTTGGGTTTGGATTAATGTCACTTACTATCATAGGCTTGTTTTTCTTAAAGGGTAGAAAAATGATGTCATCGGTCTCAAGAATTCTCGTTGGAGGTTTATTTATTGTTTCTGGATTGGTTAAGGCCAATGATCCAATAGGCTTCGCCTATAAACTGGAAGAGTACTTTGAGGATGGGGCATTAGCTTTCAGAATTAAAGAATGGTTCGGTATGCCAGATTTTTCGTTAGAATTTTTTATAGAATACGCTTTGTTATTGAGTGTAATTATTTGCATCGCTGAGATTGTGCTTGGTGTGCTTGTAATTATTGGAGGTAAGATCAAGCTTGTTTCATATAGTATGTTATTGATGATGATTTTCTTTACTTTCTTGACTTGGCATACTTCTAATTGTGATGCTTCAATTAAATTTTTAGATCGTGATACATACGAGATGGTTGATCCTGTTGCGCAAATTAAGATTGATGAGTCTGCTGAAAATGACGAATTAACAATAGTTTCTCAAGATCAAATAACTTTGGTTGTTGACGAAATGAAGCAGCCTCAATGTGTTGATGATTGTGGTTGTTTTGGTGATGCTTTAAAGGGGTCTGTTGGTCGTTCTTTAACTCCTCAAGAATCCATGTGGAAAGATTTAATTTTGCTTTATTTAGTAATTTGGATTTTTGCAGCACAATGGATAATAGCACCGAATAGTCGTAAGGAAAACGTCAAATTTGTTGGTGCTTCTCTTGTCGTAATTTTATTCTTCTCATTTGTATTTGGCTGGTATTTCCCATTGCTTTTTGGAACTGTATCGCTGCTTGGTGGGCTTTGGGTATTGAGAACAAGCGGAAAATTCTTTGGTAATTATTACGGTGTTGCCATGTTTGTTACTTTATTGTGCAGTCTAATGGTTTGGTATGTAATAAGTTATTTGCCACTTAAAGATTATCGTCCATATGCTGAAGGTTCTAATCTTGTTGAGAAAATGAACGATGGGATAGAAGGTGTATATGAGAGTTTACTAGTTTATAAAAACATTGAGACTGGAGAAACACATGATTACTCTTCTACATCGAAAGAATATACTGATTCTAAAATTTGGGAGAATAAAAAATGGAAGTATGAGTCAATGATTCAAAACGCTATTATTCCAACAAAAATTCCATCCATCACAGATCAATTTAACCCATTCATAGCAACTTCTGATGTTTCTTCGTACGAACTAGAACTTGGAGTTATTTATGAATTGATGAAGAAAGCAACAATCGAAGGACTTAGAGTTATGAATTTATCGGATAGTAATATTTATGAAGTTCCTTTAACTGAATATAATGTAACAGATTATGATTTAACCAGTTATTCAATCATAGATACACTTGAAATGAAAAACCCTGCATTTACAGAATTAAGTATTCGAGATGTTATAGTTGATCAAGATAGGTTTGTTTTTGTCTCGTCTAAAAACTTATTAGAAGGAGATTGGAGAAGCATTGAAATTTACAAAGAAATTTTCGAGGAATGTAAAAGGGTTAACATTCCATTTGTTGTAATCTGCAATGCCAGCAGAGATGATATTAATAAATTTCGAGAAGAACATAAATTTTATGCTCCTTTCTTAGTGAATGATGAAACAGAACTGAAGGCAATAACAAGGTCTAACCCTTCACTTTTAATCATTGAAAAAGGAACAGTTCAAGCTAAATACCCTTTTAGATCAACACCTTCGAAAGATAAATTCATTAGAAAACATACAAAGTAATGGCTAAAAAAATTGTCGCAGGAAACTGGAAAATGAATCTAAATGCAGATTCTGCATTAACTTTAATCAAAGGAATAAGCGAAGTATCATTGCCTTCAGATGTGAGGGTAATCGTTTTTCCAAGTTCTGTTTTTATTGGGCAAGTTGTGGAGGCTAGTTCTGGAATAGAGGTCGGATGCCAAAATTTTTCTAACGAAGATAAAGGAGCTTTTACAGGTGAGATTTCAATCAACCAAATTAAAAGCATTGGAGCCAACGTCGGTTTAATAGGTCACAGTGAACGACGCGCCTATTACAAGGAAGACAATGCTTTATTAAAAACAAAAGTTGATCAAGCAATTAAGGAGAATTTTGATTTTATTTTCTGTTGCGGTGAGCCTTTGTTTATTCGAGAGGAAGGAAAAGAATTTTCTTTTGTGAGAGAACAATTGAATGAATCTTTATTTCATCTCACTTCTGATCAAATGAAAAATAGAGTAATTGCATATGAGCCAGTTTGGGCAATTGGCACTGGTAAAACAGCATCATCAATTCAAGCAGAAGATATGCACTTGAGCATCAGGTCTTGGATAACTGAAAAGTATAGTGCTGAAATAGCATCAAGTGTATCTATATTATATGGAGGTAGCTGTAAGCCAAGTAATGCAAAAGAACTGTTTGCTTGTCCAAACGTTGATGGAGGATTAATTGGTGGAGCAGCTCTGGATGTTGATGATTTCTCGCAACTAATAAAATCTTTTTAATGAATACAATTGAATTAACAATTGAATTGAACCCAATTGAACCGTGGAGTGAAATTTTAGTGGCGGAACTTTCTGATCTTGGTTTTGAAAGTTTTGTAAATACAGAAGCGGGTATTATTGCTTATGCACCAGAATCAATTAATTATGATGAAGTTATTGCTGAATCTTCGTTGAATGAAGAAGCACTATTTAAATTTTCATTATCGAAGAAAGTTATTCCTTATCAAAATTGGAATTCGACTTGGGAGGAAAATTTCCAGCCGGTTTATATCGAGGAATACGCGTCAATACTTGCTCCTTTTCATGATACTAAAGTTGGCAAAGGAATGGTTGTAACTATTCAGCCTCAAATGTCATTTGGAACTGGTCACCATCAAACAACATGGATGATGACGAAAGCATTGTTTGAATTGGATGAGATTCCAAGACATGTTTTAGACATGGGCACAGGAACTGGAGTTCTTGCAATCGTTGCAGAAAAATTGGGTGCTCAAAGAATTCTAGCGATTGATATTGAGGATTGGTCAGCGATTAATGCTGCAGAGAATGCTGAACGAAATAAATCATCAAAAATAGAATGCAAGTGCGGTGATATAGATGTTCTAGGAAATGAAAAATTTGGATTAGTTATTGCTAATATCAACAAGAATATTTTAAAAGCACACATGGAGGCTTACAGCAATGCTTTGGTCCCAGGAGGTATATTGCTGTTAAGTGGTTTCTTCATCTCTGACGTTGAAGAACTTATTTTATACGCCGGTAATTACAACCTTGAAAAGATTAAATTATTTCAAAAGGATGAATGGGCTGCCGTTCAACTTGTGAAAGCGTAAGTTTGATATTCTGTTAATTTAAGAAGAGAAGTTATGAGAAATTGGATTTTTATGATCACCATTAGCCTTTTTGGCCATCTATCTTGGAGTCAGTCATATTCTAACGATAAGGAAAAATTCGTTAAAGAATTTCAAAAAACGCTAACGGAATATGGCAGAGGAGAGTTTAGAGAGTTTGCAAAGGAAGAGCTTCCTTTATTATTGTTAGAGTCAAATGAGTTCTCATCAAGTTACTTCTCGAAAATGGTTGAGACATGTAATTTAATGGAGGTGAAAAAGATTAAACCTTATCCTGAAATTTACAATTATGTTTACTCGGTTTCTTCATTTGTGAAGAAAAAACAATCGGAGGAGAGTTTTAAATCTTGGCACAACTCAGTTGATAAACTATTGTCTCTAAGAAATTTAAAAAAATATAAGCAGTTTATAGAAATGTCATCAGGTTTCTTCCATGAATCAAGTATTGCTGCATCTTCAAATTTTAAGTGGTTTTATATTGGGGGGGATTATGAATTTAAATATGAAAAGAAAGCTTTCATAAATTTCTCAGGAGGAAACCTAGTTTGCAGGGTAGAGAGTAAAAAAGCATCAGACAAAGGTTCCATCATTGATAGTCTTAATTTGATTCAAACTGATGGGGTTTTTGATCCTATTCTAAAAAAATGGATTGGCAAAAATGGAACTATTACATGGGAAAAAGTAGGCTTAGATAAGAATACTACGTATGCGACGATTGATAATTATGAATTATCCATGAAATCATCAACCTTAAGGGTTGATTCTGTTTTATTAACATCTCCATACTTTTCAGAACAAATTTCTGGGGGATTGGTAGATAGAGCTTTTAAAATCAATAGAGACGCCGATAAAGTTTACCCCCAGTTTTTATCCTTTGATAAAAACCTTTTAATTAAAGATATCGTTGCGAATGTTGATTATATTGGAGGGTATGCGATGCAAGGTGCTAGTTTTATTGGTGCTGGGACGAGCACCAAACCTGCAAAGATTACCTACAAGAAAGATGGTACCGTTTTTATGAAAGCAACCTCTAAAAAGATTCTTATTTCAAAAGATAAAATTGCTATTGATAGGGCTTTATTTGCACTTTATTTGAGTTCAGGAGACTCTATCTCTCATGCTGGTATAAATTTCACGTATGATTTGGAGAAAAAGAACATTCAACTATCGCGCTCAGGTTCTGGAATTGCAAAAGCTCCTTTTCAAGATTCTTATCATCAATTGGAAATATATGTACCTAAAATTATTTGGCAAGAAGACTCAGACAATCTTCATTTCACCTTTGAGTTTGGAACATCTCAAGAGCAGAAAGTAGCTACGTTTGAATCTTCAGATTATTTCAATGAGCAAGTATACGACAGATTACAAGCTATGGAGACAGTTCATCCATTAAGTGCGATTGCGAATTACTGTTACAAATATGATGAATATTATATTACTGAAGGAAAAGCAGCAACTGCTTTAGGACAAACAGTTTCTCAAGCTAAAGGAACTTTGATCAATTTATCAAATATGGGATTCATTAGCTATGACACTGACTTGAAAATGGTTCAAGTCAATAAAAAGTTGCAAACTTTTGTCAATGCAAAAGCGGGTAAGAAAGATTATGATAATATAGCCTTCAAGTCTGATTTTAGACCCAAAACTTTAAAAGGATATTCTCAAGAAGAAATTGATAAAGATGAATATTTATCATCAGTTCAAAAGAGTTATAATAAGCAAAATAGTGAGCGGCGTCTCATGAAGAATTTTGGGGTTATGAGTCTTGTGACTTTTGATTTAGACCTTGAGGCCATTGATAAAGTGTTGATCTCTAAGGCGAAAAATACAGTTGCTTTTCCAACGAATAGTACAGTCAAAATCAAAAAAAATAGAAATTTTAATTTTGCTGGATGGATTAATGCTGGAAAGTTAGAGGTGAATACTAAGGCAGCATTATTTGATTACGGTGATTATAAATTCAAATTATTGAGTACTGAAGAAGCACTATTTAGAGTCCGACCAATGAGGAAGCAGGATAGTGAAAAGTCTATTGCGATGGTGAGCAGCATTTTTGGTGTTTCAGGAGAAATATTAATTGACGATGTAAATAATAAGTCGGGGAAAAATTTAGATTTTGGAATGTATCCGAAACTAGTTTCTGATAATTCTACAAAGGTATATTATAATGATAAGGATATATACAGGGGTGCATACGATAGCACACGTTTCTACTATACTGTTAATCCTTTTGAAAGAGATAGTTTAAATAGTTTTGAAGAAACAACGTTTAGATTAAAAGGTGAGTTAACTTCTGCTGGAATATTCCCTAAGATTACGGAAGAGTTGAAAATAATGCCAGATTATTCATTTGGTTTCGTAACTAAAGCACCTGAGGGAGGTCTAGATTTTTATGGAACTGGTGCAAAATTTGAAAACAAAATAGTTCTTTCAAATAATGGATTGCAAGGTGCGGGTACGATTAATTTTGTTCAATCAACTTCTGTGTCTAAAGCGTTAACTTTTTTGCCAGATTCTACTGTTGGAATTGCTCAGTTTGAGAACAAGCCTGTTGAATCGGGGGTTGAGTTTCCAGATGTTATTGGTATCGATGCATACATTACTTATGTGCCAAAAGATAATGTGTTAAAAGCACAATCAACTCCTAAGAATGAGATGCAATTTTATGATAGTGAAGCCACCCTGAAAGGAATAGCTTTTGTTCGCCCAGAAGGATTAACGGGTAGGGGATTGATGTCATTTGCAACGGCTACTCTCATCTCTGATAATTTCAAGTATTCAAGGTATGATATTGATTCAGATACTGCCGGTTTTAGTTTGAAGAATGAAAGTGACGATATTAATGAAAATGCTTTAGCGTTTAAAACAGATAATGTAAACGCACATGTTTCTTTTAGAGATAGAAACGGTAAATTTAAATCTAATGCGGGTGAATCAGAAGTATATTTCCCAGTAAATCAGTACATGTGCAGAATGGACATGTTTACCTGGTTGATGGATGAATTGTCTATAGAGATGCAGAAAAAGGCGGATAAAGAAATTGCAATTAATTCTGGAGTTGATCTAGTTGGACCTAACTTTTACTCAATGCATCCAAAACAAGATTCTCTTCAATTTAGAGCGCCGAAAGCCAAATTCGATTTAAAAGCGAAAACAATTTTTTGTGATAAAGTTGAATACATAGACATTGCAGATGCTAGAATATTTCCAGATAGTATGAAATTGACTGTTCGTAAAAAGGCAAAGCTCGATAAGTTAAAGAATGCGAAGATAGTTGCCAATTATATAACGAAGTATCATAAGTTTGAAAAAGCGGATGTGTCTATTAAGGCGAGAAGAGACTACGAAGCTTCCGGTATGTATCCATACTTTGACATGGATAGTAATGTAACTTATATCTCCATGAATAATATTGGTTTGGATACGGCTTTTCAAACAAGAGCATCTGGCGAAATAGCGGCTGAAACGAGTTTCAAGTTAAGTAATGAGTTTGATTATTATGGGAAAGTATCGGTAGCTGCGGCTAATCCTCTGATATCATTTACAGGTGCCACACGGATTAATCATGGCTGTGAAAAGTTTGATAGGAATTGGATGGCTTTTGAGTCTGAAATAGACCCTAAGAATATTCAAATTCCTGTTGCTAATAAAATGAAGGATTTAAATGGCGAAATTATTTCCGCTGGTATTGTTTGGAGAGATTCTCCATCGACTGATAGTTTAAAGTTGTATCCGACCTTTCTTTCTTCTTTAGTGGATAAAAATGACCAAATAGTTATGACATCAAATGGTTACTTACAATATAACTATGGTGCAAATCAATTTGAAATTGGTTCACGTGAGAAGCTCATTAATATGAATGAGAAAGGGAATTATTTGGCTCTTCATACCGAAAGTTGTTCTTTAAATGGAATGGGAGTTATTGATTTGGGGATGAATTATGGAGATGCAATTGTAGAGAGTGTTGGTACGATTAGTTACAATCAAACTACAGGAGAAACCTCAATGGATTTAACCTCAAGATTTGATATGGCTATGGATAAAGGAATTTTTCAGGACGTAGCTAAAAGAATCAATGAGATTGAAGAGCTTAAACCAATGGACTTTAATTCTACTAAACTAGAAATGGCTGTGGTAGAGTGGGAAGACCAAAAAGCTGCAGATAAATTGAAAGATGAATTTATTCGTTTAGGAGCTGTTAAAAGACTTCCGAACTGTTTGGAAAAATCAATAACGATTTCTGGATTAAAATTGAGCTCATATGATAGAGATTCTCAAGACAAGGGATTAATTACTAATGTTGAAGCTGCAGTGCTAGTATCAATGTATAATGTCCCTGTCATGAAATATGTTCCTTTCAAAGCCTTTTTTCAGCAATACTATTCAAAAACACCAAGTGATAAATTCTCTATGTATATAAACATTCCAGGAGGAAGAGATTACTTCATGCATTATTCAATGGAGAAGAAAAATGGAACCTTAAAAATAAAAACGGGTGATGTTGAAATGCAAACTAAGTTAACTGAAATGAAAGAAGACAAGAGAAAGAAAAAGAATTTTAAATTTGAATCCACGAACAACAATGCCTATTTAGGCAAGTTCATGGGCTTATTTGCAGAATAATGAATGAACTAATACTTTTTGGAATTATTGCTTATTTATTGGGGTCTATACCAACAGCAGTGTGGCTAGGTAAAGCCAAATATGGATTAGATGTTCGTGAACATGGAAGCAATAATGCTGGGGCAACCAACACGTTTCGTGTTTTGGGTAAAAAACCAGGAATTATAGTGCTAACCATTGATATATTTAAAGGGTTAATTGCAGTATTGCTGCCGTATATTTTATTAGATCATCAATGGGGTAGTGATAAATTAATTGAAATTCAATTGGTATGTGCATTGATTTCCGTAGTGGGACATGTTCTTCCCATTTTTGCAGGATTTAATGGAGGAAAGGGAGTAGCTACATCTTTAGGTGTGATCATAGGTGTTCATCCTCAGGCTGCAGGAATATGTATTCTTTTGTTCTTAATCTTTTTTATTAGCTCTAATTATGTTTCACTCGGTGCTATTGTTGGGGCTATCAGTTTTCCGATTTCTGTAATATTCATTTTTGGTGCGACTTCTCCATTTCTAATCGCTTTTAGCATAATTTTAAGTTTTGCTGTTATTTTTGCCCATCGTAAAAATATTGGTAGACTATTGAGCGGAACAGAGAACAAAATGAACCTTTTTAATAAATAAACGTACTGTAACGTATCATGTAAAATGGGTTGCGTATATAAATAAATGAAGAAAAGAGGGCATATTATTCACACGGTTCTATTCTTGTTTCTTTCAGTCTGGTCATTTTGCCAAACTGAGATAGAGATAAAAGAAGATGCGAACAAATTGTTTGAAAATGAACAATACGTGGAAGCTACGTCTTTATTTTTACGTTTAATCTCATTAAATCCATCAGACGGCAATTACAATTATCAATACGGAACGTGTCTATTATTCAATTCTTATAAAAAGAAAGACGCGCTACGTTATTTGGATTTTGCAGTAAAACAAAGCAATCCAGAACCTAGAGCTTTCTATTTTTATGGAAAAGCACTTCATCTAAATTTTGAATTTAATTCAGCCATAAAGTATTATAATCTGTACATAAATAAGAGATCAAAAAAAGATGATCGTTATAACGTCGAACGTGAGATTCAAATGTGTAATAATGGAAAACGATTGTTGACCACATTTACTGACATTGTAGTTTCAGAAAAAAAAGAAATTGATAAAGCCAAGTTTTTTAGGTTGTACCAGAATATGCAAACTGTAGGTGGTAATATTCTTGTGTCTGAAGAATTTCAATCTAAAATTGATAAAAAGAAAGGTCACACTCCAATAATTCACTATCCTCCAAATGCCCAAGCTATTTATTATTCAAGTTACGGAGATAACGTTGCGTCGGGCAAGGACATTTATGTTAGGCGAAGGTTGCCAAATAACGAGTGGGGTGATTCACAAAAAATATTAGGAGAAGTTAACACGAATGAAGATGAAGATTTTCCTTTTATGCATTCATCAGGAGATTTTTTGTTCTTTAGCTCTAAAGGTCATAACTCAATGGGAGGTTATGATGTTTTTATGGGAAGATTGAATCATGAGACTGGTAGTTTTGAGAAAGTTGAAAATGTTGATTTTGCAATCAGTTCGCCGGATGATGATTTATTTTATGTGGTAGATTCAACTTTTCAGAATGCTTATTTTGCTTCAGCCAGACAATCACAAGATGGCAAACTTCATGTTTATAATGTTAGAGTTGCAAGGGTTCCTATTCGTGAAGTTATTGTTATGGGAGATTTCCTTTCTGAAATTAATCCTGATAATAAAGAAATGAACGTTCGTATAACTTCATTTACGAACAATGAAGAGATAGGACAAATCAAATCCAATGAAACGGGTAAATATTCATTTGTCTTTCCCAAAGGCGGAAAGTATAATTATGAGGTTGAAGTGGGAGGTAGCGAGAACATCTATAAGTTTGTAGTTGAAGTACCTTTTTTAGATGAATTCAGACCCTTAAAACAAAAGACAATGCACGCCAATATTGATGGCGAAGAGGTTGTGAAAATCATCAATTTATTTGATGAAAGTGTCGAAGGAGCAGAGGCAATGATGGCAGAAGTTATTCGAAAGCGATCTACCCTTGATGTCAATGTCGATAAATTTGATCTAAAAGAATTAGATGCCCAACAAATGCGGAATAAAGTACTCTCTGAATTGGGGTTTTCAGATATGACAATGCGCGAAGTAAGTGAGCAATTAGAAGATTTGGCTATTACAGAGCAATTAAAAGAGGAAAAGGTTGAGAATATCGAGAGTAACCTGAACGCTGAAATTGTAGCTAAAGCAAATGAAATCAGGGAGATAAAAGAGAAACAAGACGAATTAGTTACTCAAGCAAATAATGAGGTTGATGTGGCTAGAAAACATGAGCTCCTCTCGGATGCATTGACACTAGAGCTTGAGATAAATCAATTATCTGAAGAAATTGTAGGTTTAGAAATATTGAAAAATGAATCTTTAAGAACGATAAAGAAACCATCAAACCAAAACATTTCTTCTCTTGAAAATGAATTCAATACATTATTAGGGCAAGATAAAGAGGCTGAGGCATTGAAGTTATTGGCAGACAATAAAGACTTAATTCAAAAAATAAAAAGCGAATCTCCTGATGCAATTGTACAGAATTTGATAGATCAGAGCGTAGCTATGACTGAAGATGTTTCAAAACTCCGAAAAGAGGTTTTAGGCTACGAAGAATCTAAAGAAGTTTTAAATGGGAAGAATATTATTCTTAACAACAAACTTTCGAATGCTAAAAAGAAAGAAGCTGAAGCAATTAGAAATGAAATAGCTGAAAATGAAGCCGAAATCGATTTACTTGATGAAGTAATTAATACTACTTCTGATAGGATAAACAGAAAAAATGAAAAATTAAGTGTTATTGACAATAACATAGCTTCTCTCCAAAGTGCCATGCTAAATGATGCATCAGTTGCGGTTAATGGACAAGAAGTCATTGCTTCTCTAAAAATTGGTGAAGATGTTTCAGATGAAAATGATATTGCCTCTTTTGAAAATGAACTTCTTGAAATAGAAAAAGAACATCCTGAATTAAATCCTAATTATGTTCCTGACGCATCAGTTCCGAGGATAGAACATGTGAGCCAAATTGAAAATATTTCTAAAAAGATTAGTAATGAAAAGGAATCGATTCTTGCAGATCAATCTAAAAGTGATTTAGAAAAAGAAGAGGCGTTGTTTAAAACTAATTTAAGTGCTATAGAAACTCTTAATAACCGAATAGGTGAACTAGAAACAGAATTGGGAGACTCGCCTGAAAATGTCGAGATTAAGGAAGAACTGAATCAGTTGGAGACACTAAAGATTAATGCCATAGAAGAAAATAAAGTACACAATGAACGCATCGCAGAGTTAAAAAATAGCGAAACACCAACTAATATTGCTTTGACAAAAGAAGATATGTTAAGCGAGATAGTAGAGAATTATGAAGAGCAAATAGATAATGTTGAAAACGATAAATCTCTTTCTTTTAGTGAGAAGATGGAAAACCTTCAAACTATTGATCGAAAAACGATTTCTGAATTGGAAAAGGCGTTGAATAATGTTCAAAAAGAAATTGATCAAGATCCAACGAATTCAGAATTAAAAGTGAAAAAGGAATTAATTTCAGAATTAATTAAAGAAAAAGAAGAAGCAATTGTTGACCGGAAACCTCAAGTTGATACTGGAGAACAAACAGAGTCCGATCCCTCAACGGCTAGTGAAATATTAGCGGAGATTACGCAAGGTTATGAAAGCGAAATAAAGCGTATTAAGGATGATGAATCCTTGACTGAAATTATGGTTTTGGACGGTTTGAGAGAGTTAGACGAAAATGTTTTAGCTAAAATAATTCAAGAAAAAGAGATTACAGAAGAGAAGTTAAGTTCAGATCCTCAAAATAAATTAATAGAAGATAGGAATGAAAAATTGACAGAATTAATTCAGGATAAAAGAAGGGCAATTGAAAATTATAAATCTGAGATTGAAGTGTTGAATAATTTAACAATGGATACTCCTTCAACGGATGAAATTTTCTCTGAAATTGCTAAAAATTATGACCGTGATATCGAAAAAATTGAATCCAACGATGTACTTAGTGACAATGAGAAATTAGTTGAATTACAAGAGGTTGATGAAAAAACCTTAGCGAAAATCATTTTGGATAAAGAAAAGTCACAAGAAAAATTAAATGATAAACCAGAGGATAGAAATTTGATTGATCGCATTGAGAAGCTAGATGAATTGATTTCAAAGAAAGAAAATACAATAGCCGAACGAGCTCAAATCATTGAGAGTGAAAATAATGTGAATGAACCGATCGCATCAGTTGACGCTAAGCAAGAGTTGGAAAAAGAATTGATTTTACCTTTTGATGATGAAATTCAGAAAATTGAAGAATCTGACCTTTCGCGAATTGAGAAAAATAAGGCATTGTTAGAAATCATTAATTCTTTGGCTGCAAAACTATCGGATAAGAAAGTGGAGCTTCAAACTAATATTAAGCGTCAACCAGAGAGCACTTCTTTAGAAGAGCAATTGGAAATAGTTGAAGCGATGGAAGGATCAAATGATTCTAGAAGAGAAGAGTATGTAGAGAATTTAAGAAATTCAATCGGAGAAGAAGAAGTGCAGCTAGTTATTTCACAGACGGATAAAGATTATATCGCTGACATTGCAAAAATCAATGATGAAAATGCACGTGACAAGTTTGAACAGCTTGCAGATAGAGAAAGAGAACTTCAAGAAAAGCTAACCAAGGAAATTGCATCAAAAAAGAAAGCAATAACCCGCAGTTGGTCTGTCTCTATAGAGTTGGAAGAAATGGCTTTAGAAAAAGCACTTGGACAAAGTAAAAACCGTGAGACCCAAGCGATCAATGCTTCTAATCAACTTGCCGTGCAACCGACTAATGAGAATGAATTCATAGAATCTTTACGTACTGATATTCTTGGTGAAAACGTGTCTCAAATTGATGCTGAACATAATGAACTGGAGGCTTTAAAAGAGCAAGATCAAATTTTAGAGACATATGAAAATCAGCTTGAATCAGAAATAGAACAAATCAATAAAGAGATTGAGTCTGGAGGTGAAACAGAGCAATTGTCGAATAATAAAGATATTCTTTCTGAAGAGTTGGGAATGATTCAACAGAAAAGAAGAAGAATCAACGTTACAGTTGGTGAGCTTGAACAAGAGTTTATAGAACCAGCTTCTCCAATTTCATCTATTGATCAAATCAATGAGAAAAACCAGATCAATAAAGAATTGTCATCCGAATTAGATGAAATCAATAAAGGGGCTGAAGACAACACAGTCATTGATAAAGCAATTGACGCAAATGAAAATGCTCAAACCGAAATTGGACTTTTAATTAAAGAGGTTGAGGCGGCTAAATCGGATGAAGAAAAAGTATTTCTCACGAATCAAATAAATGAGCGTCAAGAACTTACTAATACCAATATTGCAAGAACAGTCGCCAATGAGCAGCGAAAGGAAATAGAAGACCGAGAAAATATTTCCTTAATGACTCAAGAAGAACTTCAAAAAAGAAAGAGAACCTTTTCTGTTCAAATTGGAGAACTGACAACTTCAATTATTGCTTTAGGGGATGAAATCAAAGATGCTAAGAAAAGAGATCTTCCAAATCTTGAAGTAAAACAAGCCCGTTTAATTTCAGAAAAATCTTTATTGGAAGAAGAATTGAGAACGGTCGAAGAGTTACTCTTGGCAGATACTCCAACGAGCCCAGTGATCAATCCTAAGTCTGTTGATGAAATCATTTCTTTTAATGATGAAAGACAAATGGCTGGTGAAGAGGAGTACAAAGAGTATTTCGAAAAAGGAACTATTGCCTTGGATACAGAAAGAAAAATAAGTCTGTTAGAACAAGAATTGAGAAAGAAAATTATTGCTACAAATGCTTTAATTGCTCAGAATACTCCAGAGGAAAACAAAGGTAAAATTGATTCTAATATTGTATTAATTAAAGAATTAAACACTAATATTGACCAACTGAAAGTGGATTTAATCCAAGAGAAGTATGCTGCAGATGAATTATTACCAAAGAACGAAGAACAGGCTATGAAAATGCAAAACCTGGTTGCTAGAAGTATAAAGCCTATTCAAGCAATTGCTATAGCGACATTGATTCAGTTGCCGGCAGAAGGCTTTGCAATGAACACCAATACTGAAAGCACATATTCTGAAGCCAACCCTATACCTGTAGATGTTGAAAGCCCAAGTGGATTAGTTTACCGTGTTCAAATTGGAGCTTTCGCAAAACCAATACCTCAAAATTTATACAAAGAATTTAGCCCTGTTTCTGGAGAGAAAATTGCTGGAACAAACGTTACACGTTATATGGCAGGATTTTTCAATAGCAGTGATAAAGTTACTCAAGCAAGATCTGATATTCGCGGATTAGGATATTCTGATGCCTTTGTTGTGGCCTACTGTGATGGAGAACGAATTTCGTTTGGTAATGCAAGAAGACTTGAAGCTTCTGGAACTTGTGTGCCAAAAGGAACAAACGAATTACTTGTTGAAGTCGCAGAAAAAACCGCAGAAAAATTAGGTATACCATTAACGACTGAAATCCCAGCTGTAGATGAAGCATCCTACAATCAAGCACCAGGAGCATCGAAAGCGGATGCAATTGAAATGATGCAAGGATTGTTTTTCACCGTTCAGATAGGCGTGTTCAATAGACCCGTTAGCGCTGCTGTGGTGTATAATCTTCCAGAGTTAAGCACTGTTCGTTTGCCAACAGGCCAAATTCGATATAATACTGGGTTATATAATTCTATTAAAGAAGCAGAACCTAGAAGAGATGAAGCTTTAAAAAGAGGAATTCGAGGAGCGTTTGTTGTAGCATATTATAAAGGACAAAGAATTTCATTATGGTCTGCTCAGCAACTTCTTAAAAAAGAAGGAAAAGGAATTCTTCAATCTGAATTGGGTACATTGGAAACTGAGTTTATTGAAGAACCAACCACTAAAATTGCAGTTCGCACAGATTCTGTTTCTTCAGAAAACATGATACCATTATTAGAAGTTGAGAAATTGTCAACAGATAGAATTCAGATTGTGACTAAAAAACAATTTAGTGAATTCCCGAGAGATGTTTTAAATCGGTATAACGCGGAAGGAGCATTTTATTTTGATGAGCTTGATCAACGCGTGAAATCAGTTATCTATAAAAACGAAGATGATTTGCCTAGACTGTATAATTTTAAGGATGATATTGATACAGTTTATATTCCTCTTTCTGAGCTTCAACAACTAGATACTAAGATTTTATCTGTGTCAATTGAGGGTGGAACAATACCTGGAGATCTTATGGATTGGTTATTGCGTTTTTCTTATCAAAGAGATTTTAAAGAAACTGCAGACGGTCTGGAATTAAGAATTTATGATGTAGTTGATGAAGATATAGAAGAAATTCAATCACAATTTCGTAAATTTGCATTAGAAGCTATAGAAGTAGTGGAGTCACAATTTGAATTAGAGGAGAATGATTAAAGAACCACAGATAGAAATTGCAGTAGAGGAATTAGTTCAGGATGAATTAATTGACAAGAAAGATTTGATTGTCTATAATGATGATTATAATACTTTTGATCACGTAATAAACTCTTTAATAAAAGTTTGTAAGCATGAGGCTATGCAGGCTGAACAATGCACTTGGTTGATTCATCATAAAGGAAAATGTCAAGTGAAGAGAGGGGAGTATGAAACTCTAGAGCCATTATGTACGGCATTATTGGATAGAGGAATATCTGCAGAAATAGAATAGCTAAAAAAATCATCAATATTCTTCCTAAAATCTTGGTGAAAGCAAAAAACGAATTATATTTGCACTCGCTTAATGAAAGCAAAGCGAAAAATGGCTCCGTAGCTCAACTGGATAGAGTACCACACTACGAATGTGGCGGTTGCAGGTTCGAATCTTGCCGGGGTCACAAAAAGCTTCATTCCTTATAGGTTTGGAGCTTTTTTTATTTTGTTCATTTATGGCTATTTGGGTTATCGAAACAAATCCAATTAAATACTTGTACTAGATTAATGGAACTAAGTGAAAGTAAAAAAAATGCCTTTAATAAAAGTAACTAGCAACAAGGAAATTAGATGAATAAAAATAGTGACAAACTATTTCAATATTTCTTATCTTTATAAAAAATCTAACGTAATTACTATTCCACATGAGAATTATTATTTTACAATTTATTTGTTTCATGACCATCTGTGTAAATTTGGTTGCGAATGCACAAGTTCAAATTTCTGGATCACTTGTAGACGATTACACAAGCGCTCCGATTGAGGGGGCAAAAATAAAGGTGAAAGGAATTAATGTCGGAGCTTTTTCAGATGATAAGGGGGCCTTCTCTTTTTCATTGGACACGGACTTTCCAATCGTCCTTTTGAGCTCATCTCTGGGATATTTAGATTTGGAGACAGTTGTTCTAGAAGCACCACTCGAACCCCTTGTGCTTAGGTTGAGGACCAATAGCTCATTAGATCTTGAAGAAGTTAATGTAAGAGTTTTTGCGAGTGACAAAGAAAAGGAATCTGCACTTTCCATAGAAACAATGTCTCTTTCTGAAATTCAAGAAACGCCTTCAACTGATTTTTATGAAGGTTTGAGCCATATGAAAGGTGTGGATTTAACATCAGCAAGTTTAGGCTTTAAGGTAATAAATACGAGAGGTTTCAATAGCACATCTCCTGTTAGGACCTTACAGATAATAGATGGAGTAGATAATGCTTCACCGGGATTAAATTTTGCTCTAGGAAATTTTTTGGGAGCTTCGGAACTAGATTTGATGAAGGTCGAAGTTGTATCTGGCGCAAGCTCTGCGTTTTATGGCCCAAATGCATTCAATGGTGTTATTAGCATGTATACAAAAAGCCCGTTTAAATTTCAAGGATTCAGTGCTTCTGTGAAAGGAGGAGAAAGATTCTTAAATGAATACGCTGTTCGATATGCTAAAGCTTTTCAAAATAAAGAAGGAAAAGATAAGTTCGCTTTCAAACTAAATTTTTCTTATTTATCTGCCGATGATTGGATTGCCAATAATACAAACTCTGTAGAAGGACTTGATACGGACAAAAATAATGTTGGGGGATATGATGCTGTCAATAAATATGGCGATGAAAACTTGTCTCAAAGCATTAATAATGCATTAGATGTAAATTCTAGAATACAATCACCTGGGCTAGGTAGATGGCATCGAACAGGTTACTGGGAAAAAGACATTGTAGATTACGACACAAAAAATTTAAAGGCATCTGCAGCTCTTCATTACTTATTTACAGAGGATGTTGAGCTTATTTTGGCTTCTAACTTAGGGACAGGGACAACTGTTTATCAGGGAGATAACAGGTTCAGTTTAAAAGATATTTTATTTATCCAAAACCGATTAGAACTTAGGAAGAAAGACGACTTTTTTATACGCGCTTACGCAACAAATGAAGATGCCGGTAATTCTTATGACGCTGTTCTAACCGCTTTTTTAATGCAAGATGCAGCTAGTATTGATTCGGATTGGGACAAACGCTACAGAGACTATTGGACGAGTGATGTGGTCGATAAGGTGCGCGCTTTAGATACTAGTATCGATTGGGTACCGCAACTTGGAACAACCTTTGACATTGGAGCCGTTGATTCTGTGGTTGCCGCAAACCCTGATTTATTATCAGTTTGGCATGATGAAGCGGAAGCATTTGCAAACGAAGCGTTTGAAAATTACAATGGGGGTGATGCTTATTATGAACCAGGCACTGAACGTTTTGATTCTTTATTGACTGAGATTACCAAGAAGTCCTCTTTTTTAGATGGAGGTTCTAGAATTCAGGACAAATCTGCATTGTATCATGTTCATGGTGAAAAGATTTTTGATACAGAGTTTGCCAAAATTACCATAGGGGCAAATGGACGGTTATATACACCTAAATCTGGTGGTGCTTTGTTCAGTGATACGGGAGGGGTAAGAATTACAAACCGAGAATTTGGAGTTTATGCGGGGATTGAAAAACGCTTTTTTGAGGATGAACTTATTTTTAAAGCTACCATGCGCCTTGATAAGAATCAAAATTTTGATTTCTTGCCTTCTCCTGCTGCTTCACTTATCTGGCAACCAAACAAAAAACATACACTTAGAGCTACCGTGACTTCGGCTATTAGAAACCCAACTCTGTTAAACCAGTATATGTATTACAACGTGGGGCGGGCAAAACTTGTAGGAAACATCAATGGTTATGACTCATTGGTTACTATTGAGTCTTTAATTACTAACTTCAATACACAAGACCCGGATGCGCTTTCTTACTTTAGCTTAGACCCAATAGCACCTGAAAAAGTAAAGTCTATTGAGGTGGGATACAGAGCAGTGCTTTTTGAAAATCTTTACTTGGACATGAACTATTACTTTAATTTTTATACCGATTTTATAGGTTATACTACTGGTGCAGATATTACCCCTAATGACCTAGGACCACCAACAATTAATGATGTCTACCGTATAGCAACCAATTCAAAAGAAACAATTACTACACAAGGAGCGACCATTGGTATAAACTATTACCTGGGAGATCATTATGCTATTAATGGAAATTATTCATGGAATGTGTTAAACAAAGAGTCTAGCGATCCTATTATTCCATCTTATAATACTCCAAGGAATAAGTTCAATATAGGGTTTAGGGGTAGAGATTTTAATATCAAACGAATGAAAGGTTTTGGGTTTAATGTGAATTACAAATGGATAGAAGGCTTTATTTATGAGGGTTCACCTCAATTTACAGGCAGTGTTCCTTCATATGGGTTACTCGATGCTCAGATTAACAAAAAGATTGAAAAAGCGAACCTTATTATCAAAATAGGGGCCTCAAATTTATTGAATAATGATGTCCTGCAAGTTTATGGAGGACCTTTTATAGGAAGAATGATTTATACTTCCTTAACTTTTAACTGGGTAGATAAAGGAACTAAATAAGTTGTTTTTATTTAATATTCCCTATCTTGCACCAACCAAAAAATAATTACTATGAAAAAAATAATTTTACCTTTTTTAAGCTGTATAGCAATTCTTGGAAGCTCATATGCACAAGATAGATATATAGATGAAGTCTTTACAGATTTTACTGTCGATAACAACATCGGTTACGGTGTAAATTTTTCTGTAATAGCCGCAAGTCAGGGTGTTCCTTTTGTGCCAACAGGAGCAGATATTACTGGCGATGGAGTTCCAGACATTCCGGCATTAGAATTTGATTTATATCAGCCATCTGGCGATACGGAAACGGAAAGACCTTTGGTTATCGTTTTACATACGGGTACTTTCGCACCAATTATATACAACGGAAACCCAACTGGTATGCGACAAGATGCTGCTACAACAGCGATTTGTGAAAGCTATGCTAAGCGTGGTTATGTCGTGGCAAATCTTGAATACCGTTTAGGATGGAACCCTGCTGCTGCAACTCAAGCATTGAAAGGTGCAAGTTTAATGAAGGCTGTATACCGTGCAATCCAGGATACTAAAAGTGCTGTTCGTTATTTCAGAGAAGATTATGAAAACGGGAATACTTATGGTATTGATACATCAAGAATTATTCTTTCTGGACAAGGTTCTGGTGGTTGGGTAGCTTTAGGTTATGCAACAGTAAATAAATATGAAGAGATAACACTTCCAAAGTTTTTAGATGTTGATCCAGTTTCGGGAGATGTAACTGCTCTTATTGATACAACTGAGATGGGAGATTGGGATGGTTACGGAGGTTCAATGAACACTGTAAATACTCCTGGTTATTCGAATGATGTGCATATGGTATGTAGCATGGGAGGTGGTATTGGAGATTTAAGCTGGCTAGAAGCTGGTGAAATACCAATGTGTGCTGTGCATTGTCCAACTGATCCTGTTGCTATATATACTACAGGTAACGTTTCTGTTCCTTCTGCAGGTTTAATTACAACGGAAATTAGTGGTTCTTATGATGTAATGGCAAAAGCGAATCTACTTGGAAACAATGATATATTGGCACCTATAAATGCTGGATCTGATCCTTATACTTTGGCTGCACAAGCAGCATCTGCAATCGCAGATGGTATGACTGATTTTGGAGGAACAACAATAGGAGCGCCTGTTGATAACGTATTCCCATATATAACAGGTAATCCAGGAGAAGCATCTCCATGGGATTTTTGGGATCCTGCTACCGTTGAGTTTATTGCAGGTTCATTAGGCTTTGCTGCTGGAACAGGAACTCAAATTGCAGCTGATGCATTAGCTACAAACCCAGATATGGGACTTGCAAAATCTAGTGCTTATGTTGATTCTACATTAGGTTATTTCTGTAGAAGAATTGTTAGAGCAACGAATCTTGATGGTTTAAATAGTCTTGATGAGTTTGCTGCACTTAGAGCATTAGAGGTATATCCAAACCCAGCATCAGATGTATTGGTTTTCACGGCGAAAGAGGGGATCATTGAATCGATTGAAATTCATTCAACTCTTGGAGAGAAAGTTCTTTCTGAATTAAATCTTTCTTCTAGTATGATTTCTTTTTCTGATTTGAATTTAAAGGCTGGAATTTATTTCTGCTCTGTAGAAATTGATGGTCATATGATTAATAAAAAAGTAATCATTAAATAAGTTAATTATTTGATATAAAAAGAAGCGCTCCATCTGGAGCGCTTTTTTTTATGCTCAGTATTTTAATCATCCCTTAATTCTTGTAGCTAGTTATATTTTGATGTATAAACTTGTGGATTGAATAGACCATTAGTATTCACCATTTGAACTGAATATTGGAAAGGGCAATCAAGACAAAAATAGGCAGAAGGATCACTATCAATCCGGTTAATATTCCAAGTAATATCAAGAAGCCATAAAGACCATTATCTTCAATGACATACATTTTGGTGATTTGATTTCTTTGGATAGAAACTGTATTTTCTAACTCTGACGCTAATGAGTCATTAAAAAGAAAATGAATTTGATTCACGAAGTCCAATTCACCTGAATATTTTTTTTCGTTTACTTTCATTTTTTTTCTGGAGTTGTTAAGCTTATCCAGGCCCTTATTATAATAATTTTCATGAGCTGCAAATATTGGAACAGAGTCTAATGAAAAATGAATGCTATCATCACTAAATGTAACGTCGGAAACCGTAATAACTGAATCGTGCGAGGCAGCGCCTTTGTTTACTCTTATAAAAACGTCGTGATCGTGTAATTCTTCGGAATGTATATAAGCTTTCTCAGAATTCACTTTGACCAAGTTGACTGACCTAAACCGATAATAAGAGCAGCTTGACAAAAATAAAATTCCAATTAATACTGCAAACAACCTCATTAATTAAAAATACAATTTATATAGTTTACGCAAAAGAAAATTAATTGAAAAGTAATTACAATGAAGTTTCTATCTGTTCCTTTAAATAACTAATTTAGAATAAATCAAAGTGCAATGAGGAAAGAATTGACTGAAAGTTATGGATACATTTTCGAAGATGAATTAATCAATGAAATAGAAAAAGTTGGTCACAAAATTAATGTGGCTGAAGGAGATGTTCTCATAGAATACGGGCAAGATGTAACGCACATGCCCTTGCTACTGGACGGTGCAATCAAAATTCTAAGACAAGATAAAGAAGGAGATGAATTGTTATTGTATTTTCTTGAAATTGGAGATAGCTGTTCAATGACCATGAATTGCTGTATTGGTAAGTCAAAAAGTGAAATTAAAGCGATTGCAGAGAAAAACAGCGTTCTTTTTCTAATTCCAGTGGAGTATATGTCAATATGGATGAAAAAATACAAAAGTTGGACTTCCTTTGTTTTCGAAAGTTATAACAACCGATTCAATGAATTACTCGAAGCAATAGACAATTTGGCCTTTGTTAACCTGCATGATAGACTTTATAAGTATCTCAAGAATAAAGTAGTCGTCAATAAATCAGCGTTAATTGAGATTACGCATCAAGATATTGCATATGACTTAAACACTTCTAGAGTCGTTATATCTAGACTTCTTAAAGCGCTTGAGAAAGAAGGGAAAATTGAATTGTCTAGAAACAAATTAGAAGTCTTAGAATTCTAAAATCTTTAATGATTTGTATAGAGTATAGTCAGTTTCTGCTGTTATCCACTTTTTAAGTAAGACCTAACATTCATCATATTTCTGTGGGTCCTAATTGTCATAAAGTGATTGTTAGTTACAATATATACATTATCTATTCCGTACTTCTATTGGAATGAAATTCTTCTATGTGTAACTTTTGTTACTATTTAATAGAAGATGATCAGTTAAATTTGTTGTATAAAACATTACAATGATAGTAGAACAAATATATACAGGGTGTCTTTCGCATGGGGCATATTACATAGAGAGTGAAGGGGAAGTTGCCATTATCGATCCATTAAGAGAAGTTCAGCCATACATAGACATGGCAAATAAGAATGCTTCAAAAATTAAGTATGTTTTTGAAACTCATTTTCATGCTGACTTTGTAAGTGGCCATGTAACTTTAGGAAAAAAAACAGGAGCTGATATTGTTTATGGTCCAAATGCAGAAACTGAATTTGATTGTATAATTGCAAAAGACAATCAAGAATTTATACTAGGTAATATAAAAATTAGAGTACTTCATACTCCAGGTCATACGATGGAAAGTACGTCCTACTTATTAATTGATGAAAATCAAGAAGAACATGCGGTTTTCACCGGAGATACTTTGTTTTTAGGAGATGTAGGAAGACCAGATTTGGCTCAGAAATCAGCTTCAATGACGCAAGAAGATTTGTCCGAAATATTATTTGATAGTTTAAGGTCTAAAATAATGCCTCTCCCTGATTCTACCAAAGTTTATCCAGGACATGGCGCTGGAAGTGCTTGTGGGAAAAGAATGAGCTCAGAGACTGTTGGTACTATCGGTTCTGAAAAAGCAAACAATTATGCTTTAAGAGCGAATATGACAAAGCAAGAATTTGTAGCTGAAGTTACTGATGGTTTGTTACCTCCTCCGGCATACTTTCCATTGAATGTATTGCTCAATAAAAAGGGCTATAAAGATATTGATGATGTTCTAAAGCAAGGTCAATTAGGTTACACTCCATTAGACTTTGAAAAAATTTCCAATGACAGTGATGCGTTAATTCTTGATACGCGTCATCAAGATGAATTTGCTAAGTCACACATTCCTGGATCTATTTTTATAGGTATCGATGGTGGATTTGCTCCTTGGGTGGGGGCGATGATTAAAGATGTGAAACAACCTATCTTAATTGTTTCTGAGGAAGATAGAATAGTGGAGGTAATCACTCGATTAGCGCGTGTCGGATTCGATAATGTACTTGGTTATTTGGCCGGAGGAATAAACGCTTGGGAAAATTACGGCAATGAAGTTGACAATGTCGAAAATATAAGCGCTTCTGAGCTTTCGGAAATTATGAGCAGGAAGAAAAGTCTTAAAATCATAGATGTCAGAAAGCAATCAGAGCATGACAATGGACATATTATTTCAGCTATCAATGTTCCTTTGACTGAAATAAATACGACGCTATCTAGTTTTAGCAAGCAAGAAGATAATTATATACACTGCGCAGGCGGTTATCGATCTATGATTGCTTCGTCAATCCTAAAATCACGAGGAGTTCATAATATTATTGATATCCAGGAAGGCTTTGGGGCTATTAAGAATGCAAATATTCCGACAACTGACAGCATATGTGACTTATAAAAAAAAGAAATAATAATCAATATATAACAATGGGAATACTAAATAAATTAACATCAATTTTTAAACAAGGAACAATGGATTACAGAGAAAAAATTAATAACGGGGCAGTAGTTGTCGACGTTCGTTCAAAAGAAGAATTTAAATCAGGAAATGCGAAAGGAAGCATGAATGTGCCTTTGCAGACAATTGGTGCTCATGTAGAAAAACTAAAAGGTAAAGAAGTAATTCTGGTATGTATGTCAGGAGGCAGAGCAGGAAGCGCAAAAGGCTTATTGGAAAGAAACGGAATAACGGCTCACAATGCTGGAGCTTGGCAGAATGTAAGTTATAATTAGAGAACGCCCTTTTCTATTTGGTTATTCATATTTTTCATCTAATTTTTATGAGCATAAAGTAAAACTAATTTCTATTTTGTGAAATTAAGATGCGCTTTAGGTGTAATGGAATAACGCTATTCGCTAAATAAAATATGAATAAAAAAGAACATTGGAATAACATATATTCCACCAAAAAAATAAACGAAGTTTCTTGGTATCAACCAATACCTGAGACTTCGTTAAAATTAATTAAGCATGCTGCCTCAACCTCTAACTCTAATATTATTGATGTTGGAGGAGGGGATAGTATGTTGGTTGACAATCTTTTAGAGTTAGGTTTTCGTGATTTATCTGTCTTGGATATTTCTTCATATGCCATTAAAAAAGCAAAAAAAAGGTTAGGATTAAAAGGATCAACCGTCAATTTTATTGTTTCCGATATTATTGAATTTGAGACAAACAATCAGTTTGAGATATGGCATGACCGAGCAGTTTTTCATTTCTTAACAGAGCAAGATCAAATTGAGAGATACAAATTATTAGTTAAAAATTTTATAAAACCTGGAGGCCATTTGATAATAGGAACTTTTTCAGAAAATGGTCCAGATAAATGCAGTGGAATAGCTATTTCTAAATACAGTATTCAAGAATTAGCAGAATTGTTTTCTGGTGATTTCAGTCTTGAAAATTCTTTTCAAGAATTACATTCAACTCCATTCAATACAGAACAAGAATTTAGCTTTGTTGTATTAAAACGATTGGGGTAGATGAAGCCTCAGCTTTCAATTTTAAGCTTTGAATTTTAATTTCTCCGAACGTCCCTTTTTAAAAATCTTATTGCTTTCATTTTTCCCCCGTCTCAATTCTTTTTGTTCTTCAAAAGGAAGAGCATTTACCTCTTGGCATTCGCTAGAACAACATAAATCCATTTTAGATTGGCAAGATGGGCACTGAATGAAAAGTAGGTGACAAGCTTCGTTAGCACAATTGACATGGTCATCATTTGCTTCTCCACATTGATGACAAACGGAGATAACGTCATCTGAAATTCGTTCACTTCGTCTGTGATCAAAAACGAAATTTTTCCCTTTAAACTTATTCTCTAGGTTATCTTCTTTTACTTGTCTTGTGTATTCTATGATTCCACCTTCCAGTTGGAAGACATTTTTGAATCCTTTGTGTTTGTAGTATGCACTTGCTTTTTCACATCGAATTCCTCCTGTGCAATACATCACAAGGTTTTTATCTTCCTTATGCTCTTTTAAATCTTTTTCAATAATATCTAGAGAATCTCTAAAAGTATCTACGTCAGGAGTTATAGCACCATCAAAATGACCAATTTCACTTTCATAATGGTTACGCATATCCACAAGGATCGTATTTTCTTGAGCTATGATTTCATTAAATTCTTTTGCCTTTAAATGCGTGCCAATATCTGTTACATCGAAGCTTTTATCTTCAAGGCCATCAGCTACAATTTTTTCTCTGACTTTAACTTTTAGTTTTAAGAATGACTTGTTGTCTTGCTCAACTGCAATATTTAACCTAACATTTTCTAAAAACGTAATAGAATCTAAATGAGTTTTGAATTCGTTGAATCTCAAAGCTGAAACAGAAATTTGGGCGTTGATTCCTTCTTGGGAAACATAAGTTCTTCCCAAAACTCCTAAATCATTCCAAGCGATAAAAAGACTGTCTCGAAATACTTGTGGGTTTCCAATGTTATGGTACTGATAGAAAGAGATTGTCAAACGCTTTTCGCCAGCTTGATCAATCATTTCAGCTCTCTCTATCGCGCTTAGTTTATTATACAGTTGCATGCTATATCAATAATTAATTACGATGAATAAAATGCAAAGATAAGGAATCTTACATTATTCTCAAAAGAACCAATCTACTGTATTACCGGGTCGATTCCTCTTAAACCCATGTCAACAACTACATCACCATCTAATGGTTCGAAAATTCCGTTTTGATTAGCATCAGTCCATTCGAAACTTTGGTTTGTAGAAAGATTTAGTGTTAAAATGATATCTTCAGTTTCGTTACCAGTAAATACAAATGGAACATCAAAATCTCCTGTAACTACACATGACCCGGCAGGAATAGGGGAGGTCGCTGATAATGGATTAGGAACTGTCGTTCCAGGAGCATCTCCTTCAGAGATTTGTCCTAAAGTTTCGAATGCCCAATATCCTTGTAGCTTGTTAGCGTTAACACTGACACTTTGGGATTCAACCGTATGGGATGTTATGAAATTGTTGAAACCCACAAATGAGGCTAATCGTCCTGTTAAGTCGAAACCAGAAGCTCTATAGTTTATGTCAAAGTTCTGATAAGTCAAAGATACACGGATCCAATTGTATGTATCGGCTGTTAATTCACTCAGTGGTATTTCTACAAAAACTTCGTTGTCTCCTTTAGTGATAGCTTGATCAAAAGCTACAGCATTAGAACCACCAGCAGTCGTCTCTGCACCTTTATAAATTATTTCACCTGCTCCGAGTTGTGTTGTAGGAGACTGCGCTAGTTCAATATAATGAGCACTCATTCCATGAAATCTAGGAGATTGAGTTGAATTTCCAGTAGGAATTGTTGCAGGATTACCAAAATTATTCAATCGAGGAGCTAATGAGTCAAAATGTAGTTTAATAATCAATTTCGGGCCTGACGTAGTTGGTGTCTCAACGATACAACTTCCATCATCCTTTGCAGCACTCTCATTATAATTTGTTGCAAGAGGGTTCGTACATCCTTTTTTCTTACATGCTGATATTGGAGCAATAGCAACTATTAAAATTATTAGTAGGTTTCTCATAAAGTTTATTTTTTGGAAGCATTAGCGTTTCAAGATAACGAAAAAATAGACGTTAAAGTATATTTATAATTTCAAGAATAAACGATTGATTAAAACTCAGGGGCTTCAACTTCTGGGGATGAAAACAACCTTTCTATAAATCACCGCTACAAATATACTATTCATGGTGGCTAAGAGGAGAAGTGCTAATAAGTTCAATACTGATGTGGACTTCGCATTAATCGTATTCTCTGGCCCTTGTTTCATTCTCTCAAAAATCTGCTCTTTCGACATAACTTCAAAATCAGCGTTTTCAGATTTTAATCGAGCTAAAGTTGCTGGGTCATCCAATCTAGTTTTCATCGCTTGAACTTTTTCGGCTCTTAAATGAGAAATGAATTCCGGGTTAATTTCAGCATAAAAAATGTACATAAAAATGCTTACAACCAATATATATGGTACACCGGAAGTCATTCCATTTTTAATGTCTGTCATTAATGAAGTTTCTTCTGTAGCTCTTAGTTTGACAAGGTATAAACCTACTGAAATAGAAAGGAGTAAGCAAAGTATATTAATCATGGCTGATGTCTGAATGCTGTCTCCAGTTAATCCAGTCATAAAAAATATCATTTTAATCGCTATCCATATAGCGGCAAACAACAATCCTATTTTAACAGTAATTCGCATGTGGGCCTATTTATCCGTTCATTGTTGCCAAGAACTCTTGATTTGATTTTGTACCGCTAATTCTATCCTTCATAAACTCCATAGCTTCTACAGGATTCATGTCCGCAATAAATTTACGGATCAACCAAATTCTTTGAAGTTCTTCTTTGTCAATTAATAGATCTTCCCGACGTGTACCAGAAGAAGTTATATCAATGGCCGGGTAGATTCTTCTGTTTGAAATCTTACGATCCAATTGAAGTTCCATGTTACCAGTACCTTTAAATTCTTCAAAAATAACTTCATCCATTTTAGATCCTGTTTCTGTCAAGGCTGTTGCAAGGATAGATAGAGAACCACCATTTTCAATCTTACGAGCTGCCCCAAAGAATCGTTTTGGTTTGTGAAGTGCATTCGCATCAACACCACCAGAAAGTACTTTTCCTGAAGCCGGAGATACTGTATTGTAAGCTCTTGCTAAACGAGTTATAGAATCTAGAAGGATACAAACGTCATGTCCACATTCAACCATTCTCTTCGCTTTCTCAAGTACCATGTTTGCCACTTTTACATGACGATCTGCTGGTTCATCAAATGTAGAAGCAATAACCTCTGCATTTACTGATCGTGCCATATCTGTAACCTCCTCAGGTCGTTCATCAATAAGTAATACAATTAAATATGTTTCAGGGTGATTTGCTGCAATGGCATTGGCAACGTCCTTAAGTAACATTGTCTTACCCGTTTTAGGCTGTGCGACAATCATACCACGTTGACCTTTACCAATTGGGGCAAATAGATCCATAACTCTCGTAGAAAGTGTTTCTTGCGAGTGTCCTGTTAATTTAAATTTTTCATCAGGAAATAAAGGAGTCAAGTATTGGAAAGGAACTCTATCACGAATGTATGATGGGTCACGTCCATTGATTGAATCAACTTTCACTAATGGGAAGAATTTTTCTCCTTCTCTCGGAGGACGAATAGTTCCTACAACTGTATCTCCAGTTTTCAATCCAAATAATTTGACTTGACTTTGAGAAACGTAAACATCATCAGGAGAAGACAGGTAGTTGTAATCCGAAGACCTTAAAAAACCATATCCATCTTGCATAACCTCCAAAACACCTTCTGCTGAAACAATACCAACTAGGTTATAAGTTTCCTCATCTTTCGTAGGCTTGTTTTTGTTGCGAGTATTATTATTGCTATTTGTATTAGCGTTAGGGTTGCTGTTCCGTTGATTCTTATGTTGATGGCGTTGTTCGCCTTGTTTTTGAGTGTTTGAGCGATCGTGTGGCTTTCTATTATCGTCTTTTTTTACTTCAGACTTAGAATGCTTAGACTCTCTTGATTCGTTTTTCTTTGAATCATTTGAAGATCTTTTAACGTCTCTTTCTTTATTTTTATTTGCAGCGTTTTCAAGAATTCCAACTGCTTTTTCAGCTTGAGTTTCTTTCTCACTTTTCGTTTCTGTTTTCACATCACGTGCCTCAATTTTAGGTTCGCTAAACAAATCCTTAGTTTCTTTTTCACCTTCCTCAGAAATTACTCGCTTACGGATACGTTTTTTCTTTGGCTTATCCTCAGCAGAAGTTTCGCTTGATGGTTGACCGATAATTTGATCCACTAAATCGGCTTTCTTTAAGGTTTCAGCTCCGTCAACACCGATAGCTTTTGCTAATTCTCTTAATTCCGGTAATTTTTTACTTTGTAATTCAGACTTATCCATATAGATAATAAAAGATGAAAATTAAATTTCTAAGTTATTTAGAAAATTGATAATTGTTTTTTTTGGGAAATTGTTTTTGCGAAATGCAATCGAAATCGTTAATCGATGGTACAATAATACGTAAAAAATTAAAACATAACAACAAGGAATGATAATTATTAATTATGCAATTTCTTTTTAACTTCACACCATGAGAAAATTAGCGCTTCATTGGAAAATATTAATAGCAATGGTACTTGGTATTCTGTGGTCTATCCTTTCTGGAGCTATGGGATGGAATCAGTTTACCGCTGATTGGATTGATCCATTTGGAACAATCTTTATCAATATTTTGAAATTTATTGCAGTTCCTTTAGTTCTGTTTTCTATCATTACTGGAGTTGCTGGATTGGGGGACCCATCAAAATTGGGTAGAATGGGGGCAAAGACTTTAGGAATGTATTTAATTACCACTGTTTTTTCTGTTTCTGTTGGACTTTTATTGGTTAACTTTTTTGGGCCTGGAATACAAAGTAATGAAGATACGAAATTAAATCATCGATTGGAATACGAGGTTTGGGCGGCAGATAACGCTATTGAAATTAAAGATGGGCGTAATCTGATGGCAACTGTTTCATTGGATAAAATAAATGATATCAGAGCAAAAATAAGTTCAGATATGTCCACTGATGAATATCAGAAAGCCGCAATGAAAAATGAATCAAAAAACGCGAATAAGAAAAAAGGTCCTTTGCAGCCATTGATTGATATGGTCCCAAGTAATTTAATTCAAGCTTTGGGTAATGGAAAACTCATGCTTCAGGTTATTTTTTTCGCCTTGTTCTTTGGAATAGCAATGATCTTACTGCCAAAGGAAAAAACTGAATCAGTTAATGTTTTCTTTCAAAATATGAATGATATCTTCGTAAAAATGGTTCATATCATTATGGATTACGCTCCATTTTTTGTCTTTTGCTTGATGGCTGGTATTCTAGCTAAATCTGCTGATACATTGGATGAATTGGTTGATATATTTGTTGCATTGAGTTATTACACTTTACTCGTGTTTAGTGGGCTTATGCTAATGTTGTTCGGATTTTATCCTCTTTTACTTAGGTTTTTTGGCGTTAGAATTAAATATTCAACTTTCTTTAGAGGTCTTAGTCCGGCGCAATTTTTAGCTTTTTCAACAAGCTCTAGTGCTGCGACTTTGCCAGTTACAATTGAGTGTGCAAATGATAATTTAAAGATACCTGAAAAAGTAACCGATTTTGTGTTACCCATTGGTGCAACTGTCAATATGGATGGAACTTCTTTGTATCAGGCAATTGCGGTAATATTCTTAGCTCAATACCATGATGTAGACTTAACTTTATTGCAACAGTTAGGAATTGTAGCGACTGCAACTATGGCATCTATAGGCGCTGCAGCAGTTCCGAGTGCAGGTCTTATCATGCTAATGATTGTTTTGGATTCTATAGGCTTAAATCCGCTGTGGATCGCAATTGTTCTTCCAGTGGATAGAGTCCTAGATATGTGCCGAACTGTTGTCAATGTTACAAGTGATGTTACAGTATCTGCAATTATTGCTAAGTCCGAAAACATCAAGTAGAAATGCTCTTTAAGAAAGTACATGCTATTATAATCTTGTTAAGTGGAGCAGGTGCCATTTTATCTTATTATTTCGAGCATGATTTTTTGTATTATTTCCTTAAACCAATTACGACAGTATTAATTTTATTATTCGCTCTTATCCATGGACACAGAAGTGAGAAAGAAATTCTAAAAATGACTATTTACGGTTTGTTTTTTTGTTTGTTAGGAGATATTCTTTTGATGAAAGATACTTTTTTCGTTTACGGATTATTAGCATTTTTAGTCGCACACATACTTTTCATAATAAGTTTTGTGAAAATTGACGGATTTAAGAATTATTTTAAACCGTTTGTTCTACTTCTATTGTTTGGTGGAATGTTCTATGCATTCCTTTACCCAAATCTTGGATCACTTGCACTGCCAGTATTGGTCTATGTTATTTGCATCGCACTAATGGCGTGGCAAGGTGCAGGTTTGTATATATGGAAAAAGAAAAAGCCATTTTTGTATATTCTTTTGGGTGCTTTATTATTTATGATTTCTGATAGTATAATAGCTCTTAATAAATTTGTCTACAGTTTTGAATTGTCAAAACTGGTTGTTATGACAACTTATTGGACAGCTATTTTTTTAATCGCTAAGGCATCGACCATGAGAAAAAAAGTGTTATGAATTGATTTCCATTAAGTATAGATCGAAACCCTTTGCCCAATAATCAGTTTTCACTTCTATTAATTCAAAACCGGCTTTTTCGTAGAAAGGAAATACTACTTGTGAGGTTCTAACGATAATTTTTTGAATTGAACTTTTATTTTTAAGTAGGTGCAATCTATGATTGAGCAGCAGTAGCCCAATACCCAACCCTTGATGCTTTGGGTCTATTATATCCCAACTGATGATTCCGATTGAGTTTTGATTGGAATAATTTATTCCTCCACTTCCAATTACTTGGTTTTCTTTTTCTATGACGAAGTAATCTTCCGTTTCATTTTTGAGGTATTGAATAAGATCAGATTCTTCTTGGGTGGAAAAGAATTCAGGTGTATTCGCTCGGAACAGAATAACTACTTGCTTAAAGTCTTTTGCTGAGTAGGATCGAATTACAAAAGGATTCATTCTAATTATTTAACCGTAAGTTTCTCTTTTAAGAATTCTCCTGTTGCGCTTTCTTTAGATAGAATAATTTCTTCGGGTGTTCCTTCAAAGACTATTTCTCCACCTTTGTTTCCTCCTTCTGGTCCTATGTCAATAATATGATCGGCACATTTAATGACATCCAAATTATGTTCAATAACTATTATAGAATGACCAATGTTAATTAATTCATCAAACGCAATAAGCAATTTTCTAACATCATGAAAGTGCAAACCGGTTGTCGGTTCATCAAAAATAAATAGAGTAGATGGACTGCTGATTCCTTTTGACAAGAATGAAGCCAATTTAATCCTTTGTGCTTCACCGCCACTCAGTGTATTTGAGGCTTGGCCAATTTTCAGATATCCTAGACCAACTTTCACCAAGGGTTCAATCTTTGCTGCAATTTTCAATTCAATTCTGTCAGTACCTTCCTTAAAAAACTTAAGGCCTGATTCAATGTCCATTTCTAGGATGTCAGCTATGGATTTTTCTCTATATTTTATTTCTAAAGTTTCTGATTTGTATCGTGAACCTTGACATTGATCACACACCAAATGGACATCAGCCATAAACTGCATGCTCACTGAAATATCTCCTTCACCTTCACAAACTTCACATCTTCCTCCGTCAACATTGAAACTAAAAAAACCTGGTTTATATGCTCTAACTTTTGATAACGGCTGGCGAGAGAAGAGTTCCCTTATGTCATCAAAGGCCTTTACATATGTAATTGGATTACTTCTAGAGGATTTACCAATTGGGTTTTGATTTACAAATTCAATGGCCTTGACATGGGTCATATCTCCAGAGAATGATTTATACTCTCCTTGCTTGTCACCGTATATTCCCAAGTGTTTTTTTACAGCTGGGAGAAGAATATCTTTCACCAATGTTGATTTCCCAGAACCACTTACTCCCGTTACGCATACTAGACTATGCAATGGGAAATCTACATTTAAATTTTTCAAATTGTGCTGTCTAGCACCGTTAATCGTTAATTTATTCTTAGTCTTTCTTCTTTTCTGCGGAACTGGAATTTGCTCGGTCCCGGTTAAATATTTTGCAGTAAGGCTTTTCGAAGCTTTAATTAAATCTTTATGAACTCCTTGAAAAACTATTTCTCCACCGTATAATCCAGCTTTTGGACCAATATCAATTATTTGATCAGCAGCTTGCATCATGTCTTCTTCATGCTCCACTACGATCACAGTATTTCCTAAATCTCTGAGAGAAAGTAGCACATTGATGAGTTTTTTTGTATCCTTCGAGTGCAAACCAATTGAGGGTTCATCTAAAATATACATGGCTCCAACCAAACTACTTCCCAATGATGTTGCGAGATGTATTCGTTGAGATTCACCACCGGATAATGAATTCGAAGCTCGATTCAAAGTTAAGTATCCTAGTCCAACCTCTTGAAGAAATTCTAACCTGCTAGTGATTTCAGGTAGGATTCGTTTTATTATTTGAGCTTCATGTTTGCCAGGTTTAAGAGAGTGAAAGAATAGTAAAGATTCTTCAATAGGCATTAATACTGCGTCAAATATTGATTTCCCTTCAATTTTAACGTTTCCTGCATCTTTTCTTAGTCGAACACCTTTGCACTCATGGCAATCCGTTTTACCTCTGTAGCGAGACAATAGAACCCGATATTGAATTTTATAGGACTTACTTTCTACAAACGTAAAGAATTGATTAATTCCTTTAATACCCTTTCCTCCATTCCAAAGTGTATCCAGCTGCTCAGACGTTAATTCGTTTATGGGTCTATGGATAGGGAAGTCGTTTGCTTTATCAATAAACTGATCCTTGTATCGACTCATTTTTTCACCTTTCCATGGAGATACAGCCCCTTCAAATAGACTCAAATTCTTATTTGGAATGACCAGGTTTGGATCAATACCAATCACCATTCCATATCCTTCACATTTTTTACATGCTCCAAATGGGTTGTTGAATGTGAAGAAATGTTCATTCGGTTCTTGAAATTCGATGCCGTCTAGTTCGAATTTGTTAGAAAATTTAGTTTCTATTTTTGATTCCAAAGAATGAATTATACAAACTCCACTGCCCTCGGCAAAAGCTAGCGCAATTGAATCGCCATATCTTGATAAATTATCTTCATCTGAGAAATCAACTGCAATTCTGTCGATAACAAGAAAAGCTTTATTAATGTTTTTTGGTGTTTCTTTTAGAAGGTCGTCAATTAATAGAAAATCTTGATTTAAGAACAAACGAACATATCCTTGTTTCTTTAAAATTTCCAATTGACGTTCAGCCCCATATTTTTTAAATCCCTCTTGCGGTGCCAATATTAACTGACGCGAACCACTTTTTTGGTCTTGAAGAAAATCAATAACATCGGATACTTTATCTTTCTTAACTTGTTTACCAGATATAGGAGAAAAGGTTTTACCAATTCTTGAAAATAGAACTTTAAAGTAATCGTATATCTCAGTGCTTGTTCCAACCGTAGATCTTGGGTTATTCGAAGTGACTTTTTGCTCGATTGCAATAGCCGGAGCAATGCCTTTAATATAGTCAGCTTCAGGTTTATTTAATTTCCCTAGGAATTGTCGAGCATAGGAGGAAAGACTTTCTATATATCTTCGTTGACCTTCGGCAAAGAGCGTATCAAATGCGAGTGATGATTTACCAGAGCCAGACAGTCCCGTAATAACGGTAAGTTTTCCGTGAGCAATCTTTACATCAATGTTTTTTAAGTTGTGCATTCTCGCACCCTTAATTTCAATGAATTTTTGTCCCACGTTATTTGACTTAAATAAATTACTTGATTAATGCCCTTTGTTCGGTTTATGACGCTGATTATCTTTGGTCCATTTATAGCGTTTTTTGTCAGAAGGATTTTTAGATCTCCCACCTTTTTTCCATCTATAGACGATTCCTGCAGAATGTTGCAAGTAATTTGTACTTGTTTTGATTAAAGGCATTGCTACACCTAGTTTAGCATTCGAATGCAACTGTATTCCAAAACCTTTATAAATCCAAAAATTCATTCCTATACCCAGGTTCAAAGTAGGAGTGTGGATAGAAGTATTAGCACCTGCTCTAAATGTATAACCTAGGCCCATATTTACATATGGATCAAACCATTTTAATTTTGGAACATACAAGTTAGTAAAACTATACTTTGAATTTATGTCTCCAGATAAAAATATTCCAGAAGCATCGAGTTTTCCGTTGACCATTTTACCTGGTAAATAAGTATTGTATGTAACGACAGCTTCGACGCTCCATCCACTTTTTAAGTATCTATCTACACTTATTCTTGTTGGGTAGAATAAATAATTCCAGCTGCTTGCAACATTAAAAATACCAGAAAAAGGACTTCCGTCATCTTCAACTACACTCCAGCTAACTCCAACCATCCAATCATAGGGCTTATATTTCTTAATCGTTTTATAGGGTTGGGCAAATGCGCTACTTATATAAAAGGTGAATAGGAATAGGTAAAGTAATTTCTTCATAATGTTGTTCTTAATATCAAATATAAGTAATAAACTAAAAATAGTTTCAGCTTAATGACCTATTGGTGTTTTTTCCCCGGCTCTAATGTCTACTTTGAGAGTATTGCATTTAGGAGGAATAGGGCATGAGTATCTATATGAATAGACGCAATAAGGGTTGTATGCTAGATTGAAATCTATTAGAATTGTTTTTTCTTTTGTTCGCTCTACGTCCATGAATCGTCCGCCACCATAGGTAGTAAGAGCAGAAGTTCCATCCTTAAATGGTATGAATAAATAGTTTTTGTACTCTGGATTTCTTTTCAAAGCAATATTTTGGTAGACCTCCAATTTACAATCAACTCCATCAATTGTGAAATATAGGTATCCATATCTTCTATAGAAAGGTTTTCGGTCCGTAGAAGTAGCCATCTCAAATTTCTTGCCTTTTTTCTTTTTGAACTTTGCTTCAATTTGAAATTCTGAATCGAACTCAAAGTAATCTAGCCCATTGAAATTTGCAATTTCTTGAGAAGTTAGCATGTTCTGAGTAGAGTCTAGAAGCAATAGTTTATGGTCTTTTCTAATTTCTACAATTTCATTTTCAGTCTTTTGTGAGAAAGTGTAATTTACAATGCAAAAAGCTGTTAATAAAAGACTTAAGTATCTCATCGTGAACCAAAAATTGAACTTCCTATTCTAACCATAGTGCTTCCTTCTTCGATAGCAATTTGAAAATCTCCACTCATCCCCATAGAGATGTGTTCGAAGTTGTCATTAAATTTAAAATAATGACTTTTTAGTACATTGAAATAATTTTCTAAAGCTTGAAATTCTTCTCTGACTTGATTTTCATTTTCTGTAAATGTTGCCATTCCCATGACGCCAGTTATTGAGATGTTTTGTAGCTCAACAAAAGCATCAGATTCCAGAATTTCTCTTACTTCTTCAAAAGTAAGTCCGAATTTTGATTGTTCTGTAGCAATATGAAATTGTAATAAGCAATTTATTGTTCGGTTGTTCTTTAATGCTTGCTTATTGATTTCAGTTAATAATTTAATGCTATCGACCGCATGAATCAAGGAAACAAAAGGGGCAATAGACTTAACTTTCTTGGATTGCAGATGACCAATGAAATGCCATTCAATATCTTCAGGCAAATCTAATTGTTTTTGTGTTAGTTCTTGAACTTTGTTTTCGCCAAAAATTCTTTGACCAGCATTGTATGCTTCAAGAATAGCGTCATTTGGTTTTGTTTTAGAAACGGCAACCAGTGATACGCTAGAAGGCATTACTGCTTTTATGTTTTTTAAGTTTTCTTTAATCATTCGTTTAGGCTATAGATAGTAAGTCCACTTCTTAATTTTGGTTCAATCCATGTTGACTTTGGAGGCATTATCATCTCGTTATCAGCAACTTTCTTTATGTCTTCGATGTTAAGAGGGTAGAGAACAAATCCAATTTTAAAATCCTTTTTATGAATTTCTTCTTGAAAATCTTCTAGAGATATGTCACCACTTAAAAAATCAATGTCTTTGCTGTTTTTAAGATCTTCAATGTTGAGAATTGGAGTTAAGACATAGTCAGTTAATATTTGTGTGTCTATTGATTTTACAGGGTGCTGAGAATTGATTATTTTTGGTTTACAACACAAAACAAACCAATCATTCTCAATAAACATTGTAAGTTCATGCTGCCTTGAAGGTTTTTTCGCTTCTGAAATTGGTTTTATATCAAAATTAACCTGAAGAAGATCTAAAATTTGCTCTTTTGTATGGCCATTTAAATTTCTAATGATTCGATTGAATTCATGTATGTGAATTCTAGACTCATTAATGAAAAATGCTAAAAATGCTTCATCATTTTTAAATCGTTTTTCATTATTGTTTGACCTTAGTATTGACAATCCAACAGAAGAAGCTGTTCTATGATGACCATCGGCGATATAAACATGTTCTAGAGAATCAAAAGATTTTTGTATTGACTTTTGTTCTTGATTTGTCAGTATCCATAATTCATGCTTGAGCTCATCAATTGTAGCAAATTCATATTCTGGCCGTTTAGCCATGATAGAAGTAAATTGTGAGTCAATTTTATTTTCTTTATCTGAATAGGTTAGTAGAACAGGTTCAGCGTTATATCCAACAGTATTAAGATAGTTGGTAAACATCTCTTCTCTATTAGTAATTGTTGCTTCATGTACTTTAATTTTTTTATTCAAATATTCTGCAATTGATGCTCCGGCAATGATTCCTGTATATTCATGATCCTGCTTTGTTTGACGATACAAATAAATTTTGGAGTCATTTTCCTGGATAAGAGTTCCTTTATTGATAAAATCATCGTAAGTCTTCTTGATTAAATTGAATCTTTCAGGTGAGTTTTGAAGCGTGAATATTGGTCCAAACTCTGGATTAACGATGTGTAGAAACGAATATGGATTATCCGCAAGTATTGCGTTTAAAACCTTTTTTTTATAAGTGTAAATTGGCAAAGCACTGACTAAGTGTGCTTTATCCCTAGCGGGACGTAAAGCCTTAAATGTACTTATTTTAGTCATTGTTTATACGTTAAAACTCTCCTAAATGGGAGATGATTGTTTTAGCTAATTCAGTACCAATTCTATCTTGAGCTTCATTTGTTCCAGCTCCAATGTGCGGAGTACAGGCGATTTGAGGGTGGTTCAATAGCTCTTTTCTGGGATTGGGTTCGTTTTCAAAAACATCTAAAGCAACTGCTGCGACTTTACCCGAACTTAATGCCGCTAAAAGAGCGTCTTCGTTTATAACACCACCTCTAGCAGTATTAACAATTCTGACATTTTTTTTCATAATTTCGAACTCTTTCTCTCCTAAAACAGCGGACCCATTAGCTTGTTTAGGAACATGTAATGAGATGTAATCAGCATTTTTTATTCCTTCTTCAAGTGATTTGATAGGATTAATTTCTACGGAAGCAACAGTGCTATTGCCAAGTTCAATAGGCAAATTTATTCTTTGTGCTGAAGAATGAACTGCCGTGACGTTCATTCCTGATCCAATCGCATATTGAGCAAGTTTTTGCCCAATTCTTCCAAATCCTATTATCGTCAAGTTTTTACCTCTCAATTCAACACCTTTGCCGTATTTTTTTTTCAAAGTTTTAAAATCATGGCTTTCCATATTCTTGTATGAACCGTGCAAAGATCTAGAAATAGCGAACAAATGTCCCATAACCAATTCAGCCACAGATTGGGAAGAAGCGCCAGGCGTATTTATAACAGTTCTGCCATTGTCTCTCGCATATTGAACATCAATATTATCCATTCCAACACCACCTCGCCCGATAATCTTTAAATTGGGACAGGCATCAATCAAATCTTTACGAGCAGTTGTAGCACTTCGAACTAGTAAGATTTCAATGTTTTGGTCATTAATTGTTTGAATTAAATCTTCTTGTTTTACTTTTTCTGTAAGTACTCTGTACCCTGATTCAGTTAGTACTTTAATACCAGAATTCGAAATTCCATCATTCGCTAAAATCTTCATAGTTATCCTTTTGTACGTGCTAATTCTTGCATTATATCGACCAAAATTTGAACACTTTCAATAGTTAATGCATTGTACATTGAAGCTCTATAACCTCCTACAGATCTATGACCTTTCAATCCTACAATTCCAGCATCGTTCCATAAATTATCAAAATCAGCTTGATGATTATTGTTATTCAGTAAAAACGTTGCATTCATTAACGAACGATCTTCTCCCTTAACCGCGGCTTTAAATAGTGGGTTAGAATCTATTTCGTTGTACAACAAGTTTGCTTTAGCCGTGTTTCTATCTGAAGCAGCGCTTACGCCGCCATTTTTAATCAAATGTCTTAAGTTAAGCATCGAAGTGTAAATTGAAAAAACAGGAGGCGTATTAAGCATTGAACCTTTGTCGACATGATTTTTTAAATCCATGTATTTTGGCATAAATGGACTGCTTGATTTTCCTAAGATCTCATTTTTTACAATATATAAAGTTGATCCAGCAGGCCCCAAGTTTTTTTGAGCACCTGCATAAATTAAATCAAATTTAGAAACGTCTACAGGCTTCGAAAAAATGTCAGACGACATGTCGCAAACTAAAGGTCTGTCAGTATCAATGATTGACTGAAATTGTGTCCCAAAAATGGTATTATTTGATGTGAAATGGACATAATCTAAATCATCGGCAATATTAAAGTTTTTGGGAATATAGTTGAAGTTTTTATCTTCTGATGAAGCTAATATGTTTGTGTCAACTCCAACTGCTTTTCCTTCAGCGATAGCGCCCTTTGCCCATGTCCCTGTATTTATATATCCAGCTTTTTTATTGTCACGCATCATGTTTAATGCTGCAATTGTAAAGCCGAGAGAAGCTCCTCCTTGAAGAAATAATACAGTATAACCAGAGGGAACGTTTAATGCTTTTTTGACTAATTCTTGAGCTTCGCTCATTACATCAACAAAATCAGAACTTCTATGAGATATTTCTAGCAATGAAAGCCCATTAAAGTTAAGTATTGCATCGGAAGATTGTTTAAAAACTGATTCTGGAAGAATACAGGGTCCTGCGCCGAAGTTATGTTTCATCAAATTGATGTTAATTATTGAATATTATGTAAAAAAAAAGCCGCCATTTAGGCGGCTTTTATATATGGTAATCTTAGTCTTCTTTTTTAGCAGCAGGAGCTTTTTTCGCAGGAGCTTTTTTCGCAACAGTTTTTTTTGCTGCAGGAGCTTTCTTAACGGCTGGCTTCTTAGCTGCAACTTTTTTTGTAGCAGGAGCTTTCTTAGCTGCAACTTTTTTTGCAGGAGCTTTTTCTGCAGTTTCAGTTTTCGCTTTTGGAGTAGCTTTTTTCTTTGCTTTTGGTTTTTCGACAACGATAGGAGCAGAGGATTTACGTTTTCTTAAAACGCCGTATGATCCCATAGTTCTTTTACCTTTCTTCGATTTTTTGTCTCCTCTTCCCATATTTCGGTTGTATTTATTTTTTTAGATTGATTTGCTTCACAAATATAATATCTTTTTGGGATTAATCGGTCTCAACGATTCGTCTTCTTATCTCTTTTTCAACCTTATCCCCATCTTTAATTATTTTGGAACACCATTCTATTTTAAGTTTTATTTGTTCTTCAGTAGATAGTTTCCAATTCAAAGAACTATTCATTAGTTTATTTCGAAGTATATTTAGAGCAACAGCAGCTGAAACACTTATGTTAAAACTTTCAGTAAATCCATACATTGGAATTTTAACTAATTCATCGGCCATTTCAGTGACTTCTTGAGAAATACCTGTCAATTCAGTACCAAAAACTAAGGCTATTGGCTGGTCTATTTCGATATCATTGATGTCTTTTTCCGTATGGGGAGTTGTAGCGACTATTTTATAACCAGATTTCTTTAATTGATCAAGACATTCTATTGATGGATTTTCACCCTGAGAATAGGTGTGAAGATTAACCCAATTTCCTGCTCCTAAAGCAATATCTCGCATGGGCTCATGAATGAAATTACCCTTTTCTATGGTGTGTAAGTCTTGAATACCAAAGCAATCGCAAGTTCTTAATACGGCAGAAGAATTGTGTTCTTTGGAAATACTCTCCATTACAACTGTTAGGTATTTGGTTCTGTCAGAAGAAATACCGTCAAATTTCTCTTGCTTGTTTTCATTTATGATGTCATAAAAGGCTTCTAATACTTTTTCATCTATAGTCATGCAGCAAAGTTAAAAGTATATTTTGGAGTATAAAAAAAGGGAGTCGTTAGACTCCCTTCATTTTATTCTTTTGGTTTCTCTTAGTTAACCTTTCCAGCTAAATCAGATCCAGCTTTGAAACGTACAACGTTTTTAGCAGCGATTTGAATTTCTTTACCAGTTTGTGGGTTACGTCCAACTCTAGCAGCACGGTTAGATACTGAGAAAGATCCGAATCCTACTAGAGAAATTCTATCACCTTTCTTTAATGCAACTCCTGTAGCATCAATAAATCCGTCTAATGCTCTTTTTGCGTCAGCTTTTGATAATCCCGCGTTAGATGCCATTGCATCAATTAATTCTGCTTTGTTCATAGTTTGTTGTTATTAGTTTATTAATAATAAATTGTTCCTAACAAATATATTGTAATTTCCTTGCTAGGCAAGTGTTTTAGGGAAAAAAACTCATAAATTGTGGAAAAGTGAGCCAATTTGTTGATAAACACCCCCAAAATCCGCAATTTTAAAGGTCTTTTCGACGAACGGAAAGTTTTTGTCGCTAAGAATCATTCCGGTTTATTGTCTTCTATAGTGCAGTTTTCAAGAGTGTTACCTGCTAAAAAATCTTTGAAGTGCATTTTTCTTTTGCCTTCCATTTGAATTTCTTTCACTAATAAGTATTTGTCAAGGCAAGGAAAAAGAATACCTTCTTCTGTCGTTTTTATTTCGTTTGTATTGCTAGAATCTATTCCTGTTTTTTCAGTAGTGAATAACTTATACGTTTTTGATTCATTTTTTTCATTGTTATGAATTACACACCATGAAGCAGGATAGGGAGATAGACCACGACAAAAATTATGAACTTTGTAAACAGGTTGATTAAAGTTAATTCTGCAATCTGGTTTGAAAATCTTTGGCGCTGGATTTATTTCTTTATTCATTAAGTTATCTTGATCAATTGCTTTGACATTACCGCTCGTTATTTTTAAATAAGTAGAGTAAATAACATCTGCTCCCAAATGCATTAGTCGATCATGCAGTTCTCCGGCGCTTTCGTTTTCTCCAATAGACAATTTTTCTTTTTCGATAATCATTCCTGTGTCAATTTCTTTTTCGATAAAAAATGAAGTTACTCCTGTTTCTTTCTCTCCATTTATTATAGCCCAATTAATTGGTGCAGCGCCTCTATAGTCAGGTAGAATAGAAGCGTGAAGATTAATTGTGCCTCTTGGTGGCATTCCCCAAACAATTTCTGGAAGCATTCTGAACGCTACGACAACGAACAAGTCAGCCTTGAGGGCCTTGAGTTCCAAAATGAATTCTGGATCTTTGAGGTTCGTTGGCTGCATGATATGAAGATTGTTTTCTTCAGCAAATATTTTAACATCACTTTTATTTACCTTCTGTCCGCGTCCAGATTTTCTATCAGGGGATGTTATTACACCTTTGATGTTTACTTCTTCTTTGTGAAGTTTTCTTAGAATCTCTGTGGCAAAACCTGGAGTTCCCATGAAAACAATACTTAATTCACTCATGCTTTATTATTTTTAAATTTCTTTTCTCTGCCAATGATAATGTCTTATATATAGATAGGATAAGATTCCTAATGTAGAAAAGTAGATGTATTCAACCGCCCATACCCAAAACAACTCTACCTTATATACTTTAATCAAAAGGTAAGCAGAAAGTATATATATTAATACTGATATTAATTCAATATAAAAGTTGTGGCGCGTATTTCCACTGCCGTTAATTGTCTGAAAATAGACACTACCTAATCCATATATAATAACAGAGCCAAAAACGAATTGAAGAATTTCAACACTTTTTATGATGTATAATTCATTTGGGTTAACCAATTTAATCATAAAGTCCGGGTATAAAATTGCACCATGAAAAAAGAAAACCAAAGAAAGGCTCGTTAATATTTGAACTTTGCGAATTATTATTGGAATGGAATCAAAATCTTTATTCCCTACATATTGGCTAATATAAGTTTTTGTAGTTGCACCAAATCCCCATATTGGAACAAAAGCAAGGAAATATAAAGAACGAATATTTTGTGAGATCGTTAATTCATATGTTCCAATTTGCTCTATCCATGCGAAAAAAACTGTCCACGTTGATAATGCAACAAGTCCTGACAACATTATAGGTGAACTTATTTTAAAGAGTTGTTGAAAGCTTTCCTTATTTATGCTAATGTTTTTAAATAGAGAGTGTGCCCTTTGTTCTTTGGAAAAGTAAAGAGCTGTAATTAAGAAAAGCATACCGATGGCATCTGCTATAGAAGAAGCTAGAGCTGCACCTTTCAGCCCTAACTCTGGGAATTCAGAGTTACCATTAATAAGCAAGTAATCTAGTCCAATGTTCGAAACTGCTATGAATATTGCATTGATAAAAACCAACTTAGTTTTGCCAATGGCCATGAAATAAGCATTGATCGATAAAGAAATAAAAGTAAAAACCAATCCTAGGCTTCTTACTTGGATATAATTTATTTGTCCTTGACCAACCTCTAGATTCTTGGAGTAGTGCGTTATTAAGTCCGGTATGAATAGGAAGATACTCGAAAACAAGATAATCGTAATTAAAAAATTATTCAAGATTGTAGTACCAAAAATTCTTGCTAGAAAATTTTGGTGACCTTCTCCAATTCTGCGGGCCATTAATATTTGAGAGCCATCACTCATTCCTACTAAAAGCATTATTAAAGTAATGTATACTAATCCGCCATTACCAGCTGCATCAAACGCAATGACGTCATACCTGCTTAAAAAAAAAGAATCTGTAATTAGAACGATAGACTGAATGAATGTCGATGCCATTAAAGGAACGGCCATTCTTAATATAGAGCGATAGCTTAAATCTAACATTTAGTCAACTTTGTAGTGTAAAACTAATAAAACCGTTTTCTCTTTGGTGCGTTATTTCTTAATTCTCGTTAAAGTTGATACTTTTACATTCTTAAAAGCCATCTTATATGAATTGTAGAATCCACCTGTACTTATTAAATGAACATTTCTCCGTTGAGCATGCAAATGCCAATCATGATGGCGAAGAGTCTGAAATGAATCGTAAATTTGAATGGGAAGATGAGTTGAATGTAAAGAACGTTCTAGGAGTTCAGGAATTAGAAAACAGTATTTATGTATTGCAGGGTAGTAATGCTGATGGGAATTCCTTCTCGTATGATGTTGCTAAGATGAGGGTTTTTGAAATCGAAACTTCAGATGGAAATCTTCAAGTAGGCTGTTCTGAGTCAATTCTTGATTCTTGTGAATTAATTAAGAATGCGACAGACTTTACAATAAAAATTTTAATAAAAGATTATGAGCCAATGTCAAACCCCGTTCCTGGAGTTTTTATTGCTGCTCAAGAATTCCCGAAGGAATTAATCGACTAAATGTTAAGACTTAATAAAATAAGTGTAATTAGAGAAAATGTGGTGTTGAAGGAAATCAGCCTAGATCTGCATTTTGATCAGATTTATGGTGTGATTGGTAAAAGTGGGGCAGGTAAAACGACTCTTCTTAAAGCCATGTCTGGCCTAGTCGATTTAAGCGAAGGGGAAGTCTTAATTGATGGAGAAAAATTGATTGGTCCATCTCAAAGGTTAGTGCCCGGTTATGATGAGATTCAATTGGTTAATCAAGATTTTGCGGTAGAACCTTACCATACGGTTTATGAAAATGTCAAAGAGAAGGTGTTGTCTCGGCATCCAAAAGATCAATTGGAGTTGGTAGAGGATTATTTGGAACTTGTAGAATTGAGTGATATCAGATCTAGAAAGGCTCATATGTTATCTGGAGGAGAGCAGCAGAGACTTGCAATTGCGCGTGCCTTAGCTTCAGAACCAAAAGTCTTATTGTTGGATGAGCCATTTGTGCATATTGATCAGCGCTTGAGACGCAAAATTTTACATTATTTAAAAGATCTACAAAAGATCAGAAAAATGCTTTTAGTAATGGTTTCCCATGATGGTTCAGAATTGATGGGGTTTGCGAATGAAATTATTTATCTTTCTAAGAATAAGATTTTACGACAAGGTTTGACTTCTGAAGTCTATTATTCCCCAAAAACAATGGAGGAAGGAATGCTATTGGGGGAAGTTAATGAAATAGATGTTGACGGTGAGAAAATATTTTTTAGACCAAGCCAATATTCTTTAGATAACCCAAACATTAACGTTCAATACACGGGGTCAGAAGATACAGGACTCACTATTTTGAATTATTTTAAATTAGATACAAAAACGGACATTATTCTTTCTAGTAATAAAAGAATGACTAAAGTGAATAAAATAAGAATTATAAGATGAATTGGTTGGATCGCAAAAAAATGATAAAATCAACATTTGTTGAGTTTGGGCAAGAACGATCGCTTATGCATGGAGCAGCGCTAGCGTATTACGCAATGCTTGCGCTCGTTCCTATTTTGTATCTCACAGTTACTTTTGTTGGTAAACTTGTCGGAGAAGCAGTTGTAATTGAGGAAATAGGTTTTATGCTTAGGGATAATGTTGGATTAAAAGATCCAAGTGGAATTCTTGCCTTTTTAAAAGAAGTAGATTTTTTAAGTGGAAGTTGGTTGGTTGAGACAATGGGGGTTATTGCTCTTATGTTTTCGTGCACTGTTATTTTTAACTCTTTGAAAGGCAGTATAAATGAGTTTTATGACATCGGACATTCAAAAAAAGAAAAAAAGAATTTATTAATCAGCACAGTGCTATCAAGACTGATTTCACTTGGTTTTATTATTGGGATAACACTTTTCTTTATTATTCTCTATTTTGCTGAACCCATTTTGTTATCATTAGTCAATAAGTTATTTAAAGGGGTTGAAGTGCTCGATTTTTTATTCTCCTTCATTCTTAGTCATGTTGCGCCCATTTTGACAAACATGTTCATTTTCAGCTTTATTTTTAAATTTCTTCACGACGGAAAGGTTTTATGGAAAGCAGCTTTTCGTGGAGCTTTTTTAACGAGTATTTTACTTTATTTTGGTCAGTTATTGATTAAATACTATTTAACTTATTTCTTTTTTGGAGCTTCAGGTGGAGTTGCGGGAGCAATGCTAATTATTTTGGTTTGGGTGTATTACTCTTCTCAAATCATTTTTTTCGGCGCTAAGTATATTGCGGTTTATTCAAAAATGATTGGTGAGGATATTGTTCGTTAAATGTAATTCGGATAATATTAAGATTAAATTCTAATCAAAAGTTTGCTTAATAATTAATTATCTTGTACTTTGCACCTGTAATAAAATAATAATCATTTTATGGAAGTAGGAGCGAATCTCAAATTGCTGAGGAAAAGAAAAAAATTCTCACAAGAAGAAGTGGCAAAGAATCTTAATTTAACTAGGAGTTCTTATTCTGGTTATGAAAATGGGGTTGCGCAGCCTAATATAGAAAGTCTAATTCTATTTAGTGATTTTTACAAAGTTAGCATTGATGACCTTGTCCGTAAAGATTTTGAAAAGTTATCGGATTCTGAATGGGAAATAATCGATAAAGGAATCTTTTCTGATTTGAAAGGTTCTAAATTGAGGGTTTTAACTTCGATGGTGGATGAGAATAATGAGGAGCTAATCGAACTAGTTTCAGTTAAGGCAAGCGCTGGTTATACCTCAGGTTATGCTGATCCAGACTATTTGAAGGTTTTACCAACTTTCCATCTTCCTTTTCTATCTAGGGATAGAAAGTATAGAACTTTTCCAATAAAAGGTGATTCTATGCCTCCTGTTGTTAATGGATCATTTGTAGTTGGTGAATTTGTGCAGAATTGGATGTCCATAAGAAAGGGAACACCTTGCATTGTGGTAACAAAAAATGATGGAGTTGTTTTTAAAGTTGTACATAATCTTTTAGATACAAACCAGTCGTTTCAGTTATGTTCAACAAACCCTTTCTATGAGCCTTATTTGGTGAATGCGAATGACATTTTAGAGATGTGGAAATTTGTCAATTATATTTCTCCTGAACTACCAGAGATGCAATTGGATGGTAACGATGTTTCTAAGTCTTTACAAAATCTTCAGAAAGAAGTTCATGATTTAAAAACATATATAAAAAGCTAGTTGTTTTTTTTTCGAATAGAGTAGGTATCTGTCTTGAAAATTATTTCTTCTTCAAGAATCAAATGATGCAGTCCTTTTGCAATGATCTCTTTTGGCAGATTTAAATCCGTCATTATCTTTTTTAAAGTACCCGGCAGTATAGCCTTGATCATTTCAGTGAGATCTTCAAATTTATGATTCACTTGTTTTAGGCGAATGCAATTATCACATTTACCGCATTTGTTTCCCTCTGGGCCTATTTCATTGCCGTTGAAGTAAGCTATGATCAATTCTGAACGACAATCATTACTCGTGATAAAATGAATCATTGAGTTTAATTTTTCCTCTTCAATTGCTTTTCGGTTTAAATATGCACTAGGTGAAATTGCCAGCATAGAATCAGGTAAACGTTCGCCTGTCAGTGTAATTTTAGGTAGATTTGATTGGAAGTTGATGTCAATTACACCGTATTCTTCAAGGAATAATAACTGTTTCGTTAATTCTTTTCTGCTTATTTTCAATCGTTTTGCGAATTCATATTCATTGATGTTTATGAATCGGTCAAATATTCCTGGGTAGCTTCTTGTGAGGAGCGCAACTAAATTCATTATTTTATCATGACTAACCTGAAATTTGTATAGGGTAGAATTGCCAACAGTAATTCTTAATCTAGTTGAGTGAAATCCGGCTTCATCAAAGTTGATTGTTTCATTTAATTGGAGGATTTTTAAGGCGTAGTATGTTTCTGTGATGGGAACTCCAAAGTTTTTATGAAATGTTTGTATATCGAAGTCATATGATTCTTGATCTCCTGAACCAACAGCAACTTGCAAAAAATTGCATACCGCTGAAAAAATAGTTTTGACTCTATCCAAAGGTGGATACTTCATTAAAAACTGATTTTTCATTAAATCAATATCTTCAGATGAATAGTAAGCGATAGTTTTAGCTTCTTGATTGTCGCGTCCTGCTCTGCCTGCTTCTTGGTAAAACGCTTCAATGTTGTTAGGGATCTCAAAATGCAGTACGTAGCGCACATCAGGTTTGTCGATTCCCATGCCAAATGCATTCGTGGCAACCATGACTTTTAAAGATCCGTTAAGCCAATTGTCAAGCATATACTTTCGGTCTTCAATTTTTAAACCTCCATGATAGAAGCCCGCTGGAACATTGAGAGCTCTCAATTGTGTTACGATATGTTTAACACTTCTGCGCGTTCTACAGTATATAATACCGGTTTCGTTTGGTTTTGCTTGAACTAGTTCAATTATTGTTTGGAGTTTATTTTCTGTAAATTCTACGTTGTAGCTTAAATTTTTACGTTCCAGATCTCCTTCAAAAACGTTAGGATGCTTTAGTTCTAGAGATTCAAAAATGTCCTTTTTAACTCTTTGTGTTGCAGATGCTGTTAATGCAATTAAAGGTGTGTGTGGGTGATGCTCTCTCAGTTTTGCGATTTCGCAATAAGCAGGTCGGAAATCATGTCCCCATTCTGAAATGCAATGTGCTTCATCAATTGCAATTAATCCAATTTTCATTAGTTTAAATCTGCTGATGAATAGCGGTGTTTTAATTCTTTCTGGCGAAGTGTAAAGAAATTTCATATTCCCAAAGCGAGCATTGTCCAAGGCGATGTCAATTTCACGATAGGTCATTGAGCTTGTGATCATTTCAGCGTCAATACCTTTTTTCCGTAAGGTTGTTACTTGATCTTCCATCAGCCCAATAAGTGGTGAGATTACAAGAGTTAGGCCCTCTAAGGCCATTCCTGGAACTTGAAAACAAATTGACTTACCGCCTCCAGTTGGTAGTATGGCAGCCGTGTCATGACCATAGATTACAGAGTCTACGATATCTTCCTGTAAAGGCCGGAAAGAATCAAACCCCCAATATTTCTTTAATATTTCTTTAGCCTTTTTCAATTCACTAGTTCTACTGCGAAAATAACAAAATAAGAGTTCAATAATAATAAGTTTTCTGCTCTTGAAACGTCGAAGTCTAGGAATACTTCTTTAAATAGCGTATCTTTGCACTCAATTAAAGCATCCATTATGAACGAAACACTATCCTTAAGTATCAATAAAGTAGGACAGTCTAGAGTAAATGACATCGATTGGGATAACCTACCTTTTGGTAGAGAATTCTCTGATCATATGGTGGAAATGAATTATAGAGATGGAAAATGGCAAGCTCCAGAAATTAAAGCTTTTGCAAATATTAATATGCACCCTGCTACTTCTGCAATTCATTACGGACAATCAATTTTTGAAGGAATGAAAGCTTCTCGGCAAGATAATGGAGAGGTGGTTCTTTTCAGACCTGACATGAATGCAAAGAGATTTGCAGAATCATGCGAAAGAATGTGTATGCCTGTTGTTCCTGAAGAAGTTTTTGTTGATTTGGTTACTAAGTTGGTTGAAATTGATGGTGCTTGGGTTCCAACAGCCGAAGGCTATTCTTTATACATAAGACCTTTTATGTATGCCTCAGATGAATTTATTGGTATTAAACCTTCAGATACATACAAGTTTTTAATATTTACTTGTCCTGTTGGAGTATATTACTCTAAACCGGTCAATGTGAAGATTGAAGAATTTTATACACGTGCTTCTGCAGGTGGAGTTGGGAGAGCTAAAACGGCTGGGAATTATGCAGCCTCTTTATATCCTGCAAAAAAAGGAAATGAAGAAGGTTTTGACCAATTAATATGGACAGACGGCGTTGAGCATAAATACATTGAAGAATCAGGTACAATGAATGTTGTTTTTGAAATTGATGGAGAGTTAGTGACGCCAGCTGAGGATTCTGATACAATTTTAAGGGGGATAACAAAACGATCTGTTGTTCAAGTAGCAAAGCACTTGGGTATTAAAGTTGTTGAAAGAAAAGTTACGGTAGAAGAAGTGGTGAACGCGCTGAAAGAGGGAAGATTGACTGATGCTTTTGGTGCAGGGACAGCTGCTACTATTGCTCCAATTGCTAAAATTGGATTCAGAGAAGAATTGTTTGAAGTGCCATCAGAACCAAGAACTTCTTCTAATAAAATAAAGAAATTTTTAAATGACCTCAAGGCAGGTAAGACTAATGACGTTTTTAATTGGTTAGTGAAAATCTAACTTCTGAGCTAAATTTATTAAAGGCCTTTTGTTACTGTTCAAAAGGCTTTTTTTTGCTTTCTATTCCGTGTTAATTTATAAAAAAAGAATATATTTGTAATCTTATTTAAAATCAATCTAAATAGTGAACTTAGTATTAGCGGATAGCAATGATTTAGTTAGAGCAGGCCTTCGATCGATTCTTTCAAAGCAAAAAGATATTTTCGTTGTTGGAGAGGCGCGTACAAGTCAAGATCTATTGGATTTATTGAAATCTTTCGAGGTTGACGTAGTTATGATTGATTATACGGTTGATGGCTTCAATATTGATGTTTTGGCTAATATGAAGTCAAAACACAAGTCAGTTTATCAATTAGCGATAACCCCAGAACAATCTGCCCAAGTTCTTGTTGATGCCTTAAAATCGGGAGTCACGAGTTATGTGAAGAAAAATTGTTCGATTCCTGAAATTATTGATGCCGTCAGAGAAACGTCAAAGGGGAATGCATTTTTCTGCGGACAAATTGTAAAAACAATTCAAGAGGCTAATTTAAATGTTGATGAATTGGATTATGATGCGTTTAGCTGTGACGCAGTCACGATATCTAAAAGAGAGCAAGAAATAATTGTTCTTATAGCTGAAGGTTTAACAAATGCACAAATCGCAGAGAAGCTTTTTTTGAGTAACCATACTGTAAATACACATCGTAAGAATATCCTTGGGAAGCTAGGTGTAAAAAACACTGCAGGTATTGTGATGTATGCTGTTAAGGCCAATTTAATTTCGCCAAACAAGTTCTTGTTTTCTGCAAGCAACTAATATTTTTTGTATTTTCCTTTTATAAATTGAACCTTTAGTGAGCTTAAATGTACTAAAGAACAAAAATGACAATTATGCGTTACGCAGTTTTCTTAATATTTATAAATTTTACACTTGGACTTCACGCGCAACAAGATGTTAAACCTGCAACTAAAGCAAGCAGTGATTCGGTCGAGGATGTTCAGTTGGAAAATGTTCCTGAGAAAAAAGTTTTATTGCGAAAGGCAGAATCTAGAGCTAAAGGAGTACCTAAGTATCGGCAGGATAACCAATTAAACACAGAGATTTCAAAAAATAGTGCACTTTTTAAATCGAAAAGCTATTCTTCAAGTAATCAAAGAATGCAAAGATCACCAAGTCAGGAAGAGCAAATTGAAATGGATAATATTGTAAGTTACTTTGATTCAGTTGCTCCAAATTCTTTTGAATACAATTATTACAAGTATGTATCAAGCAACTATGATGTTAATCTGTTTCCTAATTTAAAAGAAGCTGATAAAATCAGACCCAATAATGTAGATGTAAATATAGAAATGTCTGGTTATTATATAATTAAAGGTGATAAAGTAAATGGTTTGTTGAATATAGAAGAAGTGATTGGGTCTGGTAGGTTGCTGAATGAAGTAATGCTGTATTCAGAAGATATTTTGTTATCAGCGCCTGTAAATTCTACTCTCATTACTCATGGATTTGAAGATACCTATAGCACATGGTATACCCAGAATAAAAATAATTTGAGAAGAGATGTCCGTATTGTTTCTTTAAATTTTTTACAAAGTGAGTTTTATAGGAATCAATTAATTTCGGAGGGTTATAAGATGCCTGGTTTGGATTTGATAGATGTAAATTTTTTCTCAGAATTTTGTAAGCTCAATTCTGCAAAAAATATTGTAGTTTCTTTAACAACTCCGAAAGAATATTTTAGAATTAATTCAGATCGTTTTTTTATTACTGGCGTCGTTGCTAACTATGCTCTCACAGGAAAGTTTAATGTTCAGGAAAATGAAATTTTATGGCGCTCTATTCTTAAAAAAGACTTGGTAGATAAAGCTTTGACGAATAAGGGGAAGCAGTTATCTTCTAATTATTTGCCGATGCTTCTTCAGATTAGAAAGGTTTACAACTCTTTAAGTGATCATAAAATGGTGACCGAATTGGACGCAGCAATAGATAAAATAAGTGCCCAAAGCGGTAAATATGAAAAGGTTCAAAAGCTGAAGGATAGATATTAATGCGTTTGATACGACCTCAATATAAAACAATGACTGATGAGTCGCTTATGATTTCTATCTCCAAAGGGGATAAGAGAGCATTTGATGAGATATACAATAGATACTCTGGTCCTTTGTTAGGGTACTTTATATCTAAGCTTTGGAGGGACCGCGAGAAATCAGAGGATTTTGTTCATGATATTTTCGCAAAAATTATTCGTAAACCAGAATCGTTTGATCCTACACGAAAGTTTAAGACTTGGTTATATTCTGTTGCGAATAACATGTGTAAAAATGAATATAAAAAACAAGAGGTTAGAAAGAATACAACCAGTGGGTTAGACAGTCATTTTTCGTTGACAGATACAAATACAAACGTAATGTCTGAAGTACAAGATTCTCAATTTAGAGAAGAATTTGATGTAAGTCTAGATGCGCTTGACTCGAAGCATAAAGAAGTGTTTAGTTTAAGACATATCAGTGGACTTTCCATTAAAGAGATTGCGGAAGTAATGGAGATAAGTGATGGAACAGTGAAGTCAAGGTTGTTTTATGCAACCAAGTATTTAGCGAGTAGTTTGAAAGATTTTAACCCCGTTTTAAATCGTTGAAAATGGAAAGAGATATAATTGAAGTAATAAAAAGTAAAAGTTTCTTTGAACTTGACTCGTCTGAAAAGATTGAGATAAAGGATTATTGTGCTAATGAGGATGAGTTTAATGAGTTGAAGCATGCGTTTCTTGCTATAGAGTCCAATGCGTTTTCATCGGTTAAACCCAGTCTCAAGACAAAGAAGAGCCTGGACAATATGTTTACTCAGAAGTATCCGCAAGCAGCACCTATTTGGTATAATTCTCTCTTAACTATGGTTGTGCGCAATGATAAGCCAATCTTTAAACAACCCTTAGTGCAGATTGCTGCGGTCGTTGTTTTGTTGTTTTTGGCGATACCAATTTTTAATTCGGGCTTGAAAAACGATAAGGTATTAATTAGCGAAAATAAAGTGGGACTTACTGAAAAAGAATTTGCCAAGGAAGATTCAGTAAAAATTGAGGAAGAAGCCCCTAACCTTGAGGTAGAAAAAAATGAGCAAGAGGATGCCTTAATTACAATTCCTCAAGAAGGATTGGCATTCTCGTCAGAGGTAGAGTCGATAGAATTTGATATTGCTGAAAACGAAGTGACTTCTAATGCGCAAGTGAATGAAGATATAATGTCTGCGGCATTTTCGGAGCCAGTATCTAGTCATCCTGATGGTGTTTTTATTGCACCTTTAGAAGAGAATTCAGCCAAGATAATATCTATCTCGGTAGCGGATTCTGAAGATTTAATGGATTTGTTAGTAGCAACTTTTTAAAAAGTAGTGCGGACGAGAACAATTCTTGATTCCTGTGATAAAACTAGTTTTTTTGATTTGATAGAAATTTGTAATGACTCTTTTCTATTTACGGTTGCGTCATCAATTGATAAGTGGCCTTCAAGAACATGAATAAAGTCATCTTTTAAACAAGTGAGAATAGTTTCTTCTGATACATTTATCATCCTTACTTCTGATTTAGTATTTCCTTTAGTCATCACATTAAAATCTAGAACCTTTCCGATACTACTTGTCTGCCAGTTACCAGAAAATGAATCTTGATCATACTGCTTCAAGACTGAGCTGTGCTGGTTTTTATGAGATAATGATAAGTTACCCTCCAAGACAAGTAATGTCCTATTGACATCTTTTAATGGTGTAAATGTTGAAGTTTCAACTTCGACTGATGCAATACTGATTCTTAATTGATAGTTGCCATTTTTGAAATCAGACTCAGCAGGGTAGATGAACAATTGAGATGTAGTTCCTCCTGACCAACTTGTAATTATCCAATCAGATTTCTTAATTATGGAATATTCTTTAGGATTCATTTAGCGGTTTTTTAACTCTTTAATGGTTCTGGTGAAATTCTCTTTAATAATTTGTTGCTTATCATTCTCGCGTTCAATATATTGTCCATTCACAATTGTTCCCAGTTGATTGGTGGCATCAGAAGTGTAAACTATTGAAGAAGCTAAGTTGTTGTTAGAAGTCATTGCTAGAAGTGGAGAAGAGGCATCAATAATCGATGCATTGAAATACTCACCAACTTTGAAATAAGATTCTTCAAAATTATTCATTGCTTTTCTTCCAGCGAGAGTCGTCATGTTGATTGAAAATTCTCCTGAATTACCTGTAGTTGGTGAAGTAAATGTATTCCTTTTGTGTGATATAAGACGTTGCCCATAATCTAGTAAACGAAGTTCTTCTAGTGGGTTAATTCCAATGTGGCTATCAGTTCCAATACTCCATTTTCCATTGTTTTCTTGAAATTCATTTAATGGAAAAAGACCATCCCCTAAGTTTCCTTCCGTTGAGGGACAAATTACCACGTTGGCTTTTGCTTTCGCAATACCAATGGTCTCGCTAGATGTTAAATGTGTCGCGTGGACTAAATGAAAACGATTAGTTAGATCTACGTTATCTAGAAGCCATTCGACTGGTCGTTGACCTAAATAAGCGATAGAATCTTCGATTTCTTTCAGTTGCTCGGAGATGTGAATATGAAACGGAATGTTTTGCGGTCCTGATTTTGCAATTTCGGCAATTATCTTAGGGTCAACTCCGCGCATTGAGTGAATTCCGATTCCAATGTTTGCGCCTTGATAATATTTACATGCATCTTTGCTTGATTCAAGTAGCTCCATGTAATTTTCTATGTCAGGTGAAATGAAGCGCTTTTGGCCTTCAGTTGCTGGTTTTCCAAATCCTCCTTTTTGATAGAAGATCGGCACTAATGTAATGTTTATGCCTGCTGCCTTTGCAGCAGAAATCATTCTGCTGCCCATTTCTGCTAAATTTCCATAACTGTTCCCGTCTTTGTCATGATGGACATAGTGAAATTCGGCAACATTCGTGTATCCGTGACGAACCATCTCTGAATAAAGCATTGTTGCTATAGCTTCCATTTGATCAGGTGAGATACTCAATGCTAGCTTGTACATCGCTGTTCTCCATGACCAAAAATCATCTGAAGTATGTGAAATGTCATGGACTTCGGCTAAGCCGGCCATTGCGTATTGAAAAGCATGTGAATGACCATTCTGAAATCCAGGCAATGCAAATCCATTTATCGTTTTCGCACTTAATTCTGAACTATTTTCCTCAATGGAAGATATTTTTCCTTTGCTATCACATTGAATCAATACATTCTCTTTCCAGCCATCATTTTGTAATAGCTTCTTGATAATATAACTATTTGACATGTTGCAATTGTTCAATTAAGTTTTCAAAAGTAGGTTTAAGAATAGCTCTCATTTTGTTGGCTCTTTCTTCATTGAATTTTGTTTCAGAATCATCCATGTAAAGAATTTTATTCATCTCTAACTGCAATGCATGAATACTCTGGTCGGGTTTTCCAAAATATCGAGTAATATGTCCACCTTTAAATGGTGTGTTGTGATTTACTTGAAAACCTCCCGAACTTAAACTTTCCATTGCTGTTGAAATTAATTTCATATCAGCTGTTCTCTCATCGTTATCACCTAAAATCATGTCAGGGAAATAGTCTTTTCGAATCGTTGGTACGCTTCTGCGAATAGAGTGAGCATCCCATAACAATGCTCTGCCAAAAGCCTCTTTTCTATCATCTAATAAAGATTGAACTTTCTTATAATAAGGCCAGTAGTATTCTTTAAGTCTTCTGTCTATTTCTTTCTGATTCGGTATTTTATCTTCAGATGAATAAATAGCGTTACCCAAAAAGTCTGTGGTCGTTGTTAAACCCGTGATAATTCTCCCATCATTATATAGAGGTGCACTTTCTGGATCTCGGTTTAAATCTATTACCCATCTGCTATATCTAGCATAGATAATTGTAACTCCCAATTCACTCGCGAAATTATAAAGTTGATGAACAAACCAATCTGTGTCATCCGGAGAAGACATCATGTCTGAGTTGTAATCGTTTTGTAATTCTTTTGGAAACTCAATTCCGCAATGCGGCACGCTAAGAATCATCGGAACCTTTTTAACCAAAGGTTCTATGATCATGAATGGGTCTTTCATATAAAAATATATTTATACAAAATTAAAAAACGGATTGAACAATGTCCAATCCGTTTAATCAAAAGAGAATGAATAGACTATTTAGAAACCGTCACGTCAATTGTAAATTCTAAATCATTCGATATGATATAATCAATTGGAACCCCTTCAGATCCTTCGATATTGTATACTAACTCCCAATCTGTTCTATCAAGAATGAATTTTTCTGACTTCATAGAAACTTCATTATCTGACACATCTACATTTGCCTTAAATGAAATGCTCTTAGAAATATTCATAATGGTCAAGTTTCCAGTCAATGTTGAATTAAAATCACCTTCTATTGATTCTATGCCAGTTAACTCAAAAGATGAAGTAGGATGGTTTGGAACATCAAAGAAATCAGCAGAAACTAAATGACCGGTCAATTGATTTTGTGACGCTGTGTCTTCACCAAAGTTATCAACTCTCAAAGTGGACATGTCAATCTCGACACTTGCATTGGTTAATAAATTATCATTGACCAAGAATTCAGCACTTTTTAAGCTGATGATCCCGAATCTTGGAGCTGCTCCACCAAGATGAGATGCTCCCCAATCTAATTTACTGCTTTCATCTACATTGCCGTAAGTAATAGTTTTAGCGTTTTCAATGAGGTTTACATTTGCTGCATCTGATGCTTCAACTTGCGTTCCATCAGAACAAGATGTTAATGCCAATCCAATAACTGCGAGGGATAATACTATTTTATTCATGTTTGTTTTTTGTTAAATATATATTTTCCACAAATTAAATCCAATTCAAATGATTATAAATTAACCTAGGTTAAGAAAAGAAAACTCATCCATTATAAGTATTATCAATTGAATCTTTAAAGTCTAAATAGCGTTAATCAAGAATGAAAAAATAACTATCTTCGTGACCCAATTTGTATTATGAAAAAAAACATCAAACTTTTAATTAATAAATCGGAAATAACGGCAGGAACTAGGGGTTCTTCATTAGGTCCGGAGGCTATTATGACTGCTGCAAGAAAGATCGATAATCTATTCTTTGGTAAATATCCTTTAATTCATGTTCAGGACGCTAATGAAATGCTGGATATGGAAGTTAAATACCCTTTTGCAAAAAGGATTGAAGGGTTAGTCAAGGTGTTTGAATCAGTTTCTTCTGAAGTGAAGAATACCTTGGATAAAGGAGATTTTCCTTTTGTCATAGCAGCGGATCATGGATCTGCTGGTGGAACAATAGCTGGTGTTAAAGCTGCATATCCAAATAAAAGATTGGGTGTAGTGTGGATTGATGCTCATGGAGATTTACATACTCCATATACAACTCCTTCTGGCAATATGCATGGAATGCCATTAGCTACAGCTTTAAATGAAGATAATACTCAAGCGGCTAAGAATACTTTGTCCAATGAAGAAGTAAATCTTTGGGGAGAATTAAAAACTATGAAAACGACAGGTCAAAGACTAAGGTCAGAGGATCTAGTTTTTATAGCAGTTAGAGATACAGAAGAACAAGAGGATGCAATAATAGATCGTTTAAACATTAAAAATCATACTGTTGAACAGGTTCGAGCTAAATCCAAAGAAAAGGTTTTAGAAGAGATAAAAAGTCAATTGAATGATTGCGACATAATTTATGTTTCATTTGATGTTGATTCAATGGATCCTGAGTATACTTCGCATGGTACAGGGACACCGGTTGATAATGGACTAATGCCTGATGAGGCTGAATTCTTTTTGAAGGAATTGGCTAAATTGGAGAAAACAGTGTGTATTGAATTTGTTGAGGTCAATCCTTGTTTGGATGAAAAAACAAATAAAATGGCTGAAGTAACATTCGACCTTTTGGAGAAAACAGTTCAACAATTAGAGAATAATTAAGTAATGGAAGCAGCAATAAAAGCAATCCTTTTAGAAAATTCCCAAGAATTATTTGGGTTGAATATTGATGATAAATTAATTCAATTTCAAAACACAAGGAAAGACGTCGAAGGAGATTTAACATTGGTTATTTTTCCTTTTGTCAAAATACTAAAAGTATCCCCAATTGATGCAGGTGAAAAAATTGGTGCTTTTTTATCGGCAAAATTAGATTTTATTTCATCTTTTAATGTCGTCAGCGGATTCTTGAATTTTGTGATCTCGGATCAATATTGGTTATCACAGTTGAAAGAAATGGATACCAATGAAACGTATGGCTATGCTGTAAAGAATTCTAAAGACACAGTTATGGTTGAGTATTCTTCACCCAATACAAATAAACCTTTGCATTTAGGACATTTAAGAAATAATTTCTTGGGCTATTCTGTCGCAGAAATATTAAAAGCTAACGGTCACAAAATGGTCAAAACACAAATAGTGAATGACCGTGGAATTCATATTTGTAAAAGTATGTTGGCTTGGGAAAAATTCTCACCACTAAATGAAAAAGGGGAAAGAGAAACTCCTCAGAATACAGGCATAAAGGGCGATAAGCTAGTTGGAAAATATTACGTTGAGTTTGATAAGCAATTCAATATAGAAGCGAATGAAATTATTGCAGGTTGGGAGAATGGAAATTTTGATTCATTCCCTGAGGCAGTAATTGAAGAGTTTAACCGTTTAGCCAATTCAAAAACGGGTAAAGATGAAAAAGTCACAGCAGGATTAGATGCTAAGATTAAAGAGTTGGCAAAGAATCAAACAACGCTTCTGAGAGATGCAAAAGAAATGCTGATCAAATGGGAGGGACGTGATCCTCAGGTTTATTTATTGTGGACAACTATGAATAGTTGGGTTTATGAAGGGTTTGAGGCGACCTATGAGGCGATGGGTGTCGACTTTGATAAAATGTATTATGAGTCTGACACTTTTATACTTGGTAAAGACTTAGTGGCAGACGGTTTATCTAGAGGAATATTCTTCAAAAAAGAAGATGGCTCTGTTTGGATTGATTTGACTGAGGATGGATTGGACGAGAAATTAGTTCTTCGAGCAGATGGTACAGCGGTATACATGACTCAAGATATTGGTACGGCAAATGATCGCTACAAAGATTATCCTGATTTAGGAGGGATTATTTATACTGTTGGAAACGAGCAGGACTATCACTTTAAAGTTTTATTCTTGATTCTTGAAAAATTAGGATTCTCTTGGGCAAAAAATTGCTACCACTTGTCATACGGTATGGTTGAGTTACCAAAAGGTATGGGAAGAATGAAATCTCGTGAAGGGACAGTAGTAGATGCTGATGACTTGATGGCTGGAATTGTGAATTCTGCGAAGGAAATGACGCAAGAACGTGGTCATCTAGAAGGAATGAGTGGAGAAGATAAAGATACGCTATACAATCTGATCGGAATGGGCGGGTTGAAATATTACCTTCTAAAAGTTGATCCAAAGAAAAAATTAGTATTCAATCCTGAAGAATCTATTGAATTGAATGGAAATACAGGACCGTTTATTCAATATACGCACGCTAGAATTAAGTCATTATTGACTAAGGCTGAAAAAATTGGAGATGTTCCTTCGGTTGATTTGAAATTAGAGGAAACAGAAATTGTTAAGCATTTGGTTCAATTCCCATCTGTGATTTCGGATGCTGGCAAGAATTATTCTCCGGCATTAATTGCAAATTATACGTATGATTTGGTTAAATTATATAATTCATTTTATCAGTCGGTATCTATTTTTAAAGAGAAAGATGAAGATCTCAAAATGATGCGCTTGATTCTTAGCCGAAATGTTTCAAAAGTAATATACTTAGCAATGAAACTTCTTGGTGTTGATGTTCCAGAAAAAATGTAAATTCACATATGGGAAATTATCAATGGATAAAAGATGTTATGCGCTTTTTAAGATTGACACATGAGCAAGAGGACAGTGAAATTATTCATAATTCTATAGAGTCGGCAGTTGTTTTTAGAGGAACGAATCTCTGGATTTTAATTTTCGCTATTTTAATTGCATCTGTCGGGTTAAACATGAATTCAACCGCTGTAGTTATTGGTGCCATGCTTATTTCACCTTTAATGGGACCAATTGCAGGAGTCGGCTATAGTATTGCTACTTATGACCGATTATTATTGCGTAAATCCTTAAAGAATTATATAGGTTCAGCTGCTGCTGCCATTGTTACGTCATTCATTTATTTCTCTTTGACGCCAATGCATTCAGAACATTCTGAGATTTTGGCAAGAACTAGTCCCACTATTTATGATGTGTTTATTGCTTTGTTTGGTGGTTTAGCGGGAATCGTTGCAATCAGCAGTAAGAACAAAGGAAATGTAATTCCAGGTGTTGCAATAGCTACAGCATTAATGCCTCCATTGTGCACGGCAGGTTATGGTCTTGCAACGGGTAATTTTGGCTATTTTTTGGGTGCGGTTTATCTTTTTTTAATAAACTCTGTGTTTATCGCGCTAGCTGCCATGTTGGTTTCGCAGTTAATGAAGTTTCCAAAAAAGACATTTCTCTTGTCGAAACAAATTAAAAGTAAGAATATTTCAATCGCAATAGTCGTGTTTTTGACGATTGTACCAAGTTATTTTCTAGGCGTTTCTCTCGTCAATAAGCAACGATTTCAAGAACGCTCTGAGTTTTTTATAGAGCAAGTTAATTCTTGGGAAGGGAATTACTTGTTACGATCTAATATTGATGCTGAAGTAAAAGAGATTAAATTAATTTATGTTGGGAATGAGTTTGATTCCAAATCTGTTGACAGAATTAAACAGAAAGCGAAAGATATGGGAATTGGTGCTTCTAGCATTATTGTTGAGCAAGGCGTGAAAATTAAAGATTACGACAAATTAATGGCAGAAGATGATGATGTCCAAAAGATGTCATCTGAATTGAACCAACTTCGCTTGCTTCTTCTTCAAAGTAAAAAAACTGTCGATAGTCTTGAAGCTATCCCATTGGTAGGTGAGAATCTATTAAAAGAAATTCAACCTTTCTTTCCTGAAATTAATAGTTGCAGCTATTCTTTAACGGATTTATATGTGGATACAATGAAGTTAGCAAAACCTATAACTATGGTTTATTTCGATTCTGAAAAAGAGTTCACTAAAGAAGAAGTTGAAACGCTTGAAGAGTGGGTGAAGACAAGATTGAGTGATGACGATGTTGTGTTGAGATTCTAGCGATTGTCTAATAATCGTATAATTCCTTTCAGACTAATCATTCCTGAAGTGAAAGCAACCAGAGCGGAAGCTAAGATGGATGCAAAATACTTTATAGACCAATGATAATTCATGGTTTGAGAACTGTATCCAATTAGAGTAACCGTGCCTGCAAATACGCTAATCGTCAATAGACTTCTCCAATTTATATTTACATTGATAATCTTAAATACAAGGTAGATTTGAATCAACGCCGTTAACCCTTGAGTAATTAAACTAGCGATTGCTGCTCCATAAGCACCTTCTTTTGGAATTAAGTACATATTCAGTCCGATATTCAGAAGAACACCTAGCCCGGCAGCAATATTAAGTTGTTTTAAACTTCCATTTGCCGTTAATAATGTGCCAAAAATATACGTCATTGTCATGAATATAAAGCATATCATTAGCATTCCAAAAGATTTTGAAGCATGGATTAAATCTTCTCCGGTTGTCTCAAATCGCCACTCGATAATTTCTGCTTGGTAGAAAAAGGAAATAATCCCAGCACTTATTGAAAAAGACATGATTAACTTAAAAGCAAAATAAAGTATGTCATGGATACTTTCCTTATCCTTAATTAATTTCGCAAAGATGGGTAAAAGTAAACCAGCGAAGAGATAACCAACCATGTTCAATGCTTCAAAAAACCGATACCCTCTTGCATATATAGCGGCTTCTTGTTTGCCATTTGGAAGCATTCTTTCTAGCATAACACCGTCCGTTCTGTAGTAGATCATCATCAATAATATCAATAAAGCATAAGGCAGACTTTGCTTAATAATCATCCAAGAAAATGAAGGGTTAAAAGTTAATTTAATCTTTCCTGTTTTCCGAACAACTAAATATCCAGCTATAATTGCAGAGACAGCATATGCAAATGTTTGAGCATATACAAACCATTGAATTTGAAATGGTTGGTTGGTGACACCTCCCCATAGCAGAACAGAACAAATTAGAATCAGTAGAAACTTATCTAATACGGAAATGAAACTGTCTTGTTTGAAAAGTAATAATCCTGCCAGATTTGATCTAAAGTAGATGAGGAATGAAGCGAAAATTTGATTCAGTCCAAGTATTGCTAGAATTTCGAATTGATGCTCGCTATATCCCAGAATTAAACCTAAGATAACTAATAGTGCCATGTAACCGATTGACAACAGAGCCCTAAGTGTAATTATTCCTGAAAAATGTTTCTTCAGTAATTGATTGTTTTGTGCAATATTACGCGTGTTGTAATTCGTTATTCCTAAGTCTAGAAAAATATTCAATATGAATGTGAATCCAATTAAAGAAAAATATTCTCCATATGAACCAGGGGAGTGCGCTTCAACTTGCTTTAGGATTTCTGCATCAATTCCAAGAATGTAAAATGGTTTAACTAGTGCATTGAGCACAAGAACCAATACTAAATTTGTGAAGAATTTTTTCTGCATTATCTATATCAAAACGAATTTGAAACGGCAAAATTATAAAGTTTAACTAGAGTCATCGTATCTTCTAATTAAATTCTTTCAAATGCTGATATACATCATTGACTGGAAGTCCCATCACACTGTAAAAACAACCATCTATTTTTTTTACTCCGATAAGACCAATCCATTCTTGAATGCCATAAGAACCTGCTTTGTCAAGTGGATTGAATTCTTGAACATATTCCGTAATTTCTTCTTCTGTTAATTCTGAAAAGTACACTTTCGTGCAATTAGAAAAAGTAAGTTCTTTATTCAGGCTTTGCATGTGCACACCAGTAATTACTTCGTGCACACCTCCAGATAATTTTCGTAAAGTTTGGATGGCATCCTCTTTATCAATAGGTTTCCCAAGTATAATTCCTTGGTTTAAAACCACAGTGTCAGAAGTAAGAAGTACTTCATTTTCTCTTAAAGTTGGAATAAGTGGCTGGGCCTTTAATTTTGCTAAATAACCAGCAACCTGTTTTACGGGTAAATCAGAAGGATAGTTTTCCTCAACTTCCTTGGTTCTTACTTCAAATGGAATCCCTAACTCTTTTATCAGTTCTTGCCTTCGAGGAGATTTTGAACCGAGTACAATTTTTATTTTATGCATAATGCAATAATATTGTCCAATAAATAGGGGTGAGTAGGCCAAAAGCCATGGCTATTTTAATCAATGCATTAATTCTTTTAAAATCCTTTTTGCTCTTTGAAAGGATTAAAAACACAATACATAAAACAACAATTAATAAAGAAATGAGTACAGGAAAAATTTCCATTGCTGTTAAATTATTTGTTGTCAACCATATGTACAAAGTGCAAATTGAGACACCTGATAGTATAGCAGCAGAAATGTATTTACTTTTTTGAAGCCCAAGGATAATCGGTAGTGTTTTCGCTGGAAGTTTTTTGTCTCCCTCGACATCTTCCATATCTTTCACTATTTCTCTTGCTAGGTTTAGTATGAATGCAAAAGAACCCAATCCAATTGTTAAGTAGTAAGTGTAATGAATTTCAGAATTTAACAAAAAACTAAATTGGTCCATTTGTGGAAATTCATTTGCATAAACCTGGTGAAAATAGAATCCCACAAGAACAGGAACTAATGCTGTTAAAGCAGCAATTAAAATATTGCCAAACAGAAATTGCCTTTTTCCTTTCATGGAATAATACCACAAGACGTTAATTGAAAAAAGATGTATAAATAAATATAGAAAAGACTCCATTACCCATGACAAGTACATCGCAATACTAAAAGCAACGAAATTAATTACCCAATGGGAAACAATGGCTGATCTTCGCTTTATGTAAACTCCTATTATTTGACGTTCGGGTTTATTTACTCTGTCTGCTTTTATATCAAAATAATCATTTATAATGTTTCCACCAGCTGCTATGAGTATTGTGGAGAAAATGAGCAGTCTGAAGGGAAGTGATTCTGCACCAAACAATTCGTTTTTTGAATAAATAGTTTCAAAAAACACTCCTAGACCATACATTGTAAGTGCAATTATAGATAGGTTAAGAGGACGAATCAGTTTAAAAAAATACATAGTTCGAATTTAGGTAAATAAATTTAAACAGAATTAGAAAATCAGTAGTAGCTTAAACCGTAATATTACAATCAATATGCACAAGTTGTTTTGGGTCGCAATGTCTACATAGTAAGTGGAGCATATTTCTTTTTGTGTTGCGGTAATTTTTATGATGATCTAAGAAACTCACCGAAAGTTTTGCTTAAGTATTTTTGTTGAATCAATGATTAGCTTAGTCTCCTAAGAGAAAAAAAGACAACCGTTAAGTTGTCTTTTGTAGCGAGAGGGAGATTTGAACTCCCGACCTCGGGGTTATGAATCCCGCGCTCTAACCAACTGAGCTACCTCGCCAAAATCGCAAAATTCTTATCTAATTGCGGGTGCAAATATAGTAGTATTTTTATTTAATTCAAGCGTTTCTGAGCAGATTTTTATTCGAGTTAGTTAGAAGTCCTAATTCACCTTCTAACTACCTAACAATCATACTTCGATATACATTATTTAATCTTTAGAATACAATTCTTCTAATTGTTCGCCTACAAAATTTGCGAGCTCTGCTATATATTCTTTCTTAAAATTAAATTCAATTCCCGCCGTATGATATATTTCCGGAATACTTTTAGTGTAAGCGAGGGATAAAGCTTTTTTGTATTGTGAAATCGCTAATTCTTTGTTGTTAAGGCTGTTTTTCCAAACACTTAGTGCTCCAAGCTGAGATATTCCATACTCTATATAATAAAAAGGAACCTCAAAAATATGCAATTGTCGCTGCCATGATGTCGCTAGAATATCTTCGTTATTTTCCCAGTTTGTCAATCCTGTACCATATTCAGAAGATAATTCCACCCATTTAGCTGTTCTTTCTTCATTAGTATGGTCAAAGTTGACGTATAGCCAATGTTGAAACTCATCTACTTGAGAAATCCAAGGTAATAGCTTAAGCGTTGTTTCTAATTGTTCTTTCTTTGCTCTGTTTAAATTAGTTGGGTCAGGGTAGAATCGCTTCCATTTTTCCATGGATAACAATTCCATAGACATTGAGGCTAATTCTGCAACTTCGGATGGTAAACTTTTAAAACCAGTAAGTTCTAATTCTCTACTCAGAAAAGAGTGTACAGCATGTCCACCTTCATGAACCATTGTAACCAAATCTCTATGAGACCCAACGGCGTTCATGAAGATAAAAGGAACACCTATCTCATAAAGAGGATAGTTATAGCCACCTGGTGACTTGCCATCTTTCGATTCTAGATCCAAATGATTCATTTCATTCATCGTGCTCAAGCAGTCACCAAAATAAGGGTCTATTTCATTAAACATGTCAATTGTTCCTTGTAACAATTCTTTGCCATCCGTAAACGGTTTAAGTGGCGCTTTACCTTCTGGATCAACATCTGAATCCCAAGGCATAAACTTGTCTTTACCCAGTTTGTTTAATCGAGCTTGTTGAATCTTTTTTACTAAAGGAACAATTTCTGACTTAACGCTACTATGAAAGTTGAAACAATCCTGAACTGAATAATCAAACCTTCCCATTGCGACCATTTTATAGTCGCGAAAATTATCAAATCCAGCATTCAAGGCAATCTGATGCCTCTTCTTTAATAAAGAATTGAATAAATCATCAAAGGCCTCAATATCATCTCTCCTTCGATTCGCAATTTTGTTAAAAACCAATTTTCGTACTTCTTCGTCTGTTTCTTTAAGTAGAACAGAAGCTTTTTGCATTGTAAGTGTTTCTCCTTTGTAATCAATACTTTGTTTTGCGGATAAAGCACCGAATTTTTGCGCCTCCTCTGCAACTTCAGAAATAATGGAGACATTCTCTTCTTTATAAAGTTCTATAGCCTTCTTTACTTGTCGAAACATAATCTTATAAGAGTCGTCTTCTTTACTCAGCGCATTTGAAAAAGGGGAGTCGTTTAATTTACGATTGAGCAAATCTTCATACGGAGCAATCTTGGGCTGTATTTCAGAAATAAAAAAAGTATAATCATCACTCAAAGCTTTAGACTTTGTGTTGATGGTCATTTTTATATACCTCCATGCTGCGTTCTCTTCAAGAATTGCATCTAGCTCACTTTGGTCACTCAGCCAAAGCTTGAAATCAGATTCCGTCTCTAATTTTCTTGAAGTAAGGTTTTCAAAGTATTGTTCAATGGATTCCCAACTATCAATAATTAGGTCTTGATCAATAAATTGTCTTATTGGTTTTGAAATTTTCATAGGTATAAAAAAAGTCGGTTGCCCGACTTTAAATTATTTAGTGATTATCGTAAATTATTTTTTCTTTGAAACAGGTTTCTTCGATACTATTTTCTTTGTAATAGTTTTCTGTGTTGTTTCTTTCTTGGGAATCGTTTTTTTCTTAGCTGGAGGCTTATTCGCAGCTACTTTCTTTTTAGCGGGAGCTTTTTTCTCTGCTTTATCTTCAGATTTTTTTTCCTCTTGCTTAAGTATTCCAGCGTTGAATAAGATGTTGTACCATTGAAAAAGTTTCTTAATGTCTGAAGGGTAAACACGCTCATCGTCATAGTTTGGCAGTATATCGACCAAAAAGTCTTGAAGAACAGTTAGACTTTCTTTATGAGATGGTGCTGTAGTATTGCCTATTTTCTCTAGAATTTCAGCGTAAATTTCCTGAAGAGGCTTATCTTCTTCAAGCGTGTAAATACTAATGTCATTCAAGGCAGATATTCTATCTGTAGAATACGCTGGGAATCTTTTTTTATCAATCAACGATTCAACAATTACATTGTTTTTTCCTTGAGCAATAACTCGATACAATCCCGGTCTTCCTGAAATTGATATTATACCTGATAAATCCATGGTTTATTTTTTTATAGATGTAAAAATATAAAATCTTTTATATCCGAATCTATAATTTAATAATTTTTGAAGTAAATTTTCCTTCGGCACTTGTTACCTCCAAGATATAATTACCATTTGGCAATGAATCTAAAGAATAGGACTTGTCAGATATTTTTTGGATACCATATTCCTTTCCATTCATGTCAAACAATTGGATTTGATCAATACTATATTCATATTTCAAATTAATTACTGAACTTGCTGGGTTAGGGGATACTTGAATGTCATCTTCTTTAAGTGTCGATAGTCCAACAGTCACAACTAATGGGCTAGAGATCGCACTGCATCCATCCCCATTTGTGTATAGCACTTGGTAGGAACCGTATGGGGTTGTTGGGATTAAGATTTCATTCGTTTCATTTTGAAGTAAATTACCGTCTAAATACCATTGATTTCCTGTTGTTTCAGAAGAACTTAAATTCTCAGCAGCCCAATTTAATGTTACAGTTGGCGCAGTGGGTATTGTTTCTTCTAATAAGGTATTTAAAGCATGAATCTTTCCATACCCGTCTGCATTATTCGGAATAGTACCCGTGAATCCATCTTCGAATGCGGTCGCTTTGATGTCCGTTAAAAAATCTTGATAAGTTGCTTGGTTGCATCTTTCTAGGTATAAAGCTGCAATTCCACCCACAACAGGAGATGACATTGATGTTCCACCGCCTCTAACATGCCATCCACCTGAGTCAATAGCTGCATTGTTCGCGGGATTGCCCAAATAAGATAAAGGAGCTGCAGCTAAGGCAACATCGCCGGCGGCCAATACATCAGGTTTGATCACGTT
>CAJQPA010000004.1 GCA_905480145.1 uncultured Flavobacteriales bacterium | reverse complement strand
TTTTCAATATCATCCGATTGAATTTTCTTTTGAATTAACATTTTCTCAAGATCTATCGCACTTCCAATAACGAAATCACAAGATTGTTCTTGTAGTTTCGAACCAATTAACATGAAAGCCCAGGTTGGAACAATAGCATCTTCAGAGCAATGAACAAAAACACCATTATCTTTATATTGTGACCAGTTGTGCTCTTTGATCCAAAGTCTAAAATCCTTTTCCTTCAAGACCAATCGTTGCCATAAAACATCGGCGATATCGATCTCCTGTATTTTTATTGAAGGCTTATAGCTTGCAAGCTCTAATGAGATTAATCCACTATTCTTTATTCGATTTACAATTTCGTCCATAGTGCAAAGGTAGTTTAAATTAGATAATTTGTGATTGGCAAATATGCTTTTGGCCTCAATAAACTCAAATTTACTTTACGTTATATTTGAAGTCTATTTAGTCTCAAAGGATGAGTGAACTGTCATCTTGTCACAACTTTAAGGAAGGCATAACATTTGACTAACATACAACAATGATAAGACAAAATCAATTTGGGTCATCCTTAGAGGCAATAGTCTATCCAGCGTTACTATTAGTTGTGATGTGGTTGGTATTTTGGGCAGATCATTTATTCCCAGGAATTGACTTTTACAAATTTGGAGTTAAACCTCAAGATTTTAAGGATTTTAAAGGAGTATTTTTGATGCCTTTGATTCATTCCAAGAGAGAAATAGGCCATATTGTAAACAATTCATTTCCAACTGCTGTTCTTTTAGCAGCGTTAATTTTTTATTACCGTGACATTGCCTTTCGCGTTTTTTCAATTTCGTGGATCGGAACTGGCCTTGGTGTATTGGTTTTTGCATCAGATGCAAATTCCTATCACATTGGGATGAGTGGCGTGGTATATGCGCTGGCAGGATTCTTATTTACTTCTGGTGTAATTCGCAGGCACAGATCTTTACAAGGAATTTCTTTGTTTGTTGCCTTTGTTTATGGAAGTATGATTTGGGGAGTTTTTCCAACGGACGCTCATGTTTCATGGGAGGGTCATTTAGCAGGAATGGTTATGGGGGTAACATTGGCTTTCATTTACAGGAAATTTGGTCCCCAACCACCGAAGTACATGTACGAAATCGAGCGAGATTTAGGAATTGAGCCACCCGATTTAGAAGGTGAATGGAATGAAAAAGTGCGGATTGAAACGGAGCGATTAGCAGAGTTGAAGCGGCAAAAAGAGGAGCCTAGAGTTATTTATGATTACATAGAGAAAGTCAAAAACGACACGAAGTAATTTATATTTCAGGACGAAATTGAGTAATGATAACGCCTGTTTCTCGAGAACTTTCTGAGAGTTTTAATTTGTTGAAATCTATACAGACATACTCGCAAGTTCGTAAAAGAATATCTGACCCAGTTAAATAGTTCAGTAAGTCTGAAATCCCAAAATTGTGACCGACAATCAGTAATTCTGATTCAGTAGAATTATTCCACAATTGTTCAAGGATGGTGTCTTTATTGCATAAGTAGAAATCAGCTTTATAACTGACAGAAGAAGGCTGTATGCTATCTTTGATTCCATCGAGGGTCATTCTAGTTCTAATGGCGTCACTGCACCAAACTACTGGTGAGTTGAGGTGTTTTTTAATAAACGGACCTAAAGCATCTGCCTGTGCAAGTCCTTTTTTATTGAGCTTACGATCAATATCAAGCCCATCATCGCTCTGGGAGGCTTTTGCATGTCTAAGGAGATGTAATTTCATAAAATGTAATTAATGTTCCAACGTTCCCTTCTTACTTTTCGTTAATAATTGTGAGAAACAAGAGAAAATAATGGTGTATTAAAACACCAAGAATATCATAAATAAAGTGTAAATTACATAAAATATTGAAAGTAAGGCCGTTAAATCGATCAATGGAGATCACACCTGAAATAATAGAATCATGCATTAATGATAACCGAAAGGCTATTAATCAACTCTACGAGTTTGGTTTTAAATTTCTTATGCCTGTTTGTTTCCGATACAATAAAAATGAAGAAGATGCCAGGGCAGCATTTAATGCTGGTTTTGTCAAAATTTTAAAGGGTCTCCCAAAGTTGGACAAAAACTCCAATTTTAAAGCTTGGTCGAAAAGGATTATGGTGAATTCTTTAATCGATGAGTATAGAAAAAATAAAAAATACAACGAGAAAATTCACAGAAGCGATAACGAAGTAGAATTGGATTATTATTCTACAGGAACAAAAAATGAAGCGGAAAGCAACCTGGGATTAGAGAAAATAATGGAATTGGTCGACGAGCTTCCTGAAACAACCAATCGAGTGTTTAACCTTTATGTTATAGATGGTTTTTCACACAAGGAAATCGGCGAAAAATTAGAAATGTCAGATGGCACATCGAAATGGCATCTATCAACAGCAAGAAAAATGTTAAGAGAAAAATTAGAAAGATTAGAGAACCAAAATCAAAAAATGGTCATATGAGTTGGTCAGACAAAGAAATAGATAACTTATTCAAAGAGAATGCTGATATAAAGTCATTCGAATACAAGGATGAGTATTGGAAGGAAATGGAAGCGATGTTGCCTTCAAAGAAAGGAAAAGATTTTCTTTGGATGTTCACATCTATAGCGTTTATTGGTTTGTTACTTATGTCAGAAGTGATTGGTGAGAATGGCATTAATTCAAAGAGTCAAGTCAATGATTCATTGATTGCAGAAAGTTATTCTCAACAATCCTTAAATGAAAATAAGAGTGAGGTCATAGACGATGAAGTAGTTTCTGAACAAATGGAAGAAATGTCTGCGAATAATGAGTCGAATGATTCATCTAATCTAGATAATTCGTCAGTCGAAAAACCTGAGAAAGCAATTTCTAATGCCATTAATGGTTCAGCAACCTCGATTGACTTAGATGAAAAAACTGCCAATACTACTTCAGCTGTTTCTATTATAACTTCTAATAAGCGAGAGAACAATATTTCAGTCAACTCTGATTTAATTTCTGTAGTTGATGATTCTGGTGGTGGCACAATTAAAAACAATCAAAGTACTAATAATCATAATTTTAACATACAGGAAGTTCTTTCATTAAAACCACTAATTAATATTGAAGGTTCAGTTTCGCTTCGTGAAATTCAATCTTCAGAGGCGCCAATTGCATCTCCAATTAAGCCAATTCAAGCTAAAGTTTATATTGCCGCGTTGGGTAGCTTGTCACAATCCATGATTACTCCTTCAGATAAAGTTTCATCATCTTTTGGGTTGGGAGCGGGTGTTCAGTTCAGAAAAGGTGGGTTTCTTTTTAATCTTGGCTTAAATGGAACAATAGGAATACACAATGATATCCTTTTGAGTAGAGAGTCCAAAGTCTATGGTTTTGGATCTACATTCTATAAATATGAATTGAAATACAATAACATTTATAGCCTAGAGGGAGATTTGGCAGTAGGGTTTCAGTTAAGAAAAAGTATTTTTTCTGTTGGGGTTCGTCCATCTTATGTTGTAGGTACTAAAGTTGGGATGCGTACAGAGGAGAATGGGACTAGCTTTAATCAGGAAAGCTATTATGGTTATCTTGATGGTATTAATCGTTTTGGTATAAAGCCAATGATTGGATATACTTACAAATTTGGGTCTAGTTTATCCCTTGGGCTTAATTTAGGAATGCAACTTATGTCGTTGGTGAAAGATGATTTTGTGAATGGGGTGAGTAATAAATTTCCTATTGACGGTCAACTGATTTTAAAGAAAACATTGAATTTTAATAAGTAATAGAAAATGAATTACAAGTTTATTTTAATTGGAGTTGTTTTGATCTTTGCCTTTAGCGCATGTAAGAAAGATCAAATGATTATTCCAGAATCTAATGACCCCGTATTTCGATTAGACGGTACTTTCGGGTCTGAAAATATTAGTGTCGTGGCTGGAGATAATAATGGCTTCATGCACACCATGACCGAAATGGAAAACGGAGTTGAAGTTGTCTCAGGAAGATTAGCTGACGATGCGGTGAGTATTGAACTTGGCATTTATCATGGAGGGTTAAATAACTTGAATGAAGCTTTTGATGCTAGTATGAGTTTAACACCAATTTTTTCGGAGTATCATGGCTACACATTGGCGACGTTATCTAAAAATCAATTTGTCAACTCTGCCAACATTAGTAATATTGAATGGGTGATTGATGACGGTCAGCCTATAATGGACTCAGTTGAGATTAAGGAACCGGGTAAATACAATGTGTGTGCTCATATCATATACAATAATGGTATGTCACCACAAACGTTATGTAATGAAGTGATTGTTGGATACAATCGATATCAGAATGAATCCATTAACTTCGAGAACAATGTTGGGTTAGGTGGAACTTCAACATGGATAAATAATGAACTAGGAACGGTCGAATACGTTGATTGGTATTACAATGGTGAATTCTATGTTAGGGCAGATTCTTGCTTTAAAAATCTAGGAAATCAAATGTATGTATTGACAGCTGAAGTTCATTATACGAACAGCGTTGTTCAAACGAAAAACATGCTTGTTGATGGCGGTGCCGGCGGAGCAACAATTGAAGACTTCACAATTTTTGAGGATAATGCGCTAAATATTATTCAAGATTATAACATTAGAGTCAAAATAAACAATAATGGTAGCATCTATAGATCAGATTATGCAGATAATTCTTCATCTGTTGTTGAGATTACCAGTGTTGAATTGTACGGAACAAACAATCAAGGAAAGCAAGTTTACAAAGTTCTGGCATCAGTTAGTTGCAATGTTAGCAGTGATCAAGGGGCAAATCAAATTCCATTGATTTTTAATACTTCGTTTGGTTTTGAAGTAAAATAATATCTATTACTATATTTACATTTAAAACCACACCAATGAAACTACTCACTTTTCTATTTGCAGCCGTTCCTTATTTTCTTTTTTCTCAAATTACCATAAGTAATTCTGACTTCTCTGATGGAGGCGATGTGTCTTATGTTTCGACTGCTTCAGATCTAACAATCGATTTTTCTGCCACTGGAGCAAATCAAAACTGGGATTATTCAAGCCTTGTTTCAACAGGTCAAGTTTTGAAAGAGTATGCGACATTAGATGGTGCATCTTTTCTCGTAGGTTTTACCTTTGGAGATTTTGCAGGCTTGAATTATCAAGCATCTAATTATACAGCCTCTGATGCTTTGCCATTGGATCAGTTGAATCAGATTTTACCTGTGGAAATTTCTGATATTCGCCAATTTTCAAAAAACACAAACGATTCAATAACGAGTGTTGGTCTATCTATCACGGTTTCGGGTACAGAAATACCATTTAAATCGGATACCATTGAAACACGATATAAGTTTCCACTTAATTTTGGAGATGTTTATGATTCTCGTGGATATTCTAATGTTGACATGAATCCTGTTTATAATGGAATTTGGCGACAATATCGTCAAAGGCATTCAGAGGTTGATGGCTGGGGAACAATCACAACGCCATTCGGATCATTTGAAGCACTTAGAGTTCATCACACGATTAACGAATCAGACTCCTTATACGTAGACCTTTTTGGATTTGCTAGTTGGGTTGAACTTCCTATCCCTGTTGCTCATCAATATGAATGGATTGCCGCTGGAGAATTGGAACCTGTTTTAAGGATATCAACATCCGTGATTGCAGGAAATGAAACAGTTACAACAGTAGAATACAAAGACAATAATTTAAGCGCAAACTTGAATGAATTGACAGAAAGCATTCGGATTTACCCAAATCCTGTGAATGAAGTGCTTTACATTGAAGGAGTGAAAGCCAAAGTTGAATATTCTGTTTATACTGTTGCTGGCGAGAAGGTGATGGATGGTGTTTTTATGCCAGGTAAGAACAGTATTGATATTCATGGGGTAAAGATAGGCTCTTACCTCTTAAAAGTGTCTGATGAAGACAAATTGGCTACTAAAGTTTTCGTAAAGAAATAATTCAACAATACATCGTTTAGTTTTTAGTAGCTTTGCATTTGAAAGGCAAATCAGTCTATCGCTTTATTTTATAAAGAGGAAAGTCTGGGCAGTGCAGAGTAACATGCTTCTTAACGGGAAGGCAAGCCTCAGGGCTTGACAGAAAGTGCCACAGAAAGGAAAACTACCAGTATGTAAATATTGGAAAAGGTGAAAAGGTGAGGTAAGAGCTCACCGTGTTGTTGGTGACAATGACCGCAAGGTAAACCTCATGTGCTGAAAGACCATGTAAACTTGGGTTTGAGGACTACTCGTCCAAACCAAGAGGGTAGGTTGATCGACGATAACGGTGACGTTATTGCTAGATAAATGATAGACGCTGTATTAATTTACAGTTACAGGACCCGGCTTATGATTTGCCTTTCTTTTTTTACTTTTTAGAATGGCTTTATTCAAAATAGCACTAGGCTTAGTTTGAAGTTTATGAGACATTCTAACAAATCTTACCACGTTCTTTCGTCCGTCTAAAGAGTAGTTTATCTTAGTTAAAGATAAACCGAGTGCATTTGTTGTATTCACTTTTCTAATACTTCTTAAAGAAGTGACTTGAACAGGGCGATTGAGTGAATGCACTATTAAGGAGTCTCCTTTTATAAAAGCCGCATTTAAATTTTTTATGATGTAAGCGAAAACGATAGCACATGAAAGGATGATAGCAAAGCAAACCGGTAAAATAATAGCATATGGAGTTTTTGTTAAAAATAATGTGACTAACAAAATAAGAGAGGTTAATCCAAATGTAATTAAGAAAAGTTTTAAGCGTGACAAGTAATTTTCAGGAGTGACACCAATTCGCTCTTTGTTACTGAGCATTAGTAAAATTTGTCTACGTTCAATCACTTAATTGGGTTTAATTTCGACAAATATAACAAATATCCAAATAAAATACGATTTTTTAGCGACTAGTTACTTTAGTTTACTTAGTATTCGCTCAATTGTAGTGTAATACTGTATGAGTTCTGAGGTGTTTGTTTTGTATCTTTTAAATTGTGATTCTGGGTAATAAATAGCAATAGTTGAGAGCTTTTTGTTTAACGCGATGTTATTTTTCTTTTTAAGATAAAACATTGAGAAATCATTTGCCTCACTATAGTTTTGTGCATGTTTAAGAATAGCAATAGTTCTTAAATTGTAAAAAGTGCCTTGAGTTGAATTGTTAGACATCTTTAATCGTCGGTTGGAATAGTTAAGAATAGAATCCTTATTGGTTACAAAGTCGCTGTATGTAGTGAGAATTGGCAATCTCAGTCTAATACTGTCATTGTTGATTTGAGTCAAAGAATCGATGCTAATGCGATTCTGAATAAATTTCTTAATCCAATTGTTGGCTTGTATTTTTGAAAATCTCTTAATAACGGGAGAAAGGATTACAGGAACATTTCTTTCTGAAATATTAGAAACAAAAGGAAGTCTCTTGAGGTCAGCATAGGTGCTTAGCAAGGCATATTTTGAATTGGCAAAAACAAATGGGTCGTAACCAAAAGCCATAAAATTCCTGGACCAGTTACTTTGATCATGCTCGGGCGCAGCAAGTTCTTCTGAAAAATCAATGTTGTGAAGTACATCTCTTTGATTTAACCGATTAATGTCAAGAATGGATTTGACCATGATGACGTCACCTTGAGTGTTATAACCATGGTTCCTCATTAAACCTACAATTTTGTCTGTTTCAGTTGCAATAATTTTTATCGAAATATTTCTGTTTTTAGCAAACTGAGAGAAAAGAACCGAGTCTTTCGGTGATAAGTAATCAGAGAGTATTACCAATTCTGAAGAAGAAGGTGCCTTTGCCGTTTCTATTTTGCAAGAACTTATGATTGAAGCAAAGATCAAAAGGCAAATAAGGTATGTTTTCTGAATTGGAAAAATCATTATGTAAAGATATTAAATGTTAAGAAACTCTCGGCATTATTACCTGTTCTTAACTATTAGAATTAGCTTTGTAAAAATTTATTCGGATGGAAGTAACAAAAAAGCAACTAAAACTGAATCAAATCATCAATGATTTGAATTCAGAAGATGTAAAAAAAGTATCTAAGGCAATTAAGTCTTTGGAATCAAATGGAGACGCTTCCGTCATCAAAGTAATTGCAGATAGACTTCTTTCAGATATCAATGAAAAAAATAAAGCGGAACTCATAGAGTTATTGAGTAGTCTAAAAGATACGTCTACCAGAGGAGAATTAATGTCCATTATTGATGACCAGAAATATTTAAGTATTCGCCAATTGATGCTCAGTATAATCTGGAATACTAAAATTGATTTTAGTGGATATGTTGATGAGTTTGTATTCATCTCTATCCACGGTTCGTTTCTAGAAGCTATTGATTGTTTAACAATCATAGAAAATCTTGAAGGTCCTTTTATGGAAGAAGATTTATTAGAAAGTGAAAGTCATTTAAAAGCTTATATGAACAGCACTGAAACTAAAGATGAACAAAGGGTGACCATCTTAAGTGAGATAGCATTGAAACTTCAGGAGTTTGCAGACAATATTGAGGATTAAAAGCGCCTTAAAAATCCCAACCGAACCTTTCCAAAAGTAAGTTGTCGATAAACGCACGTGCGTTTTCATTCTTCGTCATGTCCAAAGCTTCACCAATAAATGCAGATACCATTAACTTGTGTGCAGATTTCTTAGAAAGGCCTCTTGCTTGTAAATAGAAAATAGCTTCTTCATCGAGCTGACCCGTCGTTGAACCATGAGAGCATTTAACGTCATCAGCGTAAATTTCTAATTCTGGCTTAGAATATACAGAAGCATCATCGGATAATAAAACGTTTCCATTGGATTGAAAAGCGTTTATCTTCTGAGCATCTGGTCGAACGTAAACTTTACCATTGAAAACAGCTGTTGCTTTATCATCAATCACACCTTTGTATAGTTCATGAGAGTCGCAATGTGCTACCTTATGATTCATCACTGTATGATTATCAACGTGTTGTTTGTTCTTAAGTAAATAAACACCATTCATGTGAGAAACACAGTTTTCACCGTTCACATCAATGTTAATGTTGTTTCTGACCAACCCACCGTTCAAAGTAGATGTGTTAATCGTAAAAACTGAGTTTTTTTCTTGCTGAACTTGTTCTGTACTGATGTGAAAAGTTGATTCATTTTCGTATTGAACCTTATCAACAGTTAGAGCGGCATTCTCTCCGACAAATATCTCTGAAGTAGAATTACAAAAATTTGATTTTCCTTCTCCTTCCGCAAAAAACCCTTGAATAATATTTGCTTGTGAAGATTTCCCTGCTTTAATAATTGTCTTGAAGTTAGAGATAACACTTTCTCCCTTCAAAATATGTATAATTTGAATCGTACGTTCAACATTAGCATTGTCTGCGATCTCAATTTGAACACCATCCGTTAAGAAAGCTGTATTCAAAGAATGGAAGATCTCGTCATCTAAATTAAGAATAGAAGGAGCTAATTCTTCCCCTTGAGAAAGTAAAGTAATATTCAACTCATCTTGGAATTCTTCAGAAGAAAACTCTTCAGAAAGATGACCGTTAATGAAAACCAATCTAGTCCCAGATTCATCAATGATGTATTTATCGATAGAAGTTAACTGAGCACCTTGGTTAGAGAATTCAATTTTCCCCAATTTAGAAACACGTGTATATTTCCAAGCCTCAGTTCTCGTTGTCGGCATTGGTGTGTTGTTTAAAACACGTAATGCCATTTCTTTATCTTGCGAATCTATTCGGAGTTCTGTTTCCGAAAGTTGGTTCCAAATTGTTGAAGAATTCAAACCAGTTTTCTTTTGTTCTATAACAGCCATGATTCTTAGTTTGCCAATTCTTCTTTAATCCAATCGTATCCTTTTTCTTCTAATTCCAAAGCCAATTCCTTACCTCCAGTTTTAACTATTTTTCCGTCATAAAGAACATGAACAAAATCAGGAACAATATAATCTAATAAACGCTGGTAATGTGTAATAACAATTGTTGCATTTTTATCTGATTTCAGTGTGTTAACACCGTTCGCTACAATTCTTAATGCATCAATATCTAATCCAGAATCAGTTTCATCCAAGATGGCTAATTTAGGCTCTAACATTGCCATTTGAAAGATTTCATTTCTCTTCTTCTCGCCTCCAGAAAATCCTTCGTTGACACTTCTAGATGCCAATTTTGAATCCAATTCGACCAAAGCAGATTTTTCACGAACCATTGCCATGAAATCTTTTGCAGAAATTGGATCTTTTTTCTTGTGCTCACGAATTTCGTTAATCGCCGTTCTTAAGAAGTTAATATTTGAAACTCCAGGTATTTCAACTGGGTACTGAAATGCTAAGAATAGACCTTCTCTTGCTCTTTCTTCAGTGTTCATGTCTAACAAATCTGTACCCTGAAAGTCAACAGACCCTCCAGTTATTTCATAATCTTCTCTCCCTGCTAAAACAGAAGCTAAAGTACTTTTTCCAGCCCCGTTTGGCCCCATGATTGCATGAATTTCACCTGGTTTAACTTCTAAATTCAATCCTTTCAAGATTTCCTTATCGTCAATCTTTGCTTGTAAATCTGTTATCTTAATCATCTATTTTTTCTTAATTCTAATATTCTTATCACTTGCTCCTGATGCTCTCGAAGTGAGCTCATCACTTTGTACTCATCATTCATAACTCTAGCAACTATCTACTTCATCTACCCAACACTTCCCTCAAGACTAATGCTTAAAAGTTTTTGTGCTTCAACCGCAAATTCCATTGGCAATTGATTCAATACTTCCTTGCAATAGCCATTTACAATTAACCCAATTGCTTTTTCTTCACTAATTCCTCTTTGTAAACAATAGAAAATTTGATCTTCTCCAATTTTAGAGGTTGTCGCTTCGTGCTCTATTTTTGCGCTGCTGTTTTTACATTCTATGTAAGGAAAAGTATGTGCACCGCATGTATCGTTCATTAATAAAGAATCACATTGAGAGAAGTTTCTCGCATTGTGAGCATTCTTATTAATTTGAACTAGTCCTCTATAAGAGTTGTGCGATTCTCCAGCTGAAATCCCTTTCGAAATAATTGTACTCTTCGTATTTTTTCCAAGATGAATCATCTTAGTTCCCGTATCAGCTTGCTGGTAATTGTTCGTCACAGCAACTGAATAAAATTCTCCAACAGAATAATCTCCCTTTAAGATGCATGAAGGATATTTCCATGTAACTGCTGAGCCTGTTTCAACCTGAGTCCAAGAAATTTTTGAACGGTATCCACAAATCCCTCTTTTTGTTACAAAATTGAAAATTCCACCAAGTCCATTTTTATCTCCAGGATACCAGTTTTGAACAGTAGAATACTTAATCTCCGCATTGTCTTTAGCTACAAGCTCAACTACAGCTGCGTGCAACTGATTCTCATCTCTTTGAGGTGCAGTACATCCTTCTAAATAAGAAACATAAGATCCCTCGTCAGCGACAACCAATGTTCTTTCGAATTGACCTGTACCACCTTCATTTATTCTAAAATAAGTTGAAAGTTCCATAGGACAGCGCACGCCTTTTGGAATGTAGCAAAAAGAACCGTCCGTAAATACAGCGGAGTTAAGTGCTGCATAAAAATTATCTTTTGTTGGAACAACTGTTCCCATATGTTCTCGAACCAATTCTGGATGGTCTTGGACAGCTTCTGAAAATGAACAGAAAATAATTCCAAGTTCTTTTAATTTTGATTTAAAAGATGTTGCGACAGAAACGGAGTCCATCACAAAATCAACAGCAACGTTGGTTCCTGTTAATCTTTTTTGTTCTTCCATTGAAATCCCCAATTTTTTCATGGTTTCTTTCATTTCTGGATCAACATCGTCCCAACTTTCGTATTTTTTTGTTTGATTTGGAGCTGAGTAATATATAATGTCCTGAAAATTCGGCTTCTCATATTTTACATGCGCCCAATCCGGCTCCTTCATTTCTTTCCAGATCGCAAAAGCTTCTAGGCGGTTTTGCAACATCCATTCTGGCTCTTCCTTTTTTGCAGAAATAAAACGAATAATATCTTCGTTTAGACCTTTTGGGGCCTGATCGGATTTAATATCAGTTGTAAATCCAAATTTGTATTCTTGACCCTCTAGGTCTTTCGCTAATTCTTCTTCTGTGTATGCTGACATATCTCTTTATTAAATAGAAAATGACTCGCCACAACCACATGTTCTATCTGCGTTTGGGTTTTTGAAAACAAAGCCTTTCCCGTTCAGACCTCCTGAGAAATCAAGTGTAGTGCCAATTAGGTACAAGAAACTTTTCTTATCCACAACAATTTTCACATCGTTATTCTCAAAAGTCTTGTCCGTTTCAGTTTCAACATTATCAAATTTTAATTGATACATCAATCCAGAACATCCACCACCATCCACACCAACACGGATGAAAAGTCCTTCTTGACCGTCTTCTTTCATGAGTTTGATGGCTTGATTCTTTGCTTCGTCTGTTACTATAATCATTTTTGTACTTTATATTTTTCGAAACTCGTATTATTTAGAATCGTTTTAAATAGCACGAGTATTCTTTGCAAAAATACCTATTTTAAGGTACTGTTGCAAATTATTAACGCCCATAAACATATCTAAATGAAAAATCTTTCAATTTTTATTGTTCTACTGCTCATTTTTTCTTGTCAAAATACTACTTCAGTAAACCAAGAAATGGATGAGTATTGTGATTGTTTAAATAATCCCTTGATGCAAATGGAAAAATGCATTAGACTTCGAGATGATATTATCAAAAAATACGAGTTTGATCCAGAAGCAAGTGAAATAATTCAAATGAAGCTGTCTGAATGCGCTAAGAATTAAATATTCTCTTAAATTTGTTAGAAGGTAGATTTACCCGAAATAATTGACTCGTGAATGAACGTTTATAAAGGTTTTCAAAATATTCAAAAAATCCCAAATCCAGTTTTAACAATTGGTACATTTGATGGTGTCCATTTGGGCCATCAAAAAATAATAGAGCAACTTAATAGAGAGGCGGAAGAAATAGGAGGGGAATCTGTTTTGTTTACTTTTTATCCGCATCCACGGATGGTTCTTTACCCTGAAGATCACGGGTTGCAATTGATTCAGACACAAGTCGAAAAAATTGATAAGTTAAGAAGAATGGGGTTGCAGAATGTTATCATTCACCCTTTTTCAAGAGAGTTTTCTCGGTTATCTGCATTGGAATTTGTGCGTGATTACCTTGTAAATAGACTTCATGTTAAGAAAATGGTGATTGGTTATGATCATCAATTTGGAAAAAATAGGGAAGGGTCAATTGATTTTTTAAAGGAAGTCAGCGGAACATACGGCTTTGAAGTTCGTGAAATTTTAGCGCAAGAGATCGATGAAGTTAACATTAGTTCTACCAAAATAAGAAATGCATTATTGGCAGGAGATATGGAGTTGACAACAGCATACTTAGGAGAGCCTTACGAGTTTTTCGGAAAAGTTATTGCAGGTCAAGCCATTGGAAGAGAGTTGGGTTACCCAACGGCGAATATCGATATTGAAAGTGAAATAAAAATTCTTCCAAAATCCGGAGTGTATGCCGCCAATATATTATTGCCGGATGGTTCTGTTAAAGAAGGGATGTTAAACATTGGCGTTCGACCATCTGTTGGTATGGCAACGAATAAAACGTGTATTGAAATTCACGTACTGGATTTTAATGGGGATTTATATGGTTCACACGTTACGGTACAGTTATTGTCTAGGTTTAGAAGTGAAAAAAAATTCGATTCTTTATTTGAATTGACGGAACAACTGCAACAAGATGAAAAAGATATTCGTTCTTATTTTTCTACTCAACTTTAATTTTTCATTTGGTCAAAAGTACCAGGTAGAAAATGTTGTAGTATATGCCTGGGAAGATGTTATTCATGCGAACCCAGACACTATTTATGGAATTTCTTTTTCAAAATTAAAGCTAGCAAAATTACCAGATGAACTTAAGTTGTTTAGGCGGTTAAAGGTTTTGGACGTCAGTAAAAATAAACTAGCTGAATTACCTGATTTTATAGATGAATTTCATTTTTTGGAACACTTAAATCTGGAAAAAAATAAATTAATTAATTTTCCTGTTCGCGTTTGTAAAGATACTTCCTTGAGGTTCTTGAGATTAGGGAAAAATCTATTTGAAACGCTTCCAAATAGCATTGAGCTTTTAACCAATTTGGAATACTTGGACCTTTATGACACGCCAGTATTGAGCTTTCCCGAGACTCTTGTGAAATTGACAGGACTAAAAGAAATAGATCTTACAGGTATTCGTTTTAGTGCTTCGTTCCAAGAGTCTTGGACTAAAAAACTCCCAAACACTCATTTTGTTTTTGATTCTCCTTGCGATTGTTTCGATTAAGGGCGATTTTAATCAGTGAAAAGGTACAAATATTCATTTCAATCCGGAATTTCTGCTTTATAATCGTGTCCCGGGCGAAAAACCTATTATATTTACATCGAAAAATTAAATTAATACTGCTGCAACCTTTTTGGCTATACTAACGTTGAAAATGTATTAATAGACTTATTTGTTTTATATACTACCTATGAGAAAAGTGATTTTCGCGCTTTGCGCTATTGTGATTGTTAATAATGTGTTCGGACAGGATTCAAACAATACAAAAGAAATAGATTCAAAAGATAATTTTATTGTTGTCAGTACTGGTGATAAGTACTCCAAGTCTGAAATTGAAGAGGCATTCAGTCTAGTAGATTGGTGTGGTTACCATTTCGAATCAACTCGTCATCGAATTAAATTAGACGACGGTTCAATCCTTGAATTTAAAAGCGCAACAGAATTAGGTAATCTTTCTAAAGAATGTATCTCTCCAAGTTATGAAGATGCTAAGATCTATTCTATACACCCAACTAAGACAATAATCATAAAAGTGGAGAAGGAAACTAATGTCAAAGTTTCTTCTGCAAAAAAATAATTTATCTTTTAAAGAATTATCATGAAATATATTGCAATGAAAAAAATATTTTTAGCTCTATTTACATGCACCCTGGCGTTGAACGTTGGTGCACAAAGTAACTGTAACAGTGCTGTAGATTTAGGAGTTGTTCCAGCCGATGCAGTTTGTCCAGGATCTCCGGATGGGTCTTTCACCACTCCTATAGCTGCAGATATAACATCTGTAGGTGGTCCGTCAAATCCATACACTTACATACCAGATTGTAATAATGCACCTGGAAATAACATGTCACTTTTCGCAAACGATTTATGGTTTTCATTTACTGCGACATCGAACATTTTGAATGTGGACTTGGCTAACATTGTTGATTTAGACTCTGTTAACGTTGGGTTTTATACAGGTACATGTGCTTCTTTAATTGGATTAGGTTGTCAAAATGGTGTACCTGATGGTTCAAATGCTTTTTCTGCCACTTTAGAGCCTCTATCACCAGGGACTACATATTTCATTCAAGTAAGTGGTGCTACACTTGATGCTACAGGTACTTTTGATATTAGCATTGCGAATAGCTTAGATTGTAGTGATTGTTTAACAGGAGCAGACTTTACTGTAACTCCAGCTCCTTTAGCTGGAACTTATCAGCCAGGAGATGTTGTAGATTTCTGTTTTACATTAACGGATTACGAACAGAATAGTTCTAATTGGTTTCACGGAATCGAATTAACTTATGGCGCTGGTTGGGATGCATCAAGTTTAGTGCCTACTTCAATTCCTGCATCGTGTTCTGGGTCTGGAGAATGGGGTCTTTATCCTTCAATAACAGGGACAAATGGATCTTTTGGTCAAGGTTTTTATTACGATTATAATGGTTTCCCTAATGGTCCTGGTGATGGTAACCCGGGGAATAATTTTGGAGATAATCTCGCTGCAGACTGTGACCCTCAATTTTGTTGGCAAATTACAGTAGATAATCCTATATGTGACCCTTTAAATCCACCTTCTTTGGATATGTCGGTTAATACCTTGGCCGATGGAGAAGCAGGAAGTTGGACATCTATTGCTTGCGTGGATGATGCACTTTATACCGTAAATGCATTTATCGCATGCTGTAATCCACCAGATACTTCTTCAACTGCGGTTTCATGCCCAGGTGTCAGCGATGGTTCTATTACAGCAACAATTCCTGGTACTGAGCCTACCTTGGATGGAAATTATATCTTCTCTTTTTATGATGCAAATGGTAACTTTGTATACTCAACGACAGTTCTAGGTGTCGCAGGTAATGATGTTACAGCGACAACACCTTCAACTTTAGCTGAGGGTACTTACACTGTCATTGTGTCGAACCCAGTTAATTGTGCGGCTTCTTCATTGGTTACAGTATTACCTCCTCCGGGAACGCCTACCGCAATTGTACCATTAGACATTGTTGTTTGTAATGGAGATCCGATTAGCGAAACGTTTTCTACTAATCCACTTCAAGTACCTGAATGGGATTTTAATTGGACAATGGACACTGATGTTGGAGCAGGATTGAGTGGCACTGCTAGTGCAACTCTAGGTTTTACAGCAGTTAATACAGGTACAACTATTCTTTTTTCTACGGTTACTGTAATTCCGGATGATGGAGGGGGTTGTCCAGGACTTCCAGCGACATTTAACATTACGGTTAACCCGGCTCCGGTAATTACAATCACTGCTGCCCCGGATGCCGTTATGTGTCCGCTTGAAACAATTGACTTACAAGCGTGTTATACTCCTGCGCCTCTAGGTGTTTCAACTCAATTTTTTGAAGGCGTGGATGTGGAAATAGTAGGGTCTGGGTCAAATCCTGATGTCGGAACAACATCAGTTACATCAACAGGAATTTTACCTGCTACATTAGAGCCAGGTGTGCTTGAGTCTATATGTTTTACATTATCAATGGCCGAGCCAGAGAACATTGATTGGTTCTCAATTGAAGTGAATGGTGTTGTTTATTCTAGTAATGTAGCAGAACCTGTAGGATCTATATATAATGCTGATTTGAATACCCTTTTTAATACAATTGATGCTATTCCAGATAATGGAAATGGAAACGCACCACCAGTAACCCAAACTTTTTGTGTTCCTCAAGGATTTTTGGATTCACTCGATGTTACTGGCGGTAGTACAAATACAACATGGACCTTTTTTACTGATTTCAGTTTAGGTGGAGGTAAAGATGCCTTTATTTGGGATTTCGAAGTTACTTTATTAAGTACAACACCTTATACATATATATGGTCTCCAGACGCAGAGATTACAGCCGGTTCTACAAGCGGTGATTCTTTTGGGGAATGTCATACAGTGACAGTAAGTCCTGCTGCAGATGAAACGTATCAGTTTGATTTGACAGATAATGCAGGTTGTACAGGGACTCAGACAATTGACATCACTATAACAGCGCCACCAACGGCAACGATGGTTACAAGTTCTTCTGTGTACTGTGAAGAAACGTCTCCTTCAGGAGTTGATATTGATGTTGCTTTAACAGGAACGCCAAATTGGACATTAGAATATGCAATTGATGGTGTTACGCAACCTGCAATAACAGGAATAACAACATCACCTTATACAATAACTGACGCAGTTGGAACTGCTGCAGGGGCGGTCTACACGATTGTGTCTGTTGGGGATCAAGGTTGTGCTGGAGGTACTTTCTCAGGAACATACACCGTTACAGAAAACCCAACGCCTACTATTTCTGCACCTGTTGAAATTTGTGCTGGTGGTTTAGCTAATTCAGCTACTACATTAACAGGTTCAGGTACGCCAGCTGCTGATCCAGCATGGACTATTACTGGTAGTGCAGGTGGAGGTGCAGCAACTTTATCGAATACAGGGTCGAATACAGTGACTGTTACAGGAGTTTCAGCTGGCACTGTAGATATTCAATATACAGATGTTAATGGCTGTGTTGAAAGCACTACGGTAACAATTAATCCACTTCCAGTTCCAGTAGCAGACAACACGGGAGATTATTGTGTAGGACAAACAATTGAACTTAGTGCTGAACCAATAGCTCTAGTGAGTTACAACTGGACAGGACCATTAACGTATACATCTTCAACGGAGGATCCATCAATTTTGAATTCAACAACTGCAATGTCTGGTGATTACATCGTTACTGTCGTTGATGGTAATGGTTGCTCTGATTTAGCCACTACAACTGTTGTTGTTTTGGATCTACCTGTAGTTACTCCAGTAACTGACTTTAGTGTATGTTCTGGTATAGCAGGTAATATCAATGTTAACCTTGCAAGTGATCAAGATCCTGATGTTACCTATGCATGGACTGTGGCCAATGTTGGAACAGATATTACTGGTGGCGCAGATGGTTCTGGAAACCCAATTACTCAGACTTTAACAAATGGAGCAACAACGGCTCAAACAATAGATTATATTGTAACAGGTACAAATACTGTTACAGGCTGTGGAAGTTCAACAATGACATTTACTGTTACAGTTGATCCTACCCCAACTATAACTGGACTCTTGCCAATTTGTGCTGGAGGTTTAAGTAATACAACTGTTGCCTTGACAGGTTCAGGAACACCAGCTGCTGATCCCGCATGGACTATCACTGGTAGTACAGGTGGAGGTGCAGCAACTTTAACAAATACAGATTTAAACACAGTAACAGTTACTGGTACTTCAGCAGGAACTGTTGATTTAGAGTATACTGACGCAAATGGATGTATTGCAACAACTACAGTAGTTGTTAATCTAGTTCCGGTGCCATTAGCATCGAACGGAGGACCTTACTGTGTCGGTGATGATATCGCATTGGCCTTAGATTTAACTGGTTTAACAACAGGTTGGACTGGACCAAATAGTTTCAGTTCTGCTGTAGAAGATCCAATTATTGTCAACGGTCAATTAATAAACGCAGGTGATTATACGGTAACTGTGCTAGACGCTAATGGTTGTTCTGACTCAGATATTACCACTGTTGTTATCAATCCTTTGCCGACAGCAATTATTTCAGGTACGAACACAATATGTGATGGACAATCAACTGACTTAACATTTACCTTAACGGGAACTGGCGATTTTGATATTGTTTACACTGATGGTACTTCTAATTTTAATGAAAATGGTATTATTGATGGATTTACTGTTTCAGTTTCTCCAGCAACAACCACAACTTATACGTTGGTTTCAGTTCTTGATAATGGAACGAATTGTGTTGGAACAGTATCTGGTTCAGCTGTAATTACAGTGACGCCATTACCAACGGCAGTAATTTCATTAGCCGCTGGTCCTATTTGTGCAGGTGAAGACGCCGTATTTACAATTACAGGAACTCCTGGGGCAACAGTAACATATTCATTAGATGGGGGTGCTACAAATCCAACAGTTATAATTGATGGAGCAGGCAATGCTACAATTACCGCAGCAACAACGAGTCCAACGTCACCAAATATGACACTTGATTTGTCATTAGTCTTGTTGGGTGCGTGTTCTGATGTATTAACGGAAACAGAAACTATTATAGTAAATGACCTTCCGACATATACTATTGGATTAACTGGTAACCCAACAACTTGTTTAATAAATGATGGGTTTATAACAATATCGGGATTAACTCCTTCTACGGGGTATAACTTAACGTACGATAGTCCTCTTGGTTCAGTTGGACCAGTTGCAATTGTCTCTGATGTTTCAGGTGATTATCTTCTATCATTATTGGCAGCTGGTGGCTATGATAATTTTGTCATAAGTGACGCAACATGTGAAAACACTTTAATTAATCCAATTGCTTTAGTTCCTCCAGGGGCTCCGGTATTCACAATTTCGGTGAATCAAGACCCATCTACATGTATCCCTGGAACAGAGGGAGAAATATTAATTGAGGGATTATTGTCGAATACAGGCTATAACTTAACATATATAGGTCCATCTGGAGTTGTTGGTCCTAACGTGGTTATGTCAAATGGACTAGGAAACCTTCTTCTTACAGGCTTAACTGCAGGGGCTTATTCATCCTTTTCTATCGAACTAGCAGGCTGTATCGGAACTCAAGCAGGTCCATTGACTTTGGTTGCACCAACTGATCCTGTTGTTGCTGCAACTACGGTTCCAGCTTCAGTTTGTAGTAATGATAATACTTTTGTAGTGCAAGAGAATGGAGGAGCAGCTAACATTTCTTGGTTGTGGAGTTCAAGCACCGCAACAATTACATCAGATACAGATCAGAATCCAACAGTAACAAATGCTGTTAATGGCGAGATATTCACAGTATTGGTAACTGACCTTACAACTTTATGTACAAATTCAACAACAACAGCAATTACTGTTGTTACAGCCCCTTTTGCTGGTGCTGATGATTTGACATCTGTATTATGTAACACTTTAGGATCTAATTTAGATTTAAATAGTTTATTAGAAGCGGGAGCAACCGGAGGTACTTGGGCGGAAACAACGACTCCAAATGCACCGAGTGGTGCTAATTTTAACGCTGCTTCTGGTTTGATTGATGCGAATGGTCTAACACCTGAGGTATACACATTTGAATACACAGTAGTCGGATTGGCTCCTTGTTTAAATGACGTGGCTACTTTCAATGTCACCGTAACGGGAGTTCCAAATGCTGGGGCTAACAATGCAGATGTATTGTGTAACTCACCATTATCGACTATTGATGTTAACACTTTGCTAGAAGTTGGTGTAGTTGGAGGTACTTGGAGTGAAACAACAACTCCAAACCCACCAAGTGGTGCTAGTTTCAATGCTCTTACTGGAGTATTGGATGGGTCGGGATTGACGACTGGAATTTATACTTTCCTTTATGATATTCCAGCGACAGCTTCTTGTCCAGGTGATCAAGCAACAATGACAATAAATGTATTTAATCAGGAGACAGCAGGGGCAGATGATCTTGCCTTGACTCTATGTAATTCGACTGGTTCTACTATCGATTTGAATGCGTTTTTAAGCGGAAATTCAATCGTTGGAACTTGGGCAGAAACATCAGGAAGTGGACAGTTCGATCCAACAACTGGAATATTTAATGGAGGTAGTTTGGCAGCAGGTCCGTATAACTTTACGTATACTGTGAATAGCACTATTCCATGCGTCGCTGACGTAGCGGATTTTACAGTAACTATTTCGAATCAAGAAACAGCTGGCTTTGATGACTTAACATCTACATTATGTAACTCTGCTGGTACAACACTAGATTTAAATACGATATTAAATAGTAACTCGACAGTAGGAACTTGGGCAGAGACAACAGGAAGCGCAGGACTTAATATTGTGACAGGTGTATTTGATGCAAGTGGTTTGACAGCTGCACAATATGACTTTACATATACAGTTACTAGTGTATCACCGTGTATTTCAGATGTTGCAGATTTTAGTGTGACTATTTCAAATCAAGAAACAGCAGGTTTTGATGATTTGACAGCTACATTGTGTAATTCAGTAGGTTCTACTATTGATTTAAATACGATATTAAATGGTGAATCAGCAGCAGGAACATGGGTAGAAACGACAATAAGTGGACAGTTCGATCCAGTAACTGGAATATTGACAGGTAGTAATTTAGTGGCTGCACAATACGACTTTACATACACTGTGAATAGCATTGTCCCTTGTATTAGTGATGTAGCTGATTTTACAGTAACTATTTCGGATCAAGAAACAGCTGGCTTTGATGACTTAACTTCTACTTTATGTAACTCTTCTGGTTCAACGTTGGATTTAAATACTATATTAAATAGTAACTCGACAGTTGGGACATGGGCAGAGACAACAGGCAGTGTAGGGCTTAATACTGGAACAGGTGTTTTTGACGCTAGTGGATTAACGGCTGGTCAATATGACTTTACATATACAGTGTTAAGCACCTCTCCTTGTATTTCAGATGTTGCTGACTTTAGTGTTACCATATCAAATCAAGAAACAGCAGGGTTTGAATTACTTTCTAATCCTACATTATGTAATTCATCAGGTACGACTACGCTAGATCTTAATACTTTATTAAATGGGCCATCAATCGGAGGAACTTGGTCCGAAACTACGGCAAGTGGTCAGTTTACACCAGGTACAGGTGTGTTTGATGCGAGTGGATTGACTGGAGGTCAATATGACTTCACTTATACAGTGAATAGTATTGTTCCTTGTATTTCAGATGTTGCTGACTTCTCGATAACAGTTAATGAAAACCCAACGGTGACGCCAGGTCCGATTCCTGCTCTAGTGTGTGAAGGTGACATCTTGTTTTTAACAGGTGGTCCAGCAGGAGGAACAACTCCTTATGCCTCTCATTTATGGACAGGTGCAGGAGCAGCATTTTTAACAAACGATGCGCTTCAGAATCCTATTTTTGACTCTAGTACTAGTGGCTCAGGTCCTTTCAGTATAACTTACACCGTTGTTGATGCAAATGCATGTACAGCTTCTGAAATGATTGATATTGTTGTAAATCCATTACCTGTTTTAAATGTAATGGACACTACTAACTGTTCTCCAGTTATGATTGATTTAACGGACCCTTTATTATCGATGACAGATATCGGAACCCTAGGTTATTTTAGTGATGGTTTAGGTGTTACACCTTTGGCTGACGAAACTTCTGTAGGTTCTGGAGATTACTATGTTATAGCGTCTAGTTTAGGATGCACCGTTTCAGATACTATAACAGTTACGATTAATCAAACACCAATAATTAATGCAATTGACCCTGCTCCTGTATGTTCTCCTTTGACGGTTGACATTACAAATCCAGCGGTGTCAGGTACTAATGTTGGTTCACTTGGTTATTTTACTGACACTTTAGGTTTAACAGCTGTTGTTTCACCTGCTGCTGTGGGAACTGGAACTTATTATTTGATAGCCGATAATTTAGGTTGTTCATCTTTAGATTCTGTTACGGTAGTTGTTGTTACAACGCCAAATGTTAATCCATTAGGACCAATTACAGAATGTGATTCATATACTCTTCCAGCAATAACAGGAACAGATTTATCAGGAACAGAAGCTTATTATGACGCAACTGGAGGTCCAACTCTAGCAAATGTTGTTACCGGACCAATTACGTCAGATATGAATATATTCATCTATGATGGAGCAGCTGGTTGTTCAGATGAAGAGCCTGTTTCAATTGTAATTAACCCTTTACCAACAGTTACAAATGTTACGGGTGAAGGAACATATTGTCCAAATGATGCCGTAGCTGACATCTTAGTTGATGTTACTGGAACGGCTGACTGGAGTGTTGATTATACGTTAGATGGAACTGTTCAAAACGCGACAGGTTCTGTGAGTCCTGTTAATTTAGGAAACGCAGCCGGTGTTTATGTTATAACTAATGTGACGGATGCAAATTGTACCAACACTGCAACAGGAACTCAAACGATTGTTGTCAATGCTTTTCCTTCAGCACCATTAGCAGGAACTGATTCAGAGTACTGTTCTACAGTGCCTTTTGCTGACATGACTGCTTCAGGTGGAGCAGGAACGATGACTTGGTATTCAGATGCTGGTTTAACATCAGTTATTTCAACAGGTCCTACTTTAGCTCCAAACAGCACGGAAGGTGCAACGACTTATTATGTAACAGAAACATTGAATGGGTGTGAAGGCCCAGAGAGTCA
>CAJQPA010000003.1 GCA_905480145.1 uncultured Flavobacteriales bacterium | reverse complement strand
ACGTTAATCGTTCAATTTCAATACAGCTAAAAATGCTTCTTGAGGAATTTCTACTCTACCTACTTGGCGCATTCTCTTCTTACCCGCTTTTTGTTTCTCTAAAAGTTTACGCTTACGAGAAATATCACCACCATAACATTTCGCGGTAACATCTTTACGAAGTGCCTTAATTGTTTCTCTAGAAATAATTTTTGCACCAATGGCAGCTTGTATCGGAATTTCGAATTGTTGTCTCGGAATTAACTCTTTCAACTTAACGCAAATTCTTTTTCCTAAATCAAATGCGTTACTTCTATGTACTAATGCAGAAAGAGCATCAATCGGTTCACTATTCAATAATAAATCCATTCGAATCAAATCAGAAGATCTATATCCAATTGGGTGATAATCAAATGAAGCATATCCTCTTGATACCGTTTTTAAACGATCATAAAAATCAAAAACAATCTCTCCCATTGGCATTTCAAAGGAAAGTTCAACACGATCTTGTGTCAAATATATTTGGTTCGTTAACTCACCACGTTTCTGAATACAGAGGGTCATGATTTGCCCGACATATTCAGATTTTGTAATCACCTGTGCTCTAATATATGGCTCTTCGATTCTTTCCATACCTGATGGATCTGGAAGTTCCGAAGGGTTGTTTACAATTTTTGCAACATCTGGTGTTCTTCTCATATATGCCTTGTATGAAACATTTGGAACGGTTGTAATAACAGTCATGTTAAATTCTCGTTCAAGACGTTCTTGGATAATCTCCATGTGCAACATTCCTAAGAATCCACATCTAAATCCAAAACCTAAAGCTGCTGACGATTCTGGCTCAAAAACCAAAGAAGAGTCATTCAGTTGAAGCTTCTCCATAGAATAACGCAATTCTTCGTAATCTTCAGTGTCAACAGGGTAAACCCCAGCAAAAACCATTGGCTTCACATCCTCAAATCCTTGAATTGCTTCTGTTGTTGGATTTTCTTGGGTTGTAATAGTATCTCCAACTTTTACTTCTGCCGCTTTCTTAATTCCAGATATTATATATCCAACATCACCGGCTTTAACTTCTTTTCTAGGACTTAAATCCATTTTAAGAATACCAACCTCTTCAGCCCCGTATGATTTTCCAGTATTTAAGAAAGTAATTTTATCTCCTTTTCGTATCGTTCCATTTCTCACTCTGAAATAAGCAATAATTCCTCTAAAAGGATTAAAGACAGAATCAAAAATCATGGCTTGCAAAGGCGCATTCTCATCGCCTGTAGGAGCAGCAATACGATCAATAACAGCATCGAGTATTTCCATTATTCCCATACCAGTTTTACCTGATGCCGGAATAACATCACTTGGATCACAACCGATTAATTCAACAATTTGATCTGTTACTTCTTCTGGCTGTGCACCGGGAAGATCCATTTTGTTTAGAATTGGAATAATTTCCAAGTCATGTTCTAGAGCCAAGTATAAATTCGAAATGGTTTGTGCTTCGATCCCTTGAGATGCATCCACAATCAAAAGGGCTCCTTCACAGGCGGCAATCGAGCGAGATACTTCGTAAGAGAAATCAACGTGACCTGGAGTGTCGATTAAATTCAAAATATATTCTTGACCATCTCGGGTATAGTTCATTTGAATGGCATGACTCTTAATGGTAATGCCTCTTTCACGTTCAATGTCCATGTCATCCAAAGCCTGACTTTGCATGTCACGATCAGAAATAGTTCCAGTTGTTTGTAGTAAACGGTCAGCCAAGGTACTTTTGCCATGGTCAATATGTGCAATGATGCAAAAATTTCGAATGTTCTTCATAGATGTAAAATTCTACCATTTAAGGTAGCTCGCAAAGATAACGGAAAATAATGAGAATGGTAGAATGGTGAAGTAGAATTAGTGGTTAGTTGAGGGGTATGAAGGGCGTAAAAAACATGAAGGGGAGAAACTAGCGTTCCACCCCTTCAATACCTAAACTACTACTACTTATGAAAACTAACTTCTTAGTTACTTTCTTACATTCAAATTGTATGCCAATTTTTATGTTTTCTGAAACTAATGTTGTTACTAATACAACGGTCATTTCTCCTTAATAGTCTATTCAGCCTGTGTTTTTAACATATTTTAAGAGTTGACCAGCACTCAAATATACTGTGTAAGCATAGTTAAGTCAGTGTTTGCGGGGATTTATATTATTTCCATTTTTTTCAAAAGAAATGAAGCATTCATGTTTTGACAGATTCCTTTTTTGAAAGTGTAATCAAAAAACAACTCGTCATCTATAATATCTGCGTCAAAATAATGATTGTGAACATTGGACAATTTGTCAGACAATGTGCATAATGACAAATCATGCGTCGCAACTATTCCTGTGCACTTTATCGCTTTGTCAGTTGAGCCTGCCAAACGTTGAATGAATTGCATTGATCCTTCTGCTTTGTCCTTACTATTGGTCCCTTTTAGAATTTCATCAAGAATAATAAAGTAGCGGTCTGTTTTAATTTCGTCTACAATAAATTTCAGGCGTTTTAATTCAGAAAAGAAGTAAGATTCATCATTCTGAAGAGAGTCAGATGTTCTCATACTAGAGATAAGCTTTATCGGAGTGTAATCAAATTTACTAGCTGAAACAGGTAATCCACAATTTGCCATGACAATATTAAGTGCTACAGTTCGCAAAAAGGTACTTTTACCCGCCATATTAGCCCCAGTAATAATAAAAAATTCATTTTGACCAATAGTAATGTCATTGGGCACCAATTGGTCTTTTCTCAGTAGTGGGTGCCCTAGTTTATGCGCATCCAATTGAAATGAACCATCAGATATTGTTTTTGGATATATATATTCTTCATTATTGAAGGCGTAATTTCCCATTGAATTAAGCGCATCAAAGAATTCTATGACCTCAAACCATTGTGCAACAGTTTCTTTATTTTCTATTAGCCATTTCTCAACGTTATAAAGATTTCTAATGTCAAGTAAGCAAAACCCATTGACCACAGGTGACAGCATAATATTATTTCGCTGGCCTAAACTATCAATTCTTTTTGTAAAAAGAGATAAGAGAGTTGATGCTTTTAAACCTGTCGTTTGAATCTTATTTTGCTGCTTTTGAAGCTGCTCGGAGTCAAACTTTTCTGTTTCAATTAAGGCAATAAGTTTTGAGTATTGTCCAAAGGTTTCTTGCATTTGACTAGCACTATTGTATAAGTCAGTTCCTTTTTTAACGTACTTCCCAACGATTCCTAAACCGAGTATAAACCAGAACAATAAATATTTGCCAGGGAGATAATCAAAGAAGTAGAGTCCCAAAAATGCAGCGGAAAAGAGCGAGAAAATAACGGGTAAAACTTTTATACTTCTAGGGATGAATGGCTCATAATTTTTAATCCATTCTAATATTGGTTCAGTGCTCAGATTTGATTCGATTAAAGAGGCTTTAATTTTGTAATCTTGTCGCCAATTGGCTTTTTTAGAAATTTCTTGAATAGTGGCCTGTTTGGCATCAATATTCGATATGTCATTTGAGTTTAGCCAAGAAGAAAGGAGTTGCTTTCCATTTTTAGTTTCTGAACGGTTGACCATTTGAAATAAGGATCCAGCTCCAAACAAATCAATATCCTGATTGTAATGATGATTCTCAAAGACAAATTCTTCCCCAGTCTCTAATGCATTTAGATTGCCACTCTCCACGGCGAGTTCCAATTCATTTAAAGCAATGTACTTTTCAAAATATCGCTTTTGCTGTTTGGCATCTGTGAATCTTGAAACGAAAAGTAAAAAGAGTATAATTCCTCCCAGAACTAGACCGCCAACAAAGGGAAGGTTTGATCTAAATAAATAGGCCAAGATGATGACAATTAGGAATATTGAAAGGCGTAGCATGGAAAATTTAAAGAGAACAGCTTTGGTTTTCTTTAAATCTTTTTTCCCTATAGAAATGTTACTTTGATAAAACTCGGTTGATTTCATTTTACTAAAATTAAAAAACGCCACCAATCAAAGAGAGGTGGCGTTCACTTACTATACAATACGTTTTATAGTCCTAAAAGAACTTGAACAGGATCTTTCGAACCAAAAATCATTCTTTCTGGGTTTTCTAACATTTCTTTTACCTTCACCAAGAAGCTTACAGATTCTTTTCCGTCAATTACTCTGTGATCATAAGAAAGAGCAACATACATAATCGGTCTTATCACAACCTCACCATTAATGGCAACAGGTCTTTGAACGATGTTATGCATTCCTAAAATAGCAGATTGAGGAGGATTGATAATAGGTGTAGATAGCATAGATCCAAATACACCGCCATTGGTAATTGTAAAAGTCCCTCCAGTCATTTCGTCTGGTGTTATTTTTCCATCTCTTGCTTTAATCGCGAGTCGTTTAATTTCTCTTTCGATTTCTGCCAAAGACATTTGTTCTGCATTACGCACAACCGGTACCATTAGACCTTTTGGAGAAGAAACAGCAATTCCGATATCAGCATAATCATGCATAATCATTTCTTTTCCTTCTATTTGTGAATTCACTGATGGATAAAGGTTCAGCGCTTCCGTTACTGCTTTAGTAAAGAAAGACATAAATCCTAAATTCACTTCATGATGCTCTGAAAATGCTTTTTTGTATTTTGTTCTAAGATCCATGATTGGCTTCATGTCAACTTCATTGAAGGTCGTTAACATTGCTGTTTCATTTTTCACGGCAACCAATCTTTCAGCAATCTTACGACGCATCATAGACATTTTTTGCGGAGCGGAATCTCTTGTTCCTCCCCATCCTTGAGCATCGTTAGTAGAGAACCCAGCAGCCATTGCCGCTACAACATCTTGCTTGGTAATGCGACCGTCTTTCCCCGTACCATTAATTTGGCTCGAAGAAACACCATTCTCATTCATAATTTTTGCTGCTGCTATCGATGGTGTTCCTGAAGCATAAGACTTCTTCGCAACAGGGTCAGGACTTGGAGCTATTGCTGCTGATTTTGGCGCTGGTGCTTTTGGCGCAGGAGCTGCTTCAACAACAACTTCTTCTTCCGTCTCTGCAGAAACAAACCCTGCTGGTTTTTCAGCGGAAGTATCAATTAAACATACAACGGCACCTACTGCTACAGCATCGCCATCTTCTGCTTTTAATGTGATTATACCACTTTCTTCAGCTGGTAATTCCAACGTTGCTTTATCAGAATCAACTTCCGCAATTGCTTGGTCTTTCTCAACGTAATCTCCATCTTCTACAAGCCATTGTGCAATTTCAACTTCTGAAATTGATTCACCCGGACTTGGAACTCTCATTTCTAATACTGACATAATCTATGCTTTTACTTTAGCGTAGCTAAACAATTCATTAAACAAACGCTCTAATCTTCTTTTATGTAAATCGTGTGAACCTTCTGCTGATGCAGCTGATGGGTAACGAGAAATTCCAATTAAGTTTAATTCTCTTAATGCCATAGCCATGTAGCTCCATGCTCCCATGTTGGCAGGTTCTTCTTGTGCCCAAATTATGTTTTTAGCATTCTTATATTTTTTAAGAATTGCATCAATTTGGATTTTAGGTAAAGGATAAAGCTGCTCTACACGAACAAATGCCATGTTTTCAGCTCCTATTTCTTCAGCTTTTTCTTTCGCTTCGTAGTAGAATTTACCAGAGCAAAGTACAACTGTATCTATGTTTGTAACTTTTGCTGTTGGATCATCTATTACTTCTTGGAAGGCTCCTTTTGCCATATCGTCCAATGATGAAGTTGCTTTAGGATAACGCAACAACATTTTTGGAGAGAATACAACCAACGGTTTTCTGAAATCTCGTTTCATTTGTCTTCTCAACAAGTGAAAATGATTTGCAGGAGTTGAAGTATTGGCAACTTGGATGTTTAAATCAGCACATTGCTGTAAGAAACGTTCCATTCTGCCGGAAGAATGCTCTGCACCTTGACCTTCATAACCATGTGGTAACAGCATAACCAAACCACTTTGTGTAGCCCATTTATCTTCACCTGCAGTAATAAATTGATCAACCATGATCTGCGCCCCATTATAGAAATCACCAAACTGTGCTTCCCAAATTGTTAAACCATTTGGTGATGCAAGAGAATAACCATATTCATAACCTAACACACCGTATTCCGATAAGAAAGAATTGTAAATTGTAAATGGCGCTTGCTTGTCAGAAAGGTTATTGAGTGTGATTATTTCTTCTTCCGTATCTTCTGTTTTGACAACAGCATGGCGGTGGGAGAATGTTCCTCTCTCTACATCTTGTCCAGATAAACGAACCGGGTGACCTTCTTCCAATAACGTTGCATATGCTAACATTTCTGCAGAACCCCAATCCAATCGATCTTCTTTGATAGCGTTTGATCTATCTCTGAAAATCTTTGATATTTTTCTAAAGTATTTTTTACCTTCAGGAAGCGTGGATAGCTTTTCTCCTAAGTTTAAAAGTGTTTTCTTTGATACACCTGTCGTTGGTGATTTATCAAAATCTTCTTCAACTCCATGTCTGAAACCTTCCCATGTTTTACTTAAGAAATCATGAACAGAAGCCATCTCTTGTTTTTGAGATTCTTCTAGCTCTGCCTCTAAGAATTCATTATAGGTTGCAGTCATTTTCTTCGCATCCTCCTTTGTAATAATACCTTCAGACTCTAATTGCTTGAAGTAGATATCTTTTGGATTAGGATGTTTAGCGATGAGGTTGTATAAATTTGGTTGAGTGAATTTTGGCTCATCTCCTTCATTGTGACCGTATTTTCTATATCCTAGAATGTCAATAAAAACATCACTTCCGAAATGTTGACGGTATTCCATTGCAATTTCCATTACCTGAACTATTGCTTCAATGTCATCTCCATTAACATGAAATACAGGACATAAGGTTGTCTTGGCAACATCGGTACAATAGGTTGAAGAACGTCCATCTAAGTAGTTGGTTGTAAAACCAACTTGATTATTTGTTACAATATGAATTGTTCCTCCAGTTTTGTATCCATCTAGCTGAGCCATTTGAACAGTCTCATAGACTACTCCTTGACCAGCAATGGCAGCATCACCGTGAATTAATATTGGGCAAATTTTAGTATAATCATTTCCTAATTTATGATCAGCTTTTGCTCGGGCGATTCCTTCAACAACAGGATTTACGGCCTCAAGGTGAGATGGATTTGGAGATAGTGTTAAAACAATGTCCTTTCCATTTTTAGATTTCACTCGAGAAGTAAATCCTTGATGGTATTTAACATCACCATCGAATCTTTCTTCTTTATCAAATTCTTTTCCTTCGAATTCCGCTAAAATATCCTTGGGTCTTTTTTCAAAGACATTGGTTAATGTATTTAAACGTCCACGATGCGCCATACCGACCACAAAGTGTTCAACACCAGAATCTGCTCCTTTTTGAACCAATGTATCCAGAGCGGGAACTAAGGCTTCTAAACCTTCAATTGAAAATCTTTTTTGACCTACAAATTTACGCCCTAAAAATGATTCAAAACCAGCTGCACGACTCAGTTTATCGTAAATTTCTAATTTTCGATTTACATCATATTGCGGACGGTTTTTTAATTCAATAGCCTTCTTAAACCATGCAATTGTTTTTGGCTCTCGCATGTACATATATTCAAGACCAATTGACTGACAATAGGTTTCCTCAAGATCTTTAATAATATCACGAAGAGTTGCTGGACCAATCCCAATTTCTATTCCAGCTTGAAAAACCATGCCCAAATCGGCCTCAGTAAGTCCGAAGTTTTCAATGGCTAAGGTAGGAGAGTATGATCTTCTATCTCTAACGGGGTTAGTTTTAGTAAAGAGGTGTCCTCTGCTTCGATATCCATCAATTAAATTGATGACCTTAAATTCTTTTTGAAAATTTTCAGGGATATCTCCACCTTCGTCAAAATTAGTTCTAGCAAAATCAAATCCTTCAAAGAATTTTTGCCAGCCAATATCTACGCTTTGAGGGTCTTTAACGTACGATTCGTATAGGTGGTCAACAGCATTTAAATCTGCATTCCCAACATAAGTTACTTTATCCATTTTTCTGTGCACAATTATGGTTAACAAATTTAACTAAACTCGCTCACTTATAAAGGATAGAATCAAAAAAAATAAGAATAATTAGTATTTACTGCGCAGATAAACTTTGTAGGCTTCTCTTTTTAGAATAATTTCACTCATTTTAGGCAAAAATAAATTATCGTTTAAAAGCAAAACAAATTGTTTTTCAGGAATATCCACCTGATAAAAATAATTAAGCAAGGTCTGCTCTCCGAACTGCAAAAGCTCGGCCAGTTTCTGCTCAATAATCAACAGGATGTCTTCTAATGATAAGGCGGTTGAATTAAATTTTTCTGTGAAATCAATAGAAAATTGATTGAAATCCTTTGAGACTTGAACTTGAGTTTTCAGAACAAAATCAGCAGATTCAAATTGTGTCAATAACTGATCTTTGGACAAAGTTGCTTTTATACTCATTAGGTTTCAAATGAATTGTTTAAAGATAAGCTTATCTTACTTCAGAACCTGATATAAAATCCTTTTCTGGAACAACGAAACTGAGTTCTCCTTTTTCATTTTCAGCCATTAATATCATTCCCTGAGATTCAACTCCACGTATTTTTCGAGGTGCCAAGTTCATCAATACACTAACTTTTTTTCCGATAATGTCTTCAGGAGAATAGTGTTCTGCAATTCCAGAGACAATTGTTCTTTGATCTAGACCAGTATCTACTAATAACTTCAGTAGTTTGTTCGCTTTTTTAACCTTTTCTGCTTCTAAAATTTCACCTGTTCTGATGTCCATTTTGGTAAACTCTTCAAATGATGCCTCTTCTTTTTGCGGAGTATGATTTACCTCAACAACTTTAGATTCTTCTAGCTTAGCAACTTCTTTTGCCACCATTTCATCTTCTATTTTTGAGAATAAAATAAATGGTTTATTTGTAGATGCGCCAGCTATTATCAAGTTGTTTTTACCAGCCTCACTCCAGTCTGAAGAATTAAAATTCAAGAATTCAGAAAGCTTCTGTGCTGTTGCAGGTATAAATGGTTGTAAAACAATACTCAGGTTAGCAGTGATTTGCAAAGCAATATTCATGATTGTTTCAACGCGTTTCGCATCTGTCTTAACTAACTTCCAAGGCTCGGTATCTGCTAAGTATTTGTTTCCAAGACGCGCTAAGTTCATTGCTTCTGCTTGCGCATCTCTTAATTTGTAGTCATAAACGAGTTGAGATATTCTACCAGGAATAGCTTCCATTTGATAAAGCACTTCCTTATCGTAAGCTGTTAACTCGCCCAGTTCAGGAACGATTCCATCGTAGTATTTTTGTGTAAGGACCAATGCTCTGTTTACAAAGTTGCCAAGTATATCTGCTAGCTCAGAATTTATGCGCGTTTGGTATTCTTTCCAAGTAAATTCGCTGTCCTTTGTTTCTGGAGCTATTGAAGTTAGAACGTATTTTAATTCATCTAATTTTTCAGGATAATCTGCAATGTATTCATGTAGCCAAACAGCCCAATTTCTTGAAGTTGAAAATTTATCACCTTCTAGGTTTAAAAATTCATAAGCAGGAACATTATCCGGAAGTATTAGACCTTCATGCGCCTTTAGAAGTATTGGAAAAATAATTGCATGAAAAACGATATTATCTTTACCGATGAAGTGTACTAATTTTCTATCACCAGTCCAATAGTCTTTCCAATCATTACCGTTGTCAAGGGCCCATTGTTTTGTGGCAGAGATGTATCCGATTGGGGCGTCTAGCCAAACATATAGCACTTTACCATCGGCTCCTTTGACAGGCACTTTTACTCCCCATTCAAGATCTCGTGTCATTGCTCGAGACCGAAGTCCAGAATCAATCCAAGACATGCATTGTCCTGTAACTTGATTACGCCATTTCTTTGGGTCGTGTTGTTGAACGCCATTAAGTTTACCTTCTTTTATCCATTGTGTTAACCATTCTTCATGGCGCTCCATGGGCAAGTACCAGTGAGACGTTTCTTTCATGACTAACTCTTTTCCACTCAAGGTAGATTTAGGGTTAATCAAATCAGTTGGACTCAAGGTTGAACCGCAGCTTTCACATTGATCACCGTATGCGTTTTCATTCTTGCAATTAGGACAAGTTCCTGTAATATATCTATCGGCTAAGAATTGATCATGCTCTTCGTCGAAGTATTGTTGGGTAGTTTCTTTCGTGAAATGACCCTTTTCTTCCAAAACTTTGAAAAAATCTTGAGCTGTTTCATGGTGTATTTTTTCAGAAGTTCGATGAAATATATCAAAGGAAATTCCAAAGTCTTCGAATGCTTTTCTGATGACCCCATTGTACTTATCTACAATCTCTTGGGGAGAAGTGCCATCTTTTTTTGCTCGCAATGTAATTGCTGCACCATGTTCGTCGCTTCCGCAAATAAAAGCAACGTCGTGCTGATTCATTCGTAAAAAGCGCACAAAAATGTCTGATGGTAAATATACGCCTGCTACGTGTCCTAAATGAAGGGGGCCGTTGGCATAGGGTAAAGCGGCCGTTACTGTGTATTTATTTTTGCTCATTCTGAAATGATAGATCTGAAACTATTGAAACTAGAGTTGCAAAGGTATATAATTAAGCGCAATGATTAGCTTAATGAACAAATGCAGACTTATCTAATTCTATTTCCCTTTCAATGAAACTAATTTTATATTCTGCTAGCTCCGCTAAAATTGGAGTGTAAATTTCTTTACTTGTTGGTAAAGTAACGCCTTTAACTGTGATTTTTTCATTCAAAATCATCTTCGCGCAAATCGCAGCAGGTAAACCCACAGTATTTGACATTGAAGTATACACCTGATCTTCTCCAATGTTAATCATATGAGAAGTAATCAAATGCTCTTTACCATTTAGTTTGTAGTTGAATTTATGCCACATCACCAACATATCTTTATCATCGGGATCTAAGACCCATTTTTCTTCCACAATTTTTTGTAAGAACTGCGCAGGAGTGACATCTGATTCAAAATCAAATTTCTCTTTTTCAAATATTCCCAACCAAACAAGTTTATCCCAAATGGCATCATCTTGATCGATTTTCAATTGGTGGCGCAGCTTTAATTCTACTGAATCATATGGGTGATAAGGCAAGAAAGAATTAATAAAGTCACGTTTCGTCATGTCTTTACTTTTCTCTAGAGTATAACTATCATCCGTGGCACCTAATTGAACAAAAACATTCCAGGCTTTAGAAAACCCTTTTCTTCTTAATGTACCTCTGAATATTGTTGGAATTTTGTCTAAACCATACGTTTCTCGATAGGAGAGTGAATTTCTGTTTGCATACCCTTCAAAATCGCCATAACCTTCTATACTTATTACTTCGGTTCTTCTGAAAAGTCTATTGTATGGAATGTATTTATATTTTCCCTCCTGTATGAATTTTGCTGCGCCACCTTGTCCAGCTAAAACAACATTTCTAGGATTCCAAGTTAACTTATAATTCCAAGGATTGTTATCTGATTCAGGAGCAATTAATCCACCTGTGAATGATTCAAACCCTATAAGTTCTCCACCTTTATCTTGAATTTCATCGATGATTTTCATGGCGCTCATATGATCTAAACCTGGGTCAACACCGATTTCATTCATAATAACAATTCCTGCAGCCTTTGCTTCAGAATCTAGTGCCAACATTTCAGGTGAAATATATGAAGGAGTAATTAAATTTGTTCTTAATTCTATGCAGTCCTTGGCAACATCCAAGTGAAAACGAGCCGGAAGCATTGAAATAACAATATCTGCTTTTTCTATTTCTGGCCTTCTTTGTTCAGGGTCTAGGGCGTTGAATGATAGTGCAATACCATTTTTGTGTCCATTTAATTTAGCTTTCACCAAATCTAAATCTCTGTCGCAAACGCTTATTTTCCAATCGTTTGTTTCTGAGTTGTTTAAAAAGTATCTAATTAATGAGGAAGCTGATAATCCGCAACCTAGGACGAGTATTGATTTCATAGTTTGTTTACTGATTCAGATCAAATGTAAAGAATCAATCCCCTGATTCAAAGGCAAACCTCGAAAACTTTTGAACGATATTTTTTTAGACAATTAAGTAGAATTTCAACATTGTGCTGAAATATCACTTTAGAACTTCAAGGTTCTAAACTTGCCCTTGATGAATAAAAAAATTATTTTTGTTTGAATATTCACATTAGTAAAATCAAAAGATGGGTAGAGCATTTGAATACCGAAGAGCAGCAAAAGAAAAACGATGGGATAAGATGTCCAAATTGTTTCCCAAGTTAGGAAAGAAGATAACTATGGCAGCTAAAGAAGGAGGCTCTGATCCAGATATGAATTCTGCGCTTCGTTCGGCAATCAAAAATGCAAAGTCTCAAAACATGCCTAAGGATAATATTGAGGCCGCTGTTAAAAGAGCTACAGCAAAAGATGCTGACATGTTCAGTGAAATGAACTATGAAGGCAAAGGTCCTCATGGGGTGCTGGTTTTTATTGAATGCGCTACTGATAACCCAACAAGAACGATCGCAAATGTTAAGTCTTATTTTAACAAAGCAGGTGGCGGAATTGTTGCCAATGGTTCCCTTGAATTTATGTTCAATAGAAAATCTGTTTTTGAATTTGATAAGACAGAAGGAATGGATATTGAAGAAATGGAATTGGAGTTGATTGATGCCGGTCTAGATGAAATTGAAACTGTTGAAGACAAAGTTTTTGTTTATGGTGATTATACTTCTTTCGGATCTTTATCAGAGGGTTTAGAAAGTTTGAATATCGACATAACAAAATCAAATTTACAGAGAATCCCAACATCACCAGTGGACTTTTCAGAAGAACAATTGGTCGATATAGAAAAAATGTTAGATAAAATCGAAGATGACGATGATATCCAACAGGTTTTCACGAACATTGCATAATTAAGAGATTAGTTGCTACCGAACATAATAAACCAAGATTTATTGAGTTTTAGCAGTTCGGAAAGTGTTAATTGGATAAGAAATATGATGAGATTTATTAAAACAACAGGAGTTTTCGCATTAACACTCGGCTTTATAGCAGGGTGTTCTACTGAGAAAAATACATTGTTAAGTCGCTCATATCATGGAATGACAGCACATTATAATGGATATTATAATGCAAATGAACTCATTCGAACTTCAATGGATACGTATCGCTCTTCTGCGAAAGAAAATTTTTATGAGATCTTACCCATTGAGCTAGTTCCTGACAATGAGGAAGTTATCGGGATGTACCCATCAATTGATACTGCAATTACAAAATGTACTAAAGTAATCACAAATCACAGTATGCCTAGTAATGATCGTCCTGCTTTAAAAAAGGATGAGCATAATAGGTGGATTGATGAAAATTGGACAACAATTGGCATCGCCTCCTACTACAGAAGAGATTATGAAGGTGCAATGAAAAGCTTTGAGTTTGTCCGAAAATTTTATTCGAATGATCCGACTTTATTTATCGGAGAGTTATGGATGGCTAAGACTAATATTGCACTTGGGAATTATACTAAAGCAAAATTTAATCTGGACAACTTAGACAAAGCCATTAAGGAAGAAGCGACTAGAAAAAATGAAAAAGAATCATCGTCTAAGAAAAAGAAAAAGAAAAGTAAAAAGAAGACGGATGAGATTGCTAAATTCCCAAAGAAAATACTGTTTGACTTTGAGAAGACAAAGGCGCATTTGGCACTCATTAAAAACGAGCCTAAAAACGCTATAGATTATCTTGAAGAGTCTTTGAGCCATAGAGCTGGAAAGAAAGAAAAAACCCGTGTGCACTTTATTCTAGGGCAACTTTATGAGAAGCAAGGGGATAATGAAAAGGCAGTTGGGCATTATTCAAAAGTTATTAAAGGGAATGCAAAATTTGAAATGAGTTTTAATGCTCGTTTGAAGAAAGCTTTTTTGGGAAGCGGAGTTAAGACTGAGAAGTCGTTGAATAAAATGCTTAAAGATGCCAAGAACGCCGAGTTCAAAGATCAAATTTATTATGCTTTAGGAGGAATTGAACTTAAAAGTGGAAATGAAGAAAAAGCAATCGAGTATTTTCATAGTTCAGCTTTCTATTCTGTTTCTAATACTCGACAAAAAGGAATGGCTTATGAGACGCTAGCTGATATGCGTTTTGCTAAACGTGAATACGTTCCAGCTCAAAAATATTATGATTCTTGTGCAGCAGTGATTAAGGATGACTACCCGAATGCCGAATCCATTCGTGGCAAAGCAGACGATTTAGCTACTCTTGTAATTGCAGTTGAAACGGTAAATTATGAAGATAGTGTTCAGCGAATTGCTCAGCTGTCTGAAGGCGAAAGAGAAGTGTTTTTAAAAAATTACATTAAACAAGTCAAAGAAGAAGAACAAAGACAAAAGGAAAAAGACGCTGAGCGGTTAAGAGAGCTTCAGTCAAACGAAAATCTTTTTGTGCAAACTGGTTCTGGATCAAAATGGTATTGGAACAATGCTAAAAGCAGGGCTGAAGGGTTCGATGAATTTAAAAAGCTGTGGGGAGAAAGAGAAAATGAGGATGATTGGCGAAGATCAGAAAAAACGATTATGTCTTCTTTTGAAGGTGAAGAGGAAGGTGCAGAAAACATTGATTCGTTAATCGTTGAAGAAGAAGGGTTGACAGTTGAAGGCTTGTTGAAAGGTTTGCCATTGTCTGATTCTGCTATGGCTCTCTCGAATGAACGATTAATGGAAGCTCATTATAATGCTGGTATAATTTATAAGGAGCAACTAAGTGAAAACAAAATTGCCGAGCAAGAATTCAATAGTGTGTTGGATAAAAACATCGAGAATGAGCATAATTTATTGTCGGCTTTTCAAGTGTATAAAATCAATGAGAACTCAAAACCTTCAGAAGCATCTAAATACAAAGAATATATTTTTAAGAACTATCCAAATAGCGATTATGCAAATTATTTAAAAGATCCGAATTACTTCATCAAGAAGAAAGAACGAGATATACTCGCCGAGCAAGAGTATGTAACCGTTTTAGATCGTTATGGAAGAGGTCTATTCTACCCCGTAATGTCCAAGTCGAACCGAGTTATTAGAAATGAAAAGAGCAACCCATACCGCCCAAAATACATGTTGTTAAAGGCGATGTCTCAGGGGCAAATTAGTGAAAACAAACAATTGATGGTCCCTGTTCTTGATTCACTCATTTCTGAATACCCAGACTCTGAAGAATCAATTCGAGCGAAGGAAATATTGGATATAATTAAAAATGGATATTCTAAAAACGAAGCGGTTAACTTTGGTAAAAAATACCCTTTTATTTATAATGAAAGGGCAAAGCTTCAGGTGATTGTGTTTTTAAATGAAAAACAAAATCCGAATCTAGCCAAGTCAAAAATTGTAGATTTTCAGCGAGAATACTTTAGTCGTGACAAACTAAAAGTGACTTCAAAATTATATGGAGACAAGAAAAACGTTATTTTAATCAGTACTTTTGAAACCGAAGCGGATGCATCTGAGTATATCAGAGTATATAAAAGAACAAGAAAATATCTTTTGGACTTGCAGAAAGCAAAAATTTTCATGATTACTTTAGATAACATGAAAATATTATTTCAGAAGCAGAATGCTGAAGAGTACGAAAATTATTATGACGAATATTACTAGGTATGAAAAAGAGGGGAAGTATGCAGGTAAATAATTCAGAGAGATTAAATGCAATTGTTGAAGGGTCAAAAGTAATTGGTGACATGATCACCGAATCAAATTTAAGGATTGATGGTGAGGTAGATGGAAATATTTCATCTGCATCTAAGGTTGTAATTGGCAAAACGGGTTCTATTAAAGGGAATTTGATTTGCGCAGAGGCGGATATTGAAGGAAAGATTAATGGAACTTTAAAAATTGACGGATTACTTACGTTAAGAGCAACTGCAAAAATTGAAGGTGATATCAACACCGCTAAGTTTCAAATGGAGGAAGGAGCTGAGTTTTCAGGAACTTGTAAAATGAGCAATTACTCTAACAACTCTGCTCCAAAAGCAGTTCAATTACAAGAAGATTTAGTCTATTAATGAAAAAGGAAAAGAAGCCCAGTTCATTTAGTCGATATGCTCGCTTTTCAGCGATAAGTTTTCAAATGGGAGGAACTATTTTCTTAGGTGCTTATTTTGGTAAATGGTTGGATCAAAAATATCCAAGTGATAAGGCTTGGTTTACTATTGGATTAACACTTTTTGCTGTAGCGTTGTCTTTGTATAACGTTTTAAGGCAAGTCAATAAATTAAATTCAGAAGATGATTAAATCTTTGGTGCGTTTTATTGTTGTTTTTTGGGTAATTCTATTAATCACTTTTCTCATTCATGCAGGAACACGATCATACTTAAAGATAGGTTCTTTTGAAATGAACATCGTAGTTAATTATATGTTCAATTTCATTTTAACATCAGTTTTTTATTTCGTTTTATTATATTTTAGAAAGAAAAGATCTGAACAGTTAGGATTTATTTTTTTGTTCTCGAGCATGCTTAAATTACTTTTGTTTTTCGTAATTCTCAAGCCACTCATTTCAGATGGTAGTGGAGAAAAAACCCAGGAGTTTATTACCTTCTTTGTGCCTTATGGTATAAGCATGATTTCTGAAACATATTCGATCGTGACTTTGATCAATAAAGAGGGCTGAATGACTCATCTCTAAAAGGAGTGTTGAAGTACTATTTAGTTTGAAGTACTTTTAATTGAAAATAAATTGTCCTATTATTTTGGCATTCACAATTTATACTTACTTTTGTCCCGATTTTAGTCAATAATAAGAAGAAGTGGAAGCTTTTATTTGAACATAAAAAAGCTCTATTATTAGTAAAGTGATATGTATAGATTATTAGTAGTATTATTCGTTTTAGCTGTGATGAGTCCGGTAATGACATTTGCCAACGAACCAGCTCATGGACATAACGACCATTCAAAATCTTCACAAGAATTAACAGAAGAAGAAAAGAGAGCAATTAATACGGAGTATGTAAAGCATCACACTCAGGATTCACACGATTTCGGAATTTTCACAAATGCGTCCACAGGAAAGCATTATGGTTTTGCTCTACCGGTTATTTTATGGGATGAAGGAATTCACTTTTTCATGTCTTCAAAATTTGAACATGGACATCATGTCGTAGAATCAAAAGGAAAATATTTCATGTTAGATGCTCATGATGGTAAAGTTTATAAAACAGATGCTGCCGGCGATAAATTAACTGAAACAACTTTCGATGAGAAGAAAGGTGAGGATGTAGTTCACAGTTTGAAGCCATTGGACTTTTCATTGACTAGAAATGTCTTTGTAACAATCATCATGTGTATTTTCATATTCTTTTTATTTAGAAGGACAGCTAAGTCTTATCAAAAAGGTCTTTCTCCTTCAGGTCCAGCAAAATTTTTAGAGCCTATCGTAGTGTTTGTGCGTGACGAAATTGCAATTCCTAATATTGGTGAGAAGAACTACAAGAAATACATGAACTACTTGTTGACTGTCTTTTTCTTCATTTGGTTTTTGAACCTAATAGGAATGACACCACTAGGAGGGAATGTAACAGGAAACATCGCCTTAACGTTTGCCTTGGCAATGATTACGTTTGTAATTACACATGCTACGGCAAAGAAAGATTACTGGTTGCATATTTTTTGGATGCCCGGTATACCTGTCCCAATGAAAATTTTATTAGCGCCAATTGAAATTATTGGTGTATTTGTGAAGCCTTTCGCTCTTATGATTCGTTTATATGCGAACATGTTGGCTGGACACATAGTCTTAGGAAGTTTAATTGCCGTTGTTTACTATTTTTCAAGTTATGGTGCAAAAGGAGCCTTCCTTGGATTGACTTTCTTTATGAATATCATTGAATTGTTAGTTGCCGCATTACAGGCATATATTTTTACCATGCTTACAGCATTGTATTTTGGTTCTGCTTCGGCTGAACATGAACACAGTCATGAAGCAATTGAACATTAATTAAGTATTTTTTAACCCTAAATAATATATATCATGGAAATCCCAGCTATCGTAGGTGCAGGTTTAGTAGTAATTGGAGTAGGAATCGGTATCGGACGTATCGGTGGTTCTGCAATGGACGCTATTGCTCGTCAACCAGAAGCGACAAACAAAATTCAAACAGCCATGCTGATCGCAGCAGCGCTTATTGAAGGAATTGGATTTGCAGCAATTTTTGCAGCATAATTCAAACTAAATTCTCTCAAAACCGCAACGGTTGGTTGCGGTTGAGAGTTTTTTAAAATTCTAGTAGATATAATTATAAGAAATTAGAAAAAAATGGAAAAGTTACTCAGTGAGTTTTCAGTAGGATTATTCTTTTGGCAAACAGTACTATTTATAGGATTGTTATTGTTACTTCGTAAGTACGCCTGGAATCCAATCTTGAATGCAGTAAATGAGAGAGAAGAAAAAATTTCAGATTCGTTAGAATTAGCTGAAAAAACAAAAGAAGAAATGAAGATGTTACAAGCATCAAATGAAAACCTTTTGAAAGAAGCTAGAGCTGAGCGTGATAGTATGATTAAAGATGCAAAAGAAGTTGCTACTAAAATGATAGATGACGCGAAAGGCGATGCTAAAGTTGAAGTAAATAAACTAATGACTTCTGCTCGTGAAATGATAAATGCTGAGAAATCTGCAGCGGTATCTGAATTGAAGACACAAGTAGCAGGATTTGCAATTGAAATTGCAGAGAAAGTTGTACGTGGTGAGTTATCTTCAGATGCTAATCAGAAAGCATTGGCTGATAAATTAGTAGAAGACATTAACTTGAACTAAGCGTCAGATGAAAAGTACGAAAGCAGCAGCGAGATACGCAAAAGCATTATTGGAAATTGCAATCGACCTAAAAAAGGTGGATTCAATTTTGGGTGATATGAATTTCTTAGCGAAATTGAGTACTGAATCTAGAGATTTTGAATTGTTGGTGAATAGTCCAATAGTTAAGTCTGATAAAAAGATTGCAATCTTTGAATTAATTTTTGAGCAATTTGAAAAGGAGTCTCTTGATTTCATCAGATTGGTTGCAAATAACAATAGAGAAAGCATGTTACCAGCAATTGCTGAATCGTTTGGCGCTCTTGTGAAAGAAAGTCGAGGAATTGTTCCAGTTACAATTGTAACTGCAACGGAATTAGATTCAGCTACAAAAGAAGGAATTCTTGCGAAGGTAAAAGGTTCAGTAGAAGGAGAATTAGAAGTAACAGAAGAAATAGACGAATCACTAATTGGTGGTTTTTTGGTGAAAATGGGAGACGTTCATTATGATGCAACCATTGCGAACCAGTTTAATAATTTAAAACAACGTTTAACACGATAATTTTGGGTGCACACCGAGCAAGTGGAGGTGAGCCAAGTAAATATACACAAGATGGCAGATGTAAAACCAGCAGAAGTTTCTGCAATATTAAAAGAGCAACTATCAGAATTTCGTTCAGAAGCTGAATTGAAAGAGGTAGGTACCGTACTAACAGTAGGTGATGGTATTGCTAGAATTTATGGACTCAATGGAGTTCAATACGGAGAATTAATTGAGTTCAATGGTGGGCTTCAAGGAATTGCTTTGAATTTAGAGGAAGACAATGTAGGAGCCGTACTTTTAGGACGTTCTACAGGAGTAAAAGAAGGAGATACTGTGAAGCGTCTTGGTCGTATTGCGTCTGTGAATGTTGGGGAAGAAATGGTTGGACGAGTTGTTGACACTCTAGGTAATCCAATCGATGGTAAAGGACCAATAGGTGGAGATTTATACGAAATGCCAATCGAAAGAAAAGCACCAGGTGTAATTTTCCGTCAACCAGTAAACGAACCATTGCAAACAGGAATTAAAGCAATTGATGCGATGATTCCAGTTGGACGTGGACAACGTGAGTTAGTTATTGGTGACCGTCAAACAGGTAAAACAACTGTTACGATCGATACTATTATCAATCAGAAAGAATTTTACGATGCAGGAGAACCTGTATTTTGTATATATGTTGCAATTGGACAAAAAGGTTCGACAGTGGCAGGTATTGTAAAGAAATTGGAGGACGCTGGAGCCATGGCCTATACGGTTGTTGTTGCATCTAATGCAGCTGATCCAGCTCCAATGCAATTTTATGCTCCAATGACTGGTGCAGCAATTGGTGAGTTTTTTAGAGATACTGGTAGACCAGCGTTAATTGTTTTTGATGATTTGTCAAAACAAGCAGTTGCATACCGTGAGGTATCACTATTATTGCGTAGACCTCCAGGACGTGAAGCATATCCAGGTGATGTATTTTACCTTCACTCGAGATTATTAGAACGTTCTGCAAAAATAATTGCTGATGATAACATCGCTAAGAAAATGAATGATCTGCCTCCATCATTGAAGGATATCGTTAAGGGTGGTGGTTCATTAACAGCTTTGCCAATTATTGAAACACAAGCGGGTGATGTTTCTGCGTATATTCCAACAAACGTAATTTCGATTACAGATGGTCAGATTTTCTTAGAGTCAGATTTATTTAACGCAGGTGTACGTCCGGCAATTAACGTTGGTATCTCGGTATCTCGTGTTGGTGGATCTGCTCAGATTAAATCAATGAAGAAAGTATCTGGAACATTAAAATTAGATCAAGCACAATACAGAGAGCTTGAAGCTTTTGCTAAGTTTGGTTCTGATTTAGATGCTGCAACAAAATCTGTACTTGATAAAGGTGTTAGAAACGTTGAGATATTGAAACAAAAAGAAGGTGATCCATATCCAGTTGAGAAGCAAGTTGCTATCATTTATGTTGGAACAAAAGGATTAATTCAGAATGTTCCTGTTGAGAAAGTAAAAGCTTTTGAAACAGAATATTTAGATTACTTAATGGCGAAACATGCTGATACTATGGCTGAATTAAAGTCTGGCAAGTATACTGATGCTGCAACGGATGTGTTGAGTAAAGTAGCAAAAGAAATCGCAAGTAAATATTAAAAATTGGGTTTAGAGTGATGGGTTATGAAAGTAGCTCATCACTAATTACTCTTTGATCAAATAGTAAGAGACGATGGCTAACTTAAAGGAAATAAGAAATAGGATTACTTCTGTAAGTTCAACGATGCAAATCACTTCAGCAATGAAAATGGTTTCTGCATCAAAGTTGAAAAGAGCGCAAGATGCGATCACACAAATGCGTCCTTATGCTGAGAAATTACAAGAGATTTTAGGGAATTTAAGTTCTACACTTGATTTGTCTGAAAATGCTTATTCAGAAGCTAGAGAAGTTAAAAATGTATTAATTGTCGGTGTTACATCTAACAGAGGCCTTTGTGGAGGGTTTAATAATAATATTATTAAACGTGTAAAAACGTTGGTTGATACTGAATACGCTAATGCAAATCCGAAAGTTCTTTGTTTAGGGAAGAAAATAAAAGATCTTTATAAAAAAACAGACAACTATTATATCAATGATAAAATAGCACCTGTTGAGAATATTTTTGCTGAATTAACTTTTGAGAACACAGCGATTATTGGTGAAAACTTAATGGAACTTTTTGAAAATGGAACTTTCGATAAGGTCATTGTGGTTTATAATAAATTCATTAATGCTGCGAGTCAAAAAGTAATGACCGAAGATTTCCTTCCAATTGTTTCCGTTGCTGAAGAAAGTTCGGCTGGAGCTGGAGATTACATCTTTGAGCCAGGTAAAATTGAAATAGTTGAAGACTTAATTCCAAAGTCATTGAAAGTACAATTGTTTAAAGGGTTACTTGATTCTCACGCGTCTGAGCATGGAGCGAGAATGACAGCAATGCACAAGGCAACTGATAATGCGAATGAAATGAAGAAGGATTTAACTCTTTCTTATAATAAAGCACGTCAGGCTGCCATTACAAATGAAATTTTGGAAATTGTCGGCGGTGCTGAGGCATTGAAAGGATAGATTTTAAAAAGCAATATTTGAGGCCCTTGTAATTTATTACAAGGGCTTTTTAATGCCGTTTAATTTGATTTCTCGGTAGTTTAAAATGAAAAGAGTCAATACTCTGTATGTCTTAATTTCATCACATTATTATCTTTATCATATGAAGAATTTTATATTCCTTTTTGCGATTTTACTGATATCTAATTTTGTTCAAGGCCAGAAAAAAAATCAACCTGGACTTACAATGTCTGAAATGAAGGATATCAAACTGGCAGAGAGAAAAGCTGCGAAAGAAGCAATTTATACTCTTAGTGAGGGAGTTTTGTTAGTAAGGCTCAATTTTAAAAACAAAGAAATTAACTACTATGAGAAGCACGAAAATACAAAGGCGGCAGAGAGATTAAAGAAAGAACAGGCAAAGCACAACGTTCAAATTATCAAAGCTTTCAGAGATTTATACACCTTTTCTCCTGTCTATTTTTTTGGAATGAATGATTCGGAATCAGTGCTAACAGGAAAGTTTAATGATGTCACATTCTACGATGATAAAGCCTTACCTTCAGAATCTATTAAATTGAATTCCAAAGACTTTTTAATTGCTGAATTCGGGATGGTAGAAAGAGATACGTCAAATTCCGAAGGTGCCACGACGTCATTAAGTGCTCTTGTAGTTCGTTCTAATGATTTTGTGCAGCTGCGTGATCCATTTCCTTTCTATTCAGCTTATACTCCATTTGGAAAAGTTAAAAAGCGTTACAGAATGCCTGTTCTTAGATTACAAAGAAGACTAACCGACTATTATAGATCAGCAGGGCAATAGGTTAAGCAAAAAACCAATAATCCTGTCCTTTTTTCAAGTTAAAAGTTTTTAATTCTTCCTCAATTTCGATTTGTCCATTGGGTGATGCAACTGCTATTATTATTTGTGGATTAACTATTTCTTGAATTACATCGTAATGTTCTATGCGTATGCCATAAATATCTTTGCCAATCTTGTTTTCATTATCACACACCCAACGAAATGATTCTTCTCTTTTTTGAAGAAGTTTCGCTAAATCTTTTCCGTTTTTCCCTGCCCCCCACAGAACCAAGGGTCGATCAAAGACCCGGGTTATTTTATAAAAGTAAGTTACTTTTAAATCGAAGAATCTATTGTCTTTATAAACATCCCAATTTCTTGAAATCCGATCTGATCTGTCTCGCCAGTGATGTAAGACCTCCGGAATACCTATTATGTCGAACCCTCCTTCGATGAAGCGCAAGCATAAATCATAATCTTCAGGAAAAGTATCTGGATAAAACCCACCAATTTTATCAAAATTCTCACGGTGCACAAGCCAACAATTCGAAGGAATAACAGACTCTTTGTACATTTCTATTTTGTGAGAATTCTTTCTCGCAACATCCATCAACCATGCGTCATACTTTTTGAAGCCATTGCCGACCTCTCCGTCTTCTTTGAAATATTTAGTTCCTCCAGTAATAACAATTCCACCTGAAAGTTGACTGCGGTTTTCGAAGTCAAACTTATCAATCATCAGTTCAAGTTTGTTCAATGGCATAATATCGTCTGAATCCATACGATGAATTAATTCACCAGAAGATATAGAATATCCATAACGCAAAGCTTCTATCAACCCTGGATTAGGATTATTTAGAGCAATAATTCGATTATCCATATGAGAATATTCTTGAAGTATATCCAAACAACCATCAGATGATCCATCATTCACGGCGAGTAATTCCCAATCAGAGTAGGACTGATGAAGGATAGAATCAATGCACTCTGCCAAGTACTTTTCAGTATCCTTTACGGGAAGAATGATAGAAATTTTCACGATATAAATAATACTTTTTAAAATGGACATTTCCGTTTTCCAATTAAATTAATTGAAATTCAAAAAAGGTCACCTCGTCCATACTTGGTGACCTTTAATATATTTTTAATGCACTCAATTTTACTGAGTGATAATGACGTTAACTTAATCCAGAAATCACGCCATCATTGTCTATGAACATGTTTTCGGACGCTGGTGTGGCAGGTAGTCCTGGCATTCGCATCATTTTCCCAAGAATAGGAATGATAAAACCTGCACCGGCAGCGAATTCAAATTCTCTAACGTTCACGACAAATCCAGTTGGTCTTCCTAATTTATTATCATCATCAGAGAATGATTTTTGTGTTTTAGCCATACAAATTGGCAAAGCACTTAAGCCTAAGGCTTCTATTTTCTTTAAATCAGTTCGAGCTTTTTTAGAGAATTCTACTCCATTTGCTCCATAAATCTCTTTGGCGATTTTTTCAATTTTCTCAATGACTGGTAGGTTCCAATCATACAATGGTTTGAAGTTGTTTCCTCCAGACTCAATTTCTGCAACAACAGCTTTTGCAAGATCTGTCATTCCATTTCCTCCATCAGCAAATCCTCGAGCTACTATAGCTTTAACGCCTATTTTAGCACAATTCTCAATGATAATGTTCACTTCTGCTTCTGAGTCCGTTGGGAAAGCATTTATGGCGACCACTGGATTTAACCCAAAGGATTTAACGTTCTCAATGTGCTTTTCCAAATTAGCGAACCCCCGAGACACTCGATTTATGTCTGCTGTATTATATTCTTCTTTTGGAGCTCCACCATGATGTCTTAATGCTCTTATCGTTGCGACAAGTACAACTGCTTCAGGAGACAACCCTCCCGAAACACATTTGATGTTTAGAAATTTCTCTGCTCCTAAATCTGCACCAAAACCAGCTTCGGTTACAACGTAATCGGATAAAGACAACCCCATTTTTGTGGCAAGAATGGTATTTGTCCCTTGGGCAATGTTGGCAAATGGTCCGCCATGAATGATAGCTGGGTTGCCTTCCATCGTTTGAACCAAGTTTGGTTTTACAGCGTCTTTTAAAAGAATAGCCATTGCATTTTCAGCCTTCAAATCTCTTGCGTAAATTGGTTTTTTATCAAATGTTAAACCAACATAAATGTTACCAATTCTTGTTTTAAGATCGTTAAAGTTTTCTGACATACAAAGAATCGCCATTACTTCAGAAGCAGGAGTAATGTTAAATCCGTCTTGTCTTGGAATACCGTTAAATGTTCCACCAAGCCCAATAGTAATATCTCTGAGTGAACGGTCATTCATGTCCATTACTCGTTTCCAGGCAATGGTCCTTGGATCGATTCCTAAGTTTTTAGTTTTACTTTGAATGTTATTATCAATCAAAGCAGAAAGGAGATTGTTTGCTTTTTCAATAGCCGAAAAATCACCCGTAAAATGTAAGTTAATGTCTTCCATTGGCAAAACTTGCGAATATCCGCCACCTGCAGCTCCTCCTTTGATACCAAAAACAGGGCCTAAAGAAGGTTCACGGAGAACAACAGTTGTTTTCTTTCCAATTTTATTCATCCCCTCTGTTAAGCCGATAGACGTTGTTGTCTTACCTTCTCCGGCTGGAGTAGGCGTTAATGCAGTAACCAGAATTAAATGATTCTTGCGAATTGACGACTCGTTAATTAGATTTAAAGGAAGTTTTGCTTTGTACTTCCCGTAAAGCTCTAGATCATCTTTATCAATTGTTAATTTTTCACCAATCTCATTAATGTGCTGCATTTTTGCCGCTTGAGCTATCTCTATATCTGATTTAAATTCTGCCATAATTTTTATTTTTCAACTTACAATATAGATAGAATTTAAGAACTCGTGCAGAACATTTTTATTTTTGGATATTTTGTTTTCTTGATATCGCGACTTCTCCACACTTAGGCTTTAAAAACTAATTTTTGCAATGTAAATATTGACTTTTATTAATGCCTAACTTCGGACCATGGTGAATAGTTTAGAAAAACAGAATAAACGTGGTGTGAAATCCAGTTATATTTCAACAATTATCGGAATATCACTCGTCTTATTTATGATAGGTATAGTACTGGGTGGGTTTCTGGGATTAGACAATATTCAAAAACAAGCGAAAGAAAGTTTACAAGCAGATTTATTTTTCACCCCTACAATGAATCCCTCTGACATTAAGCAGGTTGAACAAGAGTTAAAGACGTGGCCTCATTTTAAAGAAGTGTTTTATGTTTCTCCTGAAAGAGCTATAGAAGAATTTACGGGCGATGACCAAAATGCCGACAATATTTTAGAAATTTTCGAAGGTGAAAACCCATTGCCACCAACAGTAGGTTTCAAACCAAATTCAAAATATGCAAACCTAGAATCAATGGTGGCAATTAAAGACTCACTCATGGTCGTGTACTCGGAAGAACTTGAGTCAGTTAGTTTTGACGAATCTCAGGTAAAAAGAGTCAATTTGGGGTTTAAACAGTTCGTTTTTTTGTTTATGTCCGTTGCTTTATTGTTAATTCTTGTTGCTTTTGCATTAATTAACAATACGATAAGATTAGCGTTATATTCAAAAAGATTCTCCATTAAAACGATGCAATTAGTTGGAGCCACATCTTCTTACATTCGCAAACCATTTTTATGGCAGTCTATTGGAATAGGAGCTGTAAGTGGCGTAATTGCTATATCTTTGCTTTTTGGATTGATGTTTTCTTTGAATAACATGGTCTCAGTTTTCGAAATAAATCTGGACTTTAAATACTTCCTCATATTAATTGGGACGTTGATCTTTTTTGGGGTCTGTATTACTTTTATATCAACTTGGTTTGCCTTGAACAAGTTTTTAAGAATGAAATTAGACGATTTATATTAAATTTGGGGTTATGAGCAATATAAAATCACCAATAAATCAAGAAACTAAGACAGATGTGCTAAGAGAAGAGATTGTTTCTTTGAAAGATTATCAAAAAACTGCTTCATTTTCGTTTAATAAAGCGAATTATAAATTGCTGATACTAGGGTTGATTGTGAATGTTCTCGGCTATATTTTAATGATAGGCGGAGCGAATGAAGATCCTAATGAATTTAATGGAGAAATGTTCAGTACGATGAGAATTACTATAGCGCCAATGTTTATTGTAGCCGGTTTTGGAATAATTATCTATGCGATAATGAAAAAACCTAAATCAACTAAAGAGTAGCATTAATGAGTTTTCTCGAAGCCCTGATTTTAGGTATTATTCAAGGACTTACTGAATTTTTACCTGTTAGTAGTAGCGGACATTTAGAATTAGCAAAAGCAATTCAAGGTCAAGATTTATCTGGAGAATCAAGCATGATGATGACTGTTGTTTTGCACTTTGCCACAGCACTGAGCACAGTTCTTGTCTTTAAAAAAGACATCATGGAGATATTCCGTGGATTATTTCAATTTAAAATTAACGAAGAATTTTTATTTGCATTGAAAATTGTGATTTCGATGATTCCTGCAGCTATAGTTGGTGTTCTTTATGATGATTTAATTGAAGGCTTTTTCGGAGGACAGATATTACTTGTTGGAATTATGCTTATAGTAACTGGCCTTCTTTTATTTCTTGCCGACCGAGCTAAGGATACCAATAGAAAAGTCAGCTTTTCAAATTCTATCGTAATTGGCATAGCGCAAGCAATCGCTATTTTACCAGGAATTTCTAGGTCAGGAGCTACAATTGGTACATCTGTATTGTTAGGTGTTGATAGAGAAAAGGCGGCTAGGTTTTCCTTCTTGATGGTTGTTCCATTGATTTTTGGAAAAATGGCAAAGGATTTATTAAGTAGTGATTTCACAACCGAAGGGGTAGCGATGAGTTCAATTGCAGTTGGTTTTGTCGCTGCATTTATAACTGGAGTTGTTGCCTGCACATGGATGATTGCTTTGGTTAAGAAAAGTAAATTGTCTTATTTCTCGTACTACTGTTTTGCAGCAGGACTGTCAGCTATTATTTGGTCAATTTGTTAACAATATGATCAAAGAATTTAGCCTTGGGAGTACCATTTTAGTTGATAAACCGCTCAAATGGACATCTTTTGATGTGGTCAACAAATTGAGATGGCATCTTCGTCAAAAATTGGGCGTAAAGAAAATTAAAGTTGGTCACGCTGGAACTCTTGATCCGCTGGCAACCGGATTATTGGTTCTTTGTATAGGCAAACACACCAAATTAATCAACGATTTAATGGTCGGTGAGAAAACATATACCGGAACCATTCTCTTGGGCAAAACGACCCCTTCTTACGATTTGGAATCAGAGTTTAATGAAGAATTTTCTACCGATCATATTTCAGAAGAAATGATGGAATCTGTTCGAAAAGCTTTTCTAGGAGAAATTCAACAAATACCTCCTATTTTTTCGGCAAAAAAGATTGACGGACAAAGGGCGTATGATTTGGCACGTGATGGTAAAGAGGTCGTATTAAAAGCAAATACTGTTCAAATTCATTCATTTAGTATTGATACTAAACGTTTTCCTGAGGTTGATTTTGAAATTTCTTGCAGTAAAGGAACTTACATTAGATCGATTGCCAGTGATTTTGGTCGAAACTTAAATTCAGGAGGAACCTTGATTGCTTTGCGAAGAACTCAATCAGGAGAGCAGCATATTAATGATGCTAAGTCAGTTGACGAATGGATTGAATTTATAGATTCCTCGGAACTATAAAGTTCAATCTATAAGTGCAGGCCACATTCAGTTTTAGGATTGTTATTCCATCGTCCTTCCCTTCCTTTTCCGGGCGATGTGCAATGTGTGCAGCCAATTGAGTAATACCCCTTTGAAATTAATGGATGAAAAGGTAAATGATGATCGTGAATAAATGCATCGCGTTCTTCTCTTGTAACATCAAGAAGAGGATAAAACTTTAGAATCCCTGACCGCTCTTCGAAAATATTCAATGAAGAACGGTGGTCACTTTGCCAACTCATTAAACCTGAAACCCATACAGTATGCTGTTTTTTCAATTCTGATAAAGGGTCAACTTTATTGATCGAACAGCATAAATCTGGATCTTTACTCCATGTTTCGTCAGTTATTGTGAATTCATGCTTCCAATCTTCGGCGGTTACACTTTTCACCTTCAAGTCATAAAGCTGTGTTAAGTATTCTTTATAGATTAAAGTTTCTTTAAAATGAAATCCGGTATCAATAAAGTGAATAATTTGGTCTTTTTTATGATCAGAGAATAACTTCAAAAGAAGAGCTGAAGTAGCTGCAAAAGAAGAAGTAAGCATTACATCATGCATGTTAAAATCCTTGTATAATTCAAGAACTCTATTTTCAATTGATAAAGAGCGATACTTGATGTTCAGTTTATCAATGTCTTTTGGCTCTATAACACTCGGCTTGGATACTACTGAACTCATTATTAATAATGTTTGTGAGTTCAAAACTAAGAATAAAAATGGTGTTAATTGGATTATAATAATTCGACTGAAATGTTAAGGCTAAATTTCATTTCTAATTATTGAAACAAATATCAATTTTAGGCGTAAAAAAAGAGTCAAAATTTAACGAATCATTGATCGAACGTATACTATTTATTTTTTTTACCTTTGCGTTCCCATTTTTGGGAGTGTCAAAAACATAGATTGTTATGAATAAGATGAAACTTTCGCAATTTAACTTCGATTTACCTGAAGAATTAATTGCAGAATACCCAGTAGAAAATAGAGATGAATCACGTTTAATGGTGGTGCACAAGGATACGGGAGAGATCGAACACAAAATGTTTAAAGATGTTATCGATTACATTGATGAAGAAGATGTAATGGTAATGAATAACACGAAAGTTTTCCCTGCTCGTATGTATGGGAACAAAGAAAAAACTGGCGCGAAAATCGAAGTTTTCTTGTTGAGAGAATTGAATCGTGAAAGTCTTTTGTGGGATGTTTTAGTTGATCCAGCGAGAAAAATCAGAATAGGAAATAAATTATTTTTCGGTGATGACGATTCTTTAGTTGCCGAAGTAATCGATAACACCACATCTCGGGGTAGAACTTTACGTTTCCTTTTTGAAGGGACGTACGAAGAGTTTAAGGCTAAAATCACTGAATTAGGTGAAACACCACTTCCAAAATATATCAAAAGAGATGTTGAAGAAAGTGATGAGGAAAGATATCAAACTATTTATGCATCTGAAGAAGGAGCTGTAGCGGCACCAACTGCGGGACTGCATTTTTCTCGTCAATTGATGAAGCGTTTAGAATTGAAAGGAGTTGATTTTGCAAAAGTCACTTTGCACATTGGTCTTGGAACATTTCGACCAGTTGAAGTGGAGGATTTGACAAAGCATAAAATGGATTCAGAGCAAGCATTTATTACACAAGAATGCGCTGACATTGTTAATGCAGCGAAGAGAAAAAAGAAGAAAATTATTGCAGTTGGTTCTACTGCTATGAGAGCAGTTGAAACTTCAGTTTCTACAGAAGGAATGTTAAAACCTTACCAAGGGTGGACCAATAAGTTTATTTTCCCTCCATATGATTTTAGTATTGCGGATGTTTTAATTACAAACTTTCACACACCGCTTTCAACGTTATTAATGATGATTTCTGCATTTGGTGGTCATGAACTAATGATGAGCGCATATGAGGAAGCTGTGAAGGAGAAGTATAGGTTCTACTCATACGGTGATGCCATGATGATCATTTAATTATGACCCTATTTTGTTTCAGTTTGAAATCATAAACGAACTAAAATGAAGATTCCATTTTACAATATTATTAAGAAAGGTGAATAAAATTCACCTTTCTTTGCATACAAATACTTCTAAGATTGCGAATCCCAATCTATGATTAGGATTGTAGAGTTGATGTTTCTGGTAGTCAAATCAATATTAAAAATTCTTTAAAGTTCAATGCTGTAATTTTTCATTTGCATCTGATCGAAATTGGTTTACTTGAAAAAACACACATCGGAAATCGTATCTTGGATCAATACATTTACAATATCGAAAAGAAGAACTTTTGTGTTTTGATTCGTTTATTGCATTTCTGATTCCTAAACTGTACCGTCTTTTTCTTTCTATAGCAGTAAAAAAATAGTTACTTTTGTACCGCAAAAAGACACTATGGAAAGTTCAGTCGTAAAACAAACAATAATGCAAAAAATAAAGGAATACTTCGTTTTCATGAAGTTTCGCCTTTCTGCTTTAGTGGTTGTTTCAGCTTTGGCTAGTTATCTTTTTGTTGGAGGGTCGGACAGTACTATTATTCTTTACTTACTTGTTGGTGGAATGCTTGTTACAGCTGCATCTAACGGAACGAATCAAATTTGGGAACGTGAACTGGATAAGTTAATGAAGAGAACTCAAAACCGACCTTTGCCTCAAGGGTTGATGTCGGTTAATGAAGGCTTTGCAGTTGTTGCTATATGCTTGATTTCCGGAACGGCACTTCTTTACATGATTAATTTGTATTCTGCATTATTGGGGCTTTTGGCCTATTTTTTATATGTATTTGTATATACGCCATTAAAAAGAAAAACACCTTGGGCGGTATTTGTGGGCGCCATACCAGGGGCTATACCACCTTTATTGGGTGCGATAGCTCACACAGGAGAGTTTGGATTGATTCCTGGAATCTTATTTTTTGTTCAGTTTACATGGCAGTTTCCTCATTTTTGGGCAATTGCTTGGGTGATGTATGATGACTATAAGGCAGGCGGATTCTCTTTACTTCCTTCAAAAGAAGGGAAAACAAAGGGGTCAGCATTTCAAATTGTTGTTTATTCTTTAGCATTAATACCTTTTAGTCTTTTACCATGGATAATGGGAATTACTGGAGGTTATTCATTTGTTTTTGCAATTGTTTTTGGAATAGGTTTTTTCATCCTAGCCTATCGTCTTTATTTATCTCTAGAAGTAAAGGATGCGAAGCGTCTAATGTTTGCTTCATTCATATATTTACCAATTATCCAATTTGTCTACGTTTTTGATCGTGTAGATGAAGAAATTCTCAAATTATTAGGACTATGAGCGAACAGTTGAAGCAAGATTCCGCGGCTGCAGACGACAGAGCGAAGAAAGATAAAGCTAGATTAAACATTGTTTATGTGAGTATGTTGAGCGTTTGTATGTTGTTTGGAGGTTTGACTTCTGGGTACATCGTGTCAATGGGTGATTCATTCTGGCTAAAGTTCCAACTACCGACACCTTTTTGGATGAGTACGGCAATGATTATCCTAAGTAGTGCCTGTTTGATAGCTGCGGTTAGATTTTCTAAACAAGCCAAGTCAAAACTGGTTAAACTTACTCTTCTCGTTTCATTTATCTTGGGGGTTCTTTTTGTTTACTTCCAATTTAAAGGATATGGAGAATTAGTGGACAATGGAGTGCATGCCGGACGTAATTATATTTTGGTGACGGAAGGTAAATACGGAGATTATTATGAAGTAAAATATAAAGGAGACTTTATAGAAATAAATGGCAATGATTACTTGCTAAAGGGTAAAAAGATGAATGATGTTCAGTTAAAAGAATATCAATCGTTTATGTCTCAGTTCGAGAAGGTAAGTGAAAGTGAAACTTTTAAAGTGAAAAAGTATGGGAATGACTTTGAAATTTATTTTGAGAATTCACCTTTATTATTGGTTAATGGAGAATTGAAAACGGAGGAAGATAATGACATTCAGTATTTAGACCGATTACGCTTGTCACAATTGGCAATTAATGTTCGAGATTTAAGAGGCGATTTTTATATTAAAGGAGAAGTAGGAAAGGATTTCCATATTTATTATAAAGGAAAAGAATTAGGATATGAGGATAGAGAGTTAATACTTGACGGTAAAAAGTTAACAAATCACCTTCAAATTAAATCAATGGAGTCGGCAGATACTGCTTCATCGTATTTATACATAATTACCTTTATGCACTTATTACATATTTTCGGAACACTCTTTTATTTAATGAGAGTTGTAATTCGTTCATTTACAGGGGGAATCACGGAAGAAAATGTATTACGGATCAGAATGGGAGCAGCATTCTGGCACTTTTTAGGCTTTTTATGGGTCTTTTTATTACTATTTTTGCTTTTTATTCATTAAACTTGCACTTAAAATTTATATAGAATGGCAGGACACGCTTCTAAAGAAATTGACTCAAAAACCTTGTGGGGAGGAAAGATCTCTCCATTTAGCACGAGTTACGGAAAGTTAATGATGTGGTTTTTCTTGGTATCTGATGCCTTGACTTTCACAGGACTACTTATTTCATACGGGTTTACAAGACACGATTATTTAGGCTCATGGCCAATTGGTGAGGAGACATTTCACTCACTTCCTTTGTTGGAGGGTAATTACCCTTTGATATATGTTGCCTTGATGACCTTTATTCTGATTGTGTCATCTGTAACGATGGTACTCGCAGTAGAAGCTGGTCACAGAATGGACAGGAAAGGAGTGACAAAATGGATGATTGCTACTATTATTGGTGGTTTCTTCTTCGTTGGTTCTCAAGCTTGGGAGTGGTCGCATTTTATTCATGGTTCTGATTTTGGAAAAGTTGAATTGGCAGATGGTTCTTTGGCCATCGTTAAAGGAAACTTTGGAGAGATAGAAAGTTTTGAAGTAACAGTAGCCGGTCATCACCATATGGTAGGAGATAAAGTTACAGAAGACTTAAAGCACGAATATCAACATGCAATTGCAGATGGTCATCTTCATAATGGAATTATCACATTACACGACGGATCTAAGGCGAAAGTTAACAAAATGGCCAATTCAGACATGACATTAATCGTCAAAGAATTTGGTGGTGACCATGAAATTGGTTCTGAAATTGAAGGAGCTGAAGCCATAGCAATGTATGAAGAAGCTGTAAATTCTGGAGAAGCAAATAGAGTGATTTATGGTGCGAACATGAAGCAGAATGAATACGGTCCTCAGCATTACGGTCAGTTCTTTTTCTTTATTACTGGGTTTCACGGTTTTCACGTATTTTCAGGAGTTATGATTAACATTCTGATTTTGTTAGGAGTAATTAAAGGTACTTACCATGCAAGAGGCCATTACGAAATGGTTGAAAAAACAGGACTTTACTGGCATTTTGTCGATTTAGTTTGGGTATTTGTATTTACATTCTTCTATCTAGTATAATAAGTAAAAATTAGCATTATGTTAAGAGATGATATTATTGAGTATTCTTTAGACGCTCATCACAGTGAAGAGAAAGGAGTTGAACTTCGCAAGACAATATGGAAGGTAACTTTTTTATTGACTGCTATTACAGCGGTGGAAGTTGCTTTAGGATCTATGATTAAGCAGTCTAGTGATTATTGGCAAATTATTAAATGGATTTTTATTGTTTTAACAATAGTTAAAGCAGGATACATTGTTCTTTCATTCATGCACCTTGGTGATGAAAGAAAAGGATTAAAGTATGTTATTTTATTGCCATATTTCGTTTTTGCAGCTTATCTTATTTTCATCCTTCTTAATGAAGGAACAGCAATTTTTGGTGCCCTTTCAGAGGTAGCAAATTAAATTTACTTAGACACATGTCTGCAAAGAAGACTGCCGGATTAAAACAAAAGCTACTTGTAATAGTACTTTTGTTTAGTCCGGCTTTTATTTTGGTATTTATTAGCACTCGGGGTTGCTCCCATCAGTTTAAACAGCTCGATGATTTTGGAGTAGCTACTAATTATACTTTCACCGATGTAAAAGGGAATGAACATTCTTATAAAGACTATAGTGATCAAGTGATGCTTGTAACTACTCTTCAACCTTCTTGCCCTGGAAACTGTGCTGTTTCAATGTGGCATTTGGACCAATTGGTGTATCAAAAACTGCGGAAAAAGAAAGAGAAAGGTGGTGTTAGAATTATTTCTTTCGTTACTGATGGTAAAGGGGAACCATTGAAAGACTTATCTTCGGTAGAAGCCATGCTTTATGATAGAGTAGAGGATTATGATCCGGAAATTTGGATTCTGGCATCTGGTGACCCAAAGAAGCTATACGATTTTGAGCGAAACGATGAGAAATTACTGCGTGAAGGTGACGAGTTTTTTGGAAATCAAGCTTATCAAGAATTAATGCTTTTATTGGATAGAGAAAATCATTTAAGAATGGTCCTTTCTGGAAAAACGGAGGGTATGATTCGAAGAATGAATCAACATGTCGGTCTATTACAAAAGGAATATGACAAGAATGAAGCACGCAATAAATAATATATTCATCTGTTTCGGTTTAATTGTTGCGTTTTCTTGTGAGACGGATGAAATTGTTAACCCATTGCCTATTCTTGGTGAAAGAGACGTCGAATATGTTATCATTGACGGTAAAGAAATAGCAGATACCTTGTATCATGTTGTTCCTGAGTTTGAATATTTAAATCAAGATTCACTATTAATTAGGTCCGAAGACATTAAAGAAAAGATATGGGTTGCAGATTTTTTCTTTACGAATTGTCCTACTATTTGTCCGCCAATGACTTCTAATATGGATGCATTAGCCCAAGCGACGATAGACCTTAGTGATCATGTTCAGTTTTTATCTTTTTCTATTGACCCAATGAGAGATACTCCTTCAAACTTACGACGTTATATAGAAAGAAGAGATATAAAGGCCACTAACTGGCATTTCATGACTGGTGATGAAGATGCTACACATCTATTAGCAAAGAGTTTCTTTAATGGCGCTGAGAGAAATTCTGAGGCAGACGGTGGATTTGGACATACAGAATACTTTGCCTTAGTGGATAAGGAAGGTCACGTTAGAGGAATATATCAAGGTACCTCCATAGAACAGATGGATGTTTTAGACAATGACATTAGAAAACTATTAAAAGATGAATATGGAATCGATGGAGTTAAATAAATTAAAAAAGGTTAAACGATTGATTTATATTTTTTCAATCGTAATCCCTTTAGCGGTAGCACTATTGTTTGGAGTAAAAATAGAGGGGGTAGATTTTTCTTTTCTTCCACCATTTTATGCGTCAATAAATGCGTTAACAGCCGTTGTATTGGTTGGAGCCTTATTGGCAATTAAATCAAAAAATAAAATGCTACATCAGCGTTTAATACAATTCGCTTTTATTTTAAGTGCAATATTTTTATTGACATATGTTGCTTATCATATAACTTCTGATTCAACGTCATACGGAGGAGAAGCCAAAATGGTATACTATTTTATTTTGACGTCTCATATTTTACTGAGTGTCATTATTATTCCAATAGTTTTGTTTACTTATTTATTTGCTTGGCAAGGAGATTTTGAACGTCATAAAAAATGGACCAGATTTGCTTGGCCTTTATGGATGTATGTTGCCGTTACTGGTGTCGTTGTTTATTGGATGATTGCGCCATACTACGTTTAGGGAATAAACTTCTATTCAAACTCAACCTTTTTTTGATCTTATTCGTTATGGGTTTAGACTTAGAACTATTGACAAATGAGAATTCTTAAATTTATTTTTATCATTTCTAGTATCGGAATCTACGCTCTATCTTGCACACAGGAAAAAGACGAATTAATGGAGTGTGATCCGAATTACTCAGAGTTTAAAAACATTTTTACTGCTACTCTCGCTTCAGGATATTCTGACGAGGTGACAATGGACACTGAAGTTCATGAATACACCTTTAATTTATCGAATCCTCAAGAGTTATGTATGGTCGGTTATCGGTCTGTTTCTGGGATGGAATCAACGCCTTATTTGATGCAAATAATTGATCTTTCAACGAACACTATTATTTATGGAGATTCGAAGACTTTTTCTTCAACGGAAACTTCATACATTCTTCCAGCCACGCCTGTTTATTTTCAAGCAGGAGTGGATTATTCCGTTCGTCGAACTCAAACAGACTGGGGAACCAACATTGGCAACACTATAGGACGGGTAGTAAGAAAAGACAGTATGAGTTTTCCATATTCGATGAATGGAATGACTATTTCAACGACAAACTTCTATCAGAACGGTGGTCCTTTAATAGATTTCGCAATTCCTTATATTGATTTAATCTTTAAGTAAAGCAGATTCAATTACTTCCCACGTCGCTTCTGCAGCTTTATCCCAAGAAAACATTTCTCCCCGTTCAATGCCTTTTTTAGAAAGTTCCTTTTGGAGTTCATTATCAAGTGCAAGAATCGTAAGTTTTTCTGCAATATCATTGGTGTTCAATGGGTCACAGTATAGCGCTGCATTTCCAGCAACCTCTGGCAATGATGTTTTATCTCCTGAAAGAATTGGCGTGCCGCACTTCATAGCTTCCACTAAAGGTATTCCAAAGCCTTCGAAATAAGGCACAAAAGTAAACACAGAAGCTGCTCCCATAATTTCGACCAATTCATTCAAAGCAACATGTCCAGTGAAATGAATTTGCTCTTGGATCGACTTTGAAATTGTGATGCCTGTATTCGAATTCTTCCAAAGTTCCTTTCCAACAATAACTAATTGGTAATTACTTTTAGGGTTATTCGTTTTGAATATTTCAAATGCTTCTATAAGTCGTTTAAGATTTTTACGCGGTGAGAGTGCTCCTACAAATAGAAAATAGGGTTTGCCATTAGCAAATTTCAATTGAATTTCAGATGTATTATCCATTGGTTTGAATAAATCGGATGCTCCATTCCAAATTGAAGTAATTTTAGAAGTGTGAATACCATAGGTCTCAGAAATATCAGCTTTGGAGTATTCGCTAACTGTTATAATGTGTTTTGCTTTTTTTGCAAAACGGGGAAAAAAGTAATGGTAGTATTTTCTAGCTAGCCACTTTACATCTTTCGGATTATGTTCAAAATTAATATCATGGATTACTCCAATTTGATCAATTTTAGAAGAAAGAGATAAATAACCATCAGGCGAGAAAAACAAATCAATTTTATGCTTTTTTAAGGCTCTTTTAATGGCAAATTCAAACCAAATATAGAATAAAAATGGATGTCTAGCTTGAGGGGATAATACTATTGGCGTTACATTGTCACTAAAAATAAATTTTTCATCGTAAGGTCGATCGAAGAAGAATACAAATTCATGTTCCGGATGATTTTTTACTATTCTACGAACAATTTCATAGGTGTACCAACCAAAACCTTCCATTTTATTTGAAAGTAAAAAACGAGTATTTATGCCAATTCTCATTCTTAAAACTGCAAGATGTAATTAGAGCGCTTTTCTTCTGCTATTGTTGTTTCTGCGCCATGTCCGCAATAAACAAGAGTTTCATCAGGAAGGTTGAACATCACATTGAAAATTGATTCTTTCAAAACATTCATGCTCCCACCGGGCAAATCCACGCGCCCAAAACTACCAGCAAAAAGAACATCTCCATTAATCACAAAATTATTTTCTTGATTATAATAAACGACATGTCCAACGCAATGTCCTGGAGTAAATTTGACATCAAATTTAATATCACCAAAGCTTAATTGTTCGCCACCTCTTAAGATTTTATTAGGTTCTTTCGGAGGTAGGTAGCCTTTAAAACCATATGCGTGAGCGTAATTAGGTACAGCTTTTAAAGTTTCAAGATCATTTTCATGAATGTAAAAATCAACATCGAATTTTGAAAGTACTGATGCGCATCCTAGAACATGATCGACATGCGCATGGGTCAAAAGTAAGGCAACTGGCTTCAATGAGTTGTTCTCAATGAACGAAAACAACTCATCTTGCTCTCTTTTTTCAAAACACCCTGGGTCAATAATAACACAGCTCACTCCGTCGTGAACGATGTAAGTATTTTCTTGAAATGGATTAAAAGTGAATTTTTGAACCGAGACTGCCATGAATGTTTTTTCTACAAAAATAGGATGTTTTTGCTATTCTAACACAAAGGGCATTATTTTTGAAAGGATGAATCATTATATTTGTAAAAAAAAGAAAGATGAAATACGTATTAGTTGCCTTTGTTGGGATATTATTAGCGAGTTGTGGGACAAAAGTACCATACAATAATCAAGTAAGAGATGAGTTTGGATTGAACTCTGAGCAAACGATGAAAAAAGTACAGTTCATAACATCTGCAACGATTATTTTAGAACAAAATAAGCAGTCAGGTGACCTTGGTACAGATTCAGATGGAACATTGGTTTCTTCGTCAAATAAAGAACAAGACCGTATTATTATTCCACTAGGAACAGAATGTATTTTTGTAGGATATGGAGAAAACAATTCATTGATTGTGAGGTTTGAAAATGGAACAGGAAGGACTTTAACATTTGTTCAAAGAAATGCTTCGTCGCCATCAAATAAATACTATTTGTCAGCAGACTGGAACAATGGCCAAAATGGAGGGACAATTAATTATGCAAACGAAATGTATCTTGCTACTCCAAGCAGTGGGACAGCATACTTACAAGTAGTTAGGAAAAAATTGCAGAAAACGAAGCGTAAAGATCGTGTTGTTAAAGGAATGAAGGTTTAAATAATAAACCATAAAAATTAAAAAGCCTCCATTTCAATTGAAACGGAGGCTTTTTAATTTTAAAGCGTATTTGAAGTGTCGATAGTAATATTTTGAATCTCATTGGTTGAGTCATCTATTGTTTTAGTTTTTGGATTGAATTTTGATTTCATCAAATAGATTAGCCCGCCAAGTACGATTATATAGAATGCAATCTTCAATAGGTACATTTTTGAACTAGAAGGAGATGTGAATTTCTTGAAATCAATCTGTTTTTTTTCTTCCATGGATCAAAATTAGGAAATAATTAGAATCGGTATTTAAGTTTAAACACTAATTCTCTTAACTTTGTTGAATGAATAATTCCAAAAATATCTTAGTGACAGGAGGTGCCGGGTATATCGGTTCTCATACAGTTGTCGATTTAATTCAAAATGGATTTAATCCAATAATTGTAGATGATTTTAGAAATGCTCAAAAATCGAGTGTTTCGGGAATAGAGGAAATTATTGGCAGATCTATCGAGGTAAGAGAAATTGATGTATGTGACAGAGTCGCGTTAAAAAAAGTATTTGAAGAGTTTTCATTCTCGGGTATTATACATTTTGCAGCTTATAAGGCAGTCGGCGAGTCTGTTGATTCTCCACTTTCTTATTATCGTAATAATATAGTTGGATTAATAAATGTCTTGGAGCTTTCTATTGAATTTAATGTTTCGAATTTTGTTTTTTCTTCTTCTTGCACTGTTTATGGAGAGCCAACGGATTCTAAAGTTGTGACTGAAAATACTCCAATACAACCCGCAAATTCACCCTATGGAAATACGAAAAGAATAGGGGAAGAAATTATTGAAGATGTTATTTCCAGTGGTGTAAATATGAAAATCCTATGTTTAAGGTATTTCAATCCCGTTGGAGCTCATGCGTCGTCCTTAATCGGAGAACTCCCTATTGGTAAACCGAATAACTTACTTCCAGTAGTGACACAATGTGCGATTGGGAAAATCCCATCAATCACGGTTAATGGTAATGATTATGATACAATTGATGGCACATGTGTAAGGGATTACATTCATGTATTAGATCTGGCGAATGCTCACGTGAAAGGTGTCGAATGGCTTGCTCAGCAAGAGAACCCGATCGTAGAAAACGTTAACATTGGCACGGGAAAGGGAACAAGTGTTTTAGAGGTAATTGAAACATTCGAAGAGATTTCTGGATTAAAATTGAATTGGAAATTTGGGGAGCGCAGAGCGGGTGATGTCGTTGAAATTTTTGCTGATGTTACAAAATCCTTTAACTTACTAAATTGGAAATCCAATTTAAGTGCCAGAGATGCAATAATAGACTCATGGAATTGGGAATTAAAATTGAAAAATGATTAGGCTAATAATATTTCTTGGATTACTTGGAATTAGTTTTAACTCACTTTCTCAATATGATGGAGAAGGAGAGAACGAAATTTCTCGTTTTAGACCGGGTGTGATGTGGTTCTATACAGGCATGAGACCAGCTAAACCAGGAAAACCTAATAAGTACGATCGATTGATTTTCGACATTACTTATAACGATTGGATTGGGGATAGAGATCCTTTTAAAAACCCACCATTGTCTTTAGGTCTAAATACGAATTTAATGTTTGATGTTCCTTTGGTGAAAGGGAACACGATTGCATTCGGATGGGGAATTTCTCATCAAATATTTAACATTAGACACGACGAAATGCTAGTTAGTGATGACGGCAGTAAGACAACTATTCTGATACCAATTGCATCTACTGGTTTCTCTCCCAAAAAAAGAAGTTTAGTGGGAAACAGTTTTTCCGTTCCTTTGGAAGTTAGGTTTAGAAAGAAAAGCTGGAAACATTTGAAAGTACATTTGGGTGGTAAAATTGGGTATCAATTGAGATTGACAGAAAAAACCGTTGGAAAATATGATGGTCATAAAGTAGTGTATAGGAGACATGGCTTCCCCAATAACAGCAAATTAATTTATTCGACACATGTTAGGTTTGGATTAAGAAACTGGGCGCTTTACGCTAGTTATAATTTAAATTCAATCTTTCTAAACAAAGAGAGTACACAATTAAATTTAATCCAATTCGGATTGAGTATTTCTTTATTCTAATCGCATATACATGTTTATCGATACTCATACACATTTGTTCAGTGAATCATTCAATGAAGATAGAACAGAAATTGTTCAAAAGGCAATAGATGCAGGAGTTGAATTATGTTTACTTCCAAACATTGATGTTGCTTCAATTCAACCAATGAAGGAATTGGTCAGTGAATTTCCAGATAATTGTATTCCAATGATGGGGCTTCACCCTGGGTCAATTGATGAAAATTGGAAAGAGAATCTCGAAATAATACGTAAGGATTTATTTGAGAACAAATACATAGCAGTTGGTGAAATTGGTATGGACTTGTATTGGGATAAAACCTTTGTGAGTGCTCAACGAGAAGCTTTTTCGATGCAGGCGCAATGGGCAAAAGAATTAAATTTACCCATAGTTATTCATGCAAGAGAAGCTTTTACAGAAATCTATGAGGTTTTAGATGAACTCAATGATGATTCTTTACGAGGTGTTTTTCATTGTTTCACCGGTTCTAAAGAAGACGTTGAGAAAATTTTGAGTTATGGTGGCTTTAAATTGGGGATAGGTGGAGTTATTACATTTAAAAATTCCAAACTAGATGAAGTCATAAAGGATGTTGATTTAGAGCATTTAATACTAGAAACTGACTCACCATATTTACCTCCAGTTCCTTTTAGGGGAAAAAGAAATGAGTCTTCATATTTATTGCATGTTGCAGAAAAACTGGCTGATGTAAAGGTGTTGAAATTGAAAGATGTAGAAAAGGTAACTACAAGTAATGCTAAAGAATTATTCTCGTTATGAAACCAAGAATACTAGTCATATATACAGGAGGTACAATAGGAATGATAAAGGATCCGGTATCTGGTCATTTATCGAACGTCGACTTTAATTTAATATATGATCATGTTCCAGAATTAAAAAGACTGAATGTAGAACTTGATACAATGAGTCTTAATGAGCCAATCGATTCTTCGGAAATTCAACCAAAAAACTGGATTGACTTAGCAAAGTTGATTCAATCAAGTTATGATAGTTATAATGGGTTTGTGGTTCTGCATGGTTCGGATACAATGTCCTATACAGCATCAGCTTTGAGTTTTATGTTCGACGGTCTTAGAAAACCGATTGTTCTTACTGGATCTCAATTACCGATTGGAGTCATTCGAACGGATGGCAAAGAGAATTTGATAACAGCAATAGAAATTGCGTCAACTTCAGAAAAGGATGGAGAGCCATTAATTCAAGAAGTTGCGGTTTATTTTGATTATCAATTGTTCCGGGGGAATCGAAGTACAAAACATTCCGCTGAAAATTTTGAGGCATTCAAATCTCCAAATTATGATGTTTTGTGCACGGCTGGAGTTGAGATTAAGTATAACTATGTTAAGTTATATCGTTCAAGGAGTGAAAAATTAAGTTTGAATACGAGTTTTAATTCGAAAGTCGTTAGTTTAAAACTATTCCCAGGAATGAATTTTGAGCTATATAAGACTTTTTTTAATAGAGATAAAGTTGATGGTATTCTTCTTGAGACATTTGGTGCTGGCAACGCTCCTTCTTCAAGAGTATTTAAAGAATTATTATCAAAATTCATGAATGAGGGTGGAGTTGTACTTAATTTAACCCAATGCAGTTCCGGGTCAGTCAGACAAGGCCTTTACAAAACGAGTTCTCAATTTAATGATTTAGGAGTTATTAGTGGTGCTGACATGACCTACGAAGCTGCTATAACTAAGCTAATGTTGTCATTGGACATGGTTTCATCAAGTTTATCAATTAATGAATTACTCTCGTCAAATTTGAGGGGAGAAATGTCAATATAAATAATTTTATAGGGTCATTATTCAATAAACTTTATGTAGTTTTGCCCCCACTAATTACAAGAATTGGCTCTTTTTTTTAATGGTGAATTGTAATTAATTATAGTTAGGAAAGGTGGCAGAGTGGCTGAACGCGCACGCTTGGAAAGCGTGTTTACAGAAATGTAACGGGGGTTCGAATCCCCCTCTTTCCGCAAGTAAAAGATAAAAAAAAACACACATAATCAGAAGCTATTATGTGTGTTTTTTAGTTTGTCAATTAGTAGATTTATTTCTTTTTTCACATCATCTTTCATGACGAATATCTTTTTTTATTATGACTAATGTCATGTTATGAAGTACGGTTATCACCTATTTTTGTGTTTACATTTAAACAAGGAATATGGTTAATGGTGCGGCAACTCACAAAGAGTTAAAAATGAAATTCAAAGATACAAATACGGGTTTCCGATCTGTAAATGCACAAATATTCACTCAAAGACGCTAAATAATATTTTGTAGACGAAACATGGTAATTTATCGATTAAGTTGTTATTTTTGCCGTTAAATTTAAAATCCCTAAAGAGAGGGAATAAAAGAATTATTAAAAAATTATAGTCCTTCTGATGAGTTTGGCCGGAGTTTAATTTGTTAATATTTCATTTTGTTAAACGAAAATATTTTAAACATGAAAAAAATATTATTTATTTGCTTGCTTGTTCTGCCAATGTTTGGCTTCGCTCAATGTGATGCAAATGTACCCTTGTACATTATTGATCTTTCGGCGAATCCAGATACCACGTGGGTGTTATTTGAAGAGGATGCTCTTGATAGAGAAGGTCTATGTTGCACTGTTGATCCAAATGAGAATTGTATTCAATTTGAAATTACCCTTCATCCAAATGCAGCGGGTATTTTCTTTGATTATGATGGTGCTGGAGCTTTTGGTAGCTTAAACTGGCAACTAGATTGTGGACCATTGAATAATTTAAATGATACAATTTGTGTGTCTGATACAGGCCCATTCAAATTAACGTTTTGCAAACCAGGAACAGATAGTGGAAATTATACACTGATTAGTGTATCTAAACCAACTTTTCCAGAAGACCAAGAAGTTCCATTAAATTGTGTTCAGCCTGTATTCTCAGCTGGAGTAGATGAAAATTCAATTACCTGGCAATCAATTTCTCCAGGAACGCCAGGGGAATATGATTATTTATTAAGTTGCACTGATTGTGGAGATCCAATTTTTTCTCCAAATCCTCTTGTTCCAACAAATATTGAGTACAAAGTTTGTGGATATCCAATTTTGGATAACTGTTTAGGTAATTTGATTTTTTGCGATACCGTATTGTTTACGATACAAGACTCACTCTTAGTCAGTATTTTACCAACAAACCCTTCATTTTGCGTTTCTGGTAATGTAGACATTACGGCTTTAGCGACAGGTGGAGATGGAAATTATTCTTACACTTGGTATGATGGGTCACTTAATGTAGTTGGAACTGATCCAATACTAAATGTTTCTGTTGCTGGAACTTATACTGTCGAAGCAAGAGATGGAAATTATGAAATGAGCTACTGCGAAGGAGTATCAGCTTCGATTACTGTCCAAGAAACGAATCCACCGATTGTTTCGGCAGGTTTGGATCAAATTTTATGTGCGGATGCTCCTCTTGCTAGTTTATCAGCTTCCGTAGAATATGCTACAGGAGGAAACTGGACGGGAGGAAATGGAACATATTCTCCTTCAGCTTCGGATTCAATAATTACTTATTTACCAACTGCAGCTGAAATTAACGCAGGTTTTGTAATCCTCACATATACCTCTGTTGGAGCAGGAAGCAGTTGTGTTGATGACTCTGATGATGTTCAATTATTTTATATTGACACTATATCGACGGATCTTACAGATGCTGTTCTTGGCTGTTATGGTGGGGAACAAATATTTACACCAGTTGTATCAGGTGGTTTAGCTCCGTTTTCTTACGCTTGGTCTGATGGAACCATTACTTCTAATAATACATTGGGAATAGGAACATATTCTTTATCGATTATTGATGATAATGGGTGTGAATCTATGGATATAATCACAATTACTTCCCCCTCTGAAATTGATTTAACATTGTCAAGTACTCCGACTACAACGAATGGTGGTGCTGACGGGACAGCAACTGTTCTTGCTTCAGGAGGTTCATCGCCTTATAATTATTTGTGGAGTAACAGCGGAACGAACTCGACAGAAACTGGCTTGGTCTATGGTGTATACGATGTAGTTGTTACAGATGACAATGGTTGCGTTCATGAACAAAGTGTCGTTGTCAACGAACCTCAATGTCTAGGCTTTATTCTTAATTCTTCATCTACAGATGTCTTATGTAATTCTGACAGTACAGGTACTGCCACAATTTCTACTGTTGGTGGAACAGGACCCTATGGAATAGCTTGGAATGACTATAACACTCAATCGACACTTGTTGCGTCTAATTTACCAGCCGGGATTTATGAGGTGGTTGTTACAGATGGTAATGGATGTGTTGCCTTACAAACTGCTTCTGTTTTTGAACCAGACGCATTGATCAATACTATGCTTCACACGGATGTCACTGTCGAAGGGGGATCAAATGGAACGGCACAATCAAATATATCTGGAGGGTTTGGAACACCTGATTACAGCTGGTCCAACTTAGAAATAACACCTTCGTTAACTAATTTAATGGCGGGTTGGTATATTTTAACTGCTGAGGACGACAACGGATGCATTTTAATGGACAGTGTTCTCATAAATGAGCCACCATGTGATCAGTTTATGATTTTGGTTAATACTGTTTCACCATTGTGCAGTGGGGATTTAACAGGGGAAGCAAACCTAACAATAAACAATGGTGTCGGACCTTATTCAATTGATTGGAGCACAGGTGAAAATGATGTGATGTCTATAACAGGCTTGTCGGCTATGATTCATACGGTTGAAGTAACGGATGCGCAAGGGTGTTATACGTTTATGAATTACGGAATTTCTGAGCCATCACCTTTGTCAATTGGATTTGCTGAATCACCAAGCACATGCACAGGTTTTGACAATGGAACAATTGATATGACAATAAATGGAGGTACTTACCCATATGTTTCTTACTTATGGAGTAACGGCCAGAGCACAGAAGATTTAATTAATTTACCCGAAGGTTCTTATTCAGTAACTATTCAAGATGTCAATGGATGTTCTGAATCTAATAGTATATTATTAACGGACCCGGACACTGTTAAAGTAACTTATGTAGTAAGTCATGTAACATGCTTCGAAGGAACTGATGCTGCTATTGATATTACAGTAACCGGTGGAACTCAGACGTATTCTTATGATTGGTCTAATGGAGCGGTTAGCGAAGATTTGTCTGGGATCGATGTTGGAGGTTATATTTTAAGTGTGACTGACGGCAATTCTTGTGGACTTTCAAATCCAATGACAATTCTTGTTTCAGAACCAACTTTAGTTGTGGCGGATGATATTGTTATTAATTGTCCAGTTCCTGGGGATACTCAAACTCAGGTTGATGTTATACCAAACGGTGGGAATGGTAATTATGCAATTTCAACTGATGGAGGAACTCTTTATGGAGCATATGGGGATTACTCCTTATTATTGAATATTAATCAAAATTATGATATTGTTGTAAAAGATATAAATGGATGTCTTTCTCAAACATATCCTATTTCGATAGATCCATCCTTGGTAATTGATGATGTTACATTTAATGTTTGTTATGGAGTAGGTGATACTGATGAAACAATATCAGTTAATGTTAGCGGCGGAACAGCGGACTATTTAATTTCAACAGATAATGGAGTTTCTTTTGGTTTGTCAGGGGTTTATTCAGCTTTATTGCCAATAAACACTTCATATCAAATAGTTGCTCAAGATACTAAGGGATGTTTATCAGAGGCTTATGCCATTGTTTTACCGGATGTTTTTGCAGCAAGTGCAACTATAACAAGTAATTATAATGGAGAAGACATTTCTTGTAATGGATTCACTGATGGTGAGGCAACAGCAACTGCCAGTGGTGGAACTGGAGTATATTCTTATTTATGGAATGACGGAACTATAACTCCTATGAATGGTGGTTTATCAGCTACAAGTTATTCAGTAACTGTAGAAGATGCAGCAGGTTGTCAAATAGTTGATAATGTCACATTGACAGAGCCTACTGCGTTAACGCAATCATTTACAACTGCAGCTTATGCTTCAGGAGATAACATTAGCTGTAATGGATTGAGTAATGGTTCAATTGATTATTCATTCAGTGCTGGTTCACCTGGATACGTATACGAATGGTCTACGGTTGATGGTTCAGGTCTTTCAGCTTCTGCTGAAGATCAGTCAGGTTTATCGGCTGGAACATATGATGTTCTTGCAACGGATTTGAACGGATGTACATTATCATCTTCAATTACTTTAACAGAGCCAACAGCTCTTACGCAATCTAATACTCCATTCACGTATGCTTCTGGAGATAACATTAGCTGTAATGGATTGAGTAACGGTTCAATTGATTATTCATTCGGTGCTGGTTCACCTGGATACGTATACGCATGGTCTACGGTTGATGGTTCGGGTCTTTCAGCTTCTGCTGAAGATCAGTCAGGTTTATCGGCTGGAACATATGATGTTCTTGCAACGGATTTGAACGGATGTAAATTATCATCTTCAATTACTTTAACAGAGCCAACAGCTCTTACGCAATCAAACACTCCTTTTGTTTATCCTTCAGGAGATAATATCACATGTTTTGGATACGATGATGGCTCAATTGAATATACAGTTGGAGGTGGGTCCGGAGGATACGTTTTCGATTGGACTTCAGCTGATGGAAGTGGTATCGTTAACGGTAATGAAGATCAAGAAAATTTGACAGCGGGAACTTATAACGTTACTGCTACAGATATTAATGGTTGTTTCGTTTCTGAAACGATAACTCTTACAGAGCCAATTACAGCTGTTCAGTCATACACAACTTCCGTTTACTCTTCTGGGGATGAAATTAGTTGTTTCGGCTTCAATAATGGATCAATTGATTATAATATAGCTGGAGGTTCTACTGATTATACTTTTGATTGGGACAACGATGGAACGGGAGATAATAATGATACAGAAGATTTGTCAAATTTAATTGCTGGGACTTATACGGTTATAGTTACGCACGTCAATGGGTGTAAAACAACCCATTCGATCATACTAAATGAGCCAGATTCTTTAATGTTGTCGAGTGTTATTACCGATGCTTCATGTTTTAATTTTGATAATGGCTCAATTGATGTTGAGTTAACAGGAGGTTCTGAACCATATAATTATAATTGGTCAACTTCTGAAACAACTCAAGACATTAATGGATTAACCGATGGAATCTATACCGTTGGGATTATTGATGAAAATGGTTGTGCTCAATATGGCACTTATACTTTGACAGAACCAGATTCTTTAATAATAACTTTAGAATCCCCGGTGAATTTCCATAATCATAACATTACATTATTTGGTGAAAATGATGGGAGTATAGATGCTACGGTTCAAGGGGGTACGCAATCCTATAGCTATTCTTGGTCGAATGGAGATGTGACAGAAGACATAGACGGTTTGGCTGGAGATGTTACTTACACATTAACGGTTGAAGATGCTTTGGGTTGTCTTGCTAATGCTTCTATTGAATTGACGCAACCTTTAAATTTGGAATTACCATCAGCTTTTTCACCAAACAATGATTTCTCCAATGACACATACTTAATTCGTGGAATAGACGCCTATCCTGACAATACATTTCAGGTCTATAATAGATGGGGTAACATCGTTTATGAAACTACAGGTTATAATAATACTTGGGGAGGAGAAAACATGAATGGGGAAGTAATTCCTGATGCCGTATATTTTGTTTTGTTAGAAATCAACGGAGGAGAAATTGAAAGATCAACATACGTTCACATTAAAAAACACTAATTATGAAAAGTTTAATACTAACAACAATTATTTCTATAATTGGATTGAGTGCTATAGCACAACAAGAATACTCGTTTACTAATTATTTTGAAGCGAATTCATTTTATAATCCTGCAGCGACAGGAACCGAAGGGACACAAAACATTACTGCTTTGTTCAGAAAACAGTGGGCAGGTTTTGAGGGCTCTCCATTAACGGGGGGTATTCTTTATGAGAATTCTTTAAAAGAATTGAATATGGGATTAGGAGGTTATGTTTTTATGGACCAAATTGGAGCCACAACAATGAATAGTTTAGCTGTTAATTATAGCTACAGCTTGAAATTGAATGAAAATCATAAGCTTGCGTTTGGTATTGATGCTGGAGCTGATATTTACACAACAGATTATAGTCGACTGACATACTGGGATGGAGATGTTATGTTTGATGATCAAAAAAGAACCGTGGCTCTTCCGAGACTAGGAGTTGGGGTTCATTATTATACAGAAAAATATCATGTTGGTATTTCTGTTCCTCGAATTTTATCGTTTAATAACGAAAGTCCAATGGGTATTTCTTCACAAGACTTGTCATCAACAGTTTCTAACTACTATTTGAATGCAGGATATACATTTGAATTGAACAAAGATTTTGATCTTCAAGCAAATGTTCTGGGTAAATATACGCAGCACATTAATCCTCAGGGAGATATAAACGTGATGGCCACGTATAAAAAAATCATAGGACTAGGGCTCGGTTATAAATCTTTAGGTTTTGCTTCTGTGTATCTTCAATATTCGTACGAAGATGTTGTAACAATTGGTTATGCTTTTGATTTCACATTGTCAAACGTTGCTAAATATTCTAACGGTTCACATGAAGTGATGGTCAAATATGCAATTCCTTCTAAAAAGAAAAACAGAGCTTCAATGAATTAAATTCTTGAAGTCGATCTAGTTCAAAACAATAAATATGAAAAAATGCTGGGCTTATTGGTCCGGCATTTTTTATTCAATGCAATGTTAAATCACTGGGTGAAAACCAAGAAGTTTAAGATGTTGAGTTAGCAAAAATGATAGGAAAAACTATGCCTCACTTGATTCAGTTTCAATTTTCTTACGTATGCCATCAATCATTTTTTTTACTTGGAAAAAATAATTATTTCTATCTTTTTCATTCGTTGTGCTCATGATACTTGAATTGTTCAATTGCTTTTTAATGAAATTATTACTGTCATCAAGATAAGTTTTGTCGGTAGTGTGCACGTAATTCAACATATTGTGAGAGATGTACAATCCTTGACCTGCATCTGATCTGTAAAAAATAGAGCTATTTCCGTTGTTTGTTTCATTGAAGTACATCTCAAAATCATTTCCATAAGCAGGCGGAGTCGATTTAGAGACGAATTTCTTTCCAACAACGGCTTGTGCTTTTAAGTGATCCAGAAAACGATCTAATACTTCCAATAGATAAAGAGCGTATTCAGCATCTTTAATTAAACGAGAGTGATAGTAGTAATAGATTTCCCGAGCGAACCCTCTCAATAGTTCAGGATCATAGATTTCTTTTGATGGAATAGAATTGTATGTCTTCAATAGTTCTAAACCAGTATCGAAAGTTTTAGATGAGATTTTCTCATACCCAAAATCTATGTTTTCATACTCTTTAAGGCGTAAGTACGTTTTTGCCCAAAAAAACAGCTTGAATCGGATTAAATGAGGGTAATTTAGGAGTTGGAGAAAAGGTGTGTTGTCAATGGTTAAAATTAGTTCAGGATTTTTTTGAGCTTTGAGTAATTTGACATTATCCAACATGTCTTGAAGGTAAATATCCATGCTGAAATCATATTCATCAAGAGGTTTAAAGTTAAACAAAACCATATTTTTATTCATTCCAAAAATAGAATCCAAAGAGAAAGAAAAGGCTTTGGACAACTTTTCTAATTCAAAAATAGTCAAATGTGTCTCGCCTCTATATCTTCGGTAAACAGCATCAGAACTAAGACTTAAAACTTCTCCAACAACCTGTCCAAGAGAGTCTTTCGGATTCATGTTCTGTTTAATTAGCGCGAAAATAGTTGCTTGATGATCGTTTATCATATAGTGGTTGTCCTAAATATTTTGAGTATGAATTTACGATTAAAATTCAATTCTCAGTTTTCCGTTCACTCAATAATGTGCATGGATTACTTCATTATTTAACATTGAGTGGTGTTGTGAAATATTTTTTATTAAATTTGGCTAAATTATAAACTTAGAACACGATTAATTAATCTTTTAGAACATGAAAAAAACATTTAGTTCATTTGTTATTGCAGCGGCAATGATTTTTGGTTTAGTAAACTTTTCTTTTGCCGATTCAACAGAGGTCGAATCAGCAGTTGCTCCAGTTGAGACAGAAATAGAAACACCAGCTGAAGCTGCAAAAGATGCAGGTGATGACATGGCTACAGCTATTGAAGATGACAAGAAAGAAGAACTTAGCTTCGTACAAACATTAAAGCAAAAGTATATTGAAGGTGCTCCATTATGGATGACTCCAGTATTAATTTGTTTAATTATTGGTTTAGCATTATCAATAGAAAGAATTGTATACTTAAACCTTTCTACTATTAACACAAGTAAGTTTCTAGAGGATGTTGAATCAGCGTTGAAAAGCGGTGGTGTTGAAGCTGCGAAAGATGTTTGTCGTAATACAAGAGGACCTATTGCTTCTATTTTTTACCAAGGTCTAGATAGAGCTGATGAAGGTATTGAAATGGCTGAAAAATCAGTTGTATCATATGGTGGTGTTCAAATGGGACTTCTAGAAAAGGGTCTTACTTGGTTATCTTTGTTTATTGCATTGGCACCTATGCTTGGTTTCTTGGGAACAGTAATCGGAATGATTTTCGCCTTTGATAAGATTATTGAAGATGGACAAGTTTCTCCAATTACAGTTGCTGGTGGTATTAAGGTATCGCTTTTAACAACAGTTTTTGGTCTTATTGCAGCAATTATCCTTCAAGTTTTTTACAATTACATCGTGTCTAAAGTGGATGGTATAGTAAACGAAATGGAAGATGCGTCAATCTCATTAGTGGATATGATGTTAAAGCACAAAGTTGCTAAAGTCTAAGCAAGAGCATTAGATTATATTTATTAACTATAATTATTAAATAGTATGGATACTAAAAAGCTCAATTTGTATATGAGTGTTCTTAAAATTGCATTAGTTGCAATTGGCGTATTGGCATGTTTATTCCTTTTCAATGGAGCAGACATGAACAGTACAGTAGAAGAACAAGAGTCGTTTCGTGACGGAGCTAAAATGGGATTCTCAATTGGATTTACTGGCTTCTTAATGTTTGCGGGTGTTGGATTAATATTGTTATTCTTTGTGTTTCAATTAATTTCTAACCCTAAGAAAACAGTCATGTCAATTATTGGATTAGTTGCATCATTGGTTCTTTATCTAATTTTATTAGTAGCGGGAACATCTGATTCTAACAGTTCGTTACAATTGGCAGATGATGTGCAGGTTGCTCAAGGAACAATCAACTCGACTTCAGCGGGATTATATTTAGTTATTATTCTAATTGTTGTTGCGGTTATTGCAGCAGTAGCATCTCCGATAATGGCGATGATTAAGAAATAAAAAAAAATTAATATGGCAAAGCGCGACATACCTGAAGTAAATGCTGGTTCGATGGCGGATATCGCTTTCTTACTATTAATATTTTTCTTGGTAACGACAACAATGGATAAGGATAAAGCGTATGTACGTAATATTCCTAAGTTAATATCAACGCAAGATGTGCCACCTCCAATTGAACCAAGAAACATTTGTGCAATTAAAGCAAATGCTCAAAATCAATTAATGGTGCGTGGAGAATACATGCAAAATCCAGATGAGATCTCTGAAAAAATAGTTGAATTCTATCAAAAGAATGAGATTAAAAACGATGGTTTGAATTCATTTCCGATGTATTCGAAGATATCGAAAAAGGACATTGAAATTTCTTTGGATCAAGCAATTGAGCAAGCAGAGGCTGTTGAAAACACACCGGATGCACTTGCTACAATTATTGAGTTCAAACAGCGTCAAGTTGCTGAATGGGAAAAGAAATTAACTGCGATTGAAATGTATGGTAAAGAAACGTTGCCAGAAATTCATTTTCAAGCTCACATTCGTATTGAAGTCATGAAAGCAACGAAATATGAGTTGTTTGCAAAGATTCAATCGGAGATTGAAGAAGCGATTTACGAACTGCGTAACGATTCCTCAATGAAGATCTTTGGAGAGTCATACAAGAATATCTTAAGCAGATATTCAATGGATGAAAAATTGAAAGACAAAGAGAAAATTGATTTGTTGAAAATTTTGTATCCAGACAGAATCATCGAGGTTACACCAAAAGTTTAAAACATATTAGCTATGTCAAAATTTAAAAAAGATGGCGGTAAACCCGCACCTGGAATTAACACTTCATCTTTACCGGATATTGTATTTATGTTGTTATTTTTCTTTATGGTTGCTACAACTAGTAAAGAGACAGACCCTACAGTGAAGGTTGTAAAACCAACAGGTGTAGAAGCTGCTGATATGACTCCATATAAACAACGTTCTGAAATTGACTTTTTATATCTGGGTAAACCATTAAACGCTGCCAGAGCAGCTAGGTATAGATCAATTGGAATGGAATATATGTTATTTATGGATAACGTAGTTCAGTCTACTCCTGATGACTTATACAGCACGAATGCGATTCGAAACTGGAAGTCGGACAAGTTTGAAGCAAAAAAGAGTAAAATTACGAAAGGAATAGAGTCAGTAATCACATGTGTTAAAGCAGATGAAGGAGCACCGACTGGTACTATTTTTGATATTCGTAAAGAGTTGCAAAAAATTGATGCTTTATCTATTGCATACGCGGTAGATGGGGAGATTAAAAAATAGGAAAATTATAATTATCCAAACCCCGATTGATCATAGATTAATCGGGGTTTTTTATTGAAAACAATATGGAAAACTTTGAAGTAATAAATCCAACTAGAATAGTATTTGGAAAAGATCAATTGGATAGATTACCAATCCTGTTAAAAGATCAAAATGTAAAAAACATACTTTTGGTATATGGCGGAGGCTCTGTTAAAAAAATTGGTCTTCTGGATAAAGTTTTAAAAAAGTTGGTCGATTTTGAATTAACTGAATTTCCAGGAGTTGAAGCAAACCCTGAATATGACACCCTCATCAAAGGAGCTGAATTAGCAAAAGAAAAGAATATTGATTTCATTTTAGCAATAGGAGGAGGTTCTGTCATTGATGGTGTTAAATTTATGTCTGGCGCAATTAATTATAAAGGAAATCCTTGGGATGTATTGAAACGAAAAGAGGGATGTGTTTTTACTTCTGCTGTGCCGTTTGGAACAATACTAACATTGCCGGCAACGGGTTCTGAGGCAAATTCTGGAGCTGTGATTAGCCGTAAATCTTTGAAAGCAAAATTAACAATGGGTGGACCTCTTTTCTTCCCCGTGTTTTCATTTTGCGACCCTAGCCTGGTTGCAAGTCTTCCCAAAAGACAATTGGCGAATGGAATCATTGACGCCTTCATGCATACATTGGAACAATACATAACATATCCTACAGAAAATCTTTTACAGGAACGAGAAGCCGAAGGCATACTTTCTACGTTAATTGAAGTGGCTAACGTTGTTGATCACCCTTCGGACTACAAGTTAGCCTCTAACTTAATGCATTGCGCTACACATGCCTTAAATGGCAACCTCCGTTGCGGTGTGCCAACTGATTGGACAACACACATGATTGGGCATGAATTAACAGCTTTATTTGATATTGACCATGCAAGAACACTTGCCATAATCGCTCCTCGTTTATGGGAGCGTAAATTTACAGATAAGCAAGAGAAACTTACTCAATATGGAAAGCGTGTTTGGAATTTGGAAGGGACGAATGAAGAAATTGCGAGAGAAGCTATTCAAAAAACAGAGATGTTCTTTCATGGTCTAGGTGTGTCAACGAAATTATCAGAATACACTTCAGAATTCAAGGGGGCTGAAGTAATAATATGTGATTTGTTTTCAGAACGTGGATGGACACAAATGGGCGAAAGAAAAAGTATTGATCTTGATGATATATCGGCAATAATTCAATCATCGTTCTAAGATGTTAAGCTCATTATTTAGAATAAATACAGAACCTTCAAAGGGTGTAATTGACATCCTCAAAAAGACAACACTTGGTTCAAATGGTGGATTATATCAACACTTAAATACAGAAGCTCGAGTCTTGGATTTAGACAATCCATTGTTTTTAACCCTTGAACGTAATGATAAAGTTTTAGGAAACGTTACTTTTTGCAGAAGAAGTGGCCATTGGTACATACGATATTTTGCTTTTCAATCAATATTTCAGTCAACCGGAAAGCATAAGTCTAGGGCAGGTGGAAAAAGTAAAATTAAGAATGAGCTAAAGCTTTTTTTTGAGGATGCCCTAAAGACAGGTTTCAAAGGTGAGAAAATATCTGAATTTTATGCTTATGTGGACCCTGAAAATGTCAAAAGTCTTTGGTTGACAGAAGAATTAGGATTTAAAACAATTCGTGAAATTGAGTTAAGAACATTCAGTAGAGTCGCGCCAAAGAATAAAATAGATGTGGTGCGGTCTGGTGATTGGAGTGAAATACCTGAATTTATAATCAGTAGATTGCAGAAAAAGGATTATTTCTTTCTTCAAGAATTTATGAAAGGTGAGTACTATGTTGTTAAAAATGAAACCGAAGAAATCATATGCTTTGCTAAAATTACAAATCTAGACTGGCGTATTGAAAGACTTCCTGGTAAATTTGGTAAAACACTAACCAAAGTGATTCCATTTATCCCTGGAATTAATAGAATTATACGTCCTAAAAAACACTCTTTTGTAATACCTGAGGGTGTCTATATTAAAGATAATTGTTCGAATTTGTTGAACGATTTCTTTAACAGTATTCTTGCAGAAGAAAAACGGAATTTAATACTGTGGTGGGTGGATCCAATCGATGGGCTTTATTCTACTATCAAAAACAAGATTAAATGGGGTGTTTTGAACAAATTAATTGGTGTGACTCAGGTCAACGTAATATCTAAAACCTTAAACAACAAGAGTGAGACGTCCAAGCAATCATTTCACATTTCAGGAACAGATATGGGATAATTCTTTTCTAACATTGTACAATTATTGTATTTTCGAATTCTAAATGTTCTGATAAAATGAAATACCTTATCGTTGGTCTTGGAAATCCAGGTCTAAAATACGAAAACACCCGACACAATGTTGGTTTTAAAGTACTAGATGCTTTTGCTAAAGAGTTAGGGGCGGAATTTTCAACTGAGAAACTTGCAGATGTCGCAACGGTTAAATTTAAAGGTAGAACATTAATTCTGGCCAAGCCAAATACATTTATGAACCTCTCCGGTAAAGCAGTTAATTATTGGATGCAAACTGAGAAAATTAAGATTGAGAACTTATTGGTTATTACGGATGATATAGCTCTTCCATTTGGTAAATTAAGAATGAAAGGAAAAGGTTCTGATGGCGGACATAATGGCTTGAAAGATATTCAAGCAGTCCTAGGCACAAGTCAATATGCAAGATTGAGATTTGGAGTGGGAAGTGAATTTAATCCTGGGAAACAATCAAATTATGTTTTAGGAGATTGGAGTAAAGAAGAGAGTTTGAGTTTGCCAGAGAGAACATCCACCTCGATTGAATTTATCAAAGGGTTTTCATCAATTGGTTTACAATTAACCATGACAAACTGGAATGGAAAATAACACTTCAAATATCCGATAAGCATCACCCTGTTAATTAGTTCGTCTATGGAGTGTGCTTTTCTGTTTTATTACGTTGAGTTTAGGCACATTCTTGTTATTTTTGGACATCAAGAAATCGCAGAGAATGAAAAGAGAGAAAATAGCAGATATACTTCAAAGTCCACAAGTTGGAAATACAGTGTTAATCAAAGGTTGGGTAAGAGCGTTTAGAAGTAATCGTTTCATCCAAGTAAATGATGGTTCTACCATAAATAACATTCAAGCTGTAGTTGATTTTGAAAGCTTTGATGAAGTAACTTTGAAAAGGGTAACAACAGCTTCTGCAGTTGCTATTTCTGGTGAGTTAGTAGAATCACAAGGAGCCGGTCAAGCGGTAGAATTAAAAGTAATTTCGATAGAAATCTTGGGTGATGCAAATCCTGAAGAAGTCCAGAAAACAGTTATGCAACCTAAAAAACATAGTCTTGAGTTTTTAAGAGAGCAAGCGCATCTTCGCTTTAGAACAAATACGTTCGGTGCTGTTTTTAGAATTAGACATGCCGTTTCTTTTGCAATACATAGCTATTTTAACAACAAAGGATTCAACTATATTCACACACCAATAGTAACTGGTTCAGATGCAGAAGGTGCAGGAGAAATGTTTAGAGTTTCTACTTTGGATGCAAAAAATCCTCCTCTAGATGAAGATGGAAATGTAGATTTCAAGCAAGACTTTTTTGGAAAAGCAGTAAACCTGACAGTTTCTGGTCAGTTAGAAGCTGAATTAGCTGCACTAGCACTAGGGCAAGTTTATACTTTTGGACCAACCTTTAGAGCAGAAAACTCCAATACTTCTCGCCATTTAGCTGAATTTTGGATGATTGAACCAGAGGTTGCTTTCAATGATTTGGAGGACAACATGGATTTGACAGAAGACTTTTTGAAATTTATCTGTGAGTATATCTTGACTAATTGTGCTGATGACCTCCAATTCTTAAATGATAGAGAAGAAAAAGAACAACAGTCTAAGCCAGCGGCTGAAAGAAATGAAATGACACTGATGGAACGGTTGAAGTTTGTAACCGAGAATGATTTTATTCGATTGACGTATACTGAAGCTATTGAAGTTCTTAGGAATTCAAAACCATTCAAGAAAAAGAAATTCAAATACGATGTGTCATGGGGAGTAGATCTTCATAGTGAACACGAGAGATATTTAGTTGAAAAGAAATATAAATGCCCGGTAATTCTAACGGATTATCCAGCAGAAATAAAGGCATTTTACATGCGTCAAAATGATGATGGTAAAACTGTGGCAGCAATGGATGTTCTGTTCCCTGGAATTGGAGAAATCGTTGGTGGCTCTCAAAGAGAAGAGAGGTTAGATGTTTTAAAATCTAAGTTCGCTGATTTTGATATTCCTGAGGAAGATTTACAATGGTATTTGGATACCAGAAAATTTGGAACAGTTCCACACGCTGGATTTGGATTGGGTTTTGAGCGTATGGTTATGTTCGTTACAGGAATGTCTAACATTAGGGATGTGATTCCTTTCCCGAGAACACCACAAAACGCAGAATTCTAATAAAACAGCACAGTTTTTATCAATTATTAAGTACTTTACTGATAATTAATCACGCTTATGGCATTAAAACAATACTTATCGCACAAGATGGAGCAGCGCTTGTCTCCCCAACAGATTCAATTGATGAAATTGTTGCAAGTGCCTACGATGGAATTAGAAACTCGTATAAAACAAGAAATAGAAGAAAACCCTGCTTTAGAAGAAGGAGCGGAAGAGAAAGAAGAGGATGAATTTGATGACGAGCAAGAAGAGGATGAAAAAGAGGAGGATTTTAACATTGACGATTACCTCGCCGATGATGCTGATTACAAAACGCAAGTAAATAATACAAGTAAAGACGATGAAGAAAAGGTAATTCCATTGTCTGGTTCTAAGTCGTTCCAAGAGAGACTGACGACGCAATTGAAAATGCGTAAATTGAACGATACGCAGTTCGTTATTGCCGATACACTCATAGGTAATTTAGATGAATCGGGATATTTAAATCGTGAAATAGAAGCAATAGTGGATGATTTAGCATTCTCTATGAATATCTCTGCCACTGAAGAGGAAGTAGAAAAGATATTAAGTTTGATTCAGGAAATGGATCCTGCTGGAATTGGAGCAAGAGATTTAAGAGAATGTTTGTTGTTGCAAATTGATAGAAGACAAAACGGTGATATTACCCGTTTTACAGCAAAAAAAATATTAGAAGATCATTTTGAAGAGTTTACAAAGAAGCACTACAAAAAGATTATGAAAAAATTGGAGATTAATAATGAAGATCTTAAAGAAGCAATAGATGAGATCGTTAAGTTAAATCCAAAACCAGGAGGCTCCTCAAAAGAAGCTACAGGTAATTATCAGCAAATTGTTCCAGATTTTGGTGTAACCGAGAATGACGGGAAATTAAGTTTAACAATTAATGGAAGAAACGCTCCTGAATTAAAGGTCAGTGGAGCTTATAAAAACATGCTTAGAGGTTATGCTGAAGGAGCGAAATCATCAAAGACAGATAAAGAGGCTTTAACTTTTATAAAGCAAAAACTGGATGGAGCAAAATGGTTTATTGACGCGATCAAACAACGTCAAAACACCTTGTTACTGACCATGGATGCAATCATGAATTATCAGAAACAATATTTCTTAACAGGGGATGAGACGAAACTTAGGCCAATGATATTAAAGGATATTGCTGAAATTGTGAATCTAGATATTTCAACAATATCAAGAGTTGCAAATAGTAAATATGTTCAGACAGAACAGGGCGTTATCTCTTTGAAATATTTCTTTTCTGAATCACTTTCAACAAGTTCAGGTGAAGAGGTTTCAACACGTGAAGTAAAAAAGATTCTTTCTGAAGCCGTTAATGCAGAAGAAAAAAGAAAGCCTTTGACCGATGAAAAGTTGGCAATTCTCTTGAAAGATAAAGGATATAATATTGCCAGAAGGACAGTAGCAAAGTATAGAGAGCAATTAAATATTCCTGTGGCACGATTGAGAAAGGAACTTTAATGAGGTTATCCGCAAATATTATTTCTTGGGTTTTTAATCCTTTAGTTTTACCAATTATCGCGCTAATATTAGTAATGTATGTCCCCTCTGATCATGGGTTTTATAACACATATTGCTTTTATAATTTGCATCCAAAAGAGAAGCTGAGATTGCTTTACCACTATACTGTTTTTATAGGTCTTGCTCCGGCATTATCATTTTACTTAATGAAAAGACACAAAATGATTCAATCCATAGAAATGGAGACGCAAAAAGAGAGAAGGGCTCCAATTGCGATCATGTTCTTTTACTCCCTCTTACTTTTTGGATTGTATTACTATAGAGCGCAGCTTGTGCCTTTTTATCCCAAATATTTTGTCACTCTTCCGTTAGCTGGAGTTCTTGTAACATTTGTATTCTTTTTTCTAAATAGATGGAAAAAAATAAGTATTCACGCCGCTGGATGTGGAATTTTGGTTGGGTTTTTGTTTAGCTATATTGATGGTCATACAGATTATCAATTATGGATTATTGCCTTTGCCTTTATTATTTCTGGTTTGGTTATGTCTGCTAGATTATATTTAAGCAAACATAGCCTAGACGAATTAGTAATTGGTTGGTGTATTGGAAGTTTTATTACTTTTGGAATCGGTTTCTTTTTTTAGAACAATAAATCGTAAAAAACAGAGAATGAAAATATCAAATTTAATTGTATTTATAGTCACGCTAGCATTGGTTATATCATGCGGTGTGGTTAATAAAAAGAACAAAGGAAAAGGAGTTAATTTATTTACGATTGAGCAAGATAAACAATTCGGAGCGCAAGTTGCTGCTGAAATTGATGGAAACCCTGCTCAATATCCTCTTTTGGATTCTGTAAAGTATAAATCCGCATATGAATACATCTATAAAGTCCGTGATAAAATATTAGCAAGTGGTGGGGTTGATTATAAAGATGAATTTAACTGGAGGTTACGTATCATTCAAGATGACAGTACGTTAAATGCATTTTGTACTCCAGGAGGATACATCTATATCTATACAGGAATATTAAAGTTTTTAGATTCTGAAGATCAATTTGCTGGTGTTTTGGGTCATGAAATTGCACATGCAGACATGAGGCATTCTACTCGTCAAATGACAACGCAATTTGGAATTCAAGTTTGCTTGGATGTTATTGCAGGTGATATGGTTGCTTTGAAACAGGTTACTTCAGGTTTAATTGGCTTGAAATTTTCAAGAAAACATGAGTCTGAAGCAGATGGAAAATCGGTAGATTATTTGTGTCCAACAGACTATAATGCTGATGGTGGAGCCGGATTTTTTATGAAGATTAAAGAAATGGGAGGAGCTCGAACACCAGAGTTCTTGAGTACTCATCCTGATCCGGGAGATAGAATTGAGAACTTCCAAAATTTGGCAATAACCAATGGTTGTGCAGGAAGAAAAACTTACAAAACAGAATTTGAAAAAATGTTATCTACTTTACCGTAGGTAACATTCCCATCTAATTTAACTTTAAATACGAAGGATAAATTATTTGTACTTTTTAAGATAGACCTGAACCAAATGAAGAAAAAAAGAACCTCACTAAATGATATTGCTCAAGCCCTGGGTGTTTCTAAAGCTACGGTATCGTTTGTATTAAATGACAAAGGGGATCAGTTTAACATCAGCAAGAATAAACAGGAGTTAATTAAAGCAAAAGCAATTGAATTGTCTTATGTTCCAAATTTCTTCGCTAAGAGCTTAAGACAGGGAGAAACGAAAACAATAGGTTTAGTTTTACCGGACATTTCTAATCCATTTTACGCTGAAAGTTGCAAAATTATTCAAGAAAAATTATACGCTCAAGGATACAATACGTTTATTGTCAATACCAATGATGATAATCAAGTGGAAAAGGTTCTTATGAATGAGCTGATTCAAAGAAGTATTGATGGGATGATTATTGCACCAAGTAATGATATAAAAGATCTCATTCCAATATTACTTTCAACACACATTCCGGTTGTCTTTACCGATAGACCTGGAGATAAAGATGCTGACTTTGTTGGAGTTGACAACATCTCGGAAGGGAAAAAACTAATAAAAGCATTTTCTAAAAAACCTACTCGAGTTTCGGCTTTGGTTCCTTCACCTTCTAATGTTTCAACAATTCAAGATAGAATTGAGGGTGTTAAGTTAGCTTGCGAGAAATATGACATTGACTTCGAATACATTGACTTACCAAATGGCGAAGATGAAATCAACGAGGCAATCAAAGCCCAAATTAAAAAGGGGACGGACTCATTCGTCGCTTTAAACAATCAATGTACTTATCCTGTTTTGGCTTCTTTGAAGAAAAACAACATTAACGTACCAAGCGATGTTAGGATAATTTCTTTTGATGATAGTGAGGCGTTTGAATACTTGAATCCTCCAATAAGTGCCATTCGTCAGCCAATTAATAAAATTGGTTTGCAAACAGCCGATAGGATGTATAGTCGATTAAAAGAAAGTAAAGATCCGGGAGAACATTTTATTTTCCCTTGCGAATTTATCTCAAGGGGGTCACATTAATTCCAGTTCTTCAAAATAAGGCATAAAAAAAGGTCAGCGAATTAAGCTGACCTTTTTGTTTTTTTGAAAATTATACCAAATCAACAACCAAATTGTCATCCGTCTTTGTGACTTTGGCAATGTTATTTTTCGTTAATCCCTTTATTCCCTTGTCCCACTGCTTATTGCTTAAGCCTGATTGCGTTTTAAGGTCATTCAAACCAATCGTTTCTTCTTTTGTTAGAATATCATAAATGATTTTTTCATTTTCTGACAAATCAGGTCCTGGTTTTCCAAACACCTCTGGTTTCATTTGAGGGAAGAATAGCACTTCTTGAATAGAAGGGTTATTTGTCAAGTACATTACCAAACGATCCATCCCGATTCCCATTCCACTTGTTGGCGGCATTCCATACTCTAGAGAACGCAAGAAATCTTGATCAATAAACTCACCGGCCTCATCATCTCCTTTTTGAGCTAATTTCACTTGCTCTTCAAAACGATTTCTTTGATCTATGGGATCATTTAATTCAGAATAAGCGTTTGCTATTTCTTTCCCACAAACCATTAATTCGAAGCGCTCTGTTAAAGAAGAATCTTCTCTATGTTCTTTACAAAGTGGTGACATTTCTTTAGGGTAGTCTGTGATGAATGTTGGCTGAATGTAATTCCCTTCACATTTCTCCCCAAAAATTTCATCAATTAATTTTCCTACACCCATCGTATCATTTACTTCGATACCCATACCTAATGCAGCCGCTCTCAATTCATCTTCAGATTGACCTTTGATGTCATAACCTGTGAAGTCGATGATTGATTGGCGCATCGTAACTCTTTTATATGGAGCTTTAAAGTTAATTTTATGTTCTCCAAAAGTTGATTCAGGTGTTCCGTTAACGGCTAATGCACAATGCTCTAATAAGCGCTCTGCAAAATCCATCATCCAATTGTAATCCTTGTAGGATACATATATTTCCATCGCAGTAAACTCAGGGTTATGAGTTCTGTCCATTCCTTCATTTCTGAAGTTCTTAGAAAATTCATATACGCCATCAAAACCGCCCACGATGAGTCGTTTTAAATAAAGCTCATTCGCAATTCTCATGTACAATGGAATATCTAACGAGTTATGATGTGTCGCAAAAGGTCTCGCTGCTGCACCTCCCGCAATTGGCTGAAGAATAGGTGTTTCAACCTCCATGTAGCCAGCATCATTGAAGAAATTACGCATGGCAGTATATAACCTCGAACGCTTTACAAATATTTCTTTAACATGAGGATTCACGACTAAATCAGCATAACGCTGACGGTATCTCATTTCTGGATCCGTAAAGGCATCGTGAATCTTCCCATCAGCATCTGTTTTCGGAAGGGGAAGCGGTTTAAGTGATTTACTTAACAATGTTAATTCTTTTACTTTAATGGAAGTTTCCCCAACTTTAGTGACGAATACGGTTCCTTTTATTCCAATAAAATCCCCTAAATCAATTAATTTTTTGAAAACTTGATTGTAATGCGTTTTATCTTCTCCAGGACAAATTTCATCTCTATTAATGTACAGTTGAATTCTACCAGAAGAATCTAAAAGTTCTGCAAAAGCAGCTTTTCCCATATCTCTTTGAGACATCATTCTGCCTGCCAGGCAAACTTCTTTTCCTTCTTCTAGTTTCTGTTTTATATCAGTAGAATAGTCAGTTACCGGAAACAAATCCGCCGGATAAGGGTTGATACCCAGATCTCGTAGCTTATTCAACTTTTCTCTTCGTTGAATTTCTTGATCAGAAAGTTCTATTGTGCTCATGTAAAATATTTAAGGGGCAAAGATAATCAATTGGTTTCAACCTAGCGCCCATTCTTGTAACTTCTCACTACTAACTCATCTCTTTTTACTTCAATTTAACTACTTTTACAGTATGACTTTTGAAACAATAAAAGCACTTCATATTATCTTTGTGGTCAGCTGGTTTGCCGGACTATTCTATATCGTTCGCTTATTTATTTATCATCTTGAGGCTCAAGAGAAAGATGATGTCGCTAAGAAAATACTTTCTGATCAATTTGAAATTATGGAAAAACGACTGTGGTGGATTATTACTACCCCAGCAATGATTTTAACGTTGGTCTTTGGTACTTGGATGATCATTGAACGTCCCGGATATCTAGATCAAGGATGGATGCAGATTAAGTTGATTTTTGTCGCTTTACTTTTAATGTATCATTTCATTTGCCAAAATACAATATTCAATATGGCGAAAGGCCTTTTTAAATGGAAATCGACTGGGCTTAGAGTTTTCAATGAAGTCGCTACACTAGCATTAGTGGCAATTGTCTTCTTAGTGACCATGAAGAATTCACTGAATTGGATTTCGGCAACAATTGGTTTCTTTGCTGTTGCGATTGGATTAATGGTTGCCATTAAAATGTATAAGAGATTGAGAAAATAAAAACATTTTCAACTCGTTTTAATTACCTTTACCTATCAAATAGAACAGACATGTACAACAATATATTATCAGAACAAAAAGGTCAAATTGCTTATGTAACGATTAATCGTCCAAAGCAAATGAACGCCCTAAACAAAGAGACAATAGAAGAATTAAATAAGGCTTTTACAAGCTTGGATGCTGATCCAAATGTTGGGGTAATTATTTTAACGGGTTCTGGAGACAAAGCTTTTGTTGCAGGTGCAGATATTAAAGAATTTGCCGATTTTTCAATTGCTGAAGGTGGAGTGTTGGCCCAAAATGGTCAGAAGATATTATTTGATGTCATCGAAAACCTATCTGTTCCTGTTATTGCTGCCGTCAATGGTTTTGCTTTAGGTGGTGGGTTAGAATTGGCAATGGCGGCTCATATTCGAGTAGCTTCTTCAAATGCTAGAATGGGATTGCCTGAGGTTTCTTTAGGAGTGATTCCTGGATATGGTGGTACACAGCGCTTGACTCAATTAGTTGGTAAAGGAAAAGCAAATGAAATGGTGTTTACAGCTGGAATGATAAAAGCAGATGATGCCTTATCGTGGGGTCTTGTAAATCATGTCGTTGAGCCAGAAGAATTAATGGACTTATCGGAGAAAATAGCAAGTAAAATTTTAAATAATTCTGCTACAGCAATTAGTTCGGCTATAAAAGCAATCAATGCTCACGATCGTGATGGAGTGAATGGCTACGATGTTGAAATCGAAGAATTCGGGAAGTGTTTCGGAACGGCAGATTTCAAAGAAGGAACAACGGCGTTCATGGAGAAAAGAAAAGCAAATTTTAGACATTAAATTTGAGTTCGCTTAAAAGTTTACTAGGGCAAACTGCCATCTATGGGTTACCAACAATTGTTGGTCGACTGCTCAATTACTTTTTAGTTCCACTTTATACCTCTAGATTTGCGACAACTGATTACGGTGTTCTTTCTGAATTATACGCTTTTGTTACTTTCTTAATCATACTTCTGCCCTTGGGTATGGAGACTGCCTTTTTTAAATTCATCAATGAAAAAGAGGATAAAGAAATGGTATTCAGAAATAGTTTTTTGACTGTTTTTGGCTTTAGTATTTTGTTCTTTTTAGCCGTATTCTTTGGAAGTCACAGTATTGCAACTTGGATTGGATACCCGGACCACCGGGAATTTATAATATTGATGGCAGGTATTGTTTCTATTGATGCAATTACAGCACTGCCAATGGCCAAGTTAAGAGCGGATAATAAAGCAAAGAAATTTGCAACCATTCATTTTACGGCAATTTTAGTGAACATAGGATTGAATTTAATCATTGTGTATTATTTATTTGATCCAGCTCGCCCAATGGAAGCCATTCTGCTAATTCTATTGGCTAACTTAATGTCTTCTGCTGTTAAAATTGTTGGAACTCATCAAGACTTCTCGGGCTTGAAAATGAAATTCGATAAGGTCTTAGCAAAGGAAATGCTAAAATATTCTTTACCACTTGTAATCGCTGGATTGGCTGGAATGGTTAATGAAACAATTGACCGTGTAATGATGAAACCGCTTTTAGTGAATGCGGGGAATTCAAAAGAATACGCTTTGGGTCAAGTTGGAATTTACAGTGCTTGCTATAAGTTAGCAATGATTTTAACCATATTCTTGCAGGCCTATAGGTACGCAGCAGAGCCATTCTTCTTTGCCCAGTCAAAGAATATGGATAGAAACAAACTGTATGTCAAAATCATGAATTATTTCATTGCTGCCGTTTGTATTGTGTTCCTAGGCGTGGCTTTAAATATTGATATTTTCAAGCACTTCATAAGAAATGATGAATATTGGGCAGGTTTGAATGTGGTTCCAATTCTGTTGATCGCGAACGTCTTTTTGGGAATCTATTTGAATCAATCTATTTGGTATAAATTGAGCGGGCAAACACGTTTTGGTGCATACATTGCTATTGGCGGGGCAATCATCACTATTTTGGTCAATTTAATATTTATACCTAAGTATGGTTTCATCGCTGCGGCATGGGCAACACTAATTGTATATGCCTTTCAAATGATCGCCTCTTATCTTCTTGGACAAAAATATTATCCAATCAATTATAACCTTCGCAAGTTCTTTCTCTATTTTGGGTTTTCGTTACTGATATTCTTCATTACTCGTATTATCGATATTGACCCTGAAATAATGACAATGCGAAAATTCGTCTTCCACAATGGTCTTATTTTACTACTTCTGGCAATAGTTTGGACATTAGAAAAACCAAAGAAGGTTATTTCTGCCTAGAATCCACTATTCAACGTTAGTAACTTATATTTTTATACTTCAGATGGCGTTGCTTTTTCTTACTTTTGATAGTTGTTAGAATATCTATAGAATTAAAAGAATGAACGTAAGAATAATCAATAAATCAAATCACGATCTTCCGGCGTATGAAACGTCTGCTTCAGCAGGTCTTGACATACGTGCAAATATTACTGAAGTAATCGAGTTGAAACCTTTGGAGAGAACGTTGGTGAAGACAGGATTGTTTATGGAAATTACAGAAGGTTATGAATGTCAGGTTCGTCCAAGAAGCGGTCTTGCCTTGAAAAAGGGAATTTCTGTTTTGAATTCCCCTGGAACTATCGATGCAGATTATCGCGGTGAGGTTGGAGTAATCTTGATTAATTTATCGAACGAGACATTTACCATAGAGAACGGAGAAAGAATTGCTCAACTTGTTTTTGCGAAAGTAGAACAAGCGGCATGGCAGCAGGTAGAGGTGCTAACAGAAACAGATCGAGGTACAGGAGGATTTGGCAGTACAGGAGTAAAATAGAACAAGAAATTAAGACATTATGAAAATTATAGTTCCTATGGCGGGCAGAGGCAGCCGATTACGACCTCATTCTTTAACCGTTCCAAAACCATTAATTCCAGTAGCAGGTCAACCAATAGTTCATCGTTTAGTAAAAGATATTGCTGAGGTAGTGGGAGAGAAAATAGAAGAAGTAGCATTTATTTTGGGCGACCCTGCGTTTTTTGGTGAAGAGGTTGTCGAAAGCTTAACTAAACTATCGAATGATTTAGGGGCAAAAGCTTCAATATATCGCCAAGATGAACCTTTGGGAACTGGTCATGCTATTATGTGTGCAAAAGAATCTCTTTCAGGACCAGCAGTTGTGGCTTATGCTGACACATTGATTCAAGCAGATTTTAAATTAGACCCGTCAGCAGATGCTGTGATTTGGGTAAAACAAGTAGATAAGCCTGAAGCCTACGGTGTAGTTAAATTAAATGACAGAAAGGAAATAATAGAGTTGGTTGAAAAGCCGGCTGAATTTGTAAGTGATCAGGCGGTTATCGGAATTTATTACTTTAAAGAAATAGCAGAACTTAAGACAGAACTTCAAAATGTGCTAGACAAGAACATCATTCACGGTGGAGAATATCAAATCAATGATGGTATTCTTGGGATGATGGCAAAAGGTAAAATCTTTAAAACGGGTCAAGTTGATCAATGGATGGATTGTGGAAACAAGAAAGTCACAGTTGAGACGAATCAACAAGTTCTGAAAAATGAAGAATTAAAAGGTGTGAACAACATTCATAAATCTGTTAAAAGCACTAATTCAATTATTATTCCACCTTGTTTTATTGGAGAAAATGTTGAATTGACGAATACTGTTGTTGGACCTTATGCGTCGATTGGAAATGACAGTAAAATCTCAAGTTCAGTTATTTCCAACTCAATTATTCAACACGAAGTAAACATTAGCAACTTGGTGATGAAAGATTCAATGATTGGATCGAAAACGAATTATAACGGTTTGGCGCGTAATTTGAGTCTGGGAGATTATTCTCAACTTGATGAATAAACTAATTATACATATCATATTTTCATTTTTTATTCTTGCGTCATGCGGAACGAATAAATTGGCTATTGAGGATCAAAATCAAATTAGCCAAAACGATTACCCGTATATTTCCGCATTTCACCAAGGCCTGCGTTTAAAAACAAAAGGTAGAACTGATGAAGCAATCAAGAAACTTGAGGAATGTTTGTTAATTAGACAAGATGATGATGCCGTGTACTACGCGCTATCCAAATTGGAATTATCAAAAGGTAACTTGGATGCTTCTGCCATTTATATCGTTAAAGCGCACGAATTATCGCCAAAGAACACATGGTACATCCAGGAATTAGCGTACATGTATTTCGAGCAAGAGAACTATCCAGAATCGGTGGTGAACTTCGAAAAACTTGTTGAAATTGAACCCAGAAAAGTTGAATGGCAATATGGTTATGCAGAAGCATTGGTTCGAACGGGCGATCTAGATAAGGCAATTGAAGCATTGAACAAAACGGAGGATCAAGTAGGATTAAATCCAAGTTTGTCTGTGCAGAAATATAATTTATACATGGATAAAAAAGATCCTGTAAAAGCGCTAGAAGAATTAGATTTAGCCAAGGAAGCTTATCCAAAAGACGCACAGGTTATAGCAACTTATGTGGATCATTATTTCAGAACGAACGAGGAACAAAAAGCGGTTTCAATGTTAGAAGAACTTGTCGTTGCCGACCCGATGAATGGAAGAGCTCATCTTGCCCTGGCTGATATTTATCTTTCTCAGCGTAAAGAGACTGAAGCATATAAACAATTAGATTTAGCGTTTAAATGCTCTGATGTAGATATTGATACGAAGATGAAAATTTTGATCAAAATTCACGAGTCATCATCAAAAATAGATCCTGTTGTTTATGAATTAGTCAATGAATTAGTTCTTGATCATCCTGAAGAAGCAAAAGCACATTCTATTCGAGGTGATTATTTATTAAGAGCGAATAAGGAAGAGGCTGCTTTAAAGGCATACAAAATGGCACTGAATTATGATGAGACCTTGTTTCCGATATGGAATCAAGTATTGATTATGGAGTATCAAGCGAAAAAATATGAAGAGCTTTTTGACGACAGTAAAGAGTGTATGTTACTTTATCCTAGTATTGCTGTGGTTTATTTACTCAATGGTGTTAGCGCTAATCAATTAAAAAAATACAATGTTGCCGTCGATGTTTTATCTGTCGGGGTAGAGCTTGTTGTGAATGACAATCCAGTAAAAGCTGAGTTTTATGGTCAATTGGGAGATAGTTATTTCGGGTTAAAAGACTACGAGTTGGCCAAAAAAAAGTATCAAAAAGCAATGAGCACGGATCCACAAAGTGCATTGATAACAAATAATTTCGCGTATAGATTGGCTAAAGAAAAAATTGATTTGGAATTAGCGAAACAATTGGCATTAAAAGTGACTACGATGGCACCAAATCAAGCACAGTTTATAGACACTTATGGATTTACTCTCCTACAAAATGAAGAATTCAATAAAGCAAAAGCCCAATTTTTAAAGGCTTATGATTTGGACCAAAATGATAACTTGATATTAGAGCATTTAGGTGACACAGAGTTGCAACTAGGAAGCCCTGATTTAGCCAAAGAATGGTGGGAGAAAGCGCTAGAGATTGACAAGAATAACGAACAATTGAAATTAAAAATAGCCAATAATTAGTAAGATAATGAGGAGCTTAAATTTTGTCATAGTATTAATAATGAGTGTTCTTGTTTCTTGTGCTACAAGAAAGTCAAATGAATTGATTAAGTTGCCAAAAACAACAACGATTCAGCTTCGTCAATCAATGGATAGTATTGCCGGAATTACGTTTGACTCATTCTATGCTAAAATTGCCACGAAGTATTCAGATTCTGCTCAAAATGTTTCCTTTAAAACTTCGGTTAGAATGCAAAAAGATAGTGTAGTTCATTCGTTAATCACTTATGCGCGCATTCCAGTATATAGCTCACTCCTAACCAAAGACTCCATTATATTGATGGATAAAAGAGAAAAATGTGTGGTCTCTGAAAGTTTGAATTATTTGAAAGAGAAATTTGCAATTGATGTTGCGTTTAAAAATGTTGAAGAAATGATTTTTGGAGGGCCGGTGGCTTTTGAAAAGGCTAAAAAATATTTTCGAGTCAATGACCCATTCTCTTATACGCTTTGCTCTCATCGAAAAAGGGAGATCAAAAAGAACGAAAGAAAAGAGCAAAGGGAAATCCTTAATTATTATTCGTTAAGTGAGGACCTTAAGTCTTTGAAGCATCAAAAAATTGAAAGCCCGGAAGATTCTACAGTCATTTTTATTGATTATAATTCAAGACAATTGATAGAAGGTATTTTGATGCCCAAAATAGTTGAAGTAACTATTATTACTCCAAAGCAGGAGATAAAAGTTTTATTAGATTACAAGAAAATTCGAATCAATGAAAACGAAACAATTCATTTTGTAGTTCCGGAGAGTTATGAAGAATGTAAGTAGCCTTCTTGTGTTTTTATTGCTGTTCACTTTTTGTGTTCAGGGACAATCTACGAGTGATAAATTGAAAAAAGATCAAGCTAGGCTTGAGCGCAAAATTGCTGACACAAAATCTTTGCTGAATAAGTCTAAAACAAATACAAAGACTTCATTGAGCGAATTGAAAGTTATTGAAAATCAAATCATTTATCGCGAACGCTTACTTAAAAATTACGACAATCAAATTCGAAGTGCTGAGCTAACAATTGAAAAAAAAGGGCAAGAAATTAAAGACTTACATGCTCTTATTGAGACATTGAAATTGCAATATAAGAAGTTACTTCTTTATTCTTATAAGCACCGCAACAAGTATGGAAAAATGATGTCTATTGTTTCTTCAGATAGTTATTATGAAGCGATAAAGAGGAAAAAATATCTTGATCGAATTACTGAAATACAACAAAAGCAGTTTTTGGTGATTAAACAAAATCAAGCATTAATTAAGGAAGAAATAAAAGCCATTGAAAGTGAAAAAGCGTATAAAAAAGTCATAGTTACCGAAAAAAGTAAAGAGCGGGCAGCGATTCAACAGGATAAGATTGAACAGGAAAAAGTATACCTAAAGTTTAAAAGTCAAGAACAAGATCTTGTTGCTCAACTGAAGGCAGAAGAGAAAAGAAAGACGATATTACGAAATAAAATTAGCGCTGCAATTCAAAGAGAAATCGCTGAAGCAGAAGCGAGAAGAAAAAGAGCTGAGGAAGCACGAAGAAAGAATGAACCCAAAACAGCATCAGAGGCAAAGGCACCGAATTTTGCATTGACAAAAGAGTCATTAAGGTTGAGTGCATCATTTGAAGGAAATAAAGGTAAATTGCCCTGGCCAGTTGATAAAGGAAGTATCACCGAGAAGTTTGGAAAGAATCCACACCCTACTTTAAAGAATGTATTTACGAACAATAGAGGTATTGATATCAGTACTCCTAAAAACGCACAAGTAAGAGCAGTTTTTGATGGTGAAGTAACCAGTATTTTAAATATTCCTGGAGCAGGAAAAGTAGTTATTTTGAAGCATGGTAACTACCGAACAGTCTATAGCAACCTCAAGGATGTATACATTGAGAAAGGAGACAATGTAGGCACCAAAAAAGTTATTGGTTCTCTGCTTTCTGTAGACAAGCAAAACATGTCATTGGTACACTTCGAATTGCACAAGGTAACGGGAAGTGCAGTAACGTGTCTTAATCCTACGCTTTGGGTCTCACATTAATGCATTACTAAACCAAATCTTACTATTTTTGTGGAGGTTGAAAGAATTAAGCTTTTAAATTATGAGTAATAAAATTCAAACTGCGGAACGTGTTTCGCAATCAGATGTTTCTGATAATTTTGTGTTTCAGCGAAGTTATCTTGCCTATGTCGAGGCAGCTAAGCTGGTGTCAGGAAAAGTTTTAGAAATTGGAACTGGAAGTGGTTATGGCATTGAATTACTCAGCAATCAAGCCGATTCATTTTTAACAATCGATAAATTTGAATCTCAAGTGGGTGCGAAAGCAGCAAAAGAAATTGAGAATGTGGAGTTCCGACAAATGAATGTTCCACCATTGACTGACTTGCCAGATAATCATTTTGACTTTGTAGTATCTTTTCAAGTAATTGAGCATATTCAGAAAGATGATGTATTCGTGAAAGAAATACATCGTGTTCTGAAACCAGGAGGTAAGTTTATTCATACCACACCGAATAAGAAAATGTCTTTGACAAGAAACCCATGGCACATAAGAGAGTATACTGTTTCTGAATTGAATGATTTATTATTGGTAGACTTTTCAAGCGTTCAAAAAAATGGTGTTTTTGGAAACGATATTGCAATGAAGTATTATGCGGAGAACAAAGCATCAGTGCGCAAAATTATGCGTTTTGATGTCTTAAATCTTCAGTATAATCTGCCCCGTTGGATGTTACAAGTACCTTACGATATTTTGAATAGAAGAAATAGAAATAAGTTAAGCGATAGTGGTGCTCACATTAAATTAGAGGACTACTTTGTGGCCGAAGCAAATGATGAATGCATCGATTTGTTTTACATCGCTGAAAAATAGTATCCTCAATTTTACTTCAGTCGAATTGGCGCACTTCTTTGAAATTCTTTGTTGAATGAGAAAAAAGTATTCGTGCTGCCCACACCTTTTATAACATGTACCTTGTCGTAAATGATTGTTCGAAGATGCTCGTTGTTCATAGCGACAATCTTTACGAAAATCGCGTATTGTCCAGAAACTAAATCACATTCTATTATCTCAGGGATTTTCTCCAGTTCTTTGGTGACAAAATCTGAAATTCGTGCTTCTTTAAGAACAATTCCCATGTATACGCCAGTTGTATACCCTAAAGCTTGTTGATTGATTCTAATTCCAAAATTTTCGATAATACCCCTTGCTTTTAATTTGGATATTCGTTGATGAACTAAAGAGTTTGACACCTTTAATTTATCGGCAATTCTCAAGAATGAAATTCGAGAATCCTTCTGTAGTAAGTTTAGAATTTCTTCGTCAATAAAATCAAGTTGATTATTTAGAATCATAAAAATACAGGTGAAATAATTAAATGCTACTTTATCTACTGTTAAATTAATCAAAATAACACAAAAACACTATTTTGAAGTTAAAGTATGTTTTTTTTGTCTTTAAGTTGAGTCAGTTGAGTTAATTTTGCACTGTATAAAAATAATAATAATGAAAACAACAGCTTTAATTGACACTCTTTGGGATGAGTATACGAAAATTACACCTTCGGCTCAAACGATTCATGACTTATTTTCTACCCATGGGAAATTAAAAAATGATCATATCGCTTTGCGAACATTTAACGATCCTAGAATTTGTATAGATGCAGTTGCAGCTTCTTTTATTGACTGTGGTTATGAGGAAGTAATGACCTATGAGTTTCCTGAGAAAAAATTGGAAGCAAAGCACTATCAAAATAAAAATGATGACAATGCACCATTGGTTTTTATCAGTCAGTTGATGTTGGAGCAGTGCTCAACTCAATTGGAATGCATCATTAATAATGCTTTAAACTCTGTTGACCCATCCATATTTAGAACTAATCTAGCCACTATGGGAAGGTTATGGGAGAATGTTTCATATGAACTTTATCAAACCCTTCGTGCTGAGTCTGAATATGCAGCTTGGACTTATGCTTATGGTGTTCGTGTTAATCATTTTACGGTATTTGTTAACTCGTTAGAACAATTCGAAACTATTCAAGATGTGAATGAATTTGTTAAAGATTCAGGATACCCATTAAATATTTCTGGTGGAGAAGTAAAAGGCTCTGCTGAGCTATTGTTGGAGCAGTCGAGTACATTAGCCGATATACAAGAAATGAACTTTGAAGAAGGGAGTTATTCTATTCCTACCTGTTTTTATGAATTCGCTAGAAGATTTGAAAACGAAAAAGGAGAAATGTTTATGGGGTTTCATGCAGACTCGGCAAATAAAATATTTGAAAGTACAGACCTAAATTTACAAATGAATTAAGTTCTTTTGTAATAGGAAAAATGTTGAAATGACCGTATCGCTCAAGTCTATCTATTACGAATACTAAAATCAGTAACCGATGCAATTAAAAAAAGAGACCTTCATTTTTGATTTTGACAGTACATTTATCAGAGTAGAAGCACTCGATATTCTGTGTGATGTTATTTACCATGATAGCGCGGCTGGTGCACAAATTCTTTCCGAAATACAATCATTGACAGACATGGGCATGGAAGGAAAATTGTCACTCAAAGAATCATTGACTAAACGCATTCAATTGTTAAAAGCGAATCGAGATCATTTAGGTGACACTATTCAGTTGCTGAAGAACAAAGTTTCTCCTTCTGTAATAAGAAATCGCACATTCTTTAAGCAACACAAAGACGATATCTATATAATATCAAACGGTTTTAAAGAAATAATTATTCCAATTGTGCAAGAGTATGGTATCAAGCCAGAGAATGTTTTAGCGAATACTTTTAAATTTGATCACGATGGAAATATCATTGGTTTCGATGAGAAAGACGAATTATGTGAGAACAAAGGAAAGGTCCATAAAATCAAAGGCTTAGAATTAGGGGGAGATGTAATAATGATTGGTGATGGTTACACGGACTATGAAACAATTGAAGAAGGAGTCGTCTCAAAATTTTATGCGTATACGGAGAATGTGAGTAGAAAAGTAGTGCTTGAGAAAGCAGATAGGGTCGCCCCATCTTTGGATGAGATTTTATATGATTTATCTTACAAAGCATCGGTTTCTTATCCTAAGAATAGAATAAAAGTACTTTTATTAGAGAACATTCATACCGATGCAAAGAAAGTGTTCGAGCATGAAGGATATAGTGTTGAGACCTTGAGTGGTGCCTTGACAGAAGATGAACTTTGTGAAAGAATAAAAGATGTTTCAATTCTTGGAATCCGTTCTAAAACACATGTCACTGAAAAGGTACTAGAATGCGCCAACAAATTGCATTCTGTTGGAACGTTTTGCATTGGAACCAACCAAGTGAACCTAGACGATTGTTGTCATAAAGGTGTTGCAGTTTTTAATGCGCCGTACAGTAATACAAGGTCCGTTGTGGAGCTTGCTATAGGTGAAATGATTATGCTTTTGAGAAATATTTTCCCGAAAAGTGTCAAAATGCACAATGGCAAATGGGATAAATCCGCAAACGGAAGTGTTGAAATCAGGGGAAAGAAATTGGGAATTGTAGGCTATGGATCTATCGGCTCTCAACTTTCTATCATTGCAGAATCTTTAGGGATGGAAGTATACTTTTATGATGTCGTTGATCGATTGGCATTGGGAAATGCAAAAAAGTGTTCTTCTTTAAAAGAATTACTTGCGGTTTCTGATATTGTATCGTTGCACGTTGACGGCAGAGAATCAAATGCGAATATCATCGATAAACGAGCATTCGAAGAAATGAAAGACGGAGTGGTATTCTTAAATCTTTCTAGAGGTCATGTGGTAGATATCGAAGCGATGATTGAAAATTTGAAAAGTGGAAAGATTAGAGGCGCAGCAGTTGATGTTTTTCCTGAGGAGCCAGGAACGAATTCGCAACCATTTATTTCTGAATTAAAAGGGTTTGAAAATGTGATACTAACGCCACATATCGGAGGAAGTACCGAAGAAGCACAATTGGATATTGGTAATAGTGTTGCAAAAAAAATTATTCAATATATAAACACGGGATCTACTCATGGAAGTGTGAATCTTCCCCAAATACAACTTCCTGAATTACAAAGGGCTCATCGAATAATGCATATCCATGAGAATGTGAAAGGTGTCTTAGCGCAGATCAATAATATTTTACTGGAGTATGATAATAATATATTGGGTCAATATTTAAAAACGAATGAAAACATGGGGTATGTTATCACAGATATTGATAACTTTCACAATGTTGAATTGGAACGAAAATTAAGAGAAATACCAAATACTTTACGATATCGTATCTTATATTAGAATTTAAGGAAATGAATCTTCAATCACTCGCAAAAAGTATAAAAGGGCAATTGTATTTTGATGATACAATGCGTAAGTTATATGCAACGGATGCAAGTGCTTATCGTGAATTACCATTAGCTGTAGCTATTCCTTCTTGCAAGGACGATTTATTACGACTAATCGAGTTTGCTAGAGACAATAAAACGAGTATAATTCCTCGTGCAGCCGGCACCTCTTTAGCCGGGCAAGTGGTTGGAAATGGAATTGTAGTGGATATCTCTAAACACTTCACTCAGATTTTATCGGTAGACGAAAAAGACTCCTCTGTTTGGGTTCAACCTGGTGTAATCCGTGATGAATTGAACCTTCATTTAAAACAATTTGACCTATTCTATGGACCGGAAACTTCAACATCAAACAGATGTATGATTGCTGGAATGGTAGGAAATAATTCATGTGGATCTAGATCCCTTATTTATGGTTCTGCGAGAGAACATTTATTAGAGGTGAAAGCAATTTTAGCAGATGGTTCAGAAACAACATTTAAGAAAATTTCTACGGAAGAATTCAATGCGAAAGCTGCAGGAATAGGAACAGTAAGTGACCTTGAGACTCAAATATATAAAGCAACAAAACACATTTTTAGTGATGCTAAGAATCAACAAGAAATAGAGGACAAGTTTCCGAAAAGTTCAATTCCACGAAGGAATACAGGATATGCGCTAGACATTCTAGGTAATATGGCTCCTTTTAAGGATGGGGAAGAAGAATTTAATTTCTGCAAATTAATTGCAGGATCTGAAGGAACATTGGCGTTTATCACAGAATTGAAATTGAATTTAGTGCCGGTTTTACCGCCGGCTGTCGGAGTAGTTTGTATACATTTTGACTCAATCAACGAAGCCTTAAAAGGAAATTTAGAGGCGTTAAAATTTGGGCCAACGGCTTGCGAGTTAATGGACCATTATATCCTAGAGTGTACAAAGGATAATATTGAACAAAGGGCGAATCGTTTTTTCGTTCAGGGCGACCCAAAGGCAATATTAGTCGTTGAGATTGCAAGAAACACAAAAGATGAGGTACTAGAGGTTGCCAAAGAAATAGAAGCAGCAATGCGCTCGTTGAATTTGGGTTATCATTTCCCATTGGTTTATGGCTCCGATGTCGCAAAAGTATGGACGCTTCGTAAAGCTGGACTCGGTTTGTTATCAAATATTCCAGGTGATGCAAAAGCAGTTGCTGTTATTGAAGATACAGCAGTCGATGTGCAAGATTTACCTGAGTTCATTCAAGAATTTAATGCTATTCTCAAAGAACGCGATTTGTATTGTGTTCATTATGCACACGCCGCAACAGGTGAATTACATTTGAGACCAATAATAGATTTAAAAACGCAAGAGGGGAATAAAATGTTCCGAACTATAGCAACGGATATTGCCCATTTAGTGAAAAAATACAAAGGTTCCTTGAGCGGAGAGCACGGAGACGGTCGTTTGAGAGGAGAGTTTATTCCCTTAATGATTGGCGAGCATAATTACGAATTATGCAAGAAAATTAAAGCAAGTTGGGATCCGAATCTTGTTTTTAATCCAGGTAAAATTGTCGATACACCTCCAATGGATACCTTCTTAAGATACATGCCTGGTTACGAAAATGTTGAGTTCAAAACAGAATTCAACTTCGATAAAAACGATGGTATTCTTCGAGCAGCTGAAAGTTGCAATGGATCTGGAGATTGCAGAAAAACAGAGTTAAGTGGTGGAACAATGTGTCCATCTTATATGGCTACAAAGGAAGAGAAGCATACTACTCGCGCAAGGGCTAATATTCTTAGAGAAGTGCTAACGACCAACCCTAAGTTGAACAAATTCGATAGTGAAGAAGTGAAAGAGGTGATGGATCTTTGTATTTCTTGCAAAGGTTGTAAATCTGAATGTCCTTCGAATGTTGACATGGCAAAATTGAAGGCGGAGTTCACGCATCAATATTATCAAACGAATAAAGTATCGAGAAGAACCAAACGTTTTGCTACCGTTACCAAATCAAATCAACTCGCATCTAAAACCCCAGGTGTCTATAACTTCATGATGAAGAATGCATTAACTTCTAGGATCATAAAGTCAGTATTGGGAGTTGCCAAAGAAAGAAAACTTCCATTGTTATATAAATACACATTGGATGCGTGGTTTAAAAAGCACCACCAAGAAGGACCTTTTAAGCATGGAAAAGTGCATTTGTTCAATGATGAATTCACGAATTACAATGATGTCCTAATTGGAATTACTTCAATTAAACTTCTAAACAAACTGGGTTATCAAGTTGTGATACCTGAGCACAACGAAAGTGGGAGGACATATCTCTCAAAAGGATTATTGAAAGAAGCAAAAAATTTGGCCATTGAAAATGTAAAATCACTGTCAAAAGTAGTTTCTGAAAACTGTCCTATTGTCGGAATTGAACCATCAGCTATTTTAACTTTGAGAGATGAGTATTTAGATTTAGTCAATGATGATTTAAAAGCCAAAGCTGAGAATCTTGCTGAGAACTCATTCTTAATTGAAGAATTTCTAGCGTCAGAACTAGACAAAGGAAACATTGATTCAACGTTATTTACAGATGAAAATAAAACTGTTCGTTTACATGGCCATTGTCATCAAAAAGCACTTTCGACGCTGGTTGCCCCAAAGAAAATGTTGTCACTTCCCAAGAACTACAAAGTTTTGAATATCCCAAGTGGATGTTGCGGTATGGCAGGTTCTTTTGGATATGAAAAGGAACATTATGATATTTCTATGAAAATGGGAGAACTAGTCTTATTTCCATCAATAAGAAAAGAGCCTAACGATTCAATTATTGCTGCTGCAGGAACATCTTGTCGTCACCAAATTAAAGACGGAACAGACAGAGATGCCTTGCATCCTGTTGAGATCCTATGGAATGCTTTGAAGTAAATTATTGTTCCAAAAACAACATGAAATTTGTTGCAATTTCTTCTTGAAGAAGATCAATCGGAATGCGAATTTTTTTCACGCCAAATTCAATGAGAACACTTAGTTCACAATTTTCGCCACATTTATTGTCATATATTTTTTGCTCAAAATCCTTGATGTCTTGCAATATTAATTCGGGAATCATTAGACTAGATACTAGTCCATCACCATAGCGCATATAGTATACTTTGGTATCATTTCCTTTTGCCCTAATTGTCAAATTATCTAGAGCGATATACCTATCTCCATCATTTTTCTCAACACGAAAAACAATTTTATAGGAGGTAGAGTCTTCATAATTCTCAAAAATAGAGGTCTTTTCTTGAGAAAAACTTATCTGAGTAAGGAGAGTTAAAAGGAGTAATAGATTATATTTCATGCTAATATTCTTTGATTCATAAAGTTAAAATAATTTATGATAGAAAAACAGTTGAAATTGTCACATCTATTTAAAGCTAGATAGAGTAAATCGTGTCACCTTCCTTGACTCCAAATTTCACAAGAATTTTATCCATCAAGTAGCATACGTTACCTAGCGATCATAATAAAATGGTGCATACTTCTTTATTCAACTTTATTGATTGTAATACTCAAGTATAATTGCGATATTGTTTAAAAGGGATTTTATGAAATATAGATTGGTGTCAAAGTCATCCGCTGTATCACAAGGTGATACTCAAATAGGGGCGAATAACATTAAATTTGGAGTGACCAAACAATCTGAATTACCAAGTCCAGCAGAACTTTTAGTAGCAGCTTTCGCGGCGTGTTGTTTAAAGAATATAGAGCGCTTTTCTGAGATGATGAAGTTTGAATATAATCATGCGGAAATAATTGTAAATGCCGAGAGACAAGACAAACCACCTATGATAAACGTAATTACATATGAAATTGAGATTAACAGTTCTGATTCAAAATTAAACAAAGACCTTTTGCTCAGAAACATTCAAAAATTTGGAACTATTTATAATACCTTGAATGTGGTGTGTAAAATAAGTGGAGATATTAAAGTTGTTCGGTAGAATGGGTTTTTGTTGCAATAAAAAAAGCCTCTCCAAAATGGAAAGGCTTTCTGTGTAGCGGGAGCAGGACTCGAACCTACGACCTTCGGGTTATGAGCCCGACGAGCTACCAACTGCTCCATCCCGCGATATAATCTGTTATTGCTAACAGCGGTGCAAAGATACCGCATTTTCTCAAAAAGACAAGTGTTTACTCAAATAAATTTAAAAATGTTTTTTTATTCTTGTTACTTTTGTGTTAAGATGTATTCTCAATTTAAACAAAACCATTTTTTATGAAACTTAACTTTTTAATTATCGGGATTTTAGCAATCGGATTATACAGTTGTGGGGAGAATGACGAAATTGTAGAACATGTGAATTCTGAATTGATGGATAGCTCAAGTGAACAAGAAACAGAGTTCGAAGTAATAATCGAGGCCATTGATACGGATGAGTCGCTAAGAGAAGGGAAAAGTCTATTCTATACCAGAGATGACGGAGCAACAGAAGAAGTGACCGTTTTTGTGAACGATTCGAATGTGACTGTAAAAATATACCATGAATATACTTTACCGAATGGTCCAAGTCTTTCTTCTAACACATATCATTTTAATGATGGTGTAATGATTGCCTCAAAAGAGTTATTCGAAGAAGGCACAGTTGAAAACGGACATTTTGTAGAGCGCAAAACATATTATGATACCAATGAAAAACCAATTGTTACGAAAAGGAGAGTTGCTCCATATGAAGACAATTTAGACTACGAGCAATTTTCGATCGTAGATAAACAAGCCTTGAGTTACAAAAAACCGTTAGAAATTCTCAATCAAACAGGACAGTTTGAGACTACTTTTCAGGGTTTCATTGAAGAAAAACCATACTTATATATGATTGTAGGTGAAAATAAACCGGGAGGGTATTATTCTTCTCTAGTCGTTCAATTGATGACACCGCTAATTAAAAAACTGCAAAACAATCAGGAAGAAATGATGGGCACACAGCTTAGCGTTGATTACGAAACTTTGAATGGGGCCCAAGGTTATGTTTACCAAATTCTTATGTCGGTGAGTAAAAAATAACCGCTCAAATTCATATTAAACCTTTGAGCAAATTTCATATGTTCATCCCGGTTTAATTCTATATCATTGTAATTGATTAATATTCAAATTATGATGAACTTCAATAGTTGGGTGATAGGCCTAATGTTTTTATGTTTTAGCACTCTTGGTTTTTCACAGGAAATGTCTGTGAAAGGAACTGTTTATGACACAACCGGTGCTCGACCAATTAAAAATGCAATGGTCATGGCCGTGAGAATGAAAGATTCTTTGCTTTTGGGTTTTACCAGATCTTCTCATGATGGTACTTTTACATTGGACGGCTTTGCAGTCGACACTTTTTCTTTGATTATAGATCATCCTTCTTTTGATGAGAAAACCTATTACATGTTTGGTCATGCAGAGAATAATGAGATCATTATTCCAAGCATTAAAATGCCAGGAAAATCGCAAGAACTTGAAGAGGTGATTATTTACGCAAACCAAAATCCAATTTTTTATCGAGGTGACACTCTTGTGTATGTGGCAGACTCGTTTAAAGTTTGGGAAGGAGCAGTAGTAGAAGATTTACTAAAGAAATTACCTGGGTTAGATATCGATAAAGAGGGTAAAATAACATCGCAAGGGCAAGATATTGACCAAGTTTTGGTTGATGGGGATGAGTTTTTTGGAACTGACCCAACAGTGGCTACAAAAAACCTTGGTGCTGATGGAGTCGAAACGGTGCAGGTATACGAAAAGGAGAATGAGGATGCAATAGGTGGGGACGATGAAAAAATTAAGGTTCTTGATCTTCGATTAAAAAAGAGTGCTAAAAAAGGATACTTTGGAAGAATCTCTGGTGCATCAGATTTTGCGCTGACACCAATAGATGGAGAAATTGGAACCAATCCATTTTTTGAAGGAGAAATGCTTTTGAATAAATTTGATGGCTCGAAGAAAATATCCGTATTTGCATTAGGATCTAATACACCAACATCAAATTTTGCTGGCGGTGATATGAGGAAGTTTGGATTAAACAATGAGGATGGAGCGGGTCGAAGATTTTGGGAAGACGGAACGAGTAACACAAGTGGTATTCCTCAAACCTTTAAAGCCGGAATCTATTTCAGTGATAAAATTGGAAAGAAAAAACGAATGAAATTTAATGCCAATTATTCGTATTACAATACTCAATTGGAAGCAATTTCATCAAGTAGATCAGAATATTTCTTGAGAGACACAACGTATTTCACGGATGATTCTACACGAAATTTTTCTAGGGATGAATCACACCGCTTTAACATCAAATTTGTAACACCGCTTGATTCATTAACGACACTTGAAATTAAACCGGCCTTCAGATATGATTTAGGCAAACAAGATAATACAGAAGTGAATAAATTTATAGGATTTGATGGGGTTGAATCTTTGAGAACACAGATTGATAACTCAACGGATTCAGAAGGTTACAGTCTAGATGGTTCAGTAAAATTGAAGAGAAAATTCAAAAAGAAAAAGAGGGAATTAGAGCTTAGATACAATGTCGCACTTTCCGATAATGCAACGGATGAGAAACTCGATTCGAGAACTATTGCTAACACTCTGAACGATTCTATAACGGACCAAGAAAAGATAAATGATAATTCTTCAATAAGTCATTATGGAAATTTGGTATATATCGAGCCCTTGTCAAAATCTTTACGATTGGAGGTTGAATACCTTTACGAAAATGGTTTCAGCCAACAAGACAAGGAGGCATACGATGAAATTAACGGAGCATATACCGGCTATAGAGCAGATTTATCAAATGTATTTGAAAATACTCGTCAGCAGCATCGGGCAGGATTAAGACTTCTTTTTGGAACAAGGAAGCACAGTTTAGATTTTGGTGCAAGAGTTCGTAATATTGACATCCTTAATGTGAATAAGATAAATGGATCTGAAATACATCAAAACTTTACGAATGTGTTGCCTAGATTCAGATATGAATTTAGCCCTAGTAAGGTGTCTAACATTACATTGAATTATAGAACAAGCTCTAGTCAACCGTCTATCAATGCCTTGGCTCCGGTCACTGACAACACCAATCCGAATAGAATTCAAGAAGGAAACCCAGATTTAGTTCCGAACTATACGCATTCACTTACACTCGGATTCGGTTCGTTTAAAGCAATGAAAGGACAGTATTTTGGAGGAAGAGCGAACATTAATTTTGTTGATAATGCATTTGGTAATTCAACGGAGTATGATTTACTCGGAAGAACAATTTCTAAAACTGTAAATGTTGATGGAAACATAAACTCTGGACTATATGCTTGGGGTAGTTTCCCTTTTTTCAGCAGAAAGTTAACACTGCGACCAGGATTAAATTCTTCATTTAATCGGAACGTAAGCTTTATTCAAGACGCAGAAAACAAAACGGATAATATTTCTGTTGGTGGTAATATTAATTTTCAAATTGAATTTGATTCTTTAGAGATTGGAATCAAAAACAATTGGTCATACAACAATCCTACGAGCTCATTAAGTAGTGTTTCTAACTCACCTTTTTCAACGCAAGAATATGAAATTGGATTCAAATGGAGAATGCCAAAAGGCTTTGTTATTGCCTCTGAAGGTACTTATACAAAGAACACACAGGAAGGGAAAGGATTCTATAATCTTGAGTACTTTGTATGGAATGCTGAAGTAAGTAAATCCTTTTTGAAGACGAACAACTTAGTTGTTGCATTAGTTGGTAAAGATTTATTGAATCAAAACATTAATGCTTCGCGACAGGTAAATGGAAACATTATTACAGATTATAGAACAACAATCATATCACGTTACTTTTTATTAAAAGTGACTTTAAGATTTAACAATAGAAAAGCAGAAGAAAATGATTTCAAAGGGATGCATTAAAAACTTATTAGTTGCAATCGCCTTGACATTAGTGTCAACGGTTTCATATACGCAAGTAACATCTGGGAGAATAGTGTTCGAAAGAAAAACAAATCTTCAGAAGAAATTCGCAGGCGATGAAAGAATGAAGCGCTTTATTAACAAGGACACAAAATCAAAAGTCGAAAAATTTGAACTGATTTTCAACGATACAATGTCTGCTTTTATTCCTATCGTTTCTGACGATGAAGAGGAAGGGGGTTGGATGTCGCGATATTTGACAAGTCAAAACCATGTCTATATGGACCTAAGTAAGAATGAAAAGCTTACGATATTGGACTTTGGAGGAGAAGACACCTATATAAAAGACCCAATAGCTAAAAAGGAATGGAAAGTAACAGAAAGCAAACGGAATATTGGTTCTTATGATTGTAGAAAGGCAATTTGGTACATGAATGATTCTACTCGAATTTACGCTTGGTTTTCTGTGGACATAGTCCCTTCTATAGGACCGGAAGGCTTTGGAGGATTACCAGGAGCAATTCTTGGTTTAGCAACTGAAGACGGTGGAGTCATCTATTTTGCAAAAGAAGTTACGATAGAGAAACCTGATCCTATTAAACTCGTGCGAGAAATCGGAAAAAACGATGTTTACACGAAAGCAGAATTAAGAGAAAGTCTTGAAAAAAACATGAGTCAATGGGTGAAACCTAAAGATCTAGACGCCATGTTTAGTTGGCTATAATTACTTAATCTTGGTGATTTCAATGTTGCTTTCATATGGATGAAACAACATGCAAACAGGCTCTCCTATGAGTCCGAAACATTCTGTTAATAGATCATATTCAACCTTTATTTTGTCTCCGGCAGAATAACCATCAAGTATTTCTTCATTACAAACTTTATAATCTACATTGTCCTTTTGAAGATAAATGCCTGTGCAGTCTTTTACGATCTCCATTTTGTTTCCGAATTTACCGCAAGAAGAAATTAATCCGACCGAGAAAGTTAATGAGAGAATAAGAACAATTGACTTCATAATTAGTATTATTCGTTCTCAGCAACCACCTCTTTAACGTCTGGAAGGTGCTCTTTTAGCAAACTTTCAATTCCACCTTTAAGCGTCGCTGTGCTCGAAGGGCATCCAGCGCAAGAACCTCTTAATAAAACAGTTACAACTCCATCTTTATAACCTCTAAAATCAATCGCTCCTCCATCTCCAGCAACAGCAGGACGAACATATTGATCTAATAAATCAGAAATAGCATCGTCGTATTCTGATGCAGCGTAAACTTTTTTGGGTTCATTAGAACCATCTTCAACAACCGCAATTTTCGATGGCATCGCAATTAAAACTTCATTGCCATTTGAAATCCATTCACGGATAAATTCGCGCAATTCCATTGTAATGAAATCCCATGAAAGATTATCTGTTTTTGTAATTGTAATAAAATTAGAAGCGATAAAAACACCTTTGACAAAAGGTAAATTGAATAATTCTGCCGCTAATGGAGAATATCCTTTCGCTTCTGATTGTGAATTAAATTCTGCAGAATCACCAGCTCCTAAAAGATGCTTGTTTGCAACAAACTTCATTGTTGAAGGATTAGGAGTGACTTCTGTATATATCGTAACTGGGATTTTCATTCTTCTTATTTTTGTCAAAATTAGCGTAAAGAATTCAAGAATAGGCTGTTTTGTGATTTTTTATTCTACGATTAACACTTATATTTGTACTAATGAAACAGTTACGTTCAATATTTATCATTGGCTTTAGTATGGCTCTATTTATAGGGAATACAGTTGGCTTGGATGTATTTGAACATTTTTGTAAAGTAGATCGAACAACAAGTTATTCATATATTACTCCTGATGAAGATCATTGTTTTGGTGCTCAGAAGCCAAGTAATGACCAAGGTTGTTGCGTAGAAGAACAGGAGCCAGTAGAAATTTGTTGTGAAAAAGAGCAGAACTCAGAAGAAGGTTGTTGTGAGGATGAAATAATTCATGTTCATCTTGATTTGGATTATGCAAATGAGTATTCTGATTTAAGGCCAACATTAATTTTTGATGAACTTCCATCAGTTGATTTTATTTTAGCGAAAAGAAATTTTGAAAAAAGGGTCGTAACGTTTGCGTTACAGCCGAATCCACCTCCACTAAAATCTTCCGAAAGAAGGTCTTTACAGCAGGTATTTATTGTTTGATATCGGTTGATTGAGTTCAACTGGTTAAAAATCAATAAATAAAACAATAATGAAACATATATTATTGATGATTTTACTTCTATTCGGAGTAAATGAATCATATAGTCAAGTAAAAGGGATTGTCTACGGCAAAACCAGTAATTCTAAAAAAGCCATTTTCGGAGCTAGAATTCACATAATTAATGCAAATCTTAATGTTCTCACAGATGAGGACGGTAAGTTTGAAATAAGGCTTCCGAAGAATTTACCAGACACAATGGTGTTCAGTGCAAGAGGGTATAACCCTGACACAATAGTTGTTACTAAAAACGATCGATTTATCTCTTATTCTGTCACACTCTATTCGGATGTTCTTCTGCCTGAAGTAATAGCTTCGTATAAAAAAGGAACACATTCAATTTCACGCTTAAACACATTGCATGTTGAGAATATTGATGCAGGTGAATTGCGAAAAGCTGCGTGTTGTAATCTATCGGAGTCATTTGAAACCAACGCTTCGGTTGATGTAAATGTAACAGATGCTGTTTCTGGAGCAAAGAAAATTCAAATGATGGGCCTAGATGGCGTCTATACTCAGATTCAATTGGAAAACATCCCCTATTTAAGAGGGTTGGAAACTTCTTTTGGTTTGAACTCGATGTCTGGAACTTGGATTCAGTCAATGCAAATAACAAAGGGAACTGGAAATGTTGTTAACGGATATGAATCTATGGCAGGTCTAGTCAATCTCGAGGTTAAAAAACCACAAAACATGGAGAAAGTTTATCTTAATGTGTATGGAAATGCAATGGGAAGGATGGAGTTAAACTTTAATACTGGGTTCAATCTGAATGATAAATGGAGTTCTGGATGGCTTGGTCATGCCTCTACTCAGTTAATGGAGAATGATAGAAATAATGATGGATTTCGAGATCAAATGATTGGAACCAATGTGGCACTCATGAATCGATATCATTATCAAGGGAATAAAATGGAAGCACAGTTCGGTTATAATGCATATTGGGATAGAAGGAATGGTGGACAGATGAGCAATATTCGAAAAACAAACCCTAGTAGCTTTTTTGATGTCAATTTAGACTCTAAGCATGTTGATTTTTATGCCAAAACAGGTTTCTTTTTAAAGAAACCGAGCACTTCAATAGGTGTCGTTTATAACTTAAAGTATCAATCATTGCAAACCAACTTCGGAAATAGATTCTTTGATGGGGAGGAAAAAAGAGGGTATATCAATGCTATTTACGATGGGTACTTTGGAAACACCGACCATAAAATTAAAGTAGGGGTAAGTGGAGTATATTCTGACATTACACAATCTGTAGATTCTCTTTCTGATGATAGATTAGAGATTGTTCCAGGAGCATTCGGAGAATACACGTATACAGGTTCAAGATTATCTTCAGTACTGGGAGTGAGAGGAGATTACCATAACTTATATGGGTTCCAATTTTCACCCCGATTACATTTAAAATACATTTTAACGGAAATAACAGACCTTCGTTTTACGGTTGGAAAGGGTTGGAGAGTTCCAAACTATATGATTGATAATGTTTCGTTAATGAGTTCATCTAAACAATGGATTGCTCCATCTGAAACCAAACCAGAAATATCTTGGAACATTGGCGGAAGTGTTATGCAAGAATTTAAAATGTTCAAGCAAAATGGCTCATTAACAGTTGATTTCTATCACACGCGATTTGAGAACCAATTGATTGTTGATCGAGAAGAAAATATCAATGCAATCAAATTTACAAACCTCGAAGGGAAATCTTATTCTAACAGTTTACAAGTGGAGTTGGCTATTAACCCTTTAAAAACATTGGAATTAAGATTTGCTTACAAATACCTAGATGTTAAAGCTGAATATAATGGGGTGATGCAACAACAAGTGTTGGTCCCAGAACATCGGGGACTTTTTAATATTGGTTATAAAACACGAAACAAAAGATGGGAATATGATTTGACTACATCAATTTTTGGTGAATCCAGATTGCCTCAAGTGAATTTGCCTAGTGGAGAACTTACAACTAAAAATAGAAGTTTAGCATATCCTTTAATTAATGCGCAAATTACACACGTATATAGAAAATTTGACTTTTATGTTGGAGGAGAAAATATTCTCAACTATAAACAACCTGATGCAATTATTGATGCGGAGAACCCATTCAGCAGTACATTTAATGCAACACGAATTTGGGGCCCAATTGTTGGAGCGAATGTATATGCGGGAGTGCGGTTCACAATTGAAAGAGATAATGAAGAGTAATGTTATAGAAAGAATTGAAGACCATGAAAGTCATGGTCACAATGATTAAAGGATCAAAACCACACAGGTCACGATCAAAATTAATAAAATAGAAAAGATGAAAAATTTAGTAATTATTATGAGTGTGCTATTTGCAAGTTTTAGCGTAAATGCCCAAACAAAAACGGAGGCCAAATCAAAGCCAGGAATTGCTAATATTCAAACTTCTGCACAATGTGGATCTTGTAAAACAAGAATTGAAAACAAATTGAATTACACGAAAGGAGTTAAATTTGCAGAATTGGATTTAATAACGAAAAAAGTTTTGGTTAAATTCTCACCTAACAAAATAACATTGGCGGAAGTTAAAAAAGTTATTTCGAACCTAGGTTATTCAGCTGATGGTCTTGAGGCGAATAAAAAATCTATGAACGCTTTGCCTAAATGTTGTCAACCAGGAGGGCATTAATAGAGTAAACTACTTTTACAAAGGGCCAATACAAAATAAAAGTAAGTCAAGAAAGCAGTCAATTAACGACTGCTTTCTTTGTTTACAACAATCTGTTACAATTAATTTACTATTTTTGTTTTCGCAATAAATTAAAGAGAATATTATGTCATATTTATTTACATCTGAATCGGTTTCAGAAGGACATCCAGATAAAGTAGCAGATCAAATTTCTGATGCCTTAATTGATAACTTCATGGCTTTTGATCCTGAATCAAAAGTAGCTTGTGAAACGTTGGTTACAACAGGTCAAGTTGTTCTTGCAGGGGAAGTAAAAACAAATACTTATTTGGATGTACAGAAAATAGCGAGAGAAACTATCTCTCGTATCGGGTATACAAAATCTGAATATATGTTTGATGCTAACTCTTGTGGTATCTTATCTGCCATTCACGATCAATCAGAAGATATCAATCAAGGTGTTGAAAGAAGCAATCCTGAAGATCAGGGAGCAGGAGATCAAGGAATGATGTTCGGTTATGCAACCAGAGAAACTGAAAACTTCATGCCGTTGGCTTTAGATTTAGCGCATAAGATTCTTCAAGAATTATCAAACGTTAGAAATAATCACCCAGAATTAATCGCTTATTTACGTCCAGATGCTAAGTCGCAGGTGACAATTGAGTATTCTGATGATAATGTTCCACAAAGAATTGACACGATTGTCGTTTCTACACAACACGACGATTTTGATACTGAATCAGTAATGCTTGCGAAAATTAAACAAGACATCGTTAACATTGTTATAGCAAGAGTAAAGGCATCTTTACCTGAGTCTATTCAAGCGTTGTTTACAGATAAAATTCAATACCACATCAACCCAACAGGAATCTTCGTAATTGGAGGGCCTCATGGAGATACTGGATTAACAGGTCGTAAAATTATCGTTGATACATACGGAGGAAAAGGTGCTCACGGTGGTGGTGCATTCTCTGGAAAAGATCCATCTAAAGTAGATAGATCAGCAGCATACGCGACAAGACATATTGCTAAAAATATGGTTGCAGCAGGATTATGTGATGAGGTTTTAGTCCAAGTTTCTTATGCAATTGGTGTGGCTGAGCCATGTGGATTATTTATTGATACATACGGAACATCTAAAGTTGAAATGTCCGATGGAGATATGGCTGATAAAATCTCTGAGATTTTTGACATGCGTCCTTACTTTATCGAACAACGATTGAAATTAAGAAATCCTATTTATTCTGAAACAGCAGCTTTTGGGCATATGGGAAGAAAGAATGAAGTAGTTACAAAATCATTTACATCTCCAGATGGATCTGTAATGACAAAAGAAGTTGAATTGTTTACTTGGGAAGCGTTAGATTACGTTGACAAAGTAAAAACTGCTTTTGGATTATAGTAATTCGGAATAATAGAAATTTAGAAAAGTCCTTCATCAATTGATGAGGGACTTTTTTTATTGATAAAAATATTCGCTTGTCTGTGTTTAATCCCCGTTCATCAAATAAATCATTTGACTTAACTTTAAAATCGTAAATTCACAACACAATAAAATTTAAGGAAATGAAAAAAATAGCTATTGCATTATTATTTATGTCAGGAATGTTTGTTGCGAACGCACAAGACATGGACGTTGAAACAATTATAAAAAATTACACTGAGAACATTGGTGGTGAAGAGGCATGGTCTGCTGTCGTTGGCGTTGAAATGGAAGCAAAGATTAGCATGCAAGGGATGGAAATTCCATTGACGATGACCCAACTTAAAGACGGAAGAACTGCAACAGTTGCTAGCTTCCAAGGAATGACTTTTTATCAAGGAATGTTTGATGGAGAAGTTCTTTGGGGTACGAATCAGATGACAATGGAAGCTGAGAAGAGCGAGTCAGAAGACACTGAAAATCTGAAAAGAAATGTAGGAGAATTCCCAGGAGATCTTTTAACATATGATGAATTAGGTTACACATGTGAAATGGATGGCGAAGACACTAAGGAAGGTGTTGAATGTTATAAATTGAAAATGACTAAAAAAAATCAAATTATCGATGGTGAAGAAGTTGAGCAAGTTATTTATTACTTCATGGACAAAGAAAGTTTTATACCTATAATGCAAGAACAGGAAATTCATGCAGGTCCAATGAAAGGGAATGTTTCTCAAACAGTTTTTAGTGACTATCAAGAAGTTGATGGATTGTATTTCCCGTTTTCTTTAACACAGCAAGTTGAAGGTATGGGAGGACAGGAAATTGTAATTGAATCAGTGGTAATCAACCCAGAAGTTGAAGATGAACTGTTCAACTTTCCTGAGTAATTCTAGGCACAATATTTAATATTATATCAAAATATGCGATCAAATTTTGGTCGCATATTTTAGTTTAAACCAAATCGTAAAACATGAAAATCATAAGTGCAGTAGTATTTATCGGAGCCTCTTTATTTGCATCCGGACAAGGAATTGAAAATTTAAATGGGGATGCTCTTTTTGGAGATATTGAGGCGAGACATATTGGACCTGCATTGATGTCAGGTCGTGTGAGTGATGTTACCGGACATCCAACGGATAATAAAGTCATATACATTGGTACAGCTGGAGGTGGTGTTTGGAAGTCGCAAGATGGTGGTGTAATGTTTAATCCAATATTCGACAAGTATTGCCAATCTATCGGGTGTGTTGAGATTGATCCGAACGACCCTGATAAAACTATTTGGGTGGGTACAGGAGAAGTTTGGACCAGAAATAGCACTTCTGTTGGTGATGGAATATATAAGTCAACCAACGGAGGGAAAACTTTTAAGAAAATGGGCTTGGAAAAGTCCGATAGAATAAGTTCAATTCAAATCAATCCCAACAATTCAAATGAGATATTTGTTGGAGTACAAGGTGCATTATGGGGTCCTAATGAAGAAAGAGGTGTCTATAAAACTATTGATGGCGGTGCTACCTGGGAGAAAATATTTTACATAGATGAGAACACAGGTTGCTCAGAATTGGTGATGGATCCCAAGAACTCAAAAATTTTGTATGCTTCATTTTGGGAACATAGAAGAACAGGTTGGTCTTTTAGTTCTGGTGGAGAGAATTGTGCTTTATATAAAAGTGTCGATGGAGGAAAGTCTTGGACTAAGATTCACAATGGTTTTCCAAAAGGAAAATTAGGAAGAATTGCATTGGCAGTAGCTCCATCAAACTCATCAATCCTATACTCTGTTGTGGAGTCAGAAGACAAAAAATTGAGTGGTATGTATCGCTCTGATGATGCTGGAGTATCTTGGAAACA
>CAJQPA010000002.1 GCA_905480145.1 uncultured Flavobacteriales bacterium | reverse complement strand
AAAAATATTTCCATGTAACGAGTTGTGATCGTATCGCATGCCCAGTAATACCACATTATTCTCGTTAATAGAAATCTGGTCTTGTAAAAAAACTCCTGGTAAATAGTTTTTTGATGGGCTATTACGAGGGTTTATGCTGTCACTCGTTGCTGTTGCTGGTGTATTGTCATCATAATATGTATAGCGAAGAGCAACTCCTGCCAATAGATCATGTCTTGTTCCAATTTCTTTGTCCCATGTTAACTGACTAAATGCAATTTTTTGATCTGCGACGTACCATGTGTCACCATAAACCGAATTTTGATCGTGTGAATTTGCGCTAAAGTTAAATAACACATGCTCTTTCATAGGTAATTGGTAGGTTCCAAAAAGTTCCCAACGGCTCGTATAAATGCTTTCACCATAAATCTCTGTTCCACCTCTGTACTCTGGAGTCCATTGCAACTCGCCGCCCCAACGATCTTCGTAGACATATCTTCCCGCTAATGAAAACAAGCGGTTATTTTTTCGCTTAAAGTTGAACTTATTAAAGATCGAGATTCGATTTTGTAATGTCAGATCCGTAAAATTATCGCCATTATTATCAATTAATTGATTAAAACTATAATAATTGACACCTAGTAGAGATTGTAAATTATTACCTAGCTTAAATTTTCCAGCAACATCTGCATTTACTTCCCCCCAAGAACTCAGGTAAGAATCAACTGAGAACAATGGCGCATTTTCCGGTTTTTTTGTAATAACATTCACTAAGCCACCTACGGCTTCAGAACCATAAAGTGTTGACGAAGGTCCTTTTACAATTTCTATACGCTCAATCAAAGCTTGAGGAATTCCACTTAATCCATATACAGTGGACAAACCACTAACAATTGGCATTCCATCTATTAAAATCATCGTGTATGGGCCTTCCAATCCATTGATATGAATGTCGCCTGTGTTGCAAACTGCACAGTTAATTTGAGGACGAACTCCATTCACGTTTGATAATGCCTCATAGACAGAAGGGGTGGGGTTGGCTTTAAAGAATGATGAAGTGTACACCTCCACAGGAACAGGACTATTAAGTTTCATAGTTGGTTTCATCGTACCGGAAACAACAATGTCGTCGATTTCTTGAATTTTCTCTTCTAAGGTAATAGGCATAGTTGTCGATTTTCCAGCCTGAACTACAACGTTTCGTTCAAATTTATGAAACCCAGTGTAATTTACTCTCAATGAATATGTTCCAGGAGTAATATCCTTAATCATAAACGAACCATTTTCTTCGGTTATAGCACCTTTTTTTACTGAAAATATGGAAACTTTAACAAATGGCAGAGGTCCATCTTTTGAAATTACGGATCCCGATATGCTTCCATTTTGTGCCCAACTTTTGAATACTAGCAAGCATAGCGTTAAAATAAGTAATTGTTTCATGCTAATTATTTGTTTTCTATTATAAAACTAATAAGTTAGACAAATCTAACAATTATAAGTAGATTGATCAACTATTATCATTAATACATTCCTTTTTTTGATATTAAAAATATGTTAGAACTGTGTAGTTGAGTGCCAATTTTATGATGGTTAAGTTGATTGAATGAGAATTTAAATGTGTTATTGATTGATTTGTCGGTGAAGCGTCATATTTTTGATAGGTATAACCACATTTAAGATTAATTAAAAAGGCTATTTTAATCATTGGTTGTTTGCTAAATTGGTTGTAATTGCCTTTTAGAATTCTAATCAGTGGTATTGTCAAAACAGTTCGATAAGTTAATAATCGATGTGATTATTGATAAGCCTGTTGTAATATGTTGAAGTGCAATTGTTACTAAAATCAGTATTGTAGAATGGTGTTGACCTTATAATAATAGAAGTTTCAACAAAAAAAAAGCCACCCCAAATGGGTGGCTTTCTGCTATATAGAAATTTAATTACTTCTTGACTGCGTCTACAACAGCTTTGAAACTCTCTGGGTGATTCATTGCTAAATCAGCCAAAACCTTACGGTTAAGCTCCATTTCACTTTTGTTAAACAATCCCATGAATTGAGAATAATTCATTCCGTGTTGACGTGCACCAGCGTTAATACGCATAATCCACAACGAACGGAAGTTTCTTTTCTTTTGTTTACGTCCAGTGTATGCATATAACATACCTTTTTCCACTGCATTTTTTGCAACAGTCCAAACGTTTTTTCTTCTTCCAAAGTATCCTTTGGCATGCTTCATTACCGCCTTACGACGTGCTTTTGAAGCAACATGATTTACTGATCTTGGCATAATTTTAAGTTTTTAATAAAGAGTACATCACTATTACAGATGGTTTAGATACTCGTTACTGGGTTATTTAAATGAACCTGTATGAATCCGAAACATTTCGGATTATTTCATACATAATTGTTGTTTGATGTTCGCTTCGTCAGATTTGTGAACCAATCCCGCTTTCGTCAAATTTCTCTTTTGCTTTTTTGTCTTCTTTGTTAAGATGTGACTTTTAAAAGCATGTTTTCTTTTAATTTTACCGCTTCCAGTTACCTTGAATCTCTTCTTAGCACTAGATTTAGTTTTCATTTTTGGCATCTCTCTTCGTTTTTTTAAGTTTACCTCTATATAGCTTCTTTAAAGTGTATCTTTTAAAATGTTAACCGCGCTAACGCTTGTTCCATCAAAAGTTTCACTTTTTCTTATTTCTTTTTCTTCGAATTGATCATCATGATCATCCGTTTACCTTCCAATTTCGGCATTTGTTCAATTATACCGTATTCTTCCAATTCTTGTGCTAATCTTAACAATAAGATTTCGCCTCTATCTTTAAAAACAATTGTTCTTCCTCTAAAGAATACAAAAGCCTTTACTTTATTTCCTTCTTCTAAGAACTTTTTAGCGTGAGCTAATTTGAACTCAAAATCATGATCATCCGTATTTGGACCGAATCTAATTTCTTTCAAAACAACCTTAGATTGTTTTGCTTTCATTTCTTTCTCTTTCTTCTTTTGGTTGTACAAGAATTTCTTGTAATCCAATATTTTACAAACTGGTGGGTCTGCTTTTGGAGAAATTTCAACCAAATCAAGATCTTCAGAGTCAGCTAATTTAATGGCTTCTGATGTTGCCATTACCGCTGGTTCTTGTCCTTCACGTACTAATCTAATTTGACGTGCGAAAATCTTTTCGTTAATTCTGTGTTGGGCAATATCTTCCCTTTTTACAAATCTTCTTCTGTTACTTGGTCTTCTCATTCAGTTTTTTAATCGTTTAATTCTAATTCGTCTTCTACCGCTTTATTTAATAACTGTGCAAAGCTTTCAACACTCATCGTTCCTAAATCTCCTTCACCTCTTTTTCGGACAGCGACTTCATTATTTGAAGCTTCTTTTTCTCCGATAATTAGCATGAAAGGAATTTTATTCATTTCCGATTCACGTATTTTCTTTCCAATCTTCTCATTACGATTGTCAACGAATCCGCGAATATCGTAATTATTTAGCAATTGCAAAAGGTTTTCTGCGTATTCATTGTAATTCTCACTAATAGGGAGAATCGAAATTTGATCTGTTGTTAACCATAATGGGAAATCTCCACCACAATGTTCGAGAAGAACAGCGATGAATCTTTCCATGGAACCAAATGGTGCACGGTGTATCATCACTGGTCTGTGTTTAAGATTGTCAGAACCTGTATATTCTAATTCGAAACGCTCTGGGAGGTTATAGTCAACTTGTATTGTTCCTAGTTGCCACTCTCTTCCGATTGCATCTTCTACCATGAAATCTAGTTTCGGTCCGTAAAATGCAGCTTCTCCATATTCAATAAAAGTATCTAAGCCTTTCTCAGCAGAAGCTTCAATAATTGCGCGCTCAGCTTTCTCCCAATTTTCATCAGAACCGATATACTTGTCATTGTCTTCAGGTGCACGCAACGAAATTTGTGCTTTGAAATTAGCAAAACTCAATGTTTTGAAAATGTAAAGAACTAAATCAATCACTTTCTTGAATTCATCTTTTACTTGATCTTGCGTGCAGAAAATGTGTGCATCATCTTGTGTAAAACCACGAACTCTTGTCAAACCATGTAGCTCTCCAGATTGCTCATAACGGTAAACCGTTCCAAACTCAGCAAAACGAACCGGTAAATCTTTATATGATTTTGGGCGTGCTTTGAATATCTCACAATGGTGAGGGCAGTTCATTGGTTTTAATAAAAACTCCTCACTTTCATCAGGTGTTCCAATTGGTTGGAAGGAATCTTTTCCATATTTTGCATAATGCCCTGAACAAACATATAATTCTTTACTTCCAATATGTGGTGTCATTACTTGATCGTAACCACCTTTCTTTTGTGCTTTCTTTAAAAAGTTTTCTAAACGTTCTCTTAATGCAGCTCCCTTTGGCAGCCATAAAGGCAAACCTTGTCCAACTCGCTGAGAGAATGTAAACAAGTCCAATTCCTTTCCAAGTTTTCTGTGATCTCTAGCTTTTGCTAATTCTACATTCTCTAGGTATTCATTCAATTCAGAATTCTTAGGGAAAGTAATACCGTAGATACGTGTTAATTGCTTACGCGTCTCATCTCCTCTCCAGTAGGCGCCTGCGATTGATGTGAGTTTAATAGATTTAATTGGCCCTGTATGCGGGATATGTGGCCCACGACACAAATCTGTAAATTCACCTTGTGTATAGAACGTAATTGTTCCATCATCTAAACCTTCTAATAATTCCAACTTGTATTCATCGTCTTTATCTTTAAAGTAAGATATGGCTTCGGCTTTAGATATTTCTTTTCTGACAAAAGCATTTTTCTGCTTTGCCAACTCCTTCATTTTTTGTTCAACCTTAGCTAGATCACTTTCGGTGAAAGTATAATCCATGAAGTCAATATCGTAATAGAATCCATTTTTTATCGGGGGTCCTATAGCCAATTTTACACCAGGGTAAAAGAACTCAATGGCCTCAGCCATTAAATGGGCCGATGAATGCCACATTGTAGTTTTTCCTTCTTGGTCCTTCCAGGTCAATAATTGCAATGTTGAATCCCCCTCAAATGGGCGGTTTGCATCCACAACTTCGTCGTTCACTTTAGCAGCAAGGACGTTTCTAGCAAGCCCCTCAGAGATACCCATTGCAACATCCATTGCTGAAGTACCTTGTTCTACTTGCTTTACTGAACCATCTGGTAACGTAATGTTAATCATAATCATCATCTAAAATATGAACGCAAAGATAACGAAATGTATTTAGAATTCAGAGGGCTAAGACGAGAAGTATTAGAGTAATTTAAATGATTTTCATTTAGTGTAATTAGAATCATAAGAATGAAGGATTTGGAAATAAAAAATTTAATTAAATTCGTTTCACTTAAATCACTTATAATCTGACTACTGTGAATTTATCATTCCACAAAATACCATTTGTATTTATTACCATTCTCATGGTCGTTGGAACAGAGATTCAAATTTATTTTGATTTCGAAAACCATTTGATTTGGATGACTTTTATAGCCGTAATCGGATTGCTATTTACCTTTAATCGTTTAAAGAATAATGCCCTATTTTCAATTGTTTGCGCAATTGGTTTCTCTTTAATTGGGTCATTATTGATTGGAGAAAAGCAAGAGTTCAGCTCTGAAAGTTATCAGACATCAGAGACAATCGTTGTGAAAGTAATTGAAATTAGCAGTAAAGAGTCGATATGGAGAAAGGCCATCTGTCAGATTGCTGAAAAGAATCATGGTTTTTCTAAAATTAACAAAGAGAGAATTTTATTGTTTTTTGAATCAGATGCGATTCAAGCAGGTGATATAATTGTTGCTTCGACGAAACTTGAAACTATTGAGAATAAAAACAATCCTGGAGAATTTGATGCAGAGAAATATTGGGGAGCTAAGTCTATTGAATTGATTGGATTTGTTGGTGAAGATAGTTATCATTTTATAGATCACATTAATCCGTCAAGAATCAATGTTTTTTTTAAAGAATTAAGAAATTTCATGTCAAATGTATTATCTGATCACCTTGAAGATGATAAGTTATCCGTTGCGAATGCATTAGTTCTTGGAGATAAGGATTTTCTTTCTGCTGAAACGAGGAAATCATTTGCAAGTGCAGGAGCAATGCATGTTCTTGCAGTTTCAGGGTTGCATGTTGGAATTGTCTTGGTGCTATTGATGTTCTTTTTTAAGCAATTCCCAAGAATATTCTCGAAAAACAGAGCGTTAATTGCTGCTTTGTTGGTCATTTGGTGTTACGCTGGCTTAACTGGTTTGTCTCCTTCTGTTCTCAGAGCCACTATAATGTTTACGATTCTTTCTATCTCTACTTTAATCGGACGAAAAGGGAACAACTTAAATACTTTGTTCTTTTCGGCTTTTGTGATGTTGGTCTGGGAGCCAATGTATTTATTTGATATTGGATTTCAATTGTCCTATTTGGCAATGATTGGCATTTTTGTTTTTTATCAACCAATTTCAAAAATGTTTTTTATTTCCTACAAACCTTTAAAATGGATCTGGGATGGAACATCCGTTGGCATTGCTGCACAAATAACAACATTCCCTTTGACCCTTTATTATTTTCATCAATTCCCGAACTTTTTTCTATTGACCAACATTGGTATGATGTTATTAGCTGGAGTCTGTTTAAGTGTTGGCTTACTGCTCTCATTGGTCAGTAAAGTAAGCTATTTATCAAATGTTATCGGTTACCTGGCTTTCCTTCTTTTTGGCGGAATGCTCTTTTTTGTTCAGTTTATAGAGAGTATTCCTGGAGCTTTGGCAAAAGGATTTTTTGTCAGCACAGAAATGGTTTTACTATTTTATTCCGTCATGTTGTTCATTCTTGTTTTTAAAGACAAACAACGAATAAAACTTATTGGAATAGCGATTTTGACAGTTCTCATAGGAATTATTCAAGTTGACAGATATAATGGATATGTCAGAAAAGAGCTGGTTGTCTATAACTCAAATAAATTGGTAGTGTCAATTAATGATGGCGATGAAATTCATTGCTTTTATGATCCAGCGGGCGAAAAGAAAGTAAATCGTATTATTGAAGATTATGAAAAATTATACCCAGGAAAAATATATTATCATCCCTTGCAAAAAGGTCTATCAGAATACAAAACGGAGAACAATTTAATTCAATTAAACCAGGGTGATTTAGGAGTCAAACTTACGCTTAATGAGGAAGAGTATTTTATTCGAAAGAGTTATCGTTATTCTTCTGTTGATGCGTCAAATATTATCGATATGCCATATTTGCAAGATAATCCCAAGCATTTTAGTCTAAATAAAGGCGCATTCCGTTTGGGAATCAATTGATTTGGATGCTCTCGGGGCATAAAAATCGAATAAATTACATTAATTTTGTGTTAATAAATTAAAACGAATGATTTTACCTATTGTAGCATACGGAGATCCTGTCCTTAAGAAAGAGGCAGAAGAGATCACCAAAGAATATACTGGACTTGATGAATTAATTGCAAATATGTTTGAAACAATGTATGAAGCATCCGGTGTTGGACTTGCTGCGCCTCAAATAGGAAAAGGGATTCGTTTGTTTATTGTTGATGCCAGTCCTTTTGCAGATGATGAGGATGACGAAGAAGCTGAACCAGATCCAAAAGCCGAAGGGTTAGATGGATTTAAGAAAGTATTCATTAATCCAATCATTGAAGAAGAGAGTGGTGAAGAGTGGGGGTTTAATGAAGGCTGTCTTTCTATCCCTAAGATAAGGGAAGAAGTTTTTCGTCAAGAGAAAATAGTTATTTCCTACTACGATGAAAATTGGGAATTAAAAGAAGAAACATTTGATGGATATGCCGCAAGAATTATCCAGCATGAATATGATCATATTGATGGAGTATTATTCACAGACTATTTAACACCATTGAAAAAAAGGCTGTTAAAGAAGAAACTTCAAAATATTTCTAAAGGAGATATTGAGGTCGATTATAGAATGCGTTTTCCAGCAAGAAAAAAGGCGAAAAATTAATTTATGAAGATCAAAGTTCTGTCAATTGTTCTTGGAATTTTTATCACAATTAGCTGTGATTCTCAAAATGCTAACAACGAATTAATGCTAGAGAAAATAGCAAAAAAAGAGCAATCGATTAAGCAAATTTCTATTGATTTAAAACCGGGTCAGGTTATTCCCATGTCTGAGAGTGATGAGTTGGTTGAGCTTTTATTGTCATACTACGAAAGTTTTCCTAACTCCATAGAAGCGCCATTATGTTTGGATAAAATTCATATGATATACTCTTCAACGAAACGATATCCCTTGTCGATTAAATATGGAGATATTTTGTTGGATGAATACCCTAATTATATTAATCGAACAATGAT
>CAJQPA010000001.1 GCA_905480145.1 uncultured Flavobacteriales bacterium | reverse complement strand
TTTTTTTTAAGAAAGTAGAATATAGAATTAATTGAAGATTATATTTCTTTCGAAACTCGCAAAAAAAATAAACTTATAACTTTTAAACATGAAAAAAACACAATTATTACTTCTTGCATTATTACTTTGTTTTCATTCCTTGGCTCAAGATGACCCATATCTTTGGTTAGAAGAAATTGAAAGTGAAAAATCCATGGAATGGGTTCAAAATCAAAATGCTAAAACAAAGAAAGCAGTAGAATCTGCTGAAGGTTTTACCGCGTTAAAAGACAATTTTTTAAAATCAATGAACGATGATGAAAAAATTGATTATCCAAGTGTGGTCAAAGATATGGTTTACAACTTCTGGAAAGATGAAAATCATGTAAGAGGAATTTGGAGACGTACTTCCAAAGATCTTTACATGAAAAATGAAGCGAAATGGGAAACAATAATTGATTTGGATGCACTCTCTGAAAAAGATAATGCAAAATGGGTGTTCCATGGAGCTACTTGGTTGGAACCTAGTTTTGAGCGATGTTTAATTTCACTTTCTGATGGAGGAACAGATGAAGATGTTGTGCGCGAATTTGATGTAACTAAAAAGGAATTTGTGAAAGACGGCTTTGAACTACCATCAAGTAAAGGCGGTGCCGTGTGGGTGAACGAAAATGAACTACTTGTGGCTCGTTATTTTGGAGAAGGCTCAATGACAACTTCGGGATATCCAAGAATTGTGAAGCGTTTGAAGCGTGGTCAAAAGTTAGAGAATGCAGAATTGGTTATGAAGGCAGAAGGAGATATTATGGGGCTATGGCCAGGAAGCTCATATGTTAATGGTAAACGTCAAATCACTCTTCAGAAGTCTTATTCTTTTTATTCACATGATGTCTATTCTCTAGAGGGTGAAGAGTTTATTCGTCTCGATCTACCAAAGGATTCAGAACTTCAAGATATCTATGAAGGAATGACATTAGTTCGTTTAAATTCTGATTGGGAAGTTAACAAAGTAACCTTCAAGTCTGGAGATTTGGTTGCAGTAGATCACGAATTATTGAGTAAAGGTGAATTGAAAGTTAGTTTAGCATTTCGTCCAGATTCGAAAACAAGCGTTGAGGGAGTTAGTGTAACAAAAGAAGGGGTTTTATTGAATACGATTCAAAATGTTAAAAGTGTTCTTTATATGCTTAATTTTTCGAAAGGAACCTGGGAAATGAGTGAGGTGGAAACACCAGAATTTGGTCGTATATCTATTATCAGTTCAGATAGAGAAGATTCTGAGTACTTCTATCAATACAGCAATTACATAACTCCGCCAACTCTTTACTGCAAAGATGGGGCGAATACAATTGTTGTTCGTCAAGGAAAAAAGAAATTCGAAGCAGATAATTTAGAGGTGCATCAATATGAAGTGAATTCAAAAGATGGTACGACAGTGCCATACTTCATAATTCATAAAAAAGATTTAAAGCTTGATGGATCAAACCCAACTTTGGTCTACGCTTATGGAGGGTTTAATGTTTCTGTTAAACCGGGGTATGATACTCGCACAGGTATTGGTTGGTTAGAGCAAGGTGGTGTTTATGTTGTTGCAAATATTCGTGGAGGTGGAGAATTCGGCCCTTCATGGCACCAGGCGGCAATGAAAGAAAATCGACAAAATGCTTATGATGATTTTTATTCAGTATGTGAAGATGTTATTGAACGTAAAATATCTTCTCCAAAACATCTTGGAGCTTTTGGTTGGAGTAATGGCGGTTTGATGGCTGGAGTCGTTGCAACTCAACGCCCTGATCTTTTCAATGCCGTTATTATTGGCGCACCACTTTTAGACATGAAGCGTTTCAATAAAATGTTGGCAGGAGCTAGTTGGATGGGGGAGTATGGTAATCCAGATATTCCAGAAGAATGGGAGTTTATCAAAAAATATTCTCCTTATCATAACGTGCATAAAGGAACAGATTATCCAGAAGTCTTGATTGTTACTTCAACGAAAGATGATCGCGTACATCCTGCTCATGCTCGTAAAATGGCAGCGAGAATGATAGAGCAAGAACATCCTTTATATTATTTTGAAACGATAGAGGGTGGTCACGGTGCTTCTTCAACGAACGAACAAGCAGCTTTCAACCAAGCAATGATGTTCACTTATTTAAAAATGAAATTGATGTAGCGTCCAATTCTTTTTGATAAAAACTGAAATGCATCTGCCAAACTAATGTTGACAGATGCATTTTTTATTATTCATAAAAAGAAACTTTACCTTTCGAGACATCATACATGGCTCCGATTATTTTTATTTCTTGGTTCTTTTCCATTTCATTGAGAATAGGGCTTTCATTTCTTATTCTTTCAACGGACGCTTTGACATTTTCCTTCGAAACTAGTTCTATACTTTCTTGGTCAATTTCATTACTGCTGATTATTTCTTTGGGTACATTTATTTTTTGTAACAATGACGTTATATTCCCCAGTTCGACACTGTTACATGCAGCTGTTACGGCTCCACATTTAGAATGTCCTAAAACAACTATTAATTTTGAGCCAGCAACCTTACAAGAATATTCTAATGATCCGAGAATGTCTTCATTGACAATGTTTCCTGCAACACGAGCACTGAAAACATCTCCAATTCCTTGATCAAATACAAGCTCCGCTGGAACTCTAGAATCGATGCAGCTTAAAATTGCTGCAAACGGAAATTGTCCTTCCTGTGTCTCATTAACTTGTGCTTTTAAATCTCTTGGTGATTTAATATTTTGTTCAAATCTCAAGTTTCCTTGTTTCAGTAATTCTAATGCACTTATTGGAGTGATTTCAGATTGAGTTTTTTTTGTTTGAGTATGCATAATATTATTTATTAGTTAGTTTAAAATGTTGTATTGGCTCGTTAACCTTATCTCTTGATAGGTTTTTTACCTCTACCTTAATTTTTCGATTGACTGCGCTTATTTGAAAATCTTCAATGATTTCAATCACGTCATAGTGAATGAATTTATTGAAGCTAGCATCTATGATAACTTCCGTATTGTCCGGGATTTCAGATAGTGCTTTTAGAATTGAAGCTTTATTTAAAAATGTGACGTCTTCAGATAGCATTATTTTTAATTTATCCGTTCCGTTATAATTTTCCTTCTTGTAAGGCACCTTGTAGTTGTTTCTTAAAATAATAAATATTGCCACAACAAGCCCTAGCGCTATTCCAACTAGTAAGTCTGTGAATACAATACCCACAACAGTTACCACAAAAGGAATAAATTGTCCTGCCCCTTGTTGATACATTTTCTTGAATAATGCTGGTTTTGCTAGTTTATACCCAACCACAAGAAGTATAGCAGCAAGGACACCTAAAGGAATTTTATTTAACACGGCAGGAATCGCAATAATACTTGTAAGCAACAATAATCCATGTATTACAGTTGATGCCTTTGTTTTACCTCCTGATTGTTGATTCGCTGAACTTCGAACAATTACCTGTGTTACAGGCAGACCGCCAATTAGTCCTGCAATTACATTTCCAATCCCTTGAGCTTTTAATTCTCTGTTTGTTGGTGTGATTCGCTTTAAATCATCTAGCTTATCTGAAGCTTCAACACAAAGAAGTGTTTCTAAACTTGCTACAACGGCTATTACTATGGCTGTTGAATATACAGCAGGGTTAGTTAATGCAGAAAAATCTGGAAAAGAAAAATTTTCAAAAAAACCTGCAAAGCTTTCTGCAATAGGAATATTTACCATGTGCTCATTACTTATTTGAAGAGAACTAGATGAGTCGAAAAACAAACCTAAAACCACTCCAAGAACTACTACGACTAAGGGAGCTTGAACTAGTTTGGTGAATTTTAGGCGTTTGAATAATTTTGTTTCCCAAAGAATTAATACCAGCAGAGAAATTATTGATATCGTAATTACTCCAGGGCTTATGTTATCCAACATGTATCCCAACTCTCCAAACGTATTGTGACCATCTATCTGGTTGAATTCAAAATCTCCTTCAGGGTCTTTGTCATATCCAAAGGCATGTGGTATTTGCTTTAAGAAAATGATTATACCAATTCCCGCGAGCATACCGTGAATAACAGATGAAGGGAAGTAGTAGGCAATAATTCCTGCTTTGGCAAATCCCATAATCAACTGAATAATACCCGCAAGTACAACTGCGACTAAGAAAATTTCGAAGCTTCCCAGATCAGTAATGGCATTCAATACAATTACTGCTAATCCTGCAGCTGGACCACTTACCCCTAGTGGTGATCCACTTAGTGCTCCAACGACAACGCCTCCTATAATCCCACTAATTAGACCGGCAAAAAGAGGTGCCCCTGACGCCATAGCAATTCCTAGACATAAAGGAAGCGCAACTAAAAAAACAACGATACTCGCTGGTATGTCATTTTTGAAATTTTTAAAAGGATTAGAATTATTATTATTTTTATTTGTATCCATACTATTTGATAATTAATTGAACAACTTAATAGAAGTTCATGTGCTAAAAACACATTTATTGTTTTAATAAATTGATAATGTTTGTTTGAAACTGCATAACCAAAAGATTTCAGCCATTCAATTTCGTGAACTGCTATTTTGAAAATTCTGGAGGTGGAGTGGTAATTCCAACAATATAATCTTTCCAATATTCCAAATCACATAATGGACGGAATGAACTCAGGCTTGCAATAGAAATATTCGATGTTTCCAAAAAATATCCTTCAACGAATTTCTCTTCTCTTTCATCTTCTTGATTGTCGTCTTCTTCAGAATCGCTTAGTTCTTTGTCATTTAAAGTAATGTCCTGAGGGTTATCTAATGTTTCAATAATTATTGAATATATGGGTTGAAAAAGAATAACAATAATTAGAAGAATTGAAAATATATTCAACAATGAGTACTTTTCAGGAGCAGCGTTATGTGTGTTATTGAAATTCATTATGCTAAGACTTTAAATATCATTTCGGTATAAAAATCTCCTATGGCATCATGGTTCTGTTTAACATTCGTTAGAGCGGGCAAGTGATCAGCAAAATAACGCTGCTGATGCGCACCTTCAATAATTGTAGAAACTAACATGTGTGGGTATTCAAATGTAGGGTTTACCTCTAAGATAATATCACTTACTCTTTTAACAACATATTTATACTGGCTAAAGCATCCTTTTTTGTTTTGGTCATCTACTTCTTTTGTATGGTATGCCTTCACCGATTCTTTAATTATAATTTCACTCAACATTGTTTCGTTGACATGCAGTATGGAATAATCAACTAGAACTGGCTGAACCAAAACATCAATAGCTCTTTTTAATTTTTCTTTCGGAGCCGTTATGTTTGTAATGGCAAACGCCAATTTATAATCCACCCAACTCCAATACCAGGCAACTAGATATATCAAGAGGCCATTCTTATTCTCGAAGTACCTATAAATAGAACTTTCAGGAGAACCAATTCGTTCCCCAAGTTTTTTAAACGTAAATAACTCAAACCCAAGTTCATTAATTAGATCGATACTTCCTGTAATTATTCTCTTTCCTAACTCACTAGAATCAGGGTTTCTTAGAAACAATTCCTTGCTAACATCGATATGTACTTTTGGGCTTTTCATCTATTCCTGGCCGTAAATATAATAGTAATACTATCATTTAAGAGTATTTTACTATTATTTCTTTTGATTTTATCTGTTTTAGAAAATGATCTTGCTAGAGTATTCCCCTTAATTCCACTATCTTTGTCCAAATTAAATTATATCAAAATGATTCAGCGCATACAAACATTGTATTTATCACTAGCCATAATTTTTCTTGCATTGGTTACTTTTGGAAGTAATTTGTTCAGTTTCTTAAGTGATACAAGTCGGTTCGTTTTCAGTACATACGGTATTACAGAATACTCTTTAGAGAACGAAGCTGTTCTAGGGACTTCAAATTTTCCTTTTTACCTCGGAACAGGTGCAATTATACTATTATGCTTTTTATGCATCATGTCTTATAAAAACTTAAAGCGTCAGTTTAAGCTAGGCCGTTTGATTTTTGGTCTTTATTTCTTAATGCTAATTGTCGTAATTCTATTGAGTATTTATGGTGATCAGTTGATTGATGCTCAGACTAAAGTAAGAGAAAATGGATTGGGATTATTCTTATTTATTGCTGGATTTCCATTTACTTTTCTTGCTAACACAGGTATTAAAAGAGATAAACAACTAATCGATTCTTTAGATAGACTACGTTAATATATGAATTACTTATCCATTGAAAACCTGACGAAATCGTTTGGTGATAGAATTATTTTTAAAGACTTAACATTTGGTATTGACCAAGGTCAAAAAGTAGCCATTGTTGCAAAAAATGGAGCAGGTAAAACGACTTTGCTGCGCTGTCTGTATGGAGAGTCTTCCATAATAACGACAGAAGCAGAGCAAATCGATAGTGGTAGAATTGTTTTCCGTAAAGACATTCGCATTGCATTTATGCAACAGAATGAGAAACTTAGTGATACCAATACTATTTTAGAAGAGGTGTTTTCGCATGATCTTCCTGAATTGAAGGCTGTTAAGGCTTATAATTATGCAATGCGCATAAATGATGAGAATTTGATTATGAATTCTTTTGAAGCCATTACAGAGCTAAATGCATGGGATATTGAAGCAAGAGTCAACCAGATTTTGTCAGTGCTTAAACTAGAAGATACTGATAAGCTAGTAGGGACTCTATCGGGTGGACAGCAAAAACGCGTCGCGTTAGCTAAAGTGCTAGTTGCAGATGCAGACTTTTTGATTCTTGATGAGCCTACCAATCATTTGGATTTGGATATGATCGAATGGCTAGAGGAATATCTTCAAAAGTCAAATTCGACGATTTTAATGGTGACTCACGATAGATATTTCTTAGAAGTTGTTTGTGATAACATCCTAGAATTAGATGATCAAACGATATATAAATACAAAGGGAATTTTTCATATTACCTTGAGAAGAAAGCGGAACGGCAAGCAAGTCTAGAAACGACAGTTGGCAAAGCTCAAAACCAATTTAAGAAAGAGTTAGAGTGGATGCGTCGCCAGCCAAAAGCGAGAGGGGTAAAGCAAAAAGCAAGAATTGAGGCATTTCATGATACGAAAGCCGTTGCTAAGCAGAGAATTGACAAGGATGAAATGGAAATCCCTGTCAAAATGGCTCGTTTAGGAACCAAGATTTTAGAAATGCATGGTGTAGGAAAAGCTTATGGAGATTTAAAAATTTTAAATAATCTGACTTATACTTTTAAAAGAAATGAGCGTTTAGGTATTGTCGGGAAGAATGGTGTTGGGAAATCAACTTTCTTGAATATGATCATGGGACTTGAGAATGTTGACAAGGGAAAAATAGTAACGGGAGATACTGTTGTTTTTGGGTATTATAGTCAAGCTTTATTAAAAACAGAAGACCCTAATCAAAAAGTAATTGATGTCATTCGCGATATTGCTGAATTTATTCCTTTAGAAAAAGGAAGGCAAATGTCAGCACCGCAATTTTTAGAAAAATTTCTTTTTCCAAGAAACATGCATTACAATTTTGTGCATAAACTGAGCGGAGGAGAGAAGAGACGTTTAAAACTGATGACGATTCTAATGAAGAATCCCAACTTTTTAATTCTTGATGAGCCTACCAATGATCTTGATATTTTCGTAATGGGAGTATTAGAAGAATATTTGAGAAGTTTTCAAGGTTGTTTAATTGTTGTTTCGCACGATAGATATTTCATGGATAAGATGGTGGATCACCTTTTTGTTTTTGAAGGGGAAGGGGAAATCAAAGACTTATTAGGTAATTACACAAGCTATCGTAAGCATCTACAGCAATCTGCTAAGGCAAATAAAACTGTAGCGAAATCAGAAGAGAAAATTAAGGTATCAACACTTGATGATGGAAATTCTTCCAAAGAAGAAAAAGTAGAACAGAAAAAAGTCAAGCTTTCTTATAAAGAAAAAGCTGAATTTGATGATCTTGAAAAAGAAATGGAAAAGTTAGAAGAAGAGAAAATCAAGCTTTCTGAAATTCTTTCCAACCCTGATTCTTCCAATGATGATTTGATGAATGGAGGAAAGCGTTTATCAATCGTAATGGATGAATTGGAATCGAAAAGCGACCGCTGGCTAGAATTAAGCGAATTTGCTTAGGTCAATCAGGTTATCAACAATGCTTTTGTCGTTAAAAAAGTATTGTTGAAAGAATTATTTGCATGATTAGTCGATATTTTGTAATTTAATAGAAATCCCAAAATTGATTTCTCATGTATTACAGAAAGAACGAGCTTACGATTTTATACAATCAAAATAAAGAGTTAGATAGAAAAGCTCTTGCAATGGCGCATACTTTAGGTGTGCGAATTAATAAGCAAGAATTATCTACGGTTAGAATGTCCGAATCTTTATTTATTAAATTCTTAGACAGCCTTGGCCAGGAGGCAAAGTCCATAGTTGATAAATCAGATCCTTATTATCAGAGTGATTTGCGCGGAAAAGATTTTAATTCTAGCGAATGGTACGAGATTATTCGGCATCATCCAGAACTACTAAAGGCGCCGCTGGCAATGTACAGAGATAAGGCTATAATGTGTCAATCACCTAACGATATGTTGCGTCTCAGTTAGAGAAGATTTCCTAGCGAAAATGGTTTGTTGAAAATATTGAATTTTAATGTGAAACGAATACGTTCCGCATAGTTCAGATTTGTATAAGAATTCTCCAAGTTTTCACTCATCCATATTGGGAAGTATAATCCTAAAATGTCTCCAAGTCTAACTCCGATTCCGGTATTGATCGCTGAGTTCATGGCTAATCCATCATGGTATGTTCCAAAGTCAGCGAACAAACCAAATAAACCAAGCAGTTTAACAGGGATTTGCACGTATACGTTTGCTGTGGCCATTCCTACAGATGTTGTTCCTAAAGTACTAGTAGATTTAAATCCGCCCATGTTTTCAATTCTCTGTTGCGACCACATACCTGAAGTTTCGCTTCGCCCAAAATTATATTCTTCCACAAATAAATCCTGGCGTCCATCACTACCAGACATGGACATTGAGTAATCATATCCTCCGCCAAAAGGAAATTTTCGAAGATATTGCTGACCTGCAAATACTCTTATTTCTGCCCATCGTTCCATTTTATTTTTTAAATATCGAAACTCATAGGTAGATTCAATCATTATTCGACCTATTTGAGTCGATGAATTTACATTGCTCATGTATTCATTTCTCAACTTAAAGTTAACCTTGTGGTCTGATTTTTTAAAGTCTAAATTGTATTCAACGAATGCACCGGTATGCTCTATATGAGCTGAACCTTTTCGGTCTTTCTTGTAAATTGTTTGCAGTCTAATGTATTGACTAATCGGTGAACTTCCCTTTCTGTTTCCTATTTTTACTTGCCAATATGGAGCGACAGATATAAAGTGTGACTCATCATCACGAAAAATACTATCATTCTTAAATGATTTAATAGACACTCCAAACTTTGATAATTTGATGTTTTTTACGGGTAAGAATGTGTAACTGAATTCACTGATTCCCGAAATCATTTTTCGTCCAAAAGAATAAGAAGGAGCCACTAAGTAATTAAATCTTGAGGTAGGAGCAGAGTAGTTATGGAGCACCACTCCTAGCATCATCCTATCGTAAAGATTCCAAGATATCATAGGAGTCCAGAATACATTTGTATGTTCTTTTTCGTTATCACCAAAAAGCATTTCAAATTTGATTGGTTCAAATTGTTTGAAAATGCCATGGGCTTTACTCGTGTTGTTTTGTCTATGAATTTCAGGAATATCCTTGGAGTCATCGATTACTACTTTGTCCAGATGACCTCCCTGAAGAATGATTTCATTTTTTTTGTTTCCAGGTTCTATCCACTGCGTTACAACTACGCTGTCATTTCTAATCCCATTGACTTCAATAGGGCCATCAACTTGACCAATATTTTTAGTCTTAACAACATATCCTCTTTTTGAAAGGCCAACATACTTTATTTTATAATCTATATGGTTTGTGGTTTTGATTAAATCATGAAACAACCAATCTAAGTTTTTTCCTGAAGTTAATTCTAATGAATTTTGCATATCCTGGGGTTGTGGATGTTTGAATTCCCATTCGTCGTAATATGTCTGCATGCATTTATCAAAAAGTTCATCCCCTAAATAGTCTTTCAAGTAATAAAAGACTAGCCCTGTTTTCTGATACATGATAATACCATAGTTTGTCGGTGTAAACTCAGCGGAATGTGTTTCAATTGGTTGATCTTCTCCTATTCCTGCAATAGCCCTGTACGATATATCTGATATGTCATGATGGCAAAGATCATTAAAATGAAAACGACCATTTAAGACCATGTCTGATAGTGCAGTATTTTCCGGATATTTAGTTTGTACATATCGAATTTCATTTAGTGTGTTCATTCCTTCATCCATCCAACCATGAACTCTTTCATTACTTCCAAGTTGACCATAAAACCAATTGTGCCCAACTTCATGGACAATCACAACTTCTAACATCATTGCATCTCCTGTATTTCCTATTACAGTGACGTTTGGATATTCCATTCCTCCTCCGGCACTAATTGTTCCATCAACTGCTGTAACTTGATTGTAAGGATAATCACCATTCCATAATGAGTAATAATAGATGGCATCATTTAAATACTCAGAACTTTTGGTCCATAACTCTGCATTTTTGGGTGTGTACATTGCCCAGGAAGTTACTAACCTCTTTGAGTGAGGTAATTCAACTTCACTTTTGAGGACACTAAATCTTTTGTCCGCAAACCATGCGAAATCATGCACGTTAGATTGTTTATATCGAATCGTTTTCATTTCTAAACTCGACTCAGGAAAATTATTTGGATTGGATACTCCTTCTATTGTTCTATAATTCGAACCTTCTTTGATAGAGGCATTCGTTTCTATTGATAACGCGTTTAAAAATGCGATTTCACTCTTTGTTTGTAAATCACCTGTTGCACCAACAACATAGTTTTTTGGCAAAGTGATGGAAACATCAAACGATCCATATTCAGAGTAAAATTCACCTTGACCTAGGTAAGGCATCTCATGCCATCCGTCTTGATCATATACTGCTGGTTTCGGATACCACTGCGTAATTTGAAACGATTGTTCGACATGTCCTAATCTAGATATAGCACCTGATGGAATTTTCACTTTGAATGGAGTTGAAATCAAAATCCTTCCATTAGGTTCAAGCTTTTCTGAGAGAAGAACATAAGCAATGTCTTCATGTTTTGAATGATAATGCCATTTAACTTTTCTTCCGTTTACTTTAAAATCTAAGGAGTCGATGTAACCTCTGTCTTCATCACTAATATAACGTAGTTGATTATCTCCATCTTTATATTGTTGATTACTCAAGGCAGATTTCCCTCCATTATAGGCGTTTGGCCATAAATGAATAAAAATGGTATCTAAAATATCTGGAGAATTATTAATGTATTCAAACTCTTCATATGCAGAAAGTGTATTGTCAACGTCATTCAATTTTACGTCAATTTTAAATTTTACTTCTTGTTGCCAGTAATTTTGACTGATTAGTAAAGTAGGTGAGAGGAATAGTATAAAAAGGAATAATCTCATAAGACAGATTCTAATTTGTTTATGTAAAGTTAGAAAATATGAAAGATAAAATCATTGGATAAATTCATAAAAAAAGCCGTACTAAAATTAGCACGGCTTATAAGCAATAATTCGTTCTTAATGCATTTGTTCATCCTCTGGATTCTCTTCAGGTGGGAACAGTTTTTCTGCATCTGCTTTATCTTGAAGCCTATCTAACATATTCTCTAATTGAGAAATAGAAAGACTTTTAGCAATAATCTTTTTGTCTTTGTCAAGAATGAATACCTTAGGTGTAGAGTATATGTCATATGTCTTTTGGTAATTTAACGATTCAAGTGTAGTGTATCTTGGGACAAATACTCTTGCATCAGCCATTGCCGCATTAAAGAGCTCATCTGTTACCGCAACGTTAATAAACTCAAGATTGTGCTTGCGAATAAACGCTTTCCATTTTTCAAAATCTTCTCCAATTGCTTTACCTACGGCGAAAATTTCTATGTTTCGTTCTCTGAATTTCTTTTCGTATAACGTTTGTAATTTAGGAGTGATTTTCGTGCAATGTCCGCATTGAGGGTCCCAGAAGTATAAAATTGTATACTCTGCATCTAAAGAATAGAAATCTTTCCAATTAACGTCAGTTGAATCGCGCAGTGAAATATTTGGAGGTTTTGCTCCAATTACCAAATTGTAATGAGTCTCAACTTTTTCACAAAGTTTTGTCAAGCTTTCTTCTTTCATCCACCAAGATTTAGGTGAGCCATCTGCGTTATCACCACAATAATATCTTTCTCCCATCATCACGAAGACTTTGTCCATCCCCATTATTTTACTTTTTTCATATTCACTCGTAATCCATGAAACATTGTACTGATACATATCAGAACCTTGCTCAAATTGGTCACATAGCTTAAAGGCATATTTAATTATTGTGTCCCAATGCTGGATCATCATGTTTTTGGAAAAGTATGCCGATAATTTATTGTGGTAAATTGGCGTTCTTACCAAACGGTCATCTTTTAAATCGACATTGTCAAAAAAGTGGTTCCGATAATATTTGAATCTGAAATTTGAATCTATAATCACACCGGCTTCATCAACTGGCGATTCAGGTATTTTAACTTCCATAGACATCTTTACAATCTTAGAAACCAATTTCTTGGGGTTGTTTTTAACCAAATCCAACTGATATTTTTCAACATTTAAAGAAGTCTTTTCAATTTTGGTTGTAAGTGCCTTATATTCATCAGAATCTACTTTTTCAAGTTTTCGTTCTTCAACCCAGGCGTTTGCCTTTGTTCTTTCTGATGCCATGTAAGCGATATACTTACTGAATATTTTATTCTCTTCAGATGTTTTGACTACTGTAGTACCCATCAAGTCAGACTTACTTGCTTCAATGAAGATATTTTCATCATTATAAATAAACTCCAACATTTTTTGACCAGGAAGAAACAAAGCTAGTATTCCTGCTTTTTGTTTAGAACCGTCAAATTTAACAACGCCATTTTTTAATTCTGCTGTATCTGCATAGTACAATCCTTTTCCGAAATAGCGGACAAGGTTAACTGTAGTATCTTTTTGACCTTCTATTTTAAATTTAAGTTCTTGTCCAAATGAAATAGTAGAAGCAAGAATTAAGAGTAATGTTATTCGTATTTTCATTTTGTTTTATTCAATGTGATTAAAAATATTTAATTTATTTCAAATAGTAAGATATTTAATAATCGTTAACATTTTTATAACGTTTAATATTCTTTAAAGATGCCTTTCCTGGCAGTTCTATAACTCGTTACAGTAAATAATAAATAGGCCAAAATTAAGGATCCAATACTTTGGTATGTTATGGTTGTTCCTATTCCAAGTCCGCCAGTTGCAATAGCATTGTCTAAAAAGAATTTTAAAACAATAAATAGTAGGAGTCCTAAAATAGATACAAAGCCAAATATTTTTACAAAATAAAGGAAGAATGTTTTAATGATTTTTTCTGGATGATATCCCATTCTCATTAATGTTCTTGCTTCATATGCGTTTCTTGTCATTAACAATTGCAAATATTGAATTAATACGAGACCTGACATGAATACGGCAATGATTGAAATTCCCAAAACAACCCCGAATAGTGTTCCTATGATACTTTTTAATTTACCAACCACCATTTGTGATTTTTTTGATTCTAGACCTTTTTCTTCTAGTAATTCTTCTACTAATCCAAACTTTCCTTCTTCACCAGAAATCATTACCTGTGTAATTTTTTGAAGAGATCCATCTGAAAATGTATTATTTCCATAATTCATAAATGATTCAGGAACCAATAAAGAAGATACTTCGTTCGAAAAACCTGCAATTCTAACTTTCATTGTTTCTTTTTTAGAGTTGCTGTTGTTGGAAAGTTTGAATTCAAACTTTATATCCTTGGCTAGATCATCTGAAATCGGAGGAATACCACTTGCACTCATAAAAGTATTTAGCATAATTAAAAATTCACGTGGCATAATCATTGGAACAAATTCATCCCCTAGTTTCCAATTCCATTTCTCAGGCTCAATCTCCAGGAATTCGCTGTCAACAGTTTGAATAAAAACAACAGAACTAAAAGGTGGCACTAGTGAGTCTGCAGTCCTGAAGAAAACATCGAAATTATTTGCGACAACTGGCTTAACATCTTTGATGAATTTTTTAGATTTCATTTTCTCCATTTCCTTGAGACTGAAATCTGTTTTCGTTAAACCTAGGGTGCTGCTATTTGATACGCGTTTCTGAACAATAATTGTGTTAGGTCCTAGAATATCTGCTCCTTCACCAAATTCATTTAGTTTTATTAGATAATGAATTGAAGTAATTAGAAAAGTAATTCCCAACAATGCACCTATAATAGCTATGACAAGCTGTTTTTTATCTTGATTTTTAAAAAGTAGTTTATTTAACATGCCTAGAGATTTAGTTCTTGATCAAATTTAAAACTGTGATGGTCTCCTAATGTTGTGAGAACAAAACTTGCGTTTAAATCAGTTGTTCTTTCATCTAGCATTTTAAGACACCTTTGGGTGTTCCCCTCATCCAAATGGGAAAAAGGTTCATCCATAATTAGCCATGAATAGGGTTGGGCTAATGCACGAATAATAGCAACCCTTTGCTGTTGCCCCATTGATAAGACCCCACAATGTTGATTCCATTTGTTGTCAATTTCTAATCGTTCCAGTAATGTTTTTAATTCTTTTTCGGTAAAAGTATCGGTCAATGAGTTTTTTAGAATTAAGTTTTCTTGAACTGTTAACTTTGGAAAAAGTTGTAAATCCTGAAAAACCACAGAGATTTGTTCCATTCTGATTTTTGTCCAATCATCAACAGTAAGATTTCTGGTGTCTTTATCGTCATAACTTAAGGTACCGGTATAATCCCTTCGAAGACCAAATATTGTTGTCGTAAAAGTTGATTTCCCTTTGCCGCTTGATGCATTGAGTAGAATTTTTTTTCCAGGTTTTAATTCAATGTCATTTCCCCAAATACTATCCTTTCCATGTTCAATAGAGGCAAGTGGCGCAGGCATGATGTGATCGAGTTTTATTTTCATGGCATTAAATTTATCGATTTCGGTAAATTGTTTTCAAGAATCATTCCATTAATGAGCGGCTTTCAGCAAATGCAGCATTGATATCTTGCATTGATTGTTCAATGGATTGAAAATCAATCCATTTAGATTCAGGATGTCTTTTGAACCAAGTTATTTGACGTTTTGCATAGCGCCTGGAGTTCTGTTTAATCAACTCAATTGCTCTTTCTTTCGAAATTTCCCCTTTAAAAAATGAGAAGAGTTCTTTATAGCCAACTGTATTTAGGGAAGTTAAATGTTTCAGGTGTTCCACTGAACGTGCCTCTTCAATCAAACCTTCTTGGATCATTTTATCAACACGATCGTTGATTCTATCATAAAGAATATGCCTCTCATGATTCAATACAAAGCGATGAATAGCAAACGGTCTTTTTTTTGGTTGAGATTTTCTTAAATCAGAGTATTTTTTTCCCGTCAATCGAATTACTTCAATTGCACGAACTATTCTTGGAATATTTTTTTTATCTACTTCACTAAAGTATTGCGGGTCAGTTTGTTCTAGCTCTTTAAGAAGCGGATTGATTCCGTTAAGATCAATTTCCTCTTCTATTAATACTTTCAATTCTTTGGATGATGGAATTTTATCTAATCCAATGCAAAGAGCGTCAATAAACATTCCGGAACCACCTGTAAGAATAATAATTTCTTTTGATTTGAATTCGTCCTGGAGGATAGAGAGCGCTTCTTTTTCGTATTGTGCTGAACTCACTTCGTCTTCAAGGTTATGAGAGTTAATGAAGTAGTGCTTAACGCTATCTTGCTCTTCACTGGATGGTTTGGCAGTTCCTATTGCAATTTCCTTATAGAATTGTCTGGAGTCAGCAGATAGTATACATGTTTCAAAATGTTTTGCTAATTGGACACTTATAGATGTCTTTCCACTTGCTGTAGGGCCTTCTATGACGATTAGATGTTTGATTTTTTTTAATGTAAATGTAAGAACATTCAATTATATATTGTAACCCATTGAAAGTATCTTTCCATGACTTCATTCACATAGTTATAGGTGATTTTTGTTTTCATCATTCCGTGCCTTACAACATCGTCTTGGTAATATTCTTTTTTAGCTAAGTTAAGTAGCATTTTTTCTACGTTATCATCCCAAATAAGTGGATTTAATCCATGCTTCTCAGCAAGTCTTTGTGCATCAAGAATATGACCTCTGCCTGCATTATAAGAGGCAAGAGCAAATTTCTTCCTTTGCAATTCATTTGGAACTTTCATCCAATACTTTTCGTCGGCCATTAACTTTTTTGAGCCACCCAGAATTTGAATTTCTGGTGGAGAATCAGGAAATACACCATAAGTAGGGCCAGTGCTAGGCATAAATTGCATCATTCCATAGGCTCCACCAAATGAAAGAGCATTAGGATTAAAGTGTGATTCTTGATAAGAGACAGCTGCTATCAAGCGCCAGTCCCAGCCAGAATATTCACCGGCACTCTTGAAAAAAGCATCGAATTTTGAAATTGAATTTTTATTCAAGAAAGCATAATTTGTGCCGTTGTCCTTGCGGACATGTTTCATGTTGAAATACTTCTTGCTAATGTATTTAAATGTTGATTTTGATTTAAATTTCTCCAACCATTGGTCTAATCTTAATTTGAGTAGCGGGCTTGATTTTCTTATACCAAAGGCCATTTTTTGTTTGACAGACATTTCCACTTCTGTATACAAGTTATCAAAGAATTGTTGATTCACTTTTGCCACATTTCTCTCCGTTATGGTATAGTCAATAAGTCCTTCTGATACCATTTCAATTAATTCTTCTCCTCCAATTTTTCCATCAACACCATCTATAAAAATAGTGTCACCAATTTCTTCTTGGAGATGAGAAAGGCGCTGGTAATAAGAAGAGTTTTTCCATACTTGGATGTGTTTTCTAGCAAGTTCAGAAGGGTTATTGATAAGTTGTGTTTTCCACTCAGATTCTTTCATGTCTCTCCAGCCTTCTGGTTTACGTTGAATGAGTACTTGAGGCGTTTGAATAAAGGATTTTGAAAAATTAATGTCTTTTGAGCGTTCCCTTGTAATTGTATAGTTGCAGGCTATCAGGTCACCGTCACCTCTGTTTAGCATCGAAATAAGACTATCTAAATTCTTAACAACTTTTACTTCCAATTCTACTCCAATCTCATCTGCAAAAATCTTTAATAATTCGTATTCGAAGCCCATTTCCTTTCCTTTATAGTAGAAGTAGGTTGTAGAGCTGTTTTCGGCAAGAATCGTTATTTTTCCTTTTTTGATGATTTCCGGCAAGTCAATTTTAACTCCAGGCCGCACAAATTTTGACTCATTATCATCAGGTATTTCCATAACACAGCCGACAAGAGATGTTATGATGACAGCGAAGATGAGCAATATTTTTATTTTTGAATTAAGCAGAATTTTTAGAATTGATTTGATAGTAAAGTAATGATTATTTTCCAATGCATAAAGTTATAACCCTAATTACTTTATTATGGATTTAAGTGTTGGTAAGGATGTTTTCTTTTATATAACGGTCAAAATAGGGGATTGCTTCTTTCATAAATTGATGAAAAGTTTCCTCTATCATTGCCTCGTTTTGAAGAAACACTTCTGGAGCTTCATTTAAGACATTTTCGAATGAAATCATATTTGAAACGCCTTGGGATGATTTCTTTAAACCATAGAGTGATTGTGAATGTTTTAGCCATTCACCAGCTTTCATTCTATCTAAGACATTCCAAAACTTTTGTTTAGGAAATGTCTCACGGTTAATTTCAGTATTTTCAAATGTTTGGATGAAAGTGATATAGTCAGATGAGTGATATTTTTTCCAATTCTTAGCTAATAAATAGTCAAAGTATAAATCGACGGCAATACCTGCAACTTTTGGTAATTGTTTGTAAAGGTGATGCGTTAATTTAACGACTGCAGGATGATGATCAATGTAATCATCAATTTTGCGATGAAGTTTAATGCCTTTTTGCAATAGTTGAGAGAGGTGCGATAAATCTTTGCCTTTTACAAAGTCTCCAAAAATGTTAGCGTACATCAATTGCACGTTGTTATTTGAAAAGTACATATGCCCCAAAAAGTTCATACTTTAAATTAAAAAAAAATCCCGGTATTAACCGGGATTTTTAATTTAATATTCATCCTCATTAAAGAGGAAGTCTTCTCTCGACGGATAGTCGGGCCAAATCTCTTCGATATTATCGTAAGTTTCTCCTTCATCCTCAAGGGCTTGAAGATTTTCCACTACCTCAAGAGGTGCGCCAGTTCTGATAGCGAAATCAACCAGTTCGTCTTTTGCCGCTGGCCACGGCGCATCTTCCAAATAGGAAGCTAATTCTAAAGTCCAGTACATATTACCTCTTTTTCAATTGTTATTTGCGCAAATGTAAATTTAATTTAATAGAAACCAAATTTTTGACGCAAAACATTTGATTTAAGTTAGAAATAAGCTGTTTTTTACATTTTTGGTTGCCAAGGTTGTTCTTTTGCTCCTAGATCTTTCGTGAATTTTCGACCTAAGACAAACAAGTAGTCGCTTAATCTATTTACATAAGCTAATACCATCGGTTCTACTTCTTCATTTTCAGATAAGTCAGTGATTATTCGTTCACTTCTTCTGCAAACACATCTTGCGATCTGAGTAAAAGAAACAGTTGTGTGACCACCAGGTAATACAAAATTTCTCATCGGTTCTAGAACTTCATCCATTACATCAATCCAAACTTCCAGGTTAACAATATCTGACTCTTTTAACTCAGGTAATTTCATTGTTTCCTTAGAAGGGTCAGAAGCTAGAATAGAACCAAGTGTAAAAAGACGGTCTTGAATTTCCAATAATTGAATTTTATGTTCTTCATTTATCTTTTGATCCCGAATTAATCCAATATACGAGTTTAATTCGTCAATTGTTCCGTAGGTTTCAATTCGCAATGAATGCTTAGGCACGCGTGTGCCACCTATCAATTGAGTTGTTCCAGTGTCACCTTTTTTAGTATATACTTTCATTGTTCAGAAATTTGAAATGCTGATAATTTTTGTTTTAAATTTTTAATGCGAGAACGTTTTCCATGGTATCGAATGTTTTGCGCTGTCTCTGTATAATAAACATGCTTTTTTTCAAGAAATTTTAATTGATATTCTATCCATTTTTCATCGGTAAATTGAATGTCATAGCAAGCCATTTCTTGCCTTAGCTTTTTTACAATTACCTGATAATCTGGTCGACCGAGGTAATCGAAATCCGCATCACACATTATTTTTTGAAGAAGAGTTGTTGGTTCTACTTTATATTTAGTGGCGTGGATAATATCTGAAATAATAGAAATTTGTTCTTTAGAGTATCCATATATAGGAAGGGTTGACTCCATTATTTTAATAGAGAAATCTTCATTTTCGTTATACTGCATAATGAAGCCAGCATCATGAAAAAGTGCTGCAGTTCGAAGAATAAAAATATCCTCTGAACTCACTCCTTCAAGTTTTGCATATCGAACAACTGCTTTTTCAACATTTAGGGTGTGTGGGATGTCATGGTAATGCAAATCGGCTGGTAAAAGTGATTTTAATCGATTTAAAATATGAACTCGCATTTGTGAAAAGTCAATGGATGGCAACCCACATTTTAATCTTAAATCAGCACTTGGATAGGCCCCATCATTATACATTGAAAAAGAGTGATCTAATTCATTTAAGTAAAACATTTCAATGGCTCCCCCTCTTTTTGTTATGTCAATTTTACCTCTTGGTGTTGTATGGAAGTAGTTTTTTATAGGCTCTAAAATAGAAGAGGTAATTGATATAGAACCACTCTTACTGCTTGATTCTGTTCTAGATGCTATGTTAACGGTGTCTCCCCATACATCAAAATTGTATTTCGAAGTGCCAATAATTCCCGCGACAAGAGGACCCATATGCATTCCTATTCTTATTTCCCAAAAATCTTTTTTCATCGCGATCGCAGTATCTTGTTCCGTTCGCATATAATTTCGAATTTCTATTGCAGCTAGGCATGCTCTAATTGCAGGCTCTGGATTATTCTCAGTTACTCCTGCTAATGCCATGTAGGCGTCTCCGATCGTTTTAATCTTTTCTAATTTGTATTTTTCAATGATCTCATCAAACTTTATGAAGTGCTTCTCGAGTTGCTGGATGAGGTTTAGAGGGTTTAGTTTTGTAGCTTTCATCGAAAAGTCGACAAAATCTGTAAATAGTACTAAACCTTTTTCAATTTTTTTAGGAGAGTATTTACCATTTGTAGATAGCTCCTCTAGCACATTAACAGGGAAGATGTTACTCAATAATTGCCCTATTCGTTGATCTTTATGATATAAAGATTTGAAGACTTCAATTTTGCTTCGAATTAGATTTTTATTAAAAGGATAAGTGATATAGTCAACAGCTCCGTGATGCATCCCCTTAACCAATTTAGCGCCAGAACTATCTTCTTTTGCCAACACGATAATATAACTTTTACTTAATGAGTTATTTTCTTTTATTGATTTAATAATTTTTAATCCTTCCGAAGAATTTTCAATATTGATGATGAATATACCGATTTCTTTTTTTTGAATAATTGGTATGGAATCTTCTAACGAGTTGGAAGATAGTATGTTATTACCTCTTCCAATTAGTATTTCTTTTAACCCGTTTTGAATTTCCAGATCACTATCAATAATTAAAATATTAATAAACCTTTCCATTAAAACTCGATTGAATTTGCATTAAATTCCACATTATTTAAATGCAGTAAACGTTGAATTACTCTGTCAACAACAGCATCTGGACATGAAGCTCCAGAAGTTATGATGACTTTAAGAAGTTCTTTTTTAGGAAAATAATTTTTTCGCGTTTCTAGTTCTTTTTTATGAATGTCAAATGATTTAATTTCCTTGATGTTTAGAATGTCATGCTCATTTCTAATAAAGTAAGAAGGGAATTTTTTCTCCAATAATTCAACAAGATGAGTCGTATTACTGCTGTTATGTCCTCCTACAATTATTGCTAAATCAGCTTCTGATTCTAAAAGTTTGAGAGTGGCTGATTGATTGTCGTTTGTTGCGTAACATAAAGTATCTCTGGTGTCAGATATATGATCGTTGATTGATTCTTCGCCATATTTTTCAACCATCACTTGTCTAAAAAAGTCAGCAATTTCTTGAGTCTCTGAAGCCAACATGGTTGTTTGATTTACGACTCCAATTTTAGTCAAATGAATTGTTGGATTGAACCCTTTGGAATATTTTCCTTTGAATTGTTTTAAAAATTCATCGTTGCTCAATTTCCCATTGATGCAGTCTTTAACTATTTTAGCTTCATGAATATCCTTTAATATAATGGAAGGAGAATTTGACTGGCTATGCGAGAACGTAGCCCTTGTTTCTTCATGCATATGTTTGCCATGAATAATGACGGTATGATTGTTTTCTCCAAGCTTTTTTGAACGATTCCAAACCTTTTCAACGAATGGGCAAGTAGTATTATACATCCTAGTGTTTAATCCTTTTGACTTGATGATTTCCATTGTTTCAATGGTTGTTCCAAAAGCAGGGATAATGATAATGTCATCTGAATTAATATCTTCCCAAGGAATCAGCACATTTCCTTCAGTATCTTGAATGAATTTGACACCTAAATTTTGAAGATCTGCGTTTACATCTGGGTTGTGAATCATTTGACTAATCAGAAAAATGCGTTTGTCGGGATTCTCATGAACTGCGTTGTAGGATTTCTCTATTGCATTTTCAACACCATAACAAAAACCAAAGTGGCGGCTTATAATAAATTCAATTCCATCAAACTGAAGAGAAGATGGGGAGAAGTTCTTCTTGCGAGGATCTTCTAATTTTCTTTTCGCTTTGACCTTGCTGATTATTGGTGATCTGTAATATTCTGGGATATCAAATTTCTTCATCAATTCAAATCTAATGAAAACTATCTAAAACGTTTCAGAAGAAAGAGATAAATAAGCATAAAAAAACCGACTGTGGGAACAGTCGGTTTTTTAGGGTCAATTCACTACAAGATTTTTATCCTTGTCATATTTAACTTTATAACTTAAAGAAAGTTCCTTTTTTTGTTTTGGTTTCAGATTAAATTCCCATTCAATCAAACCATTCTTTTTATTTAGTTTTCCTTTTGAAATATCCAAAGTTTCAATTTCTATGTCTGCGTTTGTAGTAATTGGTATTTGATCTTGTACAACCAATTTTATAGTTCTTGATTTGAGATTTTTGACCTCAATAGAATAGGCAAAAGTTCTTTCTGTTTTTGTGCCAACAACCTTTGTTTTACATTCTTTTTGCATCAGAACTCTATTGACAATAATGTTTGGATCTTTGCCCAGACTTAAGCTAAGTGTGTCATCCATTGAAGAAGGGTTAATGTAAGTTTCTCCCATATAAGTTCCGTCAAAAAAGATGTTTGCTTTTGCAGGGACTAATTGTAATTCATCCAATTTTGACAATTGCGCAACTAAATACACAGACTTGTCATATTTCGGTACGGTATAGTATTTATAGTTGGCGTTGATGTCAACATTCTTAATCAAAACCATGTGTTTTTGATTATTCGATTTGATTGAATAGGGTAGGTCAATTCTAAATTCTGCAGAGATTAAATTATCAACGACAGTTACAAAACTGCTCGCATTTCCTGCAGCGCTGGCATTAAAAAATGCATCTGTCCGAGATGAAACTTGAACTTCCTCAATAGCATCCGCAGCGTAATCCATTTCGGCCGCTTTTCGAGGAATGTTTCCTCTATTTTTTCCTTCTTTATATTTTTTTAAAGATTGATCTTTGTAAATGTTGAAATCGACATACCATGGATGAAGAGTAGGTTTTGTTTTGTTGTGGTATGGATTGTTTGTTGAAATATTCAATCGAACATCTTTCCAATCAATTCCAGTGTTTTGGTGAACGTTGGCTTTATAGTTAAGATTAATCTTACTAGAAGTCGCGTCACTTCTTAGGTCATACATAGGAGTCCATCCAGCATTTGAAACAAGGTAGGATATGTCAAGTTTACCAGTAACTGCTACATCTGACTTGAATGTTACAGTAATTCTATAAGACGGTCCAAGTTGTTTCGGTGTATTACCTCCATTTGTTTGGAAATTCTTTAGGTCTGTTAAGCGCTGATTCATTCCACGCTGTTTTTTTTGTGATTTCGATTTTTTTTGATTCAGCTTATTTAATTTCTTATTGACCTCCATCATTTTAACAGTGTAATATTCTATGGCATGCTTAAGAAGACCGATAGAGTCATTTACTTTACCTTGCCCTCGGATTGCTCCATTGTTGGCCAAAATACTCTTAGTAGCAGTGTAGACATCAATTTCATCTTGCAATTCTCTTAGTGTATAATTTGTAATTGCAATTGAATCTTCAAGAAGTCCGATTTTTCTTCTAATTTTTAAAGGTAAACCGGTTGATGTGATTGCCTTATTTTCCGGATAAAATAAACTGTATTTTGTGTCAAGAATAATTGAATTCCCGGTTGCATTGACTTGAAGACTATTACCATCAATGTTGTCACTAACACCGTCTATTACGACTTCAGTTACTCCTTTGCCGATGGAGTAATTTGCTTTTCGGTAAATTTGAGCGCCTTGCGAGTAGACGGTTACTTTTGAAATTTTAGAAGGGACAATTTTCTCGTCTCCACCAAAGGAGCTCGAGGTAATTATCATCGTTGTTAATAGGAGGATTATATTCTTCATGTCTATTTTTTTGAGACTGTACACATTCATAGAAGATGCGTTCAAATAGCACACAAAAAAGTAAAAACGGTAACATTTTAATGTTACCGTTTTTACTCATATAATTTATTTCAATTCTATTTTTGAAGAATCTAAGTAGGTCTAAATGATTGATTTAATCTCATTTATTATTCTCTCCGCGAATGCATCCGCAGAATCCTTTGATTTACTTTCTGAATATACGCGAATGATAGGTTCCGTATTACTTTTTCTTAAATGAACCCATTCTTTTCCGATGTAAATTTTCACACCGTCTGTTGAATCAACTTCTTCGTTCACATATCTTTTCGCCATTGTGGCTAATATATTGTCAACATCAATTTCAGGGGTCAACTGAATTTTATTTTTTGAAATTGTATATGCTGGATAGCTATCTCTTAATTCTGACACCTTCATTTTTTTCTCAGCTAAAAGAGAAAGAAAAAGTGCTATTCCCACTAAAGAATCTCTGCCATAATGTAGTTCTGGATAAATAATCCCACCATTTCCTTCACCACCGATAACGGCGTTTTCAGCTTTCATTTTATTGACAACGTTCACTTCACCAACGGCAGAAGCAAAATAAGTTTGCCCTTGCGCTTCAGTTACATCTCTTAATGCGCGAGTGGAAGATAAGTTTGAAACACTTGTCCCTGGTGTTTTACTTATAACGTAATCACCAACAGCAACGAGAGTATATTCTTCTCCAAACATAGACCCATCCTCACAAACCATTGCTAATCGATCGACGTCAGGATCTACAGTGAAGCCAACGTCTGCACCAGTTTCTTTAATTTTAGCAGATAAATCTGTTAAATGTTCTGGAAGTGGTTCAGGGTTGTGCGGGAAGTGACCGGTTGGGTCGCAATATAATTCTGTGATTTGGTTAACGCCGAGTGCTTTGAGCATTGCCGGCACAAAGATTCCTCCGGTAGAATTGACGGCATCCACTACAACAGAGAAATTCGCATTCTTAATGGCTTCTTTATTGACGATAGGTAATGCAAGAATTGCATCGATATGTTTCTTTAAATAGGTATCATCATTGTTTACTTCTCCTAAATCATCAACTTCAGCAAAGTCAAAAGATTCGTTTTCCGCAATGGTTAGAACTTCATTACCGTCAGCACCAGAAATAAATTCTCCTAATTCATTTAAAAGTTTGAGAGCATTCCATTGTTTTGGATTATGACTTGCTGTCAAGATAATTCCGCCTTGAGCATCCTCCAATGGAACCGCTACCTCAACAGTTGGTGTTGTAGATAGTCCAAGGTTAATTACATCAATTCCTAAACCAATTAATGTTGAGACCACAAGGTCAGAAATCATTTGTCCAGAGATTCTGGCGTCTCTTCCTATAACAACTCTTAATTTGTTTTGATTAGGGTTTCTAGCTATTAGCCAAGTTCCATATGCCGCAGCAAATTTTACAGCGTCTAAAGGCGTTAAACCTTCGTTTACTTTTCCGCCAATAGTTCCTCGGATTCCCGAAATAGATTTAATTAGTGTCATAATGTAATGTGTTATATAGCTTTTTTAAGCGCAATCATCTTCATACAAGCGATTGCACATTCAATTCCCTTGTTACCGTGAATTCCTCCAGAGCGATCAATGGATTGCTGCAGTGTGTTATCCGTTAAAACGCAAAAAGAAACAGGTGTATTGTATTTCAGGTTAACGTCTTTAATTCCTTGGGATGCTCCCTCACACACATAATCGAAATGTTTTGTTTCACCCTGAATAACAACGCCTATTGCGATTACACCATCCACATGTCCTTTTTCACACATGAATTGACAACCTAACGGTAATTCAAATGCTCCAGGAACAAATCTCACATCAATGTTTTCCGTTTTAACTCCGTTGTCTGTTAAAACTTCTTTGGCTCCTTCGAGCAGACTTATGGTTATTTGATCGTTCCATTCAGAAACAACAATGCCGATTTTGAAATCGGCACCGTTTGGAATTTCTTCCTTAATGTAATCTGACAAGTTGCGGTTTGCAGTAGCCATATTTGTTTAGTTCTTTTTGTTCCCTGTTCTTGCGATATATTTATCTATTTGCTTTTGAGAAGCGAAGGAAGGGTATTCATTTTTAATTCTTTCGTAAGTTTCGGTTGCTTTTTCAAAGTTGTTTAACTCTTCTAAGCATAGCCCAGCTTTCATTAAATACATTGGAGTTGTTAAATCATTAGGGTTAACTTCAGCAGCTTCAAAGTAATTTGAGATAGCTTCAGAATAATTTGCCAATTCAGAATAAGCATCACCTTTCAAACCAAGAACCATAGCTGGACCATAAGTGTCATCTAAATTAGTTCCGTCTAAAGCTTCGATAGCTTGTTCAAATTCACCCTTCTTCATTAACTCTCCTGCTAAAAGGAATTGAGAAACTTCTCCACCTACTTTTCCGTCGAATTTATCAACTTGAAAGTTTAGTTCTTCAATCGCCATATCCGTAGAATCTTTCTGGATAAGGTTTAAAGCAGCCCATGTTGCATCTTTTGATTTTTCATTTGCTGGTTTAGCAATAAATTGTTGGTACAAGAAATATCCTATAACCAATACAATTAATCCTCCGACAACAATAGTAACTGTTCTTAAAGTTGAGTTACTTTTAAATTGTTCTTTAATCTTTTCTCCTGATATATCTTCTAACATTGTTCTTATTTAATAGCGAGCAAAAATAACCTTTTTTTTCAAGAAATTAAATGAATGAAAGAAAGAATTCCGTTAATTGAATTATTTTTGCTGTAATGCACTTAAAAAACCTTCATCTCGTCAATTTTAAAAACTACGAAGATTCCGAAATCTCATTGTCGAAAGGCATCAATTGTTTTGTAGGAAATAATGGGGCAGGGAAGACCAATATTCTGGATGCAGTGCATTACCTGAGTATATGCAAATCTTATATGAATTCTATTGACAGTCAGAATATTCGTTTTGATCAAGCCTTCTTTATGATTCAAGGAAATTGGATAAAAGAAGATGTAAAAGTAAATATTCATTGTGCGGTAAAAGCAGGAGCAAAGAAAGTTTTTAGAAGAAATAAACAAGAATATGAAAAGTTAGCCGATCATATTGGTCAGTTTCCAGCGGTAATGATTTCTCCATACGATAAAGACTTAATATCTGAAGGAAGTGAATTAAGAAGAAGGTGGATGGATGGGATTATTTCTCAATTCGATCGAAAGTATCTTCAAGCGATTCAAAAATATTCGAAAGTACTGGCTCAAAGAAATGCTTTGCTTAAAAATATGGCAGAACATCGTATGTTTGATCAAGAGTCTATAGACGTTTGGGATGAACAGATGATTGTTCTGGGAAATGATATTCACGCAAAAAGAAAAGAATTCTTAGCGGAGTTTATTCCCGTGTTTCAAAAACATTATGATGCCATTGGAACAGTAGAGGAAGAAGTTCATTTAGTGTATCGATCTCAATTGAATGAGGATAGTTTCGAAAATTTAATCGTTAAAAATAGACATAAAGATGCGCAGACCAGGTATTCAAATGCTGGTACGCATAAGGATGATTTAGTCTTTGAAATAAAAGGGCATTCGGTAAAGAAATTTGGTTCACAGGGTCAGCAAAAGTCTTTTATCATTGCACTACGTCTCGCACAATATGAATGGTTAAAAAATCACTTGGGAGTTTTGCCAGTCTTACTTTTAGATGATATCTTTGACAAACTAGATCACTCAAGAGTAGAGCGATTAATGCATTTAGTTTCGGATAATTTTTTCGGTCAAGTACTTGTGACAGATACAGACGCTGAGCGTGTTCAAAAAATATTTGCAGATAGTAATCTCGATTTCAATCTATTTGAAGTAAACGGAGGTTCGGTTAAAGAATTGAATTATGTCGAAGAAAAGTAAATATAGCGACCTAAAAAGGACTTCGAATGAGGCTCCTTTAAAAGAGGTGATTGACCGTTGGTTCAAAGCATATGGATATGAAGACAGGGCGAAGCAATTGGAAATTGTTCAGGCTTGGCCAGAATTAATGGGGGTAGCGGTCGCAAACAGAACAAAAGAGATTTCTATTAAGAATAACAAGCTGGTGTTAAAAATGGATTCTTCTGTTATGCGAGAAGAGTTATCCCACGGTAAATCCATTATTATTCAGAGAATCAATGAGTTTGCCGGAAAGGAAGTGATCAATGATGTTTGGTTCGGATAGTATTGAAGACTTAAATCTTATTTGCCTTTATTAGAATTACTAGGTCCATTTTTATTCGTGTTTAATAAATATCATTGTTTAGAACGAGCATTAATATAAAAAAGGCATCTAACGGTTTTCTTCAAAAATTATATTTCTTTCTGTTTTCTTCTTATAAATTGTTTTAGGAAGAATCTCTTTTTTCTTACTTGGGCGATACTTTTTATTATTTGGGTTTAGAGTGCATTCGATTTGATGCTCTATCATTTTTTCAAAAGGAAGTAGGAACCCCTTTGTCTCGCATTTTTCGACTCCATCTTTTAGTAAATTCACGACAGTGTAGACGGATTCAATTGTACTAAGGCAAAGAGATTCTGGTTGCTGCTTGATAATAAATTTTGATTTAATTTCATTATCAAAACTCACTCTTTTTAGTTTTTGAAGGTTCTTACTTAGCTTTAGCATTTTTCGAACGCAAGGCCAAGTTCCATCTAGTATGAAGATGATTGGGTTGTTTCCCATAAATGAACTTATTTCTGAACTTTTCTTAAGCGATAAGTTAAAATTATCTTTTCCCGGATAGAGTAAAAAAGAAGAATTCTTTTCTTTAGCCAGTATTTCATTTACACGATTATTATTAGTGAAATCGACACCAACTATGATTTCTGAATTTTCAAGTTGGAGCCTAGTCATATGTCCTGTTCCGTTTTTTTCTTTAATGTATTCTTTGGGATGCATAAGAATAATAAAACGAGTCTCTGTAAGGATAGGACTAATGTATTTACAAATACATGCGCTTGAAGGCCGCATGCATTTGTAACATTCCATTCTTGGATTTTTTACTTCTACTCGCAAAGTGAATGTCTCTTTATTTTCTAATTAGCTATAACGTCAGAGCAAAATTGGATTACTAAAACTCTAATATAGCGTAAATAATAGAAGTTGACATAATTATAAAGTTTTCAACATCTTAATCTTTTAATCACCCCACTATGCTTTTCCTTTCTCTGACTAAAGATGAACTTCATGTGGGATTGCATCACTTTCGAAGAATACCAAGCGACCTCCTAATGGATAAATAATTTTTTATTAAGTGATCTATAGCCTAAAATACGATTTTATTCGCGCCAAAGAATTAAGACGAATATCTTCCCAAAACAGATTTACATCGCCCACATGATAATGTTTCATTTTCAGCGCCATTAAACGGAATGGGAAATGGGGAACGGTGATCCAAATAGCGCCATCAATTGTATTCGTTTCAAAACTTTCGCGATACATTTTTCCATTTGTAAAATAAAAACCTTTGTGTAAATCTCTAGAAGCAAATTCCGATTCATCCCAAGTTACAGGATTAATAACAGCCTTGCCTTTATACCAATTATGATAGTTGGGCTGGTCATAGTTCTTTTTGAATGTATTCCAAGTTATGTAGCCCCCAACAGATTCTGGATGAGTCATTAGTTTAACTTCGTTAAATTCTTCATTTGTAATACCTGCTCCCGGCAGATAGGCGGCAACCAATTTTTTCTGAAGTGGTTTTCCATCAAAAAAATCCTTGATTAATTCAGATAGCATTACACTACCTTGACTGTGTCCCGCCAAAATAATTGCATGACCATTGTTGTAATTTTCGAGATAATACTTGAAAGCCGCTCGAACATCATTGTATGCAAATATTAATGCTTTTTCGCCATCGTTTTCAATATCTCGGAATGCTTTAATATGAGCTTGCCGATAATATGGTGTGTAAATTGTTCCTGCTGAACCCCATGCAGAACCTTGCATCCTAATTGAATTAATAACACTTGATCTGTGCGTTGAATCATCAATGTTGTAGTTCCAGCGCTCATCCTTCTTATCAATTAAAAAGGTCGGGTAAAGAAAAAAAACATCCACTTGGCTGGCGAGAGTATCCTTTTCGACAAACTCAGGCCAGACTATAGTATCACCAGGAAGGTAAGCCCAATTGTAATTGTCGGAATAATCTAGATCTTGGGCTGATGAACAAAAAGATATGATGGTGATAATGAAGAAGCCGAAATAATGCATATTCACAAAGGTAAAAAAAACATAACAATTGATTTATTCAATTAGGAGTATTGCCTAAAACTCCATACTTAAAATCCAATTTGGGTTAGAGTGTTGGACAGAAATTTGGAAATTAGTTTCGGCGATTTGTCGAAAACCATACTTTTGGTAGAAGCTAACAGCGCGGTAGTTTTCTGTCCAGACGTATAGCCAAATTTCTGATTGAGCATTTTGTTTCGCGATATTTAGGTTGAAATCCATGAGTTGTTTACCAATCTTTAGGTCATGGAATTTTTCTAGAACGTATAATCGTTCGAGTTTGGTGCTGTTGTCTTTTGTGAGATTTTCGTAGGCTGTGTTATAGATTATTTTCGAGTAGCCAGCCAGTTCTTCGTTGACATAAACCAAGTGAAATACATTCGAATCATCGGATAATTCTCCTTCTATATTTTCCAATGTGAATTTAGCATTTATGTATTCACCTATATCTTCAGTAGAAGCGCTGTGGCCATGCGATTCTCGAAAAGTGGTAATCGCCATTTCTCGGAGTATTTCAGCATCCTTTTTCCTGGTTTTTATAATCGAAACGTTTGTGTTCATAGAAACAAATTTAAGCCGATTTGTTTAGTGCATGAAAATAGCATTAATTCATTAAAATTGTTCTAGCCTAAGAAAGCCAAAAGCTCCATTGTCAACAGCGATAATGATACCTCCATCACTGGTAACATCTATATCTTCTCCAGCCCAGTCTACGCCTTTGTCGCCTCCATATGTTTGTTGCCATTCTAGATTACCATTAGCATCATACTTTAATAAGTATATATGCCAGGTGTTGGAGTTATCTCCATCATTCCCACATCTTCTTCTGTATCGCCCGTATTCATCTCCTGTGCCCGCAACTACGAGGCATCCACCATCACTAGTGGCTTTTATTCCCCAAGCCTCATCGTGAATATATTTTGGCTTAAATCCTCGAGGATTCCCCCGTTTCATCTCCCACAATTGGATTCCATTATTCGTGATTTTCATGGTGTAGGTATCCCAGTTCTCAGTGTCTGAAAGAGTATGCCCTGTTAGATAAATAAATCCATCATTCGTAATATCCATTCCAAAGCAGTGGTCGTCTCTCGAACCACCGAATGTTTTAGTCCATATGTTGCTGCCAAGGCTATCTGTTTTCATCAACACATAATCACTTGCTCCGTTTGATAGACCGGAAATAATGTATTCATTGTTGTGCGATTTTATTCTGTATGGATGAGATATATCAATATTTTTACCACTTGTTTTCTCTCCTTGATCATTTAAAAATGTAAGATATCCTGTTCCGTGTGTATAGAATGTGTTTTGATCGTCTTCAGCATTTATATAGCCTATTGCCATAAAACCGTTGGAAGTCAAAACCAAATTTTCAAATGCATCACTTCCTCCATTGTCAAATGATTTGTTCCAAATAACATCTCCATTTGATTTTTTGAGTTTGATGATCGAACTATTCTTGTCCTGAGCACCACAAATCAAATAACCATCATTTAATTCTATAGCAGAATTCCCCAAGTTGTGATCACCAGTGGAAATTTCCTTACTCCATAAGTATGATCCGGAACCATTTGTTTTGATTGCTAACAATTTGGAAGATTTAGTAATGTCTCCTGTTTCTCCTATTTGCAAGAAACCACCATCTGAACAGGATAAAATAAAATGCCCATGAGACTCATCTTTAGAACCACTATGAGATTTGAACCATTCGCTATTTGGTGCATTTGGATAGGCGGTTAAATTACAATCTTCATTGACTTTCTTGCAACTCAAGATCATTGTTAAGCTTATGACCAGTATTATGATATTTTTTAGACTATTTAACGTCATGGTTATTGGTTGAAAAGGCCAAGTCTGTGTGCATCATGCAGGTTGACCAATATTTTTGTTTTAGTTATGAATTAGTTGATTTGGGTGGTTTGATATTTCGAAGAAGCCCATCCGCATTGGGTTAAAGCTATGTTGGTGTGCGAGTCTCTTTGAATCATTTTTTATTATTATTGCCTAATTCCTGTGATTTCATGTTCTTCCCAGCCAATACCCTGTCCAAATTCAATTGAAATATGAACCGTATCCCTGTTTTCTGAAAAGTAACCGGATTGTTTTAAGTCATTGCCTGTGGAAGGAAAATCTTCGTTTCGTGGAACGAATACTCCTGACTCATCTATTTGAGAAAAGGTTATTTTGTCTGCGTCTAATGTGATGACAATTTTATTATCTCTGGGTAGTTCAATATTATCCATTTCATGGTTGATCTTCTCATCTGACTCTTGGTACACTCTTATCGAGCCTAGATGTTCTTCCTCACTGCTCCCTGAGCCTGTTGGGCCTCCATATGACCAGGTTTGAGTGAAAATAAAATTTCCAGTGAACTGCGTCCGATAATCGATAATGTCTGTTTTATCTTTTTTACACCCAACGAAGAATAAAGTCGCTGCTAGCGTTAGATATGTTAAAACCCTCATATTTAAAAATACGAAAATTAATTGATTTTATTTATTAAGTCATATTGCAATTGTCACAAACGTTCCAAATAAAATGGGTGAAATCGATTTGTTCGTATAGATATTGCTAGCAAATCTTTTTTATAAAATAAATTTTTCTCCAGTGAGCTTTTCAGAAACATCCCAAAGCTCAGATGCGACCTTTTCGTCATAAGAATGTGGTTTCGATTTCACTTTTCCAGGTTTTCCTTTCATTCCGTTAAATCCTGTTGGACCATAGTAATCTCCACTTTCTGCATCAGCACTCAGAGCAGCATACAATGTCGGTAAGGCAGCATGTTTAGGTGAGTGTGTAAAAATTGGTAGAAGTGGTACCATTAGAATTTGAGCAATCTTAGGAAAATTAGCAAATAAGTTTGTTTTGGATACTCCTGGGTGGGAGGAAACGGCAATAACGTTACTTCCAGCTTTTTCTAGCCGTCTTTTTAGTTCGTACGCAAAAAGTAAACAAGCCAGTTTACTTTGCCCATATGCTCCCATTTTGGAATATCCTTTTTCTGCGTTTAAATTATCAAAGTCAATTCTTCCGCTTTCATGCGCCAAACTGCTCGTGGTTGCTATGCGGGAACCTTTCGTTTTGTTTAATAATGGGTACAGCAAGTTGGTAAGTAAAAAATGACTAAAATAGTTAACACCCATTTGGCTTTCGAATCCATCTTCTGTTTTGGAAAGCGGTGGAACCATAATTCCAGCATTTTCAATTAATAAGTCAAGACGCTTATATTTTTTACCAAAGGCTGAAGCAAAATTTCGAACAGAGCTTAAACTGCTAAGATCCAAAATCATTACTTCTAAATCAGCGTTATTTACTTTAGATAATACTTCGGCTTTTGCTGATTCGGCTTTGGATTGATTTCGGCAAGCCATTATTACTTTTATTTCTTTTTTTGCTAATCCAATTGTTATTTCTTTTCCAAGCCCAGAATTAGCTCCGGTTACAATTGCTATTTTTCCTTTTTGGGAAGGAATATTCTCAAGATTAAAACGCATAAGTTTAACAGGGTTGTTTCTTAGTTCTCAATTTTTCATTTTTGACAACGCTCTGAAAATGCTTTCACCGAGCGATTTAAAGTTAATCAAATTTCAAAGAAAGTACGTTTGAGTTCGAATGATTAATCATTCGAAACGAGATTTTGGCAATGGAGTATCAGTGTTGTTTTTCTTAGTTTTTCTATACATAATTAGGTTGAAGCAAATTGCCAACAACAGTAAAGTGCTCGTCCATATCAAACCATAATAGAACCCGAATGTTATTAGTTTTAACAAGATTAAATGCCCCAAAAGCGCAGAAATAAAATACAGAAGAATAAGAATTGATATTTTTTTTGTTCCATTAAGTTTTGAAATCAACTTTGTTTTTTTAAAACCCAAAATAAACACAGCTGGAATTATTATAAGCGAAAACGCACTCAACAAAAGAATGATTTGCAATGCTTCACCAATCCCATTGCCAATTCCAATCATATTTCCCTCAATTTTAAGCCTACAATGTCTCTCTCAGCCATTTCTTAAATTCAGAATGCCAAATCAAACTGTTCTGGTAATCTAGTACCCAATGGTTCTCCTCTGGAAAGTATAACAATCTACTATTTAATCCTTGTAATTGAGCTGCTTGAAATGCTTCTAGGCCTTGTCCAATTGGAACACGGTAATCTTTACCTCCTTGAATAACCATAATCGGAGAGTCCCATTTTTCTACTTTTTCTGCAGGATTGAATTGATTATGGCTTTTTTGGGCTGCTTCATTGGCTTTTTCCCATGGCGCACCTCCTAGATCCCAGTTAACGAAGAACAGCTCTTCAGTGGTTCCATACATACTTTTCCAATTGAATATGCCATCATGAGCAATGAATGTTTTAAATCTTTTTTCATGAATTGCAGCCAAATAGAATGCAGAATAACCTCCATAACTAGCGCCAATACATCCTAATCTCTCTTCGTCTACATATGATTCTTTTGTGATATGATCAATTGCCGATAAATAATCATCCATGTTTTGTCCACCGTAATCTTTACTGATTTGCTCGTTCCAGTCAACCCCATAGCCAGGCATTCCTCTTCTGTTTGGAGCAATTACGATATAACCATTTGCTGCCATTAATTGAAAATTCCATCGGTAAGAATAGAATTGACTTAGTGCACCTTGAGGTCCACCTTGACAGTAAAGTAGCGTAGGATACTTTTTAGTTGGATCAAAGTTTGGCGGGTAAATTACCCAACTCACCATCTCTTTACCATCAGTTGTTGGAACCATTCTTTTCTCCACTTTACTCATCGCCAGTTTGCTGTAAATAGTCGCGTTAGCAAATGTCAATTGAGCCATTTTTTGAGTCTTCAGATCAACGGTATACAATTCTGTTGCATGATTCATATCACTTCTTTTCACGATCAGAATGTTTTTTGCTTGTCCCACAATACCGTGAACATCAAATTGGCCGTTGGTTAATTGTTCAATTACCGCATATCCATTTTTCTTAGGAGGGTGAACTTCAAATAATTGAACGGTTCCATTTATAGGGGCAATAAAATAGATCGAAGCCCCGTCATTAGACCAATGAAATTCATTAACGGTTCCATCCCAGTGCGCGGTTAGATTTATTTTCTCTCCTTCTATAATAATTATGATGTCGTTCTTGTCAGATTCGTATCCATCCCGTTTCATTTGCAGATAGCCTAGATGTCCTTTATTAGAAAATGCTGGTTGCGTATCGTATCCTTTATTCGATACTGTTAAGTTTTTCGTTGTTTTTGACGCTAAATCATATTCATAAATATCAGTATTTGTGCTTACGGCGTAAGCTTTTCCTTGCTTTTTCTTTGTCACATAGAGCACTTTGGTCCCGTCAGAATTCCAGATGTAATCTTCGCTTCCTCCAAATGGTTGTTGCGGACAATCAAATGGTTCTCCCTCCATCAGGTCAATTTTACTTCCTGACTTTATCTCTTCAATTACAACGTGTGAATATTTTCCATCCTCCCATTTATCCCAATGACGATAGTTCAAATCATTGTATATCAATACATTTGATTCTGTCAATTGAGGATACAAATCAACACCACTGATTTTTTCAATTTTAAATTCTTCGGAGGATAATTTGAATTTGCCATCCATTGAAATTCCAGTTGGTTTGATATAAGCAGAGTAATCTTTAATTTCTTTAACAGCTTTACTTTTTAGGTTTAAAGCATAAAGTGTTGACTTTTTTGTATTGGAAGCAATATCAACTTTTGAAGAGCTATATATAACGTTTTGGCCGTCATCTGAAATGCCAATAGCAGATACTCGATTGAGTTCTATTAATTGCTCAGCAGTCATTACATTCTGACCGAAAGAATACAAAGACAAACTAAGAAATAGGGTGGAGTAAACGATTTTTGCTAGCATATTTAATGAATTGTTTAGACCCGAAAGATAGGGGATTCTAACAATTAAATCAGCAAAGAATTCATTAATTTATTATTGCTCTACTGGTCCATCTTGAAATTGCACACCTTTGTTTTTTATGTTTGGGAAGAAATATTTTAATTCAATTGAAAGAAATGAACCGTCAACAGGACCATTAAGTATACTTTGGTAATCTGTTCCAGTGTAATCATATTGAACATACAAATCAAAGAGTGGTTTAAAGGGAACTCTTGCCACCCCACCTAAATAGAAAAAACCATTTTTCTCGGTTCTAAACTCAAAACCTACATTTGCGTTCAAATCTAATCCAATCTTATTTTTAACGAGTCCGGTATGATAAAATTCATGACGTTTCTCTGGAAGTGACACCCCATTTATAGGAGGTAATGATACTTGTGATGCTGTTCCAATATGAGTAGGGGCAAAGGTTACAGCGAGTCCTAAAGAAGCGTTCATGTACCATTTTTCGCTTAGTTTTATGTAAAACAAGGCATTGATTGGTATGTCGTATGCTATAAATTTAAAGTCATTTGTCCCTGATAACGAAGAGTCAGGAAGATCCATGGTTAGATCAAAACTACGTTGCGTAAAATTTAAACCGGTCTCAAGGGCAACTACTTTTGTTAAACCAGCTCTTACGACACCGCCAAACGAGTAGCCAATTTTTTGTGTAATCGAAGTGTTAATTTTAACGGTTTCATCAGCACCTTGGGTGAGTGATAAACTTTTCTCACCGATGAACTGAGTAGGGAAAACAGGGCATACGCGAAGTCCAAAATAAGATGGGACTTTGGCATTCTTATTTTTAATTTGGGCATCAACATGAAAGCTGAGGCAAGTTATAGAAATTAATAAGATTATTTTCATTGAATTCATTGAACGACAAGAAACGGATTTTATTCCATTTATTTTTGAATGTTGACTAAAGCAGAAGGATTATCTATTGAATTGAGTATTTTTCTACTATTACAGTAACCAAGTATTGCAATTGTTAGAATTCCTGCAGATATAATCATAACCGTATAGCGCAGAATTTTGAATGGTATAAATGGTTTCTTATGTTTCGCTTCAACTAGATAATTAATTTTTTCGGCCTTTTTGAAATCATTTTTATGAATCCCAAAAAGAAAGTATTCTTTTTCTCTTTTAAAGTCAGAACTTTTTTCAAACCAAATTTTAGAGCTAGTCAATGCTTCTTCATAAGAATTGGCCCGTTCAATGTCCGCAAAACGAAATACGACATATTTCGGATTGGATGGGTGCTGAACGTAGTTAACGAGCCCTAAATCTACAACGTTATCTACTGGGTTATCCATTCTGTTGTATATTCTAAAGGTTTTCTATGTGATTTTGGCCATGCGATTGCTGGATATCCTATGTAGAATAGTGCCAAGCATTTATCTTTTTCTTCCAATCCTAAAAATGTATTCATTTCTGGAGTGTAGATTAATTTTGGTGTTGACCAAAAAAATCCGAGCCCATAGGCCGTAGATGTCAATGACATATTCTGAATAGCACAAGCTACAGCTTCAATTTCTTCTATCTCTAATATTTTTTCTGTCTCTTGTCGCTTCATTGAAACAGCAATAACTGCAGATGCCTGTAAAGGCCGTTTTATTAGTTTGGCCAGCGATTTATCCTTTTGATTTTCTTTCGGAGTTATATCTAAGTATGTTTTGGCGAGAAAGTCACTTAATTTTTCACGACCTTCTTCCATGAATACTTTAAAACGCCAAGGTTGCGTGTTGCCATGGGTAGGAGCCCACTGAGCATTGTTAAGAATAAGCTCAAGTTGTTCTTTGTGAACTTTTCTATCACTGAATTGCTCTGGGACAATTGTTCTCCGTTCTCTTATTAACTCAGTAACTTCTGATAGGTTGAAGCGCATACATAACTCATTTAATGAGCTGTAAAATTAATAAAATAAAGTGCTTTAAATCCCGAAACCAGAAGAAAGAAAACCTTACTCTTGATTCATTCCTTTTTGAATTTGGAAGAATGTTTTATCGATCGTTTCATATTCACCATTTGGTGTTGGACCTAAAGATGGACTCGAAACAATATAGCCCGCTGCATCTATTAGGGTGTATTGTGAAAAGGCCTTTATGTGGTAGTTTTCCCAAATATTATGTGTGCTCTTTAACTGGTAATTGTCCCAAGGGATAGAATTCATGATTTCCAAAGCGCGCTCACTTAAATCACGATTTCTTATAACAGTGAGGAATTGGATCTCATTTTTAAATCGCTCATGCATATCAATTAATAAAGGCAGTTCTTTGGTTCCATCTTCACTTTCTGGATCAAAGAAATGGACATAGAGAAATTTTTCTTGAAAATTCTGAAGCGTTTTTGTTTCTTTTCCATCGTTTATTAGAACAAAATTTGGTGCTTTCCCACCGGGGACCAATTCAGTAATTCTTAGTTTTAAATTCTTTGCAATTACAGCATTTTCGGGCATAATTGTTCTAAATGACAAACTGTCTAATATTGAAATAATATTTGTTTGAGGGTAATCATCTGAATGATATACCTCAGTTAATGATTTAATCATTATTAATTCTCGAAGTCCTAGTTTACTCAATGTATATTCAGTTCCGAATCCTTTCATGATCGCTGATGGACTACTTTTAAGAATGCCTTCATACACCAACTGATTGGATTCATTTGATAACCTAGGAATCATTTTTTGGTAAAAATCTTTAATATAAAGCATGTAAGCTTCATTGTTGTATTGGATAGGGGTGTGCTTTATATAAAAGTGATACTTGGAATATCTGTCTTTCTGTTCTGAATGAGGTATGTTATCCATACTTGCAATTGTGAAGCGCACATGGGTTTTAAAATAAGAACTAGCATCATCTTTGTATGCATTTTCCACCCGTGATTTAAAACCATCTAAATTTTTAGAGAATTTCCCTGAATCTGTACTTTTCAAGTGATAGTTGTTACCCAAGAAGTAATCTATCCATCGCTGAAAACCAAGCATTTTATAATTGATGTCCGTAGAATCTAAATTATAGAAACCTACTTCAACTTGATTCCCTTCTGGACGATATGCCGTGTATTCATCTTTTTCTGGAAATAGAATAGAGTATTTCGCTTCCGGCTGAATGAACAAAAATCCGGTATTATTTTTTGATTTAATGATCACTTTTTGGGTGATTTCTGATGCTAAATATAGAGTAAAGCTGCTATCGGATTCAACTGTTGTGGATGCAATCTTCTCTTGCATATCACTTATGTAGTCGATAACTCTATACGCTTCTATTTCCTGACCAACGTATCCAGGTGCAAAACCTTGAATGGTAACTTGACCAGCACTAATGCCACTGAAAACAAGAAAAGAAAGAAAGAGAAAATGACGCATAATTCTATTTTTTAAGTATTCTCATTCAAATGAGTTGCTTTGGTGATACATTAATTGTACCATAAGAATTAAACGAGTAATTCAGACTTCGTTACAAAGGAAGATATATCACCACCGTTTTTGTAGATTTCTCGAATAATAGATGAACTGATTGAAGAATATTTTTGATCTGTTAAGAAAAAAACAGTCTCTATTCCTTTTAATTCATGATTCAAATGGGCGATGGGTCTTTCATAGCCAAAATCTTTAGCATCTCTTAACCCACGGATTATATGTGATGCTCCTATTTCTGTGCAAAAGTCAACGGTCAGTTTTTGAAACGATTGAACTTTAATAGGAAGACTTGAAGAAAAAGAAGCTTGAATATGAGCAATTCGTTTTTCTAAAGTAAATAAATATTTCTTTGACTCATTTACGCCAACGCCTATTATGATTTCATCAAATAGATCTAGACTTTTTAAAACAACCGCTTCATGCCCTTTAGTAAAAGGGTCAAATGATCCTGGGAACAGTCCTATTCTCTTCATAAGCCTTATTTTTTTTCGAAAAAACTAAAATGTATGTTTCCATATGTACGGACAAATTGAAAATGGGTTCTGTTTTCGAGCTTTGTTTCTGCACCATGCTCAACAATTAATAGTCCATCTTCCTTTAATTTGTCTTTTTCAAAGATCAAATCAATCATTTTATCATAGTGCTCGAATTCATATGGAGGGTCCGCAAAAATTAAATCAAACTGCTTTTCTGATTTCTCTAAATACTTTAAAAGATCTGATTTTATGACATGAATTTTATCTTCACAGCCAAATTTATCGACCATTGTCTTTATATGTCGAATAGAGTTGAAATTATTGTCGACCGCAATCACATTGCCTAATTCTCTAGATAAGAATTCAATAGAAATATTTCCTGTTCCAGCACACAAATCAAGAATATCCATGTTCTCACAGAGATATTGATGCTCTAGAACATTAAACAATCCCTCTTTTGCAAAGTCTGTAGTTGGTCTCGAATGAAACCCCTTTTGAACTTTGTAATATCTTGTTTTATAAATACCTCTTATTATACGCAAAGAATTTGGGCTTTTTGAATGTATAATTCCGTTTTGTCAATCTTGATTTGATTCAACTCTTTAATTCTAAGAATGTTTTTTTCTAGTTTTTGAATAAGTGCTGCATTTCCTTCAGAAGAACCTATGAATTCAATTGTACCTTTTTCATCGGTGAATTCTTTTTGCTGAAGAACAAAAAGTAAATGATAAAGAATGTCTTCGTCGTTTTGAAAGTCAAAGAAAGAAAAGAACTCCAGTTTACTATGTTTTACAATGGCAAACTGGAAATAATTGGAGTGCAAGGAGATTGTCGCTTTTAACTTAAAGGAATTCTTGTCCAACATTTTACGGACGATATACGATCCTTCATGTTGAATATTTACTCTAGGGTATTTAAGAATGAAAAATCTTTTTATCCAACTAGGGATCTCAAAGACATTCACTACGCCAACTTCAGCAATTCGATTGTAATCAACATCATTGTGCTCTGTCAAGGGACCAAAACAAAGTTTATGAATGGCCTTGGCAGATGATTCTGCAAAAATATTATTTGGAACTAAAGTAGATTTATTTGAACTAAAACTTAGAAGGTATTCATCATAACCTCGAGATAGAAAGGAATGCTTTACTATATGATTTTCCAGCTCCTCCTTTTGTTGTTCTTCATTGCTGAAGGTAAATTCAGATTGATTCAGAAGTCTCTCATCTTGATGAACAGAAAACAAAATCTTACTCCCGGAAATGATAATTGATAAATGAGTTAAGCCCATTTACTAGTTTTCTTCCCAAGATCCACCAAGTTCCTCAAGAGAAATAGACCCGAAGTACATTAGTTCTTGGTTACCGTTCTTACCCTGGATATTTGCGAAAGGAATATTTCCTTCTACACGAATTGTAGGGAAAGTACCTTCTCCAGCTTTAACTGAATCTTGAACTTCCAAACTCCATTGTTTCTTTGCATTCGTAAAAGGAATATAAGACAATGAATCAGGAGAGAATTTATAAAATCCTAATTGCTCACGCGTTTTTTTATACGTTTTATTCTCGAACTTTAATTCCATAATTCGACGTTCAATAGTGTCTCGTTTGAAATTCTTGAACTGATAGAAATATGGACCTTCAACCCATTTAGACAGACGGTATGCTTCTAATTCAGTCATATCATTATCGATAGGTGGATTACCTGTATATAAAAAATTATTTTCTTCTGGTTGAAGTTTTCTACCTGGTACATCTCCTAAAGTAACCACATAAGGAACGGTTCCGTTATTTGTAAAATTGATCAATTCCTCCCAAGTACCAATGAAACGGCCAGTTTTCTCCATATGAGCTTTCTGTATGTAGCGAATGTCTTGCAAATTTTGCGTTGCCAGTGATTTACAAAAAGCATAGTTTTTATTATATGTATTTGTTTCTTCCACACTATTATACGACATAAATAAAGCCACCAAACCAGCAACACCCGCAGCTGCTCCGAAAATATAGATTAGACTTGGCTTAAAACTCCCATTACTAAACATGATACTGAGTCCACCAGCAATGAACATCATTATGGATGCTAGGTTGAAAGACAATCCTTGATTTTGTGTGATTCCAATTAATAACATTGCTATTCCGGCAATAAAGAATAATGTCGGAACCGAATATTTTTTTAATATAACTGATAGATTATTAGTCATAATTCTACTTTAAGTTTGTTTTTTAACAAAACTACGATTTTTTCGATTTTAGCAATGTTCATAGGATAGTTTTTTTAAACCTTTTAATCAATGAGAAGATGTTTCTAAACAAAAAGAGTCTTTAATCGTCGATTCTGTTTGCATTAATTACATTTGTTTAGATTGATTTTAATATTGAAATCAATTAACGATCTAATGATAAAATGTCCAATATTTCTTTTTATTCACGTTTAGTAGAAGAGTTTGGACTGCTGCCAACGAAAAGTCAAGATGTACTTTTTGCGAAACTGGAAGCGTTTGTTCGACAGCGTGAGGCACGTCATTATTTATTTGTCATTAGTGGTTATGCTGGAACAGGAAAAACATCTGTTCTCGGTGCCTTTGTGCGAACGTTGAGCAGTTACAAGGTGAATACTGTTTTGTTGGCTCCAACAGGAAGAGCAGCCAAAGTTTTTAGTCATAAGTCGTGTCAGGATGCATTTACAATACACAAACACATATATAGGCGAAAATCAAAAGTTGAAATTTCAGCAGGACTAAGCCTTCAGCAGAACATATATAAAAACACTGTGTTTTTTGTTGACGAAGCATCTATGATTGGAGATTACACGATTTCAAAAGATGGGGGAGTGAGCAGTAGAAATTTACTTGAAGATTTATTTGAATATGTATATTCTGGCCATAATTGTAAGTTGATTTTAATAGGCGATAACGGACAATTACCACCTGTAGGTAGCGATTATTCTCCAGCACTCAGTACTGATTATTTACAAAGTAACTTCAGTCAATTGAACATAGACTCCTTCGAGCTGAAAGAAGTTTTGAGACAATCTCATGACTCTTCGATATTAAAAAATGCTACTTTATTGCGCAATACAGAGTGGGTCGATTACCCAAAGTTTCAGCTGGAAAAGAATACAGATTTGGTTCGTATTACAGGGAATGAGTTGCAAGATGAATTGGAGTCTAGCTACAATAATTATGGCCAAGAGGATACCATATTAATAACCCGTTCAAATAAACAAGCTAATCTTTATAATCAACATATAAGGGGGAGAATATTATGGCATGAAGAAATGCTTTGTTCAGGCGATTGTCTCATGGTTGTCAAAAACAATTATTTCTGGCTAGGCGATGAAACAAAAATTGGATTCATTGCAAATGGTGAGTTGATCAAAATTGTACGTGTCAAAAAGGTTGAAGAACAACATGGCTTTGAATTCGCCCACGTAATTGTTCGTTTTGTAGATTATGAAGATCTTGGAGATGTAGAATTAATAATACATACCGAGTCAATTTTGGCAGAAGGTCCCAATTTACCGAGAGAGAGAATGAAAGAATTGTTTTTTTCTGTTGAGAAAGATTATTCTCATATAAGGTATAAGAAAGATCGTTATGATGCAATTCTAGCGGACCCTTACTTTAATGCACTCCAAGTTAAATATGCATATGCGGTTACCTGTCATAAATCACAAGGTGGACAATGGGCTAACGTCTATATTGATCAGGGGTTTATTAACGACGATGTACTGAATAAAGATTATTACCGATGGCTATATACGGCTCTTACAAGGGCGACAGATAAGGTGTATCTTGTTAATTTCGCCGATGAGTTTTTTGAATGAAATGGGTAAAGTTATTTTAAGTCTCCTTGTTTAAATGAAGTTGCTCCCACACTTACTTTTGTCTTTGCAATTTCCTTGTTAAAACGATCGATTACAATTTTGGCTTTATCTCTTGTTAAATACTTCCCGGCTAAGACATTAATTTCACTTTTTAATTGTTTCATAATTGCCGCTGTCCTATAAGCTGAAAGGATATCATTTTTAGATAAGTTATATTTGTTCTGCCCTGAAGAAATAACCGAATTGTCAATGACAAGACTAGATTTTACAGGGTCAGTAAATGAATTTACTTCTAAAACAATTGACCGATTAATATGAATAAAAACTTCTGATTTTCTCAACCGAACAAATGTTGGATCAAATTTTTGTCCTTGTGGGTAGGCTTTTAACTCTATTGGTTTAGAATCTTTAATTGTGCGAACACCGTTCCATTTTCCAATTCCTTGTCCACGTGCAATAATTGAAAAGTCGACTTTTTTGTTTAGTATTCCTTCGAAAAACACCTGAATTGCAACACTGTCTTTTTCGGTAAAAAGTGGAGTAGGTAAGTTCCATTTGTCTGAAGCAAAGACATCTTCTAAAGATAAGTTGATTCTTGCATTGTAATTAGGTTCGGCATCCATTAAGTTGATATGAATCATCACTTCGTCCGCAGATTTTGAGAGGCAAGATTCTGGTATGCCAATTAATCTAATTTCGAAATCTTCTTGAATTTGACTGGCAGGAAATTGAAATTCTTGCGTTAAGATATCAAACGTCGTAGAGTCTTCAAATGTATAAAGGCCATCCTTCTCTATGAAGGTAGCCCATTTTAAGCCCATCAATTGTTTAAAGTGATCCAATCTTCTTTGATAGGTGGCAAGCAGAGTTAGGGCTTCTTTTTTTTGTTTCTCTAGAGCTGCAATTTTTCGTTTGTAAGCCTCGAAAATATCATAGAGATAAACAATTTCATTTTGTAAACTTTTCCGTTCCTTTCTTCCAGAGTAAGTTGTTGGTTCTCCGTCGAAAGATCCAGATCCAGTGCCAGCTTTTCTGGCATTTCGCTTTGATTTTTTAACTCGTCTTGATGCTTTTCTAGATGTTGAAATCGAAGAGAAACCTAAGTCAGAATACTCTTTTTCTCTTTTAATAATTTTTAATTCAACACCGTCTTTTTTCTTGTTATTGTAATCTATCCAGTAATCAAATCCTTTTTTTCCATAAATGGCTTCATTTAGTTTTGCGACTTTATTAAATTCTAAATCATTAATGATTGATTGATAGGTTGTACCATCTGAAAAAGTTGAGTCTGGTGATAAAAACCTGGTGTCTTTGGAGCCGAATAAATGATAATTCAATCCATTTTTTTCAATGACGACAGTAGTTTGTTTTTCTGAATTGTAACCCCAAACATCAAAATGTAAATTTGTAATTCTATTATTTCCTACAGTTTTTAAATCTGTAATTGAATAGCGCATCGGTTCTATCTTCTCAACGACACTTCTTTTTGTTTCTTCTTTTTCAATGGTGATTTGGTAAGGGAAAAGTCCAACTGCTTTGGGTAGTCCCTTGTTCCATCTTCCTTTTTCATCTTTCTCTCGTTCTTCGAGCATTCCTGATGTGCTGCTTCCATCTCCGGCCGCAACGAGAATATTGTCAAATATATCAGCTTCCCCGCCCATGGCTCTGTATATTTGATAGGCCCTTTTTTGAACATACTCGTTGATCGCTAAATTAATTGCATTCAATGCCATTTCATCATCTTGAATTGAGCCAAGTCGAATAGATTCAACTATCATAACCTTGTCATCAAAAGAAAGGCTCGGGTTCATAAGGTTGTGCATCTTTTTAATTGGAGTCGTGATACCATCAATTGTTTTCTTTGCAGAATTAGGTAAGTGGACTAAGAGCATTTCTTCGAATGCATTGTATTCGTTCTGATATTGTTTTAAATCTTTCTGAGAAACTCTTTTTGCTAGAAGTACTTTGTTTAGTTCCCATAAAGCCATTTTATTAGCCGCCTCTGCAATCAATCCTTTTGGTGATTTTGCAATTTCGTCTTTTCTTATGTGAAGAATTTCTGGCTGATTGATTATTAAAAGCTCAATAGAATCAAAATTAACCTTTTTGTTGCGTAAAAGAATTTCAGGACCTTGATAATCGAAATAACGACCGAAGTTGTTGTTTAAAATTGGACTTTTCTTTACAATATGATAAAGGTATGCACGCTCTTCAGGGTTCAAACCTTGGTTAATTTGAGCCATCGACACAAGTGGTGTAATGACAAAAATCAAAATGCACAATATCTTCATAATCTTTTGTTCTTTGAGTATAACCAATTCAATTACGAATGTAACACCTAAAAGAAATAATAATGGGGCATTCTTTGAGTATTTGTTAACATTTAATGTTGGGAACAAAAAAAAGCCCTGCAGTATTAACCACAGGACTTTTCAATGTTCGAAAGACTTATTGCTTAATAAGCACTTCTGTCGCTGCTGTATTTCCGTCCACAAATCTTAATGTATAAGAGCCATTATTGAAATCTGAAATGTCAATTTTAGTTGCGTTTTGAATTGCTTGTGCTTTAACTAATTTACCGGAAGCATCAATGATCGATACAAATGCATCTTCAGAAAAGTCACCATTAATAGTAATTTCATTCTCAGCTGGATTAGGGAAGATTGATAAATTCTCAATAACACCCTCTTTGATTGCTAAAAACTCTTCAGTAGCGTTTGCAGAAAGAACTAATGAAAATTCTGTAAGGGGCTGCGCTGATCCTGGTGCTTGAACAGTTAGTTTTGATATTGTTAAAACTGGAAGTAGGCTATTGGCAAAATCATAATATTCATATTGATTACGAATAATTTCTAAATCATTTAAGAATGGCACTGTTGTGAATGAAGTATCTGTAATGTTATATCTGAGCACGTTCGCAAGAGATACGCCAAACGGCAAGTTTAAAGTTCCTGTGCCATCTACAGTGGCAACAACCTTGCCTGTTACGGCAGATGATTGAGGTCCTCCCAAATTGAAAAATAAGGACCCTGAAAAATTATCAGTTAGAACATCACCTTGCGAGAATGGATAGGTAACAACCGTTTCTGGATCTCCACTAAATTTAACCAATACATCTCCGAGAGACTGTTCGAAAAAAGTAAAACCTTGAGAAACTCTTTCAGTTGCGGTAGAAGTCATAAATGAATTCATTGAACTTTCAACGGTTAATGCTAAAGTTGAACTTGGAAAATCAGCAGCGTTAGATGATGTTGCTGGATCGATAGCTGCAACTATTCTTGTTTGATTTGGAATACCTGTTAATCCTGTAAAATCCCAAGTGACATTTGTTCCTGTTATTCCAGCTAAATCGACTGTAAATGAATCACAGAGATACATATTTGTGGATAGGCCAACAGTTGGTTCATTCGCCTGAGTCATAGTTTGTGTATTTCCAAGGAAAGAAGCTGAAACAGCTGCAATAAGTAAAGTTTTTTTCATTGTTTAGTTTTTCTCAAAGTTAGTAAAATTTGACTTTATTTTCAAATGTGTTAAGTCATAGTTGTTTTAAGCATGTCAAACAATTACATTTGACATTAACGATAACGATCAATATTATTCAATGGTTGGAGAAGCAAGATTTAAAAAGAACATTTGGAAAGGTTTAATTGCAATTTTCGCGATAACTATTTTCTTTGTTTTCCAAATTACTGCGCTTAAGTTTGACTATGATTTTGAGAAGTTTTTTCCGGCAAATGATGCTGAAACAGATTACTTTTTATCCTATCGAAAGCAATTTACTTCGGACAATGATTTTTTATTAATTGCCATTGAAAGAGAGGATGGAATATTTGATGAAAAGTTTCTTAACAAGGTTTCAGAGCTTACAAAAGAATTTGAATCCTTTGAGGATATCAAATTTGTCACTTCTATCACGAATCAAAGCGAACAATTATTTTTTTCATCTGGCGCAACAGATTCAATTGCTTACTTTAATCCGCAAGATTTTAACGCAAAGAGAGATTCGGCAAGAATTTATAAGAATAAGGAGTTAATCAACACACTTGTAGCTAATGATGCTAAGTCCCTATGCCTGTTTATTCGTCATACAGATTATATTTCAAAAAAGAATAGTGATGAACTAGCCAACTTAATAAACACTTCTCTGGATAACTATGAATTCGAAAGAACTCGGGTTGCTGGCAGAACAATAGGGCAAAAGTATTATGTTGAAAAAATGACGTTTGAGATGGTCGTTTTTGTTGGTTTAAGTGCTTTCTTGATCATAATATTTTTATTTATAGCCTTTAGGTCAGTTTGGGGTGTTTTAGTTCCTCAAGTCATCATATTTGCTTCAATGATATGGGTTGTTGGGGGGATGGCAATGTTTGAGGAGCCCATGAATATTGTATTGTCCACACTTCCTTCTATTATGTTTGTGGTTTCAATGTCGGATGTGATCCATTTGGTTTCAAGGTATTTGGATGCACTTAGGGTGGAAGATTCTGTTTTTGAAGCAATAAAAATAGCAGTAAAAGAAGTTGGGATGGCTACTTTTTTAACCTCTTTGACAACATCAATTGGCTTTTTCTCATTGTATTTTGTGAATGTTCAACCCATTCAGGTCTTTGGTGTGGTTATGGGATGTGGGGTTTTAATTGCATTCGCTTTGACATTTTTAACATTACCTTTGCTGTTCTATATCTTTCCAGGACCAAAATTTGTTCGAGAATCGAAGAAAAATCACTTTTGGCAAAAGTACTTGGAAAGAGGTTTTCTATTGATTTTAAGAAGGAGAAAAACAATCCTTTTGTCCACCTCGATAATTATGCTCATGAGTATTGTGGGATTGATGCAACTAAAAAGCAACAATTTTTTAATGGACGATTTAAGTGCCGATGAGCCATTAAAAATTGATTTTAATTTTCTTGATGACCATTATGGGGGAATCAGACCTTTTGAATTGGCGGTCAAAGTTAACGATAGTTCCAAGTCAGTTTGGAATAAAGAAATCTTACAGACAATCGACTCAGTAGAAAATTATTTATCGAATGTGTATAAGGTTCAAATAAAGAATTCCTTGGTTAGAATGCTGAAAGTTATTAATCGTTCAGGTCATGCCGGAAATCAGAATTATTTTAAATTACCGAATAAAAAAAGGGAACTCCGCTCGTATAGAAGAGCGATTCGAATTGCAAACAACGGCGCTTTATTAAAAACGATTGTTGATTCTACTGAAACAACCACTAGAATAAGTGGCGGAATTCCTGACCTTGGAAATTCAGTGGTGTTTGAGAAAAACGAAAAGTTGCTGGAGTTTTTAGAATCTAAAACAATGAATGGAGCAATTGAATACCGCATTACAGGAACTGCTCACTTAATTGATAAGAATCTGAAATATATGACAGTTAGTCTTGTCAAAGGATTGTCTGTTTCAGTTCTAATTGTTGCCTTAATAATTGGTTTTATTTATAGATCTATTCCTATTATGATAATCAGTATCATAACGAATTTAATCCCGCTTATTTTTATTGCTGGTGTTATGGGTTATTCAGGTATTGATTTAAAAACAAGTACATCGATCGTATTTACTATCGCGTTTGGTATTGCGGTAGATGACACCATACACTTTTTAGGCAAGTTTAAATATGAGCTACTCAAAGGAAAAGGCAAACTCTATGCTCTAAAAAGAACTTATTTAACGACGGGTAAGGCTATGATTTTGACTACATTTATTCTCTGCTCAGGGTTTTTATTGTTGATTTTCTCTAGTTTTTTAGGAACAATTTATATGGGGCTTCTTCTTTGTATCACACTATTGGTTGCGTTAATTGCGGATCTTACAATTCTTCCTGTCATGCTTTTACTTTTCTATAAAGTCAAACCTTCAAAAGAGGATTAATTGTGTATTTTTGCACCATAATTTGATAACCGAATTACTATAAATATGAAACAAAAAACTCCTTCGTTCTTTTTAGCATTTGTACCAATTCTATTTTTAATAATCTTCCTTTCCATCAATGTTTTGTATTATGGAGAAGATGCTACTTATGGGCCAAATCAGATAGCATTGCTGTTGTCTGGGATGGCTGCTGTTTTAGTTGGATTAAAATTGGGTTTCAAATGGAAGGAGCTTCAGAAAGGAATTGTCGATAGTATTAATTCTGCCTTACCTGCAATAATAATATTATTACTTATTGGAGCTTTGGCAGGTACTTGGATGATGTCAGGGATTGTTCCAACGATGATTTATTATGGTTTAGAAATTTTGAACCCTACTATTTTTCTTGTAGCTGCGTGTGTAGTAAGTGCTATTATTGCGCTGGCAACTGGTTCGTCATGGACCACCGTAGCGACAGTTGGAGTTGCATTAATCGGAATAGGAACAGCTCTAGGAATGAGTCAAGGAATGGTTGCGGGAGCCATTATTTCAGGAGCGTATTTTGGAGATAAAATGTCACCTCTTTCAGATACTACAAACCTAGCTCCGGCAATGGCGGGGACTGATTTAGTGACACACATTAAATACATGTCTTTGACAACTATTCCTTCTATTTTAATCACACTTGTAATATTTTTGATACTTGGTTTTTTCATAGAAACGAAACCATCAGAAGAAGGGGTAGGAAATATGTTGAATGCTATTGATAGTACTTATAACATTTCACCGTTGCTTTTTGTTGTTCCTGGAATAGTCATCTTATTGATTGTTAAAAAGATGCCCGCTATTCCAGCTTTGTTTATCGGAACCTTATTAGGAGTTGTTGCAGCTATTATTTTTCAACCTGAGATTGTAAAAGAAATTTCAGGAGAAACGGGGAGCTACTTCAAGGCATCATATAAAGCCGCTATAAACTCTATGTCATATGAAACAGCTGTTCAATCTGGATTTGATAATGTCGATAAATTAGTCAAAACAAAGGGAATGAATGGAATGCTCAATACGATTTGGCTAATTGTTTGTGCGATGTGCTTTGGCGGTGTCATGGAGGCTGCCGGACTACTTCAGAAAATTACAAAGTCCATTGTTGTCTTCGCTAAATCAACCGGTTCGTTGATTGCTACAACTGCTGGGACATGTATATTTTTCAATGCAACAGCTTCTGACCAATATTTAGCAATAGTAGTTCCAGGTAAAATGTTTGAAGATATTTACCCTGAGAGAGGTTTAAAGCCTGAGAATCTGAGTAGAACACTTGAGGATGCAGGAACAGTTACATCAGTTCTTTTCCCTTGGAATACTTGTGGTGCGGCTCAATCATCAGTTTTAAGTGTTGCCACAGGTGAGTATTGGATTTATTGCTTCTTCAACTTAATTAGCCCTGTGATGACTGTTCTATATGGTTATCTGAATATTAGAATAGCTAGAACAGAAAAGAAAGTAAACTAAAATTGTACAAGGCTTAATCGCTTGAAAACTTAATAAAAAAGAACTATTTTTGTGGTTCGAAAATTATAAAAATTATGTTTGAAAATTTAACGGATAAATTTGAAAGAGCCTTTAAAGTACTTAAAGGTCAAGGTCAAATATCTGAAATTAACGTTGCAGAAACACTTAAAGAGGTGCGTCGTGCGTTATTAGATGCTGATGTTAACTTTAAAACTGCAAAGGAATTTACAAATACAGTTAAAGCAAAAGCGATTGGTGCAAACGTATTAACCGCAATTTCTCCAGGACAATTAATGATTAAAATTTGCCATGAAGAATTGGTGAATTTAATGGGAGGAAATGAAGTTGAAATAAACGTCAAAGGAAATCCGGGTATTATATTAATGTCTGGACTGCAAGGGTCTGGTAAAACTACTTTTACAGGAAAACTAGGTAATTACTTAAAGACTAAAAAAGGAAAAAATCCTCTTTTGGCTGCCTGTGATGTATACCGTCCTGCTGCCATTGATCAGTTGCATGTGCTTGGCGAACAATTGGGAATTGAAGTATTCTCAAACAGAGAAGAGAAAAATCCAGTTAGAATTGCAGAACAAGCGATTCAGCATGCGAAAAGTAATGGATTTAATGTTGTCATCATCGATACCGCAGGTAGATTGGCTATTGATGAAAAAATGATGCAAGAGATTGCGGATGTTAAGTCTGCGATTAACCCCACAGAAACGTTGTTTGTTGTTGATGCAATGACAGGGCAAGATGCTGTGAATACCGCGAAATCATTCAATGAAAAAATTAATTTTGATGGTGTTGTTTTAACAAAGTTAGATGGTGATACTAGAGGTGGAGCTGCCTTAACAATTAAGTCAGTTGTAAATAAGCCTATTAAGTTCGTTGGTACTGGAGAGAAAATGGATGCTTTAGATGTCTTCTATCCGGCAAGAATGGCAGACAGAATCTTAGGTAAAGGTGATGTTGTTACTTTAGTGGAAAGGGCTCAAGAGCAATTCGACGAAGAAGAAGCGAGAAAACTTCAGAAAAGAATAAAGAAGAATCAATTTGATTTTAATGATTTCTTAGGTCAATTGCAGCAGGTTAAGAAGATGGGTAATGTCAAAGACTTGGTGGGAATGATGCCTGGTATGGGGAAAGCGATGAAGGATGTTGAAATTGAAGACGATGCCTTTAAATACATTGAAGCAATAATTCATTCAATGACTCCGCATGAAAGAGAAAATCCAGATTCGATCAATAATAGTCGTAAAATTCGCTTAGCCAAAGGTTCAGGAACTAACGTTACTGAAGTGAATAAATTGATGAAACAATTCAACGACACCAAGAAAATGATGAAAATGATGTCTAACCCCCGAAAAATGCAAGAAATGATGAAGCAGATGAAAGGGATGGGAGGAATGCCAGGGTTATAATATATTGCGATAGTTCTAGAGAAGCTTTCAAATTTCCTTCTTCAGGAATTTGACTTTCTTAGTATTCCAATTCTGAATAAATCAATGGCCACTCCGAAACCATCATAGTTAGATAAGTTTTTCCACGCGTAAAACATGGATTGACTCCATCGAATATCATCTAGCATATAAATCGTATTGGTATTAGTGAATGGCTCAAGCATTTTAATGTATTTTTTCAACGCTTCCCCATCATGATGTCCGTCTATATAAACAAAGTCATATATAATATCTTGATGGTTTTTTAAGAAATTTTCAAATGTTAAATGAACACAATTGATATTGGGTTTGATTTCGAAGTTTTCAAGGGCTACTGCTCTTGTTTCGCCGCAAGCCTCAATTGTTGTAATGTTTGATGCTGGAAATCCAAGACTTAGATATGTTGTTCCAACACCTAAAGACGTGCCTAATTCCAAACAGTTTTTGAATTGATAGTGCTTGTTTAGCTGGTAAAGTATTTTTCCATACTTTCCTTTGGAAGAACTAGTCTTCAAAATGGTAGATACTTTTCTTGAGCTTCCTAGCTTTTTAGAGCCTGCGCCAAAATCTTCTATTTTTAGAATTCGTTGATCGGACTTCAATCTTGTAAATAGTTGTTTTAACTCAGCTCTTGAGTTTGAGTCTAATGAAATTGACAAACAGGTTTTGTAGAAATCACGAATAAAAGGAGAAGGAATTCCTTTTCCAACCTTTTTGTTCCATCTATATTTTATATATTCGAGACCGATTTTCAAAACATTAATTTAATTATTCTACTACTAAGGTATGAGTATAGAAACGAAGAAAGAAATCATCTTACAGAAAAATCAAGTGTTTGAGCAAGAGTTTCAAGTAAAACTGAATGAATCTTGCTCTGCAGGTAATGGTATCGTTCGATTGTCTGATGATGAAAAAGAAATGATGATCAATAATTTTGATACTTTGGAATTTACACCTTCATTCTTTATTCCGGGCTCAGGATCTGGTTCTAGAATGTTTAAGTTTTTATTTGAATGGTTGGAGAATAGAACTAGTTCTAAAGAAATAAATGAATTCTTTGATAATATTGACAGTTTTCCTTTCTATAATGAATTGGTCGAAGAGGGGTTAACGAGTGACTTGAATGATGTTGAAATAGTTGAATTCATTCTTAATAAATTTGCTGTTTTACCAAAAGGACTTATTCCTTTTCATAAATATGACTCTTCTGTTTCAACAGCGTTTCAAGATCAAGTGCTCCAGGCCCAGTCTTTATTTGGGGAGAGTGTGAAGATTCATTTCACCGTTCAAAAAGAGTTTGAACAAGCAATAAAGTCAAATATAAAAACGAGAGTTCTAGACGATTCAAATATTAGTTTTTCTAATCAAAAAGAGGAAACAAATGCATTTTGCTTTAACAATGATGGAGATGTCGTTAAGCACGGTGATAAATTTTTGAAAAGACCTGCTGGACACGGTGCTCTTTTGAATAATTTGAATGAAATAGATGGTGATATTGTTTTGATAAAAAACATAGATAATATTCAGCACAACTCAAAAGTTAAGGCGACTGAAAAAACTTGGAAGATTGCAATGAGTCTATTATTAAAATTCAAAGCAGAACTTTTAGCATTATCAAAAGACTTTTCTAAAGAGAGTTTGATTGAATTGAATACGCGATATCAGTTTATTTCATCAGACTTGCTAAGCAACATGGATGTTCATTCTCTTAAAGTGTTTTTAAACCGACCTACTCGTGTTGCTGGCATGGTGAAGAATGAAGGTGAGCCCGGCGGAGGTCCATTCTGGGTGTCAGAACAAGGAGGTGTCACCAATCAAATTATTGAGAAAGCTCAGATAAAAGATTTGGCTTCTGAGCAAGAAATTGTCCAGGCAAGTAGTCATTTCAATCCAGTATTTATAGTTGTTTCTAAAACAGATGCTTTTGGCAATAATTTAAATATTTTAGATTTTCGAGATGATTCGAAGTTTTTTGTTGTAAAGAAATCACATCAAGGGAAAGAGATTCTTTATAGAGAATTACCGGGCTTATGGAATGGAGGAATGAGCGATTGGAATACAATTTTCTTAGAAATCCCCTCAGCAATTTTTAGTCCTGTAAAAAGTGTGTTGGATTTGAATAAATCAGCCCACAAAGCTTAATTAAAATAATTTTTGTCTTTTCAGCAAGTATTTCAAAAGTACGTCTTGGTAACCATTTTGAATGTCAACAGGAACAAAGTCAATTTTATAATCAGTACACTTTAGTTCAATTGAGCGAAAATATTCTTTCACCGACTTTTGATATTCTTCCTTTAGTTGAGATGGTTGCAGGCGAATTTTCTCACCGGTTTCCATGTCAATTAAGTTATAAGGTCGATTTTCCAATTCAAAATCAAGTTCTCTTTTTTTATCCATTACATGAAAAACAACGACTTCATGTTTGTTGTGTTTAAGGTGCTGTAATGCCTCGAAGAAATCATTTTTCTTTTCCGGGTTGTCGAGAAGATCTGAGAATATGATAATTAAGCTTCTTTTGGGACATAATTCAGCAACATCATGCAAGGACTGAGCAGTGGAGGTAGATTTTTTCGAGTTCTCGGTATATTGTTTTAAGTGTTTTTCTAACTCACTATAGAGGTATAGATGATGTCTCGTTGAAGACTTTGCTTTTGTATGAATGTCAAGCTTATCTGTGAAGAGTGTTATTCCAACAGCATCTCGCTGACGCTTTAAGAGTTCAATCAATGAGGCGGCAGCATATGTCGAAAACCGTAATTTCGTTTGTTCTTCTTTTAATGGAAAGAGCATAGAGCTAGAGCAGTCTATAACTATTTGGCAGCGCAAATTAGTTTCTTCCTCATATTTTTTTGTGAAAAGTTTTTCCGTTCTACCAAATAGTTTCCAATCAATGTGTCTTGTTGATTCACCTTTGTTATATGCACGATGTTCTGCAAACTCCACAGAAAAACCATGAAACGGACTTTTATGAAGTCCTGTTATAAAACCCTCAACAATTTGCTTAGCAAGAAGATCTAAGTTCCCGAAGGAAGCAAGTTTCTGTCTGTTGATTTTCTCTGCCATTGATTAAAAATACTAAAAATACTGATGAGAATTAATTAAAACTTTATTTCACTATGCGATGCCTGACTATTGCATTTAAGAATACTGCAAATAAAATTGTTGCCATCCCTATATTTACGATAAAACTCAAACGGTCATCAAAAACAAAATAACCGATCAAGAACATATAAATGGCTCCCAAATATTGAATAGGGGTAATAGTGGACGCACTTCCTTTATGCAGTGCTTTCGTTAATAGTATTTGAGCAAACTGGGTGAATAATCCAATGATGAATAAAATCAGCCATTCTATTCCTTCGGGCATAGTGAATTTCCATAGGCATAAAATGGTCATTAGCGGAATGGATACCATCGGAAAGTACATAACAATCGTTATGGGTACATCTGTTTTTTTTAGTTTGATGACGGCCGTGTAAGCGACGCCTGACAATACTGCCGCGACTATGCCAATTCCTATATTTAAAATTGAAATTTTATTTGATTCTAAAGTAATGCTTGTTAATTGGTCAAGTGCAATCATTCCAACTCCAGTAAAGGCCATGCCAATGAAAAACCATTGAATTAATTTAACTTTTTCTTTCAATAAAATCATTGCCAAAATCACTGTGAATATTGGGGCTAAATATTGAATGATTGCTGCAATTGCCATGGGCATATTGTGGAGAGTGTAAAAAAACATTGTGAGCGCAAGTGTTCCTGCTAAACCTCTAATTATGAGCCATTTTTTATTAACTCCAAAAAATGGAATATTTTTTCTCTTGATGATGAATGCGCTAATTGCAAAAGAAACAATCGACCTGGCTAACACGAGTTCGTGCGCGGGGTATTTCTGGACGTTCGGGATGATTTCTTGTAACGGATCTGTCCCCAATATTTTTACAAAGAAGTTAACAACGACAAAACAGAGTCCTGATAAAATCATGTATGCAATTCCTTTGTTCATACGGTGAAAGTAACTAAAATCACAATTTATTGCTTAGTTTAGCGTTAAGATTTACACCGTGAAAAATATATTTTTAATTCTTGGATTGTTCTTATTTAGTGTTCAGGCTAATAGTCAGAAAATAGAACCTAAATGGACTTGGAATGTTGAGCTTGGTTTGCCCGTTGCTTTGGCAAACGAACCTTTTGATGATGTCATGCAAGGTCTTGTTGGTTTATCCACTTATGCGCAATATAGTTTGCCTTTTCACCTTCATTTTGGATTAGGAGGAAGGTATTCATTATTTACGATCAATGAATTTAAAGTGCCCACACCTGTTGGTGGTTCTATTCATTCTGCTGGTGGTTTCTTAAAGGTAGGATTTGACAAGTTTCTTTCAGATAGATTTGCAGTAGATTTTGGAGTGAAGGTTGGTTACTTATTTAGCGGGTCAGTCGTTGAAGAAACAAACCCGGAAGGAGAGGTTATCGCCAATCACACGAATAGTAATGAATCAATGTTAGTCGAGCCAACTTTAGGGTTAATTCTTTCTGCTGATGAAAGAAGTTCTTATCGTTTTACATTTGGTTATAATTTTCAAGGGTATGGCTTTAGGCCAAGTTTTATAGGAGTTAATACTAATTCTGGTTGGGACCCTTCTGGGTTCGATAAGTTGACGCAATATTTAATTGTAGGCTTTGGTTACACACATTATTTCAGGTCTAAATAAAATATATAATGTTTGTTGAAAAGAACGATATCGCTTGGGTGAAGAAATATTTCGCGAATAAATTAAATAATTTTTCTTCTTCTGAGATTAACTCCATCGTTAAGCAATTGGTTATTAAACGACTCGGAATAGATGAATCGGATTACATTTTTTCTAATTCTTTGTTGTTCTCCGAATCTGATTTGCTTTATTTCAGAAGTGTGATAAAGCGCTTGGAGAACAACGAGCCGTTTCAGCACATCCTCGGAGAAGTAGAGTTTTACGGGTTGATTTTAAAAGTTGATGGACGAGCTTTAGTTCCGCGCCCAGAAACTGAAGAGCTCGTAGATTGGGTAATCAATGATTATCAAGATCAATCAAAAGTCAGTATAATGGATTTGTGTTCGGGTTCTGGTTGTATTGCCTTTAGTTTGAAATCTATTTTCAAAGATTCCAAAATAGTTGCTTTAGAGCTATCTAAGGAGGCTATCGCTTTAATGAAAGAGAATCGTTTGAGTTCTAATTTAAGTATTGACATTCAAGAAGCAGATGTTCTTAATGCAGATAGTTTATTAAATTTTGATAAGGGTAGTTTTGATTGCTGGGTTTCCAACCCACCATACATACCGAATAGAGATAAAGCATTGATGCATAAAAATGTATTGGACTTTGAGCCTGAAATGGCTTTGTTTGTTGAGGATGAATTTCCACTTGTTTTTTACACTGAAATAGCCAAGAATGCGAATGAGTATTTAAAGTTCGGAGGAAGTCTTTATTTTGAGGTTCATGAGTCATATGGTAACGAAATGATTGCACTTCTTAAAGATGGTGGTTTTGTTAACATTGAATTGAGGAAAGATTTGCAAGGAAGAGATAGAATGATCAAAGCACAAAAGGTATCTTCACCAAATGAATCAAGATCAGGCGAAAATTGAAGTTGAAGCATTAACGATTGAGTTGAATAAATACAACCATGCGTATTATGTGGAGAACAATTCAATCATTTCTGATTATGAGTTTGATCAGCTTTTAAAGAAATTGCAGGATATAGAATCGAAATTTCCAGAACTTTCATCTTCTAATTCTCCAACAAAACGTGTCGGGGGGGACATCACAAAGAAATTTGAAACGGTCATTCATAAATATCCAATGTTATCTCTTTCTAATACTTATTCGAAAGAAGAAATAGAAGAATGGATTGCACGGATTAAAAAATCAGTGGAGTCTGATATCGAGTATGTTTGTGAATTGAAATACGATGGTGTTGCAATAGGAATTCAATATGTTGATGGTAAATTGAAACAAGCCGTTACAAGGGGAGATGGATCAAAGGGAGAGAATGTAACAGCAAATGTTAAGACAATAAAAACTATTCCATTATCACTCATTGGAGATTACCCAAACGATTTTGAAATTAGGGGGGAGATATTTTTTCCATTGGAAAACTTTCAAAAGCTGAATGCTTATAAAAGAGAACTTGGAGAACAAGAATTTGCCAATCCTAGAAATACAGCTTCTGGAACCTTAAAAATGCAAGACTCAAGGGTAGTAGCGGATAGAGGTTTAGATTGTTTCCTATACGGTGTTTATGGCACAGGGAATTTAAGGCAAGGTCATTTTGAAACAGTTGAAAAAGTAGCAGATTGGGGTTTTAAAATTCCAAAAAAGGAGAATCGGTATATTGAGAAAACATCTTCGGTTGAAGGGGTTATGAATTTCATAGAGCATTGGGATCAAGAACGCGAAAATTTACCGTTTGAAATTGATGGAATTGTCATTAAAGTAAATAAATACAGCAATCAAGAAGAATTAGGTTATACAGCCAAGTCGCCGCGGTGGGCCATTTCCTATAAGTTTAAAACAGAACGCGTAGAAACTATTTTGGAGAGTATAACTTATCAGGTAGGAAGAACAGGATCTATCACACCAGTTGCAAATCTTTCTGCAGTGCAATTAGGAGGTACAACGGTAAGAAGAGCTTCTTTGCATAATGCAGATCAAATTGGGAAATTGGATTTGCACGAAGGTGATGCTGTCTATGTTGAGAAAGGTGGAGAGATCATTCCGAAAATTGTAGGTGTCAACCTTGAAGAAAGAATGAGTTCTGCTAAAAAAGTAGATTTCATTCTAGAATGTCCAGAATGTAAAACTGAATTAATTAGAGAAGAGGGGGAAGCGAATCATTATTGCCCGAACGAAAGAGGTTGCCCAACTCAAATTAAAGGAAGAATAGAGCATTTTATCAGTCGAAAAGCAATGGATATTGATGGCTTGGGTGCAGAAACAGTAGATGCATTAGTTGAAGCAAAATTGATCAAAAATGTTGCTGATTTATATGACCTGACGTTTTATCAAGTGGAGGAGTTGGAGAGAATGGCTGAAAAGTCTTCAAACAATTTGATTCTTGGTGTTAAGGCTTCTAAAAAAATGCCATTTGCCAAGGTTCTTTTTGGATTAGGAATTCGATTTGTTGGAGAAACTGTCGCTAAAAAATTAACAAAGTCGCTAAAAAATATTGAAGGGTTAATGTCTGCATCTCGAGAACAACTTGTTGAGATTGATGAAATAGGGGAGCGTATTGCAGATTCTATTATTGCCTATTTTGAGCTAGAAGAAAATAAAGAGTTAATCAATAGACTCATTGGTTTTGGATTGCAGTTTAGTGAAGTAGAGAAAGAAAATTCTTCATCAATATTTAAAGACGCTTCTTTTGTTGTTTCAGGAGTTTTTACCGCATTTTCAAGAACTGATTTGAAAGAATTGATTGAGAATAATGGAGGGAAGAATATTAGTTCTATCTCGAAGAAGACCACTTATGTGATTGCAGGAGATAGAATGGGACCATCTAAATTGCAAAAAGCAATAGATTTAGGAGTGACAATATTGTCAGAAGATGAATTTATTGCTTTGCTTAATGGATAATATTTGGAATTCATTAAATAAGATAGTTTTATTTGTTTCTTATGAGTCGATGGCCCAATTAGAATCGTATAAAAAGGCATTGACATTGGCTGGTTTGTTGCGTGAGAATTGTTATATAATTGCCATTGTTGAGAATAAAAAACAACTAGAGTCATTAAAGAGTGATGATCGCCTCGTTTTTTTTCATGAGAAAGAGATTAGTTTTTTAGGTAAGAATAAGAATGATTTAGCCAAAGAAATTTTCTCGAAGTCATTCGATTTACAGATGTCAGTGGGTGACGTTACTAAGAAAATAATGAAACAGTTAGTCCAAATGAAAGCAAAACTTCGAATAGGATTAAATACAAAACAAGGTATCTTTGACATTAACCTTCAATCAGAGGACACAACTCCATCTCATTTGATTAATTTCGCGAAATCAATTACAGAAAAATTAAGTTAACACTAGAATAGAATGAATAATCCATTTAAAGGAGCAGGGGTAGCGCTAGTAACACCATTTCATGAAGATCATTCAATTGATTTTGACGCTTTGAAAAAATTAGTCCGTTATCAAATTGAAAGCGGAGTCGATTTTTTAGTTGTTCAAGGGACCACAGGCGAATCACCAGTTTTAAGTTGGGAAGAGAAGTTAGAAGTCTTGAAAACAGTTCAAGAAGAAAATAAGGGTGCGCTAAAAATTGTTTTTGGGGTAGGAGGCAATGATTCCGTTAAAATTGCGGAGACGATGAAGATGATTCCGGAAGGGGTCGATGGTATTCTTTCTGTATCTCCATATTATAATAAACCTACTCAGGAAGGGATTTATCAACATTATAAGTATATAGCGAGCAATACTGTTTTACCAATCATCCTTTACAATGTTCCAGGAAGAACGGGTTCTAATGTTTCTGCGGGTACAACTCTGAGATTAGCAGAGATAGATAACATTGTGGCGATGAAAGAAGCTTCAGGTGATTTAAGTCAGATTATGGATATTGTAAACAATAAACCGGTAGGGTTCGATGTCTTATCTGGAGACGATGCTATTGTTGTTCCCTTAATGTCCGTTGGAGTTGCTGGTGTTATTTCTGTTAGTGCGAATTCTTACCCTAAGTTGTTTTCTGAAATGGTGCATGATGCGGCCAAAGGAAACTATTCTTCAGCGAGTAAAAAACACTACGAATTACATAACATAACGAAAATGCTTTTCGCTGAAGGAAATCCTGGTGGTGTTAAAGTTGCGTTGGAAGAAATTGGAATTATGAAAGCGTTCATGAGAAGACCATTGTATCCTATTTCTGAAGAGTTAAAGAGCGATATTATACAAGAAACAAAGAGAATTTTAGGATAATGAAAGAGGCAAATGCAATTGTTCAAGCAATCTTGGATGCAAAAAACATAGTAATAACAAGTCACAGGTCTCCTGATGGCGATTCAATAGGAAGTTCTTTGGGGCTCTTTCATTTTATAAAAGCACTCGGTAAAGATGCTACAATTTGTCATCCAGACCCTTGTCCAGGTTTTATTGAGTGGGCGAAAGACGGTGTCGAGATTTTAGATTTTGAAAATAACCAAGAAGAAATTGAAGTCCAATTAAAAAATGCTGATTTACTTTTCTCTTTGGATTATAATGCTGCACATCGTTTAGGGAGAGATATGGAACCTGCTTTTACAGCAGCCGAAGGGAAAAAAATTATGATTGATCATCATTTGGACCCAGATGACTATGCATCTATAACGGTTTCAGAACCAGAAATTTGCTCAACAGCACAACTGATTTATGAAGTGATAGCAGGTTCTGATAATTTGGACTTACTGAATAATGCAATCGGAATGCCTTTGTATTTGGGTATAATGACGGATACTGGGTCATTTAGATTTTCTTCTGTAAGCCCAAGAACGCATAATATTATAGCTTCGTTGATCGAGAATGGTACTGATCATACAGCAGTTCATGAGGCTACTTTTGGGAACAATCGGATAGATAAAATGAAATTGAGAGGTTACATCATTGCGGAGCGTCTAGAATTCATGGAAGATTTAGGAGTAGCCATTGTTTCTGTAACGGAAAAGGAGTTGGAACGTTTTAATTTCATAAAAGGGGATACTGAGGGAGTTGTAAATGTCGCATTATCGATGGAGGGGGTACGAATGGCCGTTTTTATGAGAGAATCGGATGATATGATTAAGATGTCATTTAGGTCAACAGGTGATACTGCAGTGAATGAGTTAGCGAATGAGCACTTTAATGGAGGTGGCCATAAAAACGCTTCAGGTGGGGCATCATTTCTTAGTTTGGATGAAACGATAGCCAAATTTAAAGAAGTAGCTCCAAAATATTTTGCATAATGAGATACATGTTTGTTCTTTTCTGGTTAATCTGTTCTTGCACCTCTGAACCTGAGGCAATAATTAAAGACGTGAATTGGACGAAAAACAATTCTACGGATTTGAATAAAAATCTGGTGATTCAGGAAGGGATTGACATTAAGCTATTTCTTGAGATGCACAAAGATTGGATTATGACCGAGACGGGTACAGGATTGCAATATTATATCTATGAACATGGTACAGTTGATTCGACCTACTCTCCCGTAAAAGGTAATTTGGCAGAGTTGGAGTATGAAATTGCACTGATGGATGGAACGATTTGTGATAAAACCGAAGCTGATGAATACGTTGAGTTGAAGGTAGATAATAGTGATATTGAATCGGGAGTTCAGGAGGCTGTCAAATTACTGAGTATTGGTGATAGAGCAAAGTTGATTATACCAAGTCATATTGGTCATGGTTTGGTAGGAGACCTTGATAAAATACCGCCATTGACCACGTTAGTTTTAGACATTCACTTAATTGGCATTAAATAATGAATATGAAAATATATATATTATTGGTAGGTCTTTGGTTTTTTAACTCTTGCGATACACAAGGAGTAAAGAGTAATCAGGACCAAGAGAAAGAAGTTACTTCAAGAGATGAAGTTGTTAAAGAAGTTGATTCAAAGAGAAGTCTTTTGGATGATGTTTCTAAAGTTATTGATGAGGTGACTCTTGATAATGGCATTGTCATTAAATGGGTGGAGCATGGAGAAGGTGAGTTTTTGAAGCGTGGAGAGATCATTAATATTGACTATAAAGTATTCTTGAAAGACAATAAGGTAGTTGACGGTAATCATTTATTGAAAAAAGAATCAATGCCATTTATGATTGGTTTTGAGATGCAAACCAAAGGTTGGGATATTGCTTTGGAACACTTAAAAATAGGTGATTTTGCGGAAGTATTTATTCCGAGTGAATTGGCGAGAGGTGAAAAAGGCATAGAAGGATTAATCCCTCCGAATGCTGATAATATTTTGAAAATTAGAATTTTAAGTAAGCAGAAACCAACTCGAGAAGTGGATGGGAATAAAGTTTATCTTTTTGAAGAAAACGAAAAAAACACTTTCAAATTTGATCGTAATAACAAGATTATATTTCATTGCATGGTCTCTTCTCCGACGAACCCAATGTATGTAAATACGTATCGATCCAACCCATTTGAATTAAAATTAAACGATAGTGGAACTGTTCCTGGATTGAAAAAAGCGTTAATTAATGCTAAAAAGTCTGACCGCATGTTCGTCTATGTTCCTGCTGAGGAGGCCTATGGAAGCAAGGGATACCTTGATGTTGTAGGAGCAAATGAAGATTTGTTTTACAACATATTAGTCATGGATGTAATCGATAAATAGACATGTATTTACTACCTTTGTCTAACTCAAAAATCACTTGTTGGTTTATACGTAAAACTGTTATGCGATTAATTGCCTTATTATTTATTGTTACCGCTACATTTTCTCTTCATGGTCAGAGAATTATTGATACCCTTGAGACTGAAGAAGGTACAATGCTAATGTATGAAAACAGGACTTGGACTTATTTGGAAGACTTGAATTTTGATGGAATTTTAAATGAGTCACTGCATGAGGCCATTATTGCAGACACGAACCTAAACTATACGCAATCTTGGGATCATGATATTTGTTATACTTCTCAATTAAGCAACGATGTAAATAAATTAAAGGATACATTGTGGTTGTGTGTTCAGGATAGTCTGAATGATGCTTTTGTAATGCCCTTTGATGGGCCGGTTACCTCTCATTTTGGATGGAGAAACGGGAGGAATCACAATGGAACGGACATTGATTTAAAAACGGGTGATACAGTTCGTGCAGCATGGTCAGGTAAAATTAGATATGCAAAATACAACACAAGTGGATTTGGCAATTTAGTTGTAGTTCGCCATTACAATGGATTAGAGACCTTTTATGCACACCTAAGTAAACACTTCACAGTTCCTAATCAAATTGTAAAGGCAGGTGACCCAATTGGTTTAGGTGGTAATACGGGGCATTCTCGTGGTTCTCATTTGCATTTTGAAGTTCGTTTTTATGACATTCCATTAAACCCTGCAAAAGTTATTGATTTCAAAAATAAAATAGTGAAGGATGAAAACCTTTTAGTTCACAGGGGACTTTTCAGGAGAGGTTCTAGTAGTTCAAGTTTTGCATCTAGTGCTTCTGGAGATAAACGCTATCATAGAGTTAGATCTGGAGATACTTTAAGTTCAATCGCGAGAAGGAATAGAACATCAGTTTCACGAATTTGCCAATTGAATAGAATTAGACCTACCACTGTACTACAAATCGGTAGGAATATTAGAGTTCGTTAACATCTTTGAACGAAGAATTCTATTAACTTTACGCCCAATGAGAAATTATTTAATTTTATTTTTATTACTTGGCTCTTTTCTTTTCGGGGCTTGCTCTAGTTACAATAAAGTGCTTAAGTCCGATGACTATGGTGCAAAATTTGAAATGGCGAACGAACTTTTTGAAAAAGGAGAAGAGGTAAATGCAATTGCCTTATATGAACAGGTATATCAGAGAATGCCAAAGTCAAGCGAAGGTGAATTATCTTACTTTAGAATAGGAAAAGGATATTATACTGGTGGTGACACATATATGGCAGGATATTACCTTAATATGTTTGCCAAAAGGTTTCCAGCGAGTCCAAAAGCAGAAGAGGCTCTTTTTTTAAGTGCTTTATGTGCAGTTTCAGAATCACCAAACCATTCATTAGATCAAGATGCAACTGAGTTAGCGATTTCAGATTTGCAAATGTTTGTAGATAATTTTCCAAATTCGAACTTGGTGGATTCGTGCAATAATACGATTGATCGTCTTCGATTTAAGCTAGAGCTTAAAGAATACGAGGCTGTTAAGTTGTATTCGAAAACAGAATCTTATAGGGCTGCTGTGAGCTCCGCAATTACATTTTTAGAAGATTTTCCGATGACTAATTATAGGGAAGAAATTACTTTTTTATTAGTTGAAAATTCATTTCACCTTGCCAAAAATAGCGTGGAGGTTAAAAAACTGAAGAGAATTGATGATACTATTGAAAGATATAGTACCTTTGTAGGCGAGTTTCCTGAGTCGAAATATCTGAATTTAGCGAATCGCTATACAGAAGAGATCAGAAAAGAACGAAATAATTTTAAGTAAGAAAATAAATTATAAGGATGGATTTTAAGAATAGTACAGCAGAAAAGACAACAATTACGCGTAATACAGATGAAATGGAGGTTAACACTCAAAACATCTATGAATCTATTGTTATGATGTCTAAAAGATCAAATCAGTTAAGTTCTGAATTGAAAGAAGAGCTTACTGCAAAACTGCAAGAATTCGCTCCTACTACAGATAATTTAGAAGAAGTTTTTGAAAATAGAGAGCAAATTGAAATTTCTCGTTTTTACGAAAGGTTACCTAAGCCAGTTGCTATAGCAATGCAAGAGTTGTTGAATGACAACATCTATTCAAGAATGCCAGAAGAAAAAGAGTAATCTTTTGAAGTAGTTTAAATTACTTCTATCTTTAAGTAGTTCAGTTTAAATTTTTAACGATTAACATTATGCGAGGTAAGCGCATTCTTCTTGGAATAACTGGAGGAATTGCAGCCTATAAAATCGCGTTCCTAATACGCTTGTTGAAAAAGCAAGGCGCGGAGGTTAAATGTATATTAACGCCTTCTGCAGTAGATTTCATAAGTCCTTTAATAGCATCAACTCTGTCGGGTAATCCTGTAGGTATTGAGTTTTGGAACAAAGATGATGGTTCTTGGAACAATCATGTGGAATATGGGCTTTGGGCTGATGTTTTTGTCATTGCGCCGTTGACAGCGAATACCATGAGTAAGATGGTCAATGGAAGTTGTGATAACTTATTGCTTGCAACGTATCTATCAATGAAAACAAAAACCATCGTTGCACCGGCAATGGATCTGGATATGTATGCGCATCCTTCAACAAAAAGAAATCTGGCTCAATTGGAATTAGATGGGGTTGAAGTAATACCTGCTGATTCGGGAGAATTAGCCAGTGGACTTGAAGGAGAGGGCAGAATGGCTGAACCGGAAACCATACTTGAAGCCATTGAATTGTTTACTGGAAAATCTAACAATGATTTCCTGGGAACGAAAGTAGTTATCACAGCGGGTCCAACATACGAACAACTCGACCCTGTTAGGTTTATTGGAAATCACTCTAGTGGAAAGATGGGCTTTAAAATTGCTCAAGAATTCTTGGATAGAGGAGCTAAAGTGACATTGGTTACTGGACCTACCAAATTGACTTTGGAAAATGACCAGCTTGATTTGATAAAAATAAGATCAGCTGAGCAAATGTTAAGCGTGGTTCAAAATGTTTGGAGCGAATGTGATTTAGGTGTTTTTGCTGCAGCGGTTGCAGACTATCGTCCAAAGAACCAAGCAACCGAAAAAATCAAGAAAAAATCGGATGATCTGACTATTGAGTTGGTTAAAAATCCTGACATACTTAATTGGGCCGGGGAGCAAAAAAGAGATAATCAATACCTGGTTGGGTTTGCATTAGAAACTGAAAATCTCAAGGAAAATGCTACGAAAAAATTAATTAAAAAGAACCTTAACATGATTGTTATGAATTCTCTCAAAGATAGTGGTGCAGGTTTTGGTGTTGACACGAATAAAATAAGTATTTTAGATAATCGCAATAATTTGCAAAGTTTCGAGTTAAAACCTAAAGAAGCGGTCGCAAAAGACATTTTAGATTATTTGAAAACATATATTGGATGAAAGGGATAATTACTTTTCTTATTGGATTATTAATGATGAATACAGCAATTTCGCAAGAGTTAAATTGCCAAGTAAGTATCATTACAGATGCCAAGTTGGAGATTACAAGTGTTGAGAAAGAGGTCTTAAAGGATTTAGAGAATGTTATCTATGAAATGATGAATAACACACAATGGTCCAAAGATAAATTTACTCTAGAAGAAAGAATTAATTGTAACCTGCAACTTCAGATTAATAGTATTCCCACATCAGGCTCTTTTAGCGGTTCTATGCAGATTCAATCTTCACGACCTGGATTAAATTCTAGCTACAATACAACGGTTTTTAATTTTAAAGATGATGACATTGTTTTTGGATACTCTAGAAGTAATGGTGCTGTCCAATATACGAAAGGTCAGTTTAGAGACAATTTATCTTCTCTTTTGGCATTCTATGCACTCTACATTATCGCAATGGATTATGATTCTTTTTCAAACTTAGGCGGGACAAAATATTTTAGTGAAGCCCAAGAAATTGTATTGAATGCGCAAAATTCAGGAGCTCCAGGCTGGAAGTCAAATGAACGGGGTAAAAACAATCGTTATTGGTTAGTTGACAATGCGCTTCATGAGTTGTTTTCACCATTGAGAGCTTGCATGTATGTTTATCATAGAAATGGAATAGACCGTTTGTATGAAGATAAGAAGGAAGCTAGAGTAGAAATTAAAAATGCATTAAGCAAATTAGTCAAAGTGACTGCAACGCGGCCAAATTCTTTAAATGTATTGAATTTCATTACTGCTAAAACTAATGAATTGGTCAGTTTGTATGAAGATGCTGAAGCTAGAGAGAAAAATGAAATCGTGAATCTTCTGAAACGTATAGATCCTACGAATTCATCCAAATATCAAGAGATTCTTAATTAATGATTTCATCCCTTCGAATAGAGAATTTTGCATTGATAGATGCAGCGAATATTTCATTCAATAAGGGGTTCACAGTAATTACAGGGGAAACTGGTTCAGGAAAGTCAATTCTTTTGAATGCTCTTAATCTAATACTAGGTGAAAGAGCAAATTTTTCAGTGATTGGAAATTTGAAAGACAAGTCTACTGTAGAAGCAGAAATCGAAATCGGAGGATTTGACCTAGAGATTTTCTTCGAGGCAAATGAGTTGGATTATTTTGATAAAACAATTGTTCGAAGAGAAATATCAAAACAAGGTAGATCAAGAGCGTTCATTAATGATACGCCTGTGCAATTGGGTGTTTTAAAAGCATTCTCATCTCAGTTAATACATATCCATTCTCAGTATAATACCTTAGAATTAAAAGATGTCAATTTTCAATTGCGTGTGTTAGATGTTTTGGCAGAAACGGAAGCTGATAAATCTTTTTTCGCGCAAAAATTCGAAGATTATTCGAGACGCAAGAAATTGCTGAGCTCTAAGAGAGAAGAGTTACAAAAATCAATATCACAATCAGATTATAATAACTTCCAACTAGAAGAACTGGAAGCCTTGCAGCTAATGTCTAATGATTTTGAAAAACTTCAAAATGATCTTCGCCAAGGAGAGAACGCAGATGATATACGTTCAGCATATAATTCTGTGATTGACTCATTCCAGGGTAATGACGGAGTGCTAGATAAGTTAGGTGGAATCCTATCTGCGTTAAGAAGAGCGGAAGGTTACGACGAGCAATTAAAAGTATTATCAACTAGAATTGAAGCCATTACTATTGAAGTAAACGACATTGTCGATGATGCAGAAGAAGGAATTCAAAAGATAGATTTTGACCCAAGAAAGTTAGATGAGTTAGTTGCTAAAATTGATGGATACAACCGTATTTCACTTAAGCATAGAGTTAATACTCAATCAGAATTGATGGCTATTATGCTAGAGCTTCAAAGCTCTTCTCTTTCTCATGGAAAATTAGAAGAAGAAATTCAATTGCTTGAGAGTGAATTAATAGGAGAACAAAAAGAACTAAGTATGCTTGCTTCAGATCTTCATTCAAAAAGATTGGGGGCAAAGGAAAAGATAGAGGATAAAATAAAGCTTGAGTTGTCCGAGCTGAAATTGGAAAATACAGAATTGATTTTTGACCTTTCTCTATTGGATGAGTTCAATTCATCAGGAAATTCTAAATTAGAAATTCTCTTTAGTCCAAATGTTGGGGTGGCAGCCGTTCCAATTCACAAAGCTGCAAGTGGGGGAGAATTATCGCGAGTTATGCTGGCGTTGCAAAGTTTGATGTCATCTAAGATTCAATTGAGAACAATGCTTTTTGATGAGATAGACACTGGTGTTTCTGGTGATGTTGCTCAGAAAATGGGTGCAACATTGAAGAAAATGGGGGAAGCAATGCAAGTTATCGCTATAACGCATTTACCACAAGTTGCAGCAAAAGGAGCACAACATTTGAAAGTATTAAAAGAGATTGTTGATGGACAAACCAAATCATTTGTTGTTCTTCTAGATGACAACCAAAGAATTGAAGAAACAGCTAGATTAATGAGCGGAGATCAGATAAATGATGCGGCCTTAGAAAACGCTAAAGCATTGATGGCCTGATGAAATTCAAATTAGACTTTCAAGTAAATAACAATGGGATAGAATTATCTCATCATGATTCGGTCGTCTCTTTGGGGAGCTGTTTTGCTGATGAAATAGGTGCAAAATTGATGTCTTCGGGTTTTACAATAAATAGTAATGCGTTTGGGACCTTGTTTCATCCTTTAGCAATCATGAATACTCTGAATAACGCATTTTCGAGTAATAAAGAAGTTAATATTCTTCAAAGAAATGATTTGTTCTTTGCTTGGGAGGCTTCAAGTAAGTTATTTGGGACTAGCCATAAAGAGATAGAAAACAAGATATTGTCTATTCGTTCTCAATTAAAACAAAACATTAAGGACGCTAGTCTATTAATTTTGACTTTTGGGACAGCTTGGGCTTATGAACACAAAGAATTGAGTCGAGTAGTTGGGAATTGTCATAAAGAGCCACTCACCAGCTTTAAAAAAGAATTGTCGAATATTGACTTGATGCTGAATGAATGTGAAGCAACGATTAATAAAATTAGAGTTTTAAACCCTGCGATTAAAATAATCGTAACCGTTAGTCCTGTTCGGCATAAAAAGGATGGATTAATCCAAAATAACAGAAGTAAAGCTAGACTTTTAGAATTGACCCATCGGTTAGTTGAAGAATCGGATTGTATATATTTCCCTGCCTACGAAATCATTATGGATGAATTAAGAGATTATCGATTTTTCAAAAAAGATTTGGTTCACCCTTCAAACGAAGCTGTGAATTATGTCTGGGAGAAGTTTGAAGAAGCATCAATTAAAGATTCTACCTTAGACATTATCTCTGCCTATCAAAAAATAAATAGAGTACTAGCTCACAGGAGTCTTTTTCCTAATTCAAAAGAGGATCATCTTCGAATTCAAAAAGCCGAAGAAAGTAAACGCTTATTTATCACTGAGTATCCTGAAGTTAATTGGGGGTAAATTGATTTTTCAAGGAAAACTTTATTTTTTATCTTACTTTAGTTTATAATTTAAAGATTAAAAATTATGAGAAAAGATTTTATTATTCTTGCCATCATTGGCCTTTTTACAAATTTTGACTCCTTTTCTCAGTGCAATGGATCTGCTGAATTGTGCAATAGAAAATTCAATGAGATTGCTTATTTAACTACACACAATGCATTTAATTCAAGTCAAGATAATTTCCTTTTCCCAAATCAGAATTTTAACATTACCTCTCAGCTAAACAATGGTGTTCGAGCTTTAATGATTGATGTTTACGACTTTTTTGGAACCCCAACAGTTTATCATGGGAGCAGTTTATTGGGATCCTCTTCTTTTTTGAATTACTTAAATGACATTAAAGTTTTCTTGGATAATAACCCCAATGAAGTTATTTCAGTTATTCTAGAGTGCTATACGTCATCTAACGAGATTGAAAATGATCTTATTCAAGCAGATTTATTCGGGTCTTTGTACACCCATAGTTTAGGGAATGAGTGGCCTACATTGCAAGCAATGATAGATTCTGGGCAACGTTTAGTAATTTTTACAGACAAGCAGGATGCAAGTCCATCCCAAGCCTGGTATCACTATGTCTGGGATTTTGCCGTAGAAACACATTTTACAGCAAATAGCATCAATGATTTTAATTGTGATTATAATAGAGGAGACGCTTCTAATGATCTTTTTATTCTGAATCATTTTATTACAAATGCTGCTTTAGGGTTTGGTGAAGAGAGTGAGGCTATTATTGTAAATGCCAACCCATTTTTAATTGATAGAGCACTCGAGTGTTTTCAAGAGAAGAATAAATTCCCCAATTTTATAACATTGGATTTTTATGATCAAGGTGAAGGATTGGCGGCAGTTAATGAATTAAATCAAATTGTTCTTTCTGATTTGGAAATAGAGAATGAAGAGAAAGTATCTATTTACCCAGTTCCTTCAAGTGGTATAATAACTATAGAAGGAGATATTTCTTTGATAGATTTGAGTTTATTCTCAGAGTCGGGACAAAACCTAAGTGACAGAGTTAATGTGATTCAAATAAATGATTCCAAATGTTCAATTGACATAACTGATTTATCTGAGGGCTTATACTTTGTCAAAGCAAAAGAGAAGGTTATTAAAGTCGTGCGTAAATAACAAAAAAAAGAGGCCGAAGCCTCTTTCTTGTTAAACAACGAATTGGTTTAGCTATTTAGAAATAGGTATAATATTTCCAGCATACTCGTTACTTTCACCTCTTTCAGGATTTTCAACCGTCACTTTCCAGATATATGTTGATTCCTTATTGACTTGCATTCCAGTTCTTTTATCTATACCATCCCATCCATTCGAAGAATCGTTTGTTTGAAATACGGTGTGACCGTCTTTAGGATCAAGTATAATTAAATTGAATTTCACGTCTCTTTCAACTAATGCAAAAGGCATAAATGTATTTCTTAATGGGTCGTGATGTCCAGGAATAAAAGCATTTACTGCCATTAAGTTGTAGTCTGCAGGTGCATAATGATCCTTTGTTATTGAGTTCCTGCATCCATTAGACCCGGTTGATGTCAATTCTATAGAATGATTCCCTTTTTGGAAAAAATGTGCGTCGACTTCAGTTCCCTTAGCGGTAATGTTATTAAACGACCATTCTAAATTGCTTCCTGAAGTACCTATTAACTTAGTAGTTGGAAGTCCTTTGTCAAATTTATTATCCGTATCAATAACGAAATCAACTTTTGGTAAAGATTTTACTTCGAATGAATTTGTTGTAGTTCCAACACGTATTATGTATGAACCAGCATCCATAAAATTTAAGATTGAAGTCGTTCCTGCAGCAATAGTTTTTGCATAATTAGGACCCTCAACGATCATTTCTGAAGTGTTTGTGTTTTTCAGTGTTACAAATTTGCCCGCACAATGATCAGCAACAGAAGGAATACTAATTGTTACATCAGGATTATCTGTTTTTAAATTGTCATTATTTGAAGGGTCAGTTTTGTCATTAACATTATCAGCTTGTAACTGATCTGTTTCTACAATATCTGAAATAGGCTTCACATCACTATTTGTCTCAACATTAGATTCATCAAAATTATCTGATGCATCTTGCTCTTGATTATCAGATGTCGTTTGTGTGTTATCTTGATTTGTTTGAGTTGTTATTCCAACGTTTTCTGCAGAAGTATTGTCATCTTTTGGAGATACTGTTGTTGTATTCTCAGTCACTGCAATAGGATTCTCTTGAGTAGTTGTATCTTCTTTAAGTCCAAAATATGTTGCACTTGCAACAACCAATACGGCAGCCCCAGCAGCAATCCATTTAAGAGAAGAGCCACCTGATGATCCAGTTGGCATTTTCGCATCTAATTTAGCACTCATTGCTGTCCAAGCAGCCGCATTATACGGAGCCTCGTAGCCTTTAATACTTTCTTTGATACTATTTTCTAAATTATTTTTCATTTTATTCAATCTTCATGAATTTCTCTTTTAAAACTTTCTGTAGGTTCAATTTGGCCTTTGATAAATTAGATTTAGAAGTTCCTTCACTAATCCCAAGTATCTCTGCAATCTCCTTGTGCGTGTATTCTTCTATTACATACAAATTAAAGACTGCCTTGTAAGCAGGGGATAGTGATCCGATCGCTTCTAAAGCAATTTCTGCTTTAAGCCCAACAAAATCTAACTCTTCCTTTAAAACCATTGCATCTTCTGCGCCGAGTTTAAAGTCTTCATCTTTATCTGTTAGCATCGGATCCTTCTTTGATTTTCTGATAGAATCAATAGCTGTATTTGCCATAATTCGTCTCATCCATCCTTCAAAGGAACCTTTGTAATCAAACCTGTCCAGTTTTTCAAAGATCTTTATGAAACCTTCTTGGAGAACTTCTTCTGCAGAATCTCTATCCTTAGAGTAGCGCATACATACGCCAAGCATTTTTCCGTAATAAAGTTGGAACAGTTTCTCTTGGGAACGACGTTTGTTCTCCAAGCATCCAGCTATTATTACCTTTAATTGTTCTTTATTCTCCACACTTGTTTTCGTTAAGTAGACGTTATGTTAATTATGGGGTTGCTTTTTTGCTAAAATAATGTTTAAAATCAGAATAAACAGGTTCCTGCATATAAGTTCTTTTGGTTTAATTCTATCCGAACCATTGCAAAGTTGTATTATGAATGGATACCGAAAAAATACAACCATAATACTTCTATTTCATAACAATTGTGTTAAATTCGTGGGCGATAAGAATAATTATAAAGATCAAACTAAATAAGATGAAAGTAACAGTTGTAGGTGCAGGGAATGTTGGTGCTACGTGTGCCAATGTATTAGCTCACAAAGAAATAGCAAACGAAATTGTTTTGCTTGACATTAAGGAAGGATTTGCTGAAGGGAAAGCTTTAGACATTTGGGAATCTTCTCCAATTAATTTATATGATTCAAGAACAGTTGGTTCTACGAATGATTATTCTAAAACAGCAAACTCTGATGTTGTTGTTATTACTTCAGGTTTACCAAGAAAACCAGGTATGTCTCGTGATGATTTAATCGCTACGAACGCTGGAATTGTGAAAATGGTTACTGAAAATGTAGTAAAACATTCTCCAAATGCAAAAATTATCTGTGTGTCTAATCCTTTAGATGTTATGACATACTGTACGTATTTAACTGCACAAGTTGATCCAAGTAAAGTATTTGGAATGGCAGGTGTATTAGATACGGCACGTTATAGATCATTCTTAGCTGAAGAATTAAATGTTTCTCCTAAAGATATTCAAGCAGTATTAATGGGTGGCCACGGTGATACAATGGTTCCTCTTCCAAGATATACAACTGTTGGTGGTATTCCAGTAACAGAATTAATTTCTGAAGAAAAATTGAACGAAATTATCGAAAGAACAAAGTTTGGTGGTGGTGAAATCGTTAAATTATTAGGAACTTCTGCATGGTATGCTCCAGGAGCTGCAGCAGCTCAGATGGTTGAAGCAATCGTTAGAGATCAAAAGAGAGTTTTCCCTGTATGCGCATGGTTAGATGGTGAATACGGAATGAAAAATATCTTTTTAGGTGTTCCAGTTATTTTAGGTAAGAATGGTATTGAAAAAATCATTGAATTACAATTGAACGAAGAAGAAAAAGCAATGTTGGAAGAATCAGCAGAAGCAGTAAGAGGAGTTATGAGTGTTTTAGATGAAATGAACATCAACGCATAATTAATCTTAATAGATAATATTAGCTCCAGTGGTTTCCTTTGAAATTTCTGGAGCTTTTTTATGGAATGTGTTTTGTTAATGCATCTAATATATATGAGAATACTACTTTCCTTCCTACTACTATTAATTGCACCAACGATCCTTGCTCAAGGCGAAACAATTGTGATACTAGAGTTAATTGATTCTAAATCAACCGAAGTAATTCGAAATGCGAAAGTGGAATGGATGGTGAATGATTCGACTTATATTAAAGAGTCAGATGGTTATGGAAAGAGTTATTTCAAAATTGAGAATGGTACAAGCTTTAAATGGACAATTTCACATTTCAAGTATGATAATGTAATTCTTAAAAAAAGAATATCATCGAAGAATTCTCTAGACACTATCAATTTTCAAGTTAAGCTGAGCTTTGTTAGAGCTCAAAACATTGAAGAAATGGTTGTAACTGCCCCTGGCGTTCCCGTTCCAGTTTATAAATCTGAAAAAGAACATGTTTCTGATTTTGAAATATTAAAAAATGGAGACCTTTTGCTTTTGACTTATCCGAAGCAATTAAAAAAAGGCAGTGAGTTGGTTGTTTTTGATGGTCAGGTTGTCAAAAATAGATTTACAATACCGCATCGAGCAGAAGAACTCATTCATGATTTCCGTGGAAATGCACATGTGGTTTGCGAAAATGACGTAGTTGGGGTTCACGTCGAAGATTCTAAAGTAGCCATATCATCATTAGATAGAGCTTATTACATGAAGTATATCGCCCCAATTGTGGATACAAATAAATCGAAGATGTATTTCTCTAACTTCAACAAAGATTACCCTGCATTTGATTATTTTTTATATGATCAATTAGATTCTACTTATTCCAAAATTTTGGAAATTAAAGATGATTTGATGATGGAGCTTTACCGTTCTGAAATTAAATGGGTAGATGTTAGAACAAGAATATGGGCGAAAAACAGAGAGCTACAAACAGGTATTGAAGCTGAGGTTTGGGTAGGAGCGAACTATTTTACCCAAAGTCTTTATTACAAAGAGTTGTATGCTCCGTTATTTCATCGAAATGATACCTTATTTGTGTTTGATTACTATAAGGATAAATTAAGAAGCTATGATAACTATGGACAGATTTTAGATAGCGTTTCAATTTATCACCATTACGATAAACGTAAAACAGGGTGGAAAAAAAATCTAGTCCAAGACCGAAAAACCGGTCAGATTTTTGGAGTTTACGAACGAGCAGGCTATTCATATATTGGATGGATAGATACCGAAACTGGTGAGATTACTCAGCAAGTAAAATTAAAGCACCGTTATATTGAGAACATTGCTATTCAGAATAATCAAGTGTATTATGTTTATCGCCCGTATGAATCTATTCAAAAGAAATATCTCTATAAAGAAGGTCTGCCGTATGATTTTGGAACTGGACAAGTGGCAAATGGGGATATCATCTCTTTAGAAGAAAATATAGTTGAAGACTAAAGTAATTTAAAAGCAATAGTTTATTTGTGATTATTTCGAAGAGCTTACTATCTTTGCACTCGAAAAAAAAACGATACAAAGATGAAAATTGATCTTCAAAACCCTTGGCATAAAGTAAAAATAGGTGATACTGCCCCTTCAATAGTTAATGGTATTATTGAAATTCCTAAAAACACACGTGCAAAATATGAGTTGGACAAGGAGTCAGGTCTTTTGATGTTAGATAGAGTTTTGTTTTCATCGATGTATTATCCTGCAAATTATGGTTTCATTCCCAAGACGTATTGTGATGATAATGATCCATTAGATATTTTGGTGCTTTCTCAAATTACAATTGTTCCTATGTGCATGGTTTCCGCAAAGGTTATCGGAGTGATGAGAATGATGGATGATGGAGAAATGGATGATAAAATAATTGCAGTTGCTGAAAATGATATGAGTGTGAATCATATTAATGATATTTCAGAGTTACCTGAGCACTTTTTCAAAGAGTTAAAAAACTTTTTTGAAGACTATAAAAAATTAGAAAATAAGTCTGTGGAAGTGGATAATTTTCAAGGTGCTGATATTGCCAAAGATATAGTGAAGCAAAGTATGGTTGATTATGAAAATTATATTGCTCAATAAGTTGTTTCGTCCTGAATCATGAGTATCTTTCTTTGCGTATCAATTTCTCTTTAGTAAACAGATAAAACACAAAGTTGAACTTTCTTTTATAGAAGATTACCAAACAACAAGCGTAATTCTATTAACTTTATTTCTCGATTGTTTTACTAATTTGGAATAGGTAATAATTTAGAGAATGAAAACGTTAATAGAAGCAGAATTAGGACTCTCTGACATCACAGTGAAAAAATTAAATGGTTACGAGAATATCAACTATTTAGTCAGTTCAAAATCTGATAAAATCGTATTTAAAACATATGAGCCAAGCAAAGAAATATTTGATCTTGTCATAACAGAAACAGATGCTCTTTTATCTCTTCAAACCAATCCAAATAATTTAACACCATCTCCTTTGGCCTTCTTGGATGGATCATTTGTCAAAACATTAAAAATAGAAGGGCAAGATTTAATTTGTCGTGCCTTGACATTTTTAGAAGGGGACTTTATGGTCGATGTCGCGCATACAAAGGAGATGATTCATTCTTTTGGAACTGAATTAGCCAAACTAGATGTTGAACTTCAGTTATTTAACAGTTACATTACAAAGTCGAGAGTATGGGAATGGGATTTACAATACTTCCTTTTAAATGAGAAGTATTTATCAGATGTTCAAAATGTTCAAGACAGAAAAGTGATTCATTATTTCTTGCAACAATTTAAACAAGAGGTAATACCATTGATTCCTGAATTAAGAAAGCAAGTTATTCACAATGATGCCAATGATTGGAATGTTTTGTGCAACGACAAAGAAATAACAGGACTTATAGATTTTGGAGATCTAGCTCATTCAATGTTAATCAGTGAATTAGCGATAGCAATTTCATATGTTTGCTTTGAGAAAGAGAAACCACTCGATTGGGCAGAAATGATGGTGAATGCCTATCATTCTGTAATTCCATTGGAAGAGAAAGAATTGAAAGTACTTTACTATTTGATTATTGCGCGGCTTTGCACCAGTATATTGAATTCTTCTCATTCAAGAAAAATGAATCCTGAAAATAAATATGCTTCAGTGAGCGAAGTTTCGGCCTTAAAGTCCCTGCACCAATGGTTGAGAATAAATCCTATTGGAGCTGAAAATCGTTTCAGAAATGCAACGGGACTAAAGCCTGTCTTTACCCCAAATGTTTCAGCATTAATTTCAGATCGTCATCAGTTCATGAGCCCATTGGTTTCATTGAGCTATAAAGAACCTATTCACATGATGAGGTCTGCCTTTCAGTATATGTATGATGCTGCCGGGAACACTTATTTAGATGCTTATAACAATATACCTCATGTGGGTCATTCGCATCCATCTGTCGTTGAAGCAGGGCAAAAACAAATGGCTATTTTAAATACAAACACACGCTATGTATACCCTCAGTTAGCAGAGTATGCCTCTAAACTGTTGTCGAAATTTCCTTCTGTATTGACTAAAGTTTACTTCGTTAATTCAGGAAGTGCAGCAAGTGATTTAGCTATTAGAATCGCGAAAGTTCATACGGGGCATGAGAACATAATGGTTATGGAGCATGGATACCATGGGCACACGCAGGCTTCAACAGACATCTCCGACTACAAATTTAATCACCCGAAAGGGCAGGGAAAAAAAGCACACATTCTAAAAGCTACCATTCCAGATAATTACAGGGGAGAATATGCCAGAAAGGAAAAAGCTGGAGAATTATATGCGAATGATACTATTAATCAATTAAATGCAAGTTCGGATAAAGTCGCAGCTTTTATTACAGAACCTATTGTTGGTTGCGGCGGACAAGTGCCTTTGGCCCATGGTTATTTGAGTAAAATCTATCCTGCAATTCGTGAGCAGGGTGGCGTCTGCATAAGCGATGAAGTCCAAACAGGATTCGGTCGGTTAGGAGAAGTTTATTGGGGGTTTGAACAGCACAATGTAATACCTGACATAGTTGTAATCGGAAAACCCATGGGAAATAGTCATCCAATGGGTGCTGTAATTTGTACTGAGGAAATTGCAAGTTCTTTCGGAGAAGGGGTAGAGTTCTTTAGCTCTTTTGGTGGTAACCCTGTTTCTTGTGCAATTGGAAGTGCAGTATTGGATGTTATCGATGAAGAAGATCTGCAAGAAAATGCAAAGAATGTGGGTCTTTATTATCAATCGCTTTTCAATGATTTGAAGAAGAAATATCCTTGCATTGGCGATGTGAGGGGGGCAGGGTTGTTTATTGGTGTAGAAATAGTTCACGAAAAGTCTCGAAAGCCCAATACTGAGTTGGCCCATAAAATCAAAAACGAGTTAAGGAATCGATTCATTTTGATTAGTACCGATGGTCCATTTGACAATGTGATCAAAACAAAACCACCGATGTGTTTTAGTAAAGAGAATGCAAAAGAAGTTGTGGAAATGATAGGTGATGTTCTAGCAGAGAATAATTAATTGAAAATTTAATTTTTAAAGAATCAAGAGTCTAGTCACAATAATACCTTTATTATCTTCCAGTGAATAAGAGCACAGTGTTTTTTCTTCTTTAACTTTAAAGTTAAACGGAGGCCTTAATAGATCTAATCCGCTACGTTTTTTCAATCGAATTCCTTGTCCTGAAATAATCTCTTTGTTCGGTTCAAATTCTTCATTAGGAAGATGTTCAGTGAGTATGATGTATTTAAAGTTAGTTAGTTTTTCTGTGATACTTTGTACTTCTGAATTGGATAAGTGCTGCAATACTTGCCTTATTATAGCACAATCACATGCAGGTAGATCATCAATTGCTATATCCAAGCATTTGAATTCTAAGTTTTTCTTTTTAAAAGTACTTGAATTATATTCGATTAAACCTGAAACAATATCAATAGCAATATATTTCTTACTAAACTGCACCAATTGTTTACCGACATTAAAATCGCCGCATCCTAAGTCGCAAATTGAAAGATAGGGAGTAAAAGTTTTTAAAAATGAAGTTACAGCTGCAATATATGGGTTGATAATATCTGGATGATGAGATCCGTCTCCTGAATAAAACTCTGAATCATTCTTGCCCCAAAGATTCAATTCATAGACTTGTTCCATGGCATCCTTTGTGGGCCAAGGTTTTCTTTTTCTAACAGATTCAGTTTTTGTTGACTTCATTAAGTTTTTGGCCATACTTGGTACGAAGAAATAAGGCTATTTAATTTTTTTCAATCCAGGTAAATTAATAATCTTGATGTTACTGACTTTGATATCAATTAATTTCTCTTGTTTGAAATCCGATAATACTCGAATAACAGACTCTGTTGATGTACCGACTATACTGGCTAAACTATCCCTTGGAATTGAGATTGAAAAGACATCTTCGTCTTTCTCACTATACCTGTCAAATAAAGTAAGTAAACTATCAGCAACTCTTTTACGAACAGAATTATAGGCAAGATTTAAGAGTTCTTCCTCTTTTTGAATTAGAAGTCCCGACAATATTGAAATGAACTGAGTAGAAATTTTCCGATTACTATAAATAAGCGATAAAAAATCATCTTTATGAATTCGTACTATTTCAGAGTCCTCCAAAGCAATTGCTGATTCTGGATGTGGAATTTTTTGAAGGAGAGACTTGGCACCAAAAAAATCGAATGGCTTAAAAAGACCAGTGGTGTATTCTTTTGAATCGACGTTAATTTTCGACGTTCTTATTTTACCCTTCTTAATAAAAAAGAGAGAGTTTGATGTGTCTCCCTCTCTAAAAACAAACTCTTTCTTTTTGATTTGAATGGTTGGTTTTGTCGCACATACTTCTTTAAACTCAAGTAGACTGCTAGAGTTACTTATGAATTCATTTAGATCGCCGGAACCTTCACTAATACTTGATTGCAGTGATTCTCTTTTCTTCAGTCTCGTTTCAACAACTCTTAATAATTCAATCTCGTCGAACGGCTTCATCAGATAATCATCAGCACCGAGGTTCATTCCTTTTCTCAAATCACTCCTTTCTGACTTTGCTGTTAAAAAGACGAAAGGAATTGAAGAAGTTTTTTGGTTTTGGTTCAAAACATATAAGGTTTCAAATCCATCCATTTCTGGCATCATTATATCACAAATAATTAAATTTGGGATTAAACTTATGGCCATTTTAACTCCAACTTTTCCATTTTCAGCAGTCGAAACATCATATCCGGAAAGCTCCAAGATTTCCTGAATATTCTCCCTCATTTCGAGGTTGTCTTCGATGATTAATATTTTAGTGTCCATATTTTTCAGTTTGTGGCAAGCGAATTATAAATTTTGTTCCTATTCCTTCTTTGCTTTCATACTCAATAGTGCCATGCATAGAATTGACATATTTTTTGACAATATTAAGACCTAATCCGGTTCCTTGAATGTTTGTGGCATTTTTAGCTCTAAAAAAACGCTCAAATAAATGTCCTTGATCTTTCTCAGGTATTCCTATGCCTTGATCTTCTATGGTTAACAATAATTCATCCTCTGAATTTTGAGATGTAATTGAAATAATTGAATTCTCTCCTGAATATTTAATCGCGTTAGAAGTTAAATTAAACAGGATGTTTTTCATTAGAAGTTCATCGGTAAATGAATGTAACTCGCCAAAATGCTCATATCGAATTATTTGGTTCTGTTTGCAGACGGTCTGCATTTCATCAACGGTATTACTGAAAAGGGATTTTATATCAAACCAGTTCCTGTTAATATCGATTTTACCTGCCTCAACTTTTTCAAGGGAAAGAAAGTCATTTAGAATACTTGTCAGGTTACTCACGGATGTCTTAATGCGATTGATATGTTTCTCCCTTTTGTTTTGCTGATTCGTTTCAACATACTTTCCGATTAGGGTTGCAGAAGAAAGTATGGTCCCAAGAGGAGTTCTAAATTCATGAGATGCCATAGAAACGAAACGTGTCTTTAATTCATTCAATTCACGTTCTTTTTCCAATGTTTTTACAATTTCTTGCTCCGTCTCTTTTCGAATGGTGATATTTCTCTCAACGACAAGAATTCGTTCAATTGAATTGTCAACTTCATGAAGAGGAACAGCATCTATTTGATAGTATTTATTATTTAATTCAATTTCAAATGACTGTGTTTCGCCAAGAAAAATTTCTTTGAATAAATCTCTAACGCCTTCTGAACTGTCCTTAGGTATTTTATTCATGTAACTTGAGCCTATTAATGATTCACTTGTAATATCATCATTAATCAATTCCTTTCCCTCTACGAAAATGTAGTTTAATTCTTTGTCTAGGACATTAATGGAGCCGTCCGGAAAATTTCTTGAAATTGCCATATAGAGCTTCTCACTTTTTTCCAATTCAGCTGTACGGCTTTTGATTCGTGCATCTAATTCTTTGTTCAAATTTTCTAGGCTAATTTGAACTTGTGAGCGATATAATTCACCAGAAATAGCTTCCGATATAAGTTTTAATAGTTCCTTAGCAAGTTTATGATGGTCATTTTTTTTGTTTGGTTCACCGTAAAAGCAGATAATGCCATACAAATTGTTTTCCAGAAAAATTTTAATGCCTTTAAACGATAGTGAAACCTCAGAATCACTATAATCCACTTGTTTACTTTTAATGACGTTGTGCATTTTTTCGTTCAAATCATGTTGCCTTGAATGATTTTTTTCAGTTTTATTTGATTCAATAGTAGTAAAACCTCCACTTTCATATTTATGGAGACTGCCATTTGATAAGTTGAATTCATCACTGCCGAATTGGAGTAGTGTCTTTATTTTACTGGTTAAAGAAATCGATTGATTAGAGGTTATTTCATGCAGGGCTCTTAAAGCCTCTCTGATTTGTTCGTTTTCGTTTTCAATAAATCTTCTTTTAGAAATATCAGTGACTAGGCCCATTACTGCTTTTTGAGATCCAAATGGAATACTGTTTAAACTAATCTCAACTGGAAACTCCAAACCACTTTTTTTAACTCCCATAAGGTCGATTCCAGCTCCCATTTGTCTTTTTTCAGGCGCTTTGTTGTATCCATCTCTTTTCTTAACGTGATTTTTTCGATATGCAGAGGGAATTAAGATTTCTATTTTTTCTCCAACTAGCTCTTCATACTCATATTCAAACATTTCAGATAAGCTATTGTTTGTAAAGATTATCTCACCTGATTCATTCACAAGCACAAGGCCTTCCGTTGCAGAGTCAAAAAGTGTTTTATAAATTTTGTCTTTATCAAAGTTTGTTGCGGCGGAAGATTTTTTCATTTGGTTTACTATGGAAATATCAGCAAATATCGAAGTTTTTTTCTGATAATAATCATGTTTCGTCATGATAGAACATAGTTTTATCAACAGATTAATAATCGATTTTTGCATTTGTTATGAAATGTGATCATTGTGGAGAAAATTGTCTGTCAGATAAAGTAGAAGTTGAAAAGTTCAATTTCTGTTGCATAGGTTGTAAAACTGTTTTTGAATTTAAATGTTACTAATATGAAGCCACACTTATTTGAAGAGATTATTTTTGGGCCTGTAAAAAGTCGTCGTTTTGGAATTTCTTTGGGAATTAATTTATTGCCTGTTAGATCTAAATTTTGCAACTTTAATTGTATATACTGCGAATGCGGCTGGACAAAAAAAGTCAATAAAATCAAGGGTGTACTGCCTTCTTCTAAAACGATAATCAATAATTTAATTGAAAAAATTAACCTTTGGTCGGATCAAAGCTATCCTATTGATTCAATAACATTTGCGGGTAATGGAGAGCCTACTTTACATCCAAATTTTGAAGAGATTGTGAAGGACACCTTGCTAACAAGAGATATTCTTTTGCCAGATGCAAACGTCGTAGTTTTAACGAACTCTGCGATGCTTCATAAATCTTCTGTAGTCGATGTTTTAAAGAAAGTGGATTCATGTATGTTTAAAATAGATGCTGGCACAGAGTCTATGTTTAAGAGGATAAATCAGCCCTTAGGAGGTATAACTTTGCAGAAAACCATTGATCGAATTAAGAGTTTTCCTTCACCACCGATTATTCAATCTATGTTCGTGCGAGGAGAGATAGATGACAAAATTATTGATAATACTGCACCAAATGAAGTGGCGAAGTGGATTGAAAAAATTATCGAGATTAAACCCGAGCAAGTAATCATTTATACAATTGATAGACCCACTGCACAGCCTGGTCTGGAGAAAGTGACGATTTGTGAATTGTCCAATATTTCCCATCAACTGAAATCGCTAGGGATTAATGCTTCAATTGCAGTTTAAGTGGGACTTAAGAAAACTACTTCTTAACAATCTTATATTCAGTTCTTCTATTCTCTTGATGAGCTTTTTCTTTTTCGGCCTTGCTACCCAACTTAGAAATTTCGTCGTCTGAATTAACAGATTTTGTTGATCCATATCCTTTATACGAAAGACGATCTTTAGAGATTCCTTTGTTAATCGCGAAATCAAAAACAGCTTTTGCTCTGTTATTCGATAAAGTAGTGTTGTGTTGGGCATCACCTCTAGAGTCAGTATGGCCTCCAATCTCAATATGAATATTTTCATTCTCATTTAAGAAGGATACTAATTTATTCAATTCGACATAAGATTCTTTTCTCAAAATAGATTTGTCCAAATCAAAGAAAACATTTGCTAGAAGAATGGACTCTGTTCCGTTGTCTGATAAAGGTACCATAGGTACATCCATATGAATTGCTTCAAGATTATCAGGATTTTTCATGTCAAAGTTTTGAGAGAAGAAAGCGTAACCAGGATATGATACATTAAGTGCATATTTTCTATCTGTAGGTAATGTTACCATGAATTCACCCGTAATTTTATCAGCCTCAGAATAGATTACTTCTTTCCCTGTTTCTAAATCAACCAATTGGAATTTACCAGGAACGGGTTTCCTCGTTTTGATATCATACACTAGACCTTCAAAATAAAGTGTTTTCGTAGGACGCAAATGCTCAGGCATTTCAAAATAATAGATATCTAATCCTCCATAGCCGCCTTCTCTGTCAGATGCAAAAAAAGCAATTTCACCATCTGGAGAAACCATTAGAGAATTCTCATCATATTTTGTGTTTATTGGATAGCCCAGGTTTTGTGGTTTCCCCCAATTACCATTGGCATCCATTCTAGAAACAAATAAATCGGTTCCTCCCATTCCTACATGACCTTTTGAAGCAAAATAAAGTGTTTTACCATCTGGATGAATCAATACAGACTCTTCTTTATTCGGTGTGTTGATATGATCAGGTAGCCTTTCAGCAGTACCCCAATTCCCATCAGCTCTTTTACGTGCTACGTATATGTCCGAATTGTTGGTTTGTCCACGGCTTTTGATTCCTCTAATAAAATACATTGTTTTCCCATCTGATGATAATGACGGTTGTGTTTCCCAGTTGTATGAGTTGATGTTTGCAGATAAGTTCTTTGGATTACTCCATCGGCTGCCAAGCTTTTTTGTAAAGAATAAATCACAACTGCCATATCCTTGACGATTTTCACCATAGTTTTTTCCCGTAGCCATATCTGGACATGCAACAAAAATCAATGACCTTCCATCTGGTGCTAGAGTGGGAGCGCCTTCGTTATTGATTGTGTTAATATTGGAAGGCATCGCAACTGCAGTGCCCCAAATGTTATTAGTACCTAATTGAGAAACAAAAAAATCTTCTTGTTCTGCAATTTCTCCTCGAACACGACCATCTTTTATTCTTCTTGTGAAGAGAATGGTTTTTCCATCAACAGTAATTGTTGGGAAGTATTCAGGCTGAGCAGTATTAATTCCAGGACCAATATTCATAGGGTTAAACTGAATTGGTGCTAGCATTGATTCTTTTGCAAAAACACAATTAGCGCGAATTTCATGCGATTTTTTGATTAATTCTGGGTTGGCATTTCTAAATTGTTGAAAAAAGTCAATATTCCGAATAGCATTGTCATAATCACCCACAGCTTGTTCTAAATTCGCTAAAAAGAAATAGCTACTTCCAGTAGTGTTTCTTTGTGGATTAATGGCTAAAGCTTTTTTGTAATGATCTATAGCGGCTCTGTAATCTCCTAAAGTTTCGCAAAATTCTCCAGCGACCATATGAGCCTCCCAAAAACTAGGGTCTTTTTCTATTGCTTGGTTTAAATACACCAGGCCACCTCTGAAATTTGGGGTGTGAGTTCTTTCATCGATTGTATTGCTGGGCTCACTTTTTCCCATTTCAAAAAGTTTGATAGCTTTTTTATTTTTCGAAGAATATTGCTGTGCTGAAGAGCAAGAAGCGATTAAAAATAATGCAGTAACTAAAAATAGTTGTTTAATTATCATGGTATGTTCATATGTTTATGAGTCTGTGTTGAAATTTTCCATTTCGGATTGTTTTTCACGTACTCGATGATCAAAGGCAAAAACCGTTCCTGTTTCGACCATTCTGTTTGCAAATACAATTTACATGTAGAATTGACTTTTTTAGCGTGAGATTCAGCCCATTCAAAATCAGAAGGATGGCTAATGATTACTTTTAATTCATCAGCAAGTGAATAGGCATTTTCAACAGGTTTTTTGAATTTCTTCGGAGAAAAACAGTACCAATCGATTTTCCCCTTTAATTCATAGCATCCTGATGTTTCAATTGCTAATTCAATGTTTTCATTTTTCAAGGCGGCAGTTAATGTACTTAAATCGTACATGCAAGGTTCACCTCCGGTGATTACACAAAAGGACGCATTGACGTTTTTCACCTGCTCTATCAAATAACTGATTGATTTTAGTTCGTGAGCACCTGCGTCCCAGCTCTCTTTAACATCACACCAGGCACAACCAACGTCGCAACCGGCAATACGGATGAAAAATGCTGCTCTTCCCGAATGATAGCCTTCGCCTTGTATTGTGTAAAAGAATTCCATAATAGGTAATTCTTCCTTTAATCTCTCTTTACTCATTGCCATTACAACAAAAATAACAAAAAAAGCACCCATCTTTTGATGAGTGCTTCCTTAGTTTAGTTATCGAGTAGTTAACAGTTAAACATATTTAGTTAGATTCAATTAAATTCCATGATTCATTCAACCTTTGATGTTCAAATAGGAATTTACGAAGGGTCCGTTTATGTGTTCTTGAATTCTCAGAACATGCTGACGTGATAATTTTGTTGAAACTGTTTTGAATTAATTCAAGAACATTCGAATTGATTAGGAATTGACTGGTTTTCGTGTCAAAGTTGTAATTCTCAAATACATTTTTAATTTTCAATTTGTAAGAAGCTTCTTCAACGGTAAGATTTTTTTTTGTTTCTAACTGTTCTAAGAAAGGAAGAAGTTGTGCGCTTAAGTCAACAAAATGGCGCAAAACCAAATTGGCTTCGTTCAATTTATTTATTTCTTTGAAGTTCAACATTCTTGTATTTTTCTTTAGCATCTATAATTAAAACGTAGTTCAATGACAAAGAGTTGGCTTTGGGAGTGAAAAAAATGAATTTAAACCTGCTTACAATTATTATATTGGACTTATGAGTGAAAGAAGTTTACTAAATTTGTACTCAAACAAAACTGAAATACATGAAAAAAACTTTACTTATAGCATTTAGTCTTACATCGATCTTTTCTTTTGGGCAAGGTCAAATTGGAAACGGTGATATGGAATCTTGGGAAACAGTTAGTGCGGGGGAAGAACCTGTCAACTGGAACAGTTTCAAGACAGCAGGAGGAACCTGGTCTGGTGTTTCTGCAGTGCAAATAGAACAAAGTACCGATGTTAGGCCAGGTTCATCAGGAACAGTAAGTTGCAGAATATTTTCTACTGAAACTACCATTCCTTTCGTTGGAACAATTGTGGCAAATGGAAATGTAACTTTAGGGAAGATAAATATGGGAAGCACAACTCCTACAGATATCGAGAATCATAATGCTTCAGTAACGGCAGATGCAGATTTTTCTGAAGCGTTAACGGACACACCGGATTCATTGGTTTTTTGGGCGAAATACACACCAAGTTCAGGAAGTGGTAACGCACGGATGAAAGCTACTTTGCATGATAATTACGATTACCAAGACCCAGAGGATGCTAATTCTGCAACTCATGTTGTTGCTTCGGCAGTAATGAATTATCCAAATACAAATAGTTCATGGATGCGTATTTCTGTTCCTTTTGATTATTCAGGTCCAGCTTCTAATAACACTCATTTATTGGTTACGTTTACAACGAATGAAACGCCAGGTGGTGGATCTGGAGATGATGAAGTATTAATTGATGATGTTGAGTTGATCTATAACACTAACAGTATTGACGTTGCTTCAATGTCGAATACAAATGTATATGTTAACAATGAAACGAATCAAATTTCAATTAGCTCTGAGTTTAATTTGACCGGAGCATATTCTATATATAATACAAATGGGCAAAAAATTCAATTTGGTGCTATTCAGTCTAATGTTGACTTTAACCAGCCGAGCGGTATTTACTTCCTAGTATTGAATTCGAATGGAAAAGAGAAGAGCTTCAAAATTGTGAAGTTTTAATTAAATTAAAAAGAATACTTTTGGACTGTTTCTAATATTAGAAACAGTCCTTTTTTTTTGCTTATGAAATTAATTGTAGTTGTATTTTTGATCTTTATTTCTTTTGACTCAATATCTCAGGTGGGAAAGTTGATAGGTAAGGTTATTGATGAAAAAGGAGATGTTGTATTTGGCGCTTCAATTATTTATAGAAAAGATGTAACTATTGGCGCTACATCTGATGAAAACGGAAACTATTTATTGGAATTACCAATCGGTGAGTTAAGGCTGGTTTGCAGATACAGCGGGATGATTACGGATACATTTTCAATTAATATTGTTCCAAACGCAACATTATCACATGACATTGTTCTCAAGTATTTGTTTCAAGAAGTTGATCAAGTGGAGGCAAAGGTAGGTAAGTTCGATAAACCCTTAGAAGATCAAACAGTTTCAATGGAAATCATTCGTCCTGCAATCATAGAAAACAAAAACACAAGAAGTATTGAAACTGCGCTGGATCAAACACCAGGTTTAAATATTTTAGATGGCGAACCTCAAATTAGAGGAGGATCAGGATTTACGTTTGGAGTTGGTTCTAAAGTCGCTGTAATTGTCGACGATATGCCGATGCTTTCTGGAGATGCAGGTAGACCGGAATGGGGTTTTATACCAGTAGAAAATATTCACCAGATTGAAGTAATAAAAGGGGCATCTTCAGTCTTGTCTGGAAGTTCGGCGTTATCTGGATCGATACATATTAGAACAGCTTATCCGAAGGCTAAGCCGAAAACAAAAATAAATGTGTATTCCGGATTTTATTCTGAACCTTCTGTTGAAGGCTCTACTTGGTGGAATAATTTCCCATTAATTACAGGCGCCAATTTTTTGCATTCTAGAAAAATAAAAAACTTTGATTTAGTTGTTGGTGGCAACGTTAATTATGATCATGGATATATTGGGCCTCCAGAAACTGCAGATGGGGTAGCAGAAGATACAGTTTCTAACTTCAGTGAGAATGAAATGTCTGCTAAAAGAGCAAGATTTAATTTTAATACAAGATACCGTTCAAAGAAATACAAAGGTCTTAGTTACGGCGTTAATGGTAACATTATGTATTCAGAGTCTAATTTGTCATTTGCTTGGTTAAATGATACTTCTGGTCTTTATCAAGGATATCCAGGTGCTGTTTTTTTAAGGAATCAGTTTATTTACAACGTGGACCCGTACTTGAATTTTTTCACGCAAACAGATGGTAGTCACAGTTTTAAGGTTAGGTTATTGTCTTCTGACGTTTTTATGACTGCAAACCAATCTAGTAAGGCTACAACGTATTTTGGAGACTATATGTTTAAGAAGAGATATAAGACTTTATCGGACCTTGATTTTATTGGTGGGTTGACAGCAACCCATACCAATTCATTTTCGGAGTTGTATTCTGGAGGAGGTGACCCAAACAATAAGATTCTAAACGTTTCTGCATATACTCAATTGGAGAAGAAAATAAAGAAGACCTTGAATGTTTCTTTAGGAGGTCGTTTGGAGTATTTTTCTCTGAATGACTCTATTACTGCGATTAAGCCAGTTTTTAGAGGAGGTGCCAGCTTAAAAATATATCAAGAAACATACTTAAGGGCTTCTTATGGACAGGGGTATAGGTTCCCGACGATTACAGAAAGATATATAAAAACGGGCATTGGAAATTTTGGTGTTTTTGCCAATCCAGAATTAAAACCTGAAAGTAGTTGGAATGGAGAAATAGGATTGAAGCAAGGTTTGAAATTTGGGAAACTATATGGGTATTTCGATATTGCCGCTTTTTGGCAAGAATATAAAAACACAATTGAATATTTATTTGGGGTATGGGGAGAAGACCAGACACTTGGACCAAGCAGTTTGTTTGGGTTTAAATTCTTGAATACGGGTGAGTCAAGGGTCTTAGGTGTTGATGTGTCATTTAGCGGTAAAGCTGAACTTTCAAAAAATGTTGGTTTAACATTTATGACAGGATATAATTATATAGTTCCCAAAACGCTCTCGTCCAATGAAATTTATGCAACGGATATATTCGGAAACGAATACAGCTATAATAGTACTTCTTTGGATCCTTCCAGTAATCTATTAAAATATAGGTTTTTGCATAACGTGAAAGGAGATGTCGAGTTAAAAATGTATAAGAAAATCAGTTTAGGAGTGAGTGTTAAATATTTCAGTAAAATAAAAAACATGGACGTGGCAATTCGTGATTTTGAAGATTTAACAACAAATGAAATTTTCGGTACATCAATTCAAGATGTCAGATACATGGATTATTATAACGCACATCGTTTCGGGAATTGGATATTTGATGCAAGAATTTCTTGGGATATCACTAAGCTGCATAAGATTGCATTAATTAGTGCTAATTTAACCAACAGGTCATACTCTCTTCGCCCCTTGAAAATAGAGCAACCGAGAACAATTATGTTGCAATACACATTCAAGCTGGATAAGAATTAATTCCCCATTAGCAGAAAATCACTATCTTTGCAACGATTTTAGGTTCACATGGTGAAGAAAAAAGGAATTTGGTGAAAATCCAAAACTGTATCTGCAGCTGTAAGTGTACAAAGTTGATTTCAATTATGTCACTGTAACAAATTGTTATGGGAAGGCGAAATCGATAAGGCACGAGTCAGAATACTTACCTAAAATATTTTATAATATAGAAGACTTCAGAATAAAGTCGGAATATGTGATGCCAATGAAGTGCATCCAATTTTCACATCTGATTTTTTCAACGTTTAATTTATTAATATTTTTACGATGAACAAAATTTACATTTTAGCAACAGCTCTATTTTTAGGAGCGAACACAAATGCGCAGCAACTAGTTGATTTCGAGGCTGTTAATTTAGCTCCCGAATCATATGCTGATGGTTCAGCGGGTAACGGTGCCTTTGTATTTAACTCAGAAATCTCTTTTTCCAATTATTCAGATGAATGGGGAATCCAACGCGGGTATACTGTTTCAAATATGACCGATGTGAATACGGCAGGTTTTGGAAATCAATACAGCGTCTATGCAGGAAATGGGAGCGATGGCTCTGAAAATTTTGGAGTCTATACACCCGAAGCAATAATTTCATCTGTGTCATCTCAAGCAATCAGAATAAACTCTTTTAAAATCACAAATACTACATACGCAGCTATATCAATGCGTGATGGAGATGCTTTTGCCAAACAGTTTGGTTCTATTACTGATGCTTCTGGAGAAGTTGATGGAACAAATGGAGAAGATTTCTTTAAAGTTTGGGTCATTGGAGAGAATGCAGATGCTTCACAAAAAGATTCATTAGAATTTTACTTGGCGGATTATAGATTTTCTGATAACACACTAGATTACATTATAGACACATGGGAAATTGTCGATTTATCATCTTTATCTATAAATGTAGATAAGTTAACTTTTAGAATAGAATCTTCAGATAATGCTTCATGGGGAATGAATACGCCTGCTTTTTTTGCGATAGATGATGTTGAGTATGAGCTTACAACATTCATAGATGAAAATGCGTTAGTTTCTCTTGAGGTATATCCAAATCCTGTAAATAATATTCTTAATATTAAAGGAGCGAAAGGACAGTTGACTCTAACGAATGCTAGTGGAAAAGTAGTTTCTTCTAAAAAGCTTATGAATACTTCAATTATTGACATGACTAACTTTTCACAAGGAGTCTATTTCTTGAAATTAGATACGGCAACAGGTTCTGTTGTTCGCAAGATTATTAAGTAATTAATAAATTGGGGAGCATAAACTTGCTCCCCAATTAAATATGCGCTTCATCCTTTCCATAATAATTGTATTTCCTTTCGTTGCGATTGGACAGAAAGATACAATCCAAAATGTAAAGGAAGTGATGGTTACAAGCCAAAATAACATTTCACGAGCTTCAGGTAATGTGCTCAATAAACATGATGTCGATGAAATAGCTGCATCTGATGTTGGAGAGTTAATTCAAAAAATAGCTGGGGCAAATCTAAAATCATATGGAAGCCTTGGAGGACTTAAAACCGTTTCTATGAGAGGTCTTGGTGCTAATCATTCTTCTATAGTGAAAGATGGGTTTTCTATTTCTAATTCTCAGACAGGACAGGTTAATCTAGGACAGATTCAAGTTGACAATGTAGTTGGAGTGATAGGTACTACTGGAGAAAGACTTAAGTTGGTTCTTCCAGTGTCGGCTCAAGTATCCGGCAGTAATTTCTTTATTAAGACATTCGAAAATACGTTCTCTTTTGATTCATTGTCGATTCGAACTAATTTTAAAAGAGGTTCTTTTGGGCAATTAATGGGATATGGTGCTGTTAAATATCAGCCAAAGAAACTATTGATTAGTGCTTTTGGCTCAATTAGAAAGTCGAATGGTGATTATGAATATAATCTACAAAATGGTCAGTTCATTACTCAGCAAAATCGAAAGAATAATGATTATTTGGATTATTCATTTGGCGGCGTAATTGGCAGAAGAATGAAAAATGGATTCATTAGAGCTGGCTATCACTCTTTGTCTATTGATCAAGGTCTTCCCGGTGCGGTCATTTTTTACAATAATACGTCTGATGAAAGAATGGAAACATTAAAACATTCCGCTTTTGCAGATTACCTTTTCAGTACTAAAAAAGTCGATTTTAGAATATATACGAATGGCGAAAGCAGCGCTTTAAGATACACGGATTCAACATTCCTGAATGATATTGGGGGAATTGATGTTAGTTATCAAAATCAATTCTTGACCGCAGGGGTGACCTTTGTGACAAATACTAGAAGAGGATTTGTTTTTAGTGGAGGTTTGGAAGAAATTGCAAGTACATTAGTTTCAAATGATGATTCATTTGCTAATCCACAGCGCTATCATAATTTTGGGTTAGTTTCGGTGGAGTATCACAGGGGAGGAATGAAAGTTCAACTTCAGGCATCTTCGCAATACGTTTCTGAAAGAAATAACAATGGTATTAACGCGCCGGATAGATTTAGAATTAATCCTTTCGTTCTTTTTCAATTAAAATCGAAAAGTAAGACTAAAGTAACTCATTCTTTGTGGTATCGTAACTCTTTCAGGATGGCATCTTTTAATGAATTATATTACAATAATATAGGCAACAATCTGTTGGAACCGGAAGATGCCCATCAGTTTAATTATAGTGCATTATTCTTCCCGAAACTTAAGGGTAAGAATATAAAAATCAAGCTTGATATATATTACAATCAAGTGAAGAATAAAATTCTAGCCATTCCAACCAAGAATTTATTCGTTTGGTCAATGCAGAATGTTGGACGTTCAAATTCTTTAGGAACCGATTTCATTTTTGGTTTGCAGCAGAAATTGTCAAAACATTGGTTGGCTATTGTAAATGCTAATTACTCCTATCAATATGTTGTAGACGTTACTGATTCAGATTCACCTACCTATAAGCATCAGATTGCCTACATTCCTCAACATTCTGGTAATTTTGATGTTTCATTGTACCGAAAGTCTCTTGGATTTAGGCTTTCTAATTATATGACATCACTTCGATATTCATTGAATGAGAATGTAGATCAAAATATTGTTGATGGATTTGTAATTACAGATGTAAGTTTATTTTATTCATTTAAAATTAAGAATAAGACATCTTTAAAAGTTCAATTCAATGCTAAAAATATTTTTGACAAACCATATTCATACATCCGTTCATTTGTAATGCCTGGAAGAAATTATTTAATATCTTTAAGTTATGCGTTTAACTAGTCTAATCTTACTACTTCTGCTTGGTTCATGCAAGAAAGATCAGGTTTCTTATCCTTCTTCTGAAACTCAATTAGAGAATGGGATGATTGTTCTTTGTGAAGGACTTTTTCAGCAGAATAATAGCTCCGTTTCATGGATTGATTTTTCTAATTCAGAAATTTCTAATTCTTTTTTTTTAGATAATACACAAAGACAATTAGGTGATACAGGAAACGATATTCAGCAATATGGTAATAAGATCTACATTGTTGTAAATGTTTCAAGTACAATCGAAGTTATAGATGCGGTTGACTTTTCTCCAATAAAACAAATACCGATGATTGCAAATAGTGTTTCGAAGCAACCACGAAACATAACGTTTTATGAGGGTAAAGCTTTTGTAACATGTTATGATGGTTTTGTTGATGTTATTGATACTAATCTTTTAGAAGTGACAAAAAGAATTGCGGTTGGTTCAAACCCGGAAGGGTTAGCGGTTGTTAACAATAAGTTATATGTATCAAATTCAGGTGGGTTAAATTCTGGACCAATGGATTCTACAGTTTCGATTATTAATCTTGGGACAGAGTTAGAGGAGCAAAAAGTTAGGGTAGGATTAAATCCTGGACAGGTAATATCTGATGCCGATGGTGATGTTTATGTTGCTATTCGTGGAAATTATGCTAGTGTTTCTCCTTCACTGGCGCGTATTGATTCTCAAACGGATTTGGTTATTCAAGAATTGCCAATTGAGGTGAGTAGTATTGTTGAAATGAATGGTAAGTTTCTGTTGAGTTATTACGATTTCAACACCACGATGAGTAGCGTTAAAGTTTTTGACCCAGTAACTGAATTGATTGAGAATACATCTTTAATCAATGATCCAAATATTACAACGTTATATGGTGTTTCATACAGTTCATTATTGGACAAGATATTTGTTTTAGATGCGATGAATTTTATCAATACTGGTTATGTCAGGAAATATAGTTCAAATGGTACTTGGGAGAAAGATTATCATGTAGGTCTGAACCCCACAAAAGTTTTGTTTTATGAATAAAGTACTGTCCATTTTTACATTGGTTCCTTTTCTTTCATTAGCACAGTCATTTGCGCCAGATCCTGATGAGGTAGGAACTACAGCGATTTTTAAAGACTCATCTATTTTTGTTGCTTGGGCAACTGGAGTTGATGTTAATAGAGGTTATTTGAATATTCAGACACCGGCAGATGGCTATGTATCTTTTGGCTCAGATCTAGATGCTATTGGAGTTGCGACAGGTACTGAAGTAGTTTCTTTAGGGGATGGAGGTAGCGCTATCATTACTTTTAATCGCCCAATAGCAAATGGGTTAGGCCCTGATTTTGCGATTTTCGAGAATGGTTTTCTTGATAATTATATTGAGTTGGCCTTTGTTGAAGTGAGTTCAAATGGAATAGATTATGTACGTTTCCCTGCGATCTCCGAGGAGCAAGATACCCTTCAGATAGACAATTTCAATTTTAGTGATTGTCGCTATTTTTACAATTTCGCAGGAAAATATCGTGCAAATTATGGCACACCATTCGATTTAGAAGAATTAATGGATTCAACAAATTTGGACGTCAATAACATCACTCATATTAAATTAATTGATGTTGTGGGAAGTATTGACGCTCTTTATGGAAGCTATGATAGTCAAGGCAACATCATAAATGACACATATCCAACTCCTTTTCCTTCCGGGGGATTTGATTTGGATGGCATAGGTGTTATTAATGAGCTGCCCTTAGATGTAATGACTGATAAATTGGGTGATTTAAAAGTGATTCCAAATCCTTCGCAAGGATTATTTTCTTTAGTTATAGAGGGTAGAGGGGAGTATACTGTGACTAATTCTCTAGGGAAAATTATAAAACTAGAACCTTTTAATGGACCATTTGAAATTGATCTAACAGATCAAGATACTGGTGTTTATTTCATGCGTATTACTGATTCTACTGAACGTGTAATTCAATTAATTAAATTATAATAAATGGATTTGTCAAAAGAATTTTGGAGTAAACGATATACAGAGGATAAAACTGGATGGGATTTAGGGACTATTTCAGAGCCACTAAAAAAATATTTTGATCAATTAACAAACAAAGAACTGAAAATATTAATTCCTGGTTGTGGCAATGGTCATGAGGCGGAATATCTATTTAAAAAGGGATTTAATAATGTCCACCTACTTGATTTTGCTAAGGAACCGCTGGATAACTTTGAAAAACGTGTGCCTGAATTTCCCGCGGAAAAATTGCACAATGAGGATTTTTTTAAACATAAAGAAGAATATGATTTAATAGTGGAGCAAACACTATTTTGTGCGATTGACCCAAAATTAAGAATGAATTATGCGCGAAAAGCAAAGGAATTACTTGGAGATGAAGGTCGTTTAATCGGTCTTTTGTTTGAAATGGATTCAAATGATCATCCACCATTTGGTGGTGATAGGGTAGAGTATTTAAATTATTTCAATTCTTTTTTTGATGAAGTGAAAATAGATTCTTGCTATAATTCGATTAAGCCAAGAGAGGGCAGAGAGTTGTTTGTTATTGCAAAATAATGAGATTGAATATTTAACTAAGTCAACTTTTTTATAATTTCTACCCAACCTATTTTTGTCTATCCCCGTTCTATGTTTGATAGATTAATTTTGAGATAGATTTTTCGATTTCAAAATAAAGTTGTATATTGTCAGTTAATAATTAATAAAAAAACACGGAAGCCTATAGCTATAAAATTACTTTAACACAGTTTGATCATTAAATTGAACTTTTAAACAGTAAGCTATGGCTATGACTAAATTCGATGACCGTGAATTAATCAGTTTGTATTTGAGTGGGGATGAGAAAGCTTTTGAGGCATTATTGATGCGTCATAAAGAAAGAATCTACCGATTTGTTTACATGAAGATTAGAGATACAGCACTATCTCAAGATATTTTTCAAGACACTTTTATTAAAATTGTGAATACCTTAAAAGCGGGAAATTACAATGAAGAAGGTAAGTTTTTGCCTTGGGCTATGAGAATTGCTCACAATCTAGTCATTGATCATTTTAGAAAATACAATAAAGTTCGTTTGGTTTCTGAGTCTTCTTCAATGAGGGATGATTTCAATGTTTTTCACACTTTGAAATTGGAAGATGAAAATGTTCAAGAAGAGATGACACGCGTTGAGTTGGAAGGTCAAATGGTTGATTTAGTTGAGCATTTGCCAGATACCCAAAGAGATATTTTAAAGATGAGAATTTTTAAAGAAATGTCTTTTAAGGACATAGCTGAATTAGAAAATATAAGTATCAATACTGCCCTTGGTAGAATGAGGTATGCATTGATTAATTTGAGAAAGCTAATTGAGAAACATGAGTTAGTGACTCATTATTAGAATTAGATTAAAAAGTTACTGTGTAATAAAAAAGTCTCGTTTCATTTGAAGCGAGACTTTTTTTGGTAATAAGTATTTAAACGATGTAGGTGTTAAGTGTCAATTCACTTAACTAATAAACCATGTGTCTTTCTTTTTTCTCTTCATAAATATCTTCTAATGACACCAAGATGCCTGTTTCTTCAACATTGCCAAATTCTGGGTTGACGGCGGTTCCAAATGTTTTCATAGTGGGCGAAAGGTTCATGTAAATATTGACCAGTGGCGGAATAAATTCTCCACGTTCTTTGGCGTAAGTATTCAATTTTTTGAAACCTTCTTTAAAGTCAAGTCCTTCTATGATTTCATCAAGCTCTTTTTTGTTATAATTTTGAATGAGTGGATTGTGAGCTGTTATTAAATGATCTTTGTCGGGAAAGTATGAATGCATGAAGTGTAAAAGAAAATCTCTGGCTTCCTCATTATAACTTGGATACATTGTCACTTTTCCAAAGAAGTATTTAATACTTGGGTTGTTGATTACTACAGCAGCAAGCCCATCCCAAATGTTGTCTAAGGCAAATAAACCTTTACGAGGGTTTACCGATGGTTGAAAGTTGGGCTGTACCCACGATCTTCCAAGCTCAATTGTGTTTGGCAAATAATCATTGATAAATTCATCAGAAAAGTCGAAATAATGAGCAGTAGAAAGCTCTATGGGGTTAGTATTGAGTACTTTTTCACAAAGTATAAACCGGTAACCTCCAATTATTTCTTGATCTTCGGGTGACCATACAATCAATTGCTGATAGCAGTTTTCTGAGAGGTCATAATCGTCTAGGTCTAATGATAGTCCTGTTCCTCCGCCCGAGGCACGAAAAGTAACTTCTCGCAATCGTCCAATTTCTTTCAAAACGTTCGGGGCGTTGTGAATGTTTACCCAGTATATTTCATTACCTCCTTTGCGAGTTGTTCTGAGAAAGCGGTCAGAATTTAATTCTTTAGAAAGAATATCTTTGTCTATTGGTTTTATTATCTCTTCCATCTTACAGTTGATTTCGAAGTTCGTATGTTTTATTCTTAATTCCTTCGGCTATTTTTCTGTCACCCAATCCTCCGAAAAGGTAATCTTTTTCTATGGGGTCACCTATAATAAATTCAATATGTTTTCCTCTTTGTTTGAAAAGTTCATGAGAGAGATAAAGCATTTCTACATTTAATTTGATTCTAAAGAACTTTCTTATTTTAGATAATCTATAAAAGAACTTGGAGAGTTTCCCATCAATAAACACGGGTATTATTGTTCTATTGTGCTCTTTTGAATATCGCACAAATGTTTTCTTCCAGGTTAAATCCTTTACTTCTCCCTTTACCTCTCGACTAACTAGTCCCGCAGGGAAAATACAGATAGCAGAATCTGATTTAAATAATTCCTGAATCTGAACACGTATAGAGGTTTTGTTTTTTCCATGCTTGTCAACTCCGACAAACATTCCTTGCATGTTTTCTAGATTCATCAGTATGTCGTTTACGATAAACTTCAAATCTTTACGTTGCTTCTGCAAGGCATCAACTAAAATTATTGCATCAATTCCACCTAGTGGGTGATTCATGGCAAGAACAATTTTTCCATTTTTTGGGATTTTATCCAAATTCTTTACTGAATAAGTAATGTCCAAGAATTTCACGGCGGCAGAGCACCACTCAGTGCCTTTTTTATCTTTGCTTTCGGTTAAGAATTGGTTTACTTCATCTTGATGAATAATTCTCTTTAAGTAACGCATAACAAAGCCAGGGATCCATTTTTTCGCTTTTGGATTCTTGCTTGCAATCAGGTGCTCAATATCGATGAGTTTTAATTCTTTCATTTAGATGATAAAATTACATCAATTATAGAATTTTTTTATCCCTTTATATGCATTTTTATTCACAATCCTTTCTCAAGAACTTTAAGCTTAAATGGACATATTTATTCGATTAAATTACTGAAATAAGTGCACACCTTTCTTTCTTTATTGTAATTTTGCTGTATAAATTATTTGAACATAAGTTATGATTAAATTATCAGAGAGATTATTGGCCATGGAAGAGTCTGCTACCATCGCAATGTCGCGCAAAAGTAGAGAGCTGAAAGCTGAAGGAGTAGATGTGATTTCTTTAAGTCTTGGCGAACCTGATTTTAACACTCCTCAATTTATTAAGGATGCCGCTTTTGAAGCGATGAATAATAATTTCACAACTTATACACCAGTGCCTGGGTATGAAGATTTACGTGAAGCGATCTCCCTTAAGTTCAAGAGAGATAATGGGTTAGATTATGATGTGAATCAGATTGTTGTATCAACTGGAGCTAAGCAATCAATAGCGAATGTAGTTATGAGTGTTGTGAATAAGGGCGATGAAGTCTTAATTCCTGCGCCGTTTTGGGTTTCATATATTGAAATTGTTAAAGTTTCAGAAGGGACACCAGTAATTGTGAATGCTGGAATTGAATCTGATTTTAAAGTAACTCCAGCTCAATTGGCAGCATCCATTACGGATAAAACCAAAATGATTATTTTTTCTACTCCATGTAATCCAACAGGTTCTGTATACAGTAAAGAAGAATTGCGCGCAATGGCGGATGTGATTAAAAAACACCCTCATATTGTTGTGATTTGCGATGAGATATATGAGCATATTAATTTCACTTCTAAACATGAGAGTTTGGCTCAGTTTGACGATGTGTACGAACAAGTAGTTACTATTAATGGTGTATCTAAGGCTTGGGCTATGACTGGTTGGAGATTAGGTTATGTTGGTGCGAGTAAAGAAATTGCTGACGCGTGCTCTAAAATGCAAGGTCAGTTCACTTCTGCGCCTTCTTCAATATCTCAGAAAGCTGCAATTGCTGCGTTAAAAGCGGATCCTGCAATTCTATCAGATATGATCAATGCGTTTAAAGAAAGAAGAGAACTGGTTTTGGCTGCTTTAAGAACCATTGAAGGCATTGACATTAATGTTCCTGAGGGTGCGTTTTATGCTTTTCCAGATGTTTCGTATTTTTACGGAAAGAAGTTTGAAGGCAAGCCGATAAGCAATGGAAGTGATTTGGCAATGTATCTATTGAATGATGCAAATGTTGCTTTGGTCACAGGAGAGGCTTTTGGAGATCCAAATTGTATTCGAATTTCATATGCTGCATCTGCTGATACACTAACCGAAGCAATGCGAAGGGTGAAGAAATCTTTAGAAAAATTAGTATAATGAATGTAGATTCTATTTTTGAACAGTTTACCCAAAAACGAATATTGGTTTTGGGGGATGTCATGATAGATGCATATTTACGTGGTAATGTTTCGCGTATAAGCCCAGAAGCTCCTGTTCCAATAATTGAACTCAAGAAGAAAGAGGATCGGTTAGGTGGAGCCGCAAATGTGGCATTAAACTTATTGGCACTTGGAGCAAAACCAATTCTTTGTGCGATCATAGGTAATGATGATGGAGGGAAGAGTTTTTTGAATTTACTGGAGAATAGAAACCTATCTAGTGCAGGAATTGTTCAGGATGAGTTAAGAAAAACTACAATCAAAACAAGGGTTATTGGTGACAGTCAGCATCTTCTTCGAATCGATGAGGAGGAAGTCGGAGCAATTTCAGAAGGCCAAGAGAATGCAATCATTTCGAAAGTTGAATCACTCATAGGGTCTGGTCTTGACGCTATTATTCTAGAGGACTACAACAAAGGCTTGTTAACTCCTAGAGTAATAAAAACAGTCATAGAAATGGCTAATAATTCAGGAGTTATAATAACAGTTGATCCTAAGAGAGATAATTTTTTCGAATATAAGGGAGTTACTCTTTTTAAGCCAAACTTAAAAGAATTGAAAGAAGGACTTAATGTTGAGTTTGATTTCGAAAAGGGGAAAGAAAAATTTGAAGAGGCGATTGATCTGCTTGAAGCTAAATTGAATAATAAAATGACATTTGTGACTCTTTCGGAGCATGGAGTATTTATTAAATGTTCAGATGAAAAGTCGTATATACCTGCCCATGTGAGGAAAATTGCTGATGTGAGCGGTGCAGGGGATACAGTTATTTCGATCGCAACATTATGCTTAACCATTGGGATGTCTCCTGAAATGGTTGCGGCCATAGCAAATTTATCAGGAGGTCTTGTTTGTGAGTATAGCGGAGTAGTGCCAATCGATAAAGAATTGCTTCTGAGAGAAGTAAAAAAGATAGTTTAGGATGTCCATAAAAGAATTTAGGGAAAGAGTAAATCTGCTGATTTATGACAAAAAGCCAAAGGTTCTAGCGGTATTAACAGGGTTAAATATTTTTGTTTCTTTGGTGGCGCTTTCTGCCCTGGTTTATTTTTATGGTTTTCGTTTAACTCCTTTTTCAAAAGACTTATGTTTTACAATACTTGAGGTTAGTTTCGCATTCTATATTTTTCGTTTTTTAGTCAAAGTTTTTTTCGATTTCCATCCACCCACATTCATAAAAAGTAATTGGTTGGAGGCTTCAGTTATAGGTCTACTATTGGTTGAAGGTGTGTCTTATAATGTATTTGGCTCTCAACTAATTGAGCCTGTATTTATGTCGTTGGGGTTTGCAGATTTTGGTGATTTCTCAATGATCTTTATTCAGTTGTTTATCTTTCTATTAATTCTGATTAATGCATTCAAACAAAAGCATTTTAAACCTTGGATGAAAATTCATCCGGGTTGGCTTTTTACGATTTCAATTTCTCTGATGACCATTATAGGTGGCCTCTTATTGATGTTACCTGAAATGTCCTATTTTGACGGAGGTATGGGAATAATTGATTCTTTGTTCTTATCCATGTCTTCGGTAAGCGTTACAGGACTTTCCTCGGTTGATATTTCACAAGTCCTGACATTTAAAGGCCAAATGATTGTGTTGATTCTTATTAAACTTGGAGGTTTAAATACGATAGCTTTTGGAGCGTTAATGCTCATCGTTGCGAAATTTGGTGTTGGTATTAAATACCACGAATTGATGGAAGATTTTGTCAATAAAGACTCTCTCGTTCATGCCAACTCCATGCTAGTGAAAATAATTCTATGGGCCACTACTATTGAAGTTTTAGGGATTATTTTGTTGTTTATTGGCTTTGGCAACGAAGGTGTTTTTGCTGATTCAGGAGATCGATTTTTTCAATCTGTGTTCCATGGCGTATCTGGGTTTAATAATGCTGGTTTGTCTACATTGCATGGCGGAATGATGCACCCTGATGTTATTCAAAATACATTTGTCCATACTGTCATTATGATTTTATTCTTTTTCGGTGGATTTGGTATGATATATATGTTCGATCTTTTTGAAGTTTCTAGGTTAAGAGAGAGAATGAGAAAGCCATGGAAGACTATTGAGTTTGGGACAAAAATTTCGCTATATTTTACAATAGGACTTTTGCTTTTTGGAGCAATCATATTTATCATTTTTGAATGGAATCATGGTCTATCAGAGAAAGGTGTTTTTAATGCCATCATCACAGCACTCTTCGAATCAATGACTACAAGGAATGCCGGTTTTAGTGTGGTTGACACAGCGACTTTAACTATGCCTGTCGTCATTGTATTTTTGTTTTTAATGTTTGTTGGTGCCTCTTCAGGTTCTGCTGGAGGTGGTATTCGTACTTCTACCTTTGCTGTAATGTGGGCCTCTTTGATTTCTACAATAAAAGGCAGGAAGCATACGGAGCTATTTAAAAAAACGATTTCGAACGATTTGATATTAAAAGCGTTTGCCATCTTTCTATTCTTTATTCTTGGAAATATTTTTGGCACCTTTGCGTTAGCTATTACGGAACAAGATTTAATTGCTTCCGGTCAATATGATTTTATAGATCTTGTTTTTGAGCACGTTTCCGCTGCTAGTACAGTGGGCTTATCAACTGGTCTAACAGTTGATATGAGTCAGGGAGGAAAAGTAGTTTTGATTCTTGCGATGTTTATCGGTCGTGTAGGAACTTTAACTTTGGCGTACTTGATAGGAACAAAAGTAATTAGTAGAGATTATAAATATCCCAAAGGCCATACTATGGTGGGTTAATTGATGAGAATGGAAAGTAAAACAGTAAAACCGTACAACAAAAATGAATCTTCCAAGAAAGAAGAGGTCGCAGAAATGTTTGATAATATTTCAAAACGATATGATTTTTTAAATCATTTTCTCTCTTTGGGAATTGATAAGTTATGGCGAAAAAGGGCGATTATAATGCTTGGTGAAATTTCTCCAAAGAGAATTCTTGATATGGCTACGGGGACAGGAGACTTCGCAATAGCGGCGTTGAAATTGAACCCTGAAGAAGTGATCGGAGTTGATATTTCTCAGGGAATGCTTGATGTTGGGATTGAAAAAATGAAGCGGAAAGGGGTTGACGGTATCGTTAGGATGAAACTTGGCGATTCTGAAAATCTTCCATTTGAGGATCATTATTTTGATGGCCTAACAGTGGGCTTTGGAGTTCGTAACTATGAAAATTTAGAGAAGGGACTTGGCGAAATGCTTCGTGTTATTAGGCCAGAAGGAAAAACTATTATACTGGAATTTTCTAAGCCTAAAAAATTCCCAGTCAAGCACTTGTTTAATTTTTATTCAAAGCATATTATTCCTTTCTTAGGAAAGAAAATTTCAAAAGATGGCCGAGCTTATGAGTACCTTCCTGAATCTGTTGCTGCGTTTCCAGAGGGGAATGATTTTATGGAAATCATGAGAAAGGTTGGTTATAAGAATGTTAAAGCAAGAAAGGTTTCTGGGGGTATTGCTACTATATATTCTGGTGACAAGTAAAAGAAAGAAAAGTAATTAACAATAACAAAAAGAACTCTACGTTCATAGATTCATGAGATTAACTGTATTAATCTTCTTATTTACTTCCATGTACTCAATGACGTTTGCTCAGAAGCAAAAGTCTGAGAACTATAAGCGATTTGATGAAAAATTAATTCATTTTGGATTTATGTTAGGAGCTAACACATCAAGCTACGCTGTGTTTCAGGTTCAGGATGCTTATTCAAAATATGGGTTAAAATCAATTACTTCTAAAGCAATACCTGGAGGACAAGTTGGAATTGTTACGACACTTAAACTAGGTACACCAGTAGTTCGGTTAAGGTTGTTGCCCACATTGTCTTTTCAAGAGAGGGTCTTGACTTATCAGTTTAATGATCCAGATACTATTATCGATATTTTTAGTGAAGAAAGAGTAAATGGGACAAACATTGATATTCCATTGATGTTTCAGTTTAGAACGCTTAGAATGAATAATTTTGCATCTTACGTCTTGTTAGGAGCTCAATTCTCTCTTGATTTGCAATCTCAAGAAAATTCAAGTCAAGATTTTAATGATCCTTTCATCAAAGCAAAAAAAAATGATTACCAAGCACAATTGGGAATGGGAGTGGAGTTTTTCGCCCCTTATTTCAAATTTGGAATGGAAATAAAATATTCTCATGGATTGAGAAATGTATACGTTCCGGAAAATACATTTATTGCCCAACCCTTAGACCGGTTGTACAATAGGACCTGGTGGTTTTCCATAATATTTGAAGGTTAATGGCAACAATAGTTCAGTTTCAGGTCGCTCCTGAACAAGCAAAAGACGATTCTTTTTTGAGATTTAAAATTCAAAAAGAAGTCAAAACAGACAATTTCACATTTAAATGGAAGAAAAGATCTGTTGATGCTAGAAATCGAAACATCAAAATCAACTGTACATTTAATGTATTTCTCGATGGAGAGGTTCCTGAAGAAATGTCCGTTTTCGTTCCGAATAAAGAATTGAAAGGGGAAATTGGAATTGTTGGATTTGGACCAGCTGGAATATTTGCAGCGCTTCGTGCCATAGAATTGGGGATTAAACCAATTGTGTTTGAGCGGGGAAAAGACGTGCGTTCTCGGAGACGAGATTTGGCTATTCTTAATAAAGAATCAATTGTTAATGAGGAATCTAACTACTGTTTCGGAGAGGGTGGAGCTGGAACATATTCTGATGGAAAGTTGTATACGCGCTCTAAAAAACGTGGTGATGTGCAGCGTGCATTAGAGTGGTTTGTTCACTTCGGAGCGAATGAGGATATTGCCGTAGATGCACACCCTCATATTGGAACGAATAAGTTGCCTCAAATTATTGAGGACATGCGCGAAGCGATTCTTGCAAATGGAGGTGAAGTTCATTTTGGTTCAAAAGTGACTAATTTTTTCTCTGAGAATAATAAAATGACAGGGCTAGAAATCAATGGCAGTCAACGCTTTGATTTTGATAATGTAATATTGGCAACAGGTCATTCAGCTCGCGATATATTTGATATTATACATGCAAACGAATGGAAACTATACCCTAAGCCATTTGCCTTAGGAGTTAGGATTGAGCATCCACAAGAGTTGATTGATAAAATTCAGTATAGTGGCAGGGTAAATGATGATTTCATTCCTCCTGCTTCATATAGTTTAGTTTCTCAGGTAGAAGGGAGAGGAGTGTATTCTTTCTGTATGTGCCCAGGTGGGATTATTGCTCCATGTGCTACTGCGCCAGGTGAAGTAGTTACAAATGGATGGTCACCATCAAAACGAAATAATCCGTTTGCGAACTCAGGAATTGTCGTTAGTGTTTCTCCCGAGGATTTTGAGAACAGTACAGATCCTTTTGTTTGTCTTGACTTTCAAAAGGATGTCGAAAAGAAATGTTGGGAAGCGGGAGGTAAAACACAACAAGTTCCAGCACAACGCCTTGAAGACTTTATGAACGATCGTATTTCTGAGTCTTTGCCAAAAACTTCCTATCAACCGGGAATACATTCTGTTGATTTGAATGACGTTCTTCCTCCACTGATTGCAAAGAGTTTAAAAGTAGCTTTTAAAGAGTTTGGAAAGAAAATGAATGGTTTCATGACCAATGATGCCGTTATCCATGCTCCTGAGTCAAGAACGTCTTCTCCAGTTCAAATTCCAAGAGGCAAGGATCTCCAGCATCCAGATGTTGCAGGTTTATTTCCTTGTGCAGAAGGCGCAGGTTATGCCGGAGGGATTATTTCAGCCGCAATTGATGGAATGCGTTGTGTGGATGTGATTATGGAAGGTAAGGCTATTTAAACCTATTTTTATCTAGCTTAGAAAACGTTTTGTTTTTTCTAAAGAAGAATTCCATTAAGATGTTATTCGTGTATTGACCTTTAGTATTTTCTAGAGTGGTTCCTGCTTTGATCTCTCTTCTCTTTTTTAAGGTTTGTAGCATGTTGACGTATTGCCAAAAATGTGCTCTAAGAATAGCCCAAAAGGCTTTTAGATTGCCATTTAACAAGAATTTTATACCTGCTACTCCATCTAGGATCATTCTCCAAATCAATTTAGGTGCCCACCAACCGACATGGTTTTTAAGGATCATTGTAAGGTTGTTTCTGAAGTTGTAATAGACTTTTGTTGGAGAAGAATAGGGCAGTGTGCCTCCTCCCAAATGATAAACAGTTGAATCAGGAATAATTTTAAAGGTATATCCCCATTTTTTTATTCTCCAACACAGATCGATTTCCTCCATGTGTGCGAAGAAATCCTCATCAAAACCATTGGCCTTGTGAAATAATTCCGACCGAATCATAAGGCAGGCTCCAGAAGCCCAAAATATATCCATTTCTGTATTGTACTGGCCAGTATCCTCTTCTACATTATCAAAAAGGCGTCCTCTGCAGAATGGGTAGTAATTCCGATCAATAAAACCACCCGAAGCACCTGCATGTTCGAAATTGCTTTTATTGTTATGCGAGAGTATTTTAGGTTGACAGCCTGCAGTATTTTCATTTTGCATAGCTATCAGCATAGGATTTAGCCAATTCTCTGAAACCTCTACATCACTATTGAGGAGAACATAAAGCTCGGACTCAATGTTCTTCAAAGCATCATTATAACCCTTTGCAAAACCACCGTTTGAATGGTTTGAAATAACTTCAATGGAAGGATAATTGTTTTTTATAAATGAAATAGAATCGTCTGTTGAAGCATTGTCTGCTACAATAATTCTAGCATTATTTGAATGTTGAATGACAGATGGTAAAAACTGTTCTAATAATTTTACTCCATTCCAGTTTAAAATAACAACCGCTATACTGTCCATGTAAACAAATCTAATTGATTTTTTGATTTTTCGGGGAGTAATTGTAATCTAGTTTAGGCTCAATTGAAAATTAGTCGTTGAAATCATCCATACTATTACTGCCGTGCTGCTGACTATTTTGTCCAGAACCTCTTGATAGCTCAGATGGCCAATTTAAGTTCTTAATTTCACCAATCATATCTGAATGCAATAATTGATGCGTGTTATTGGTTAAGTTGGGATTGTAAAAAATGAATCGTTTATTATTAAAACTTCCTATTCGATTGTATTGCCATATTTCATAAGGGTATTCAGATGATGAGTTGTCATTTTTAGATATGTGACTTGGTGGACCATATTTTAGATAAATTCTTCCTCTGTCTGTTTCATAACCTGCTTGGAACGAATTAGAAAAGAAATTTTCTATTTCTTGCACCTGTGATTTGTACTTCATCCATTCTTCGTAAGCCTTTTCATTTGCTGTTCGTAGCCAATAAATTTGAATGTATTTTCTAGCCTTTTCAGCATCTCTAACTTTAGAAATGGTTAAAATGTTTTTAGTTTCATTCGATTTTGATATTGGAATTAAACTTTCCAGATAATAGCCCACACTGTCGTCGGTTATAGATGCTTGAAAAGCAGGATCTATCACGATCTCATCTGAGAAGTAGTCATCTTCAACATCTTTACTTCGATCAAATTCATATGATTGATTGGATAATTCTATCATGCTCTTATTAAGAATGGTGAAGTTTAATATGTATTTACCCGTTACTAATTTATCAATATTGATCTTTTTAAGAAAGGGAACAACATCTGCTTTTTGAAGTTTAGTGTATTTTGTAAATGCTTCTACTTCTTTATTCGTTATGGCATTCGTAATAGATTGTTTAACTGCAAAAACAGAATCGATTAACTGATCTGTATTATACATTTCAAAATATACAGGGATTGCAGACAATTGATCAGGGAAAAATGTTGCAAGCCTAGGTATAATGTCATATCCTGATTTGTAAAAAATGGAATTTCCATCACCCTTAGATGCGTATTCAGCAATTTGAATATCCGAAATAGAAATAGATTTCGATAAATCCTCCACCAGAATATTTTGCGAAGTTTTAAGAGGCTCGTTGTTACTGTTTAAATCCTGAAGAGTAATGGTAAACTTATATTCTCCAGGTTTGAGAATGAATCTTTTAATGTCGTAAAAATCACCAATAATACTGTCTTGCATAAATGGAGTCGTAAGCCGATAAGCGTCAGAGGCAATAACCGAATCGTATTGAGAGATATTCATTTGGATTGCTAATTCTCCGATCAATCCATTTCCTTGCCCTATATAATTGACGGATGGACCAACAAATTGCAGTTGGAATTCAACATAGTTACCATCATTGGGAGCATAAAACTGTTTGCTATCTAAATAGGCTCTTAATTCATGATTTTGAGCAAATGAATCGTTTAAAAATATGAATAAGAAGAATAGTCCTAGAAAATACCTCATTAATTTGTTTGATTTTAGACAAAAATACAAAAAGCGAACCGTTTAATGAGCTTAAGGATAGTTCATTGATTTTAAGGGGCTTCTAGATGTGTGAATGGTATTTTTTTGTGTCAAGAAAAAAAAGTTAAGTTTTATTAAAAATAATGTGAAATAATCATTGTCAGTAATTAAGATATCAGTACTTTTGGCGTGGAGAATTGGCAGAGTGGTCGAATGCACTGGTCTTGAAAACCAGCGTACCGCAAGGTACCGGGGGTTCGAATCCCTCATTCTCCGCCAGAGTACAAAAAGAGTTTCACAGTCCGTGAGACTCTTTTTTTTGCCCAATAATTAATAATGCTAGAGCGTTGAATTGATTTATTATTTACATTTTTTTGCAGGTTCTGAATATTATTTCCAAATACGGTTTTATAGTTTATTTAGTATGGTTTGTCGACTTGACAATTTGTTAAAGAGCGCAATGGTTTAATGTAACATTTGTTACAAATAGAAAGGGTTATGTTATTTACCTTGTAGCATTCTAAAAAAAAATATGCGCCCAATTTACCTTTTACTACTATTGCTGAGTGCCATTTCTTATGGTCAAAATCAGCTAAACATTCCAGCTACTATTGAAACATCTACTATTGATCTTACTCTTCAGGAAGGGGCGACTCAGTTCTACTCTGGTGTCAGCACGAATACAATGGGAGCGAATGGAGCATTGTTAGGTCCAACTTTAATAATGACCAAAGGGGATAATGTAAATATTACGGTTAATAATCAATTAACCGATACTACAACAATTCATTGGCATGGAATGCACGTGGCGCCAGAGAATGATGGAGGACCTCATAGTATTATTTTGCCGGGAGAAACATGGAACCCACAATTCACGGTAATGGATAAGGCTGGATTGAATTGGTATCATCCTCATTTGCATATGCAAACAGATAGGCACGTTTCCAAAGGGATAGCAGGATTAATTATTGTAAGAGATGCGGAAGAATCAGGATTAAACTTGCCATCCACTTATGGTGTTGATGAATTTCCAATTGTTATGCAAACAAAAGGGTTTGATGCATCAGGACAAATTTTAGTTCATACTGAGTTAGATACATCGGCAATGGTAAATGGAACTGTTGATGCATTTACAGATTTTCCTGCTCAGGTGATTCGATTGAGAGTTCTTAATGGTTCTAGTCAAAGAGTTATGGAATTTGGATTTTCAGATAATCGACCTTTTAGTTTAATTGGAACCGATGGCGGACTTCTATCAGCGCCATTGACCAATACAAGATATAGAATGGCTCCAGGGCAAAGGGCTGACATCTTAGTGGATTTAACAACGAGTCTTGGTCAAAACTTTCAGTTGATGAGTTATGCTTCAGAATTGCCGAATGCGATTTATGGTGCTTCACAACCTGGAATGGGAGCAGGGGCTACATCCTCTTTGGTTGGGTATACAAGTAACCCATTGAATGGTGCTGATTACCAGCTGCTTGATATAAATGTAACTTCACCTACGGTCGGTCCTGTTCTTGTGATCCCTTCCACTTTAGCATCTTTCACTCCGATTGCAGAAGCGTCAGCGAATATTACAAGAAGTTTAACTTTCACCTCAGCTGGAGCGATGGGAGATTTGGAAGGACCTTTCCTTATCAATGGATCTAGTTTTGATATGGAAACGATAAATTATAACATTCCTCTAGATAATATAGAGATTTGGTCAATAACGAATCAGACACCAATAGCGCATCCATTTCATATTCATGATATTCAGTTTTTTATTTTAGATATAAATGGAAATCCGCCTCCGCCAGAATTACAAGGTTATAACGACGTAATACTAGTACCTGGAGGTATGGGGAATATTCGCTTTATCGCAAAGTTTGATGACTTTGCGAACGACACGATTCCATTTATGTACCATTGTCACATGCTAACACATGAAGATATGGGGATGATGGGGCAATTTCTCGTAACTGACCCAAGCGCAAGTTTGGAAGAAGATAATTTAAATGTATTTAAACTATATCCGAACCCGACCAATGGAGATAATTTCAAGATTGAATTTTCCGAATCAGAAGAACGTGAAATCACCGTTCAGGACGGACAAGGTAGGGTCGTTAAAAATACATCGACTTCCCTGGATCAATTTAATTTAGATCTTTCTGGTCTAGCCAATGGAGTTTACACAATTACGGTCATTGCCAACGGGAACCATACTTCAAAAAGAATAATTAAACAATAATTCTCTCAGCACAAGCGATCAACTTATGATCGGAGGTATGCCGTTTTTTCTTGACTTATTTTGAATTGCCGACAATTTCTTCTACAACACTCGGATCTAGAAGAGTAGAGGTGTCTCCAAAATTTGCTTTTTCTCCTTCGGCAATTTTACGAAGAATTCGTCTCATTATTTTTCCTGAACGTGTTTTTGGCAGTCCAGTGACCATTTGAATTTTATCAGGTTTTGCAATTCTTCCTATTCCAGAAGAAACGGATTCTATCAATGAGGCAGAGATTTCACGCTCACTTCCTGTATGACTTTTGTCAACGACTACATAAGCGTATATTCCTTGCCCTTTAATATCGTGTGGGTATCCCACGACAGCTGATTCTATGGCAAATGAATTGGTATTAATTGCGTCTTCTATTTCTGCAGTACCAAAACGATGACCTGATACATTGATTACATCATCAACACGGCCAATGATTCTGTACATGCCGTTTTTGTCTCTTTTGGCGCCATCTCCTGTGAAGTAATATCCTTTATAATTAGAGAAGTATGTGTTCTTGCACCTGTCATGATCTCCATAAGTTGTTCTTAAAATCGATGGCCATGGAAATTTCATGCATAGATATCCTTCTTGATCATTCTCAATGATTTCATTTCCATCACTATCTAATAGTGCTGGCTGAATTCCTGGTAAAGGGAAGCCCGCATGAGTTGGATTCATCGGTGATAAGTCACCGAGTCCGGAAAGCATAATACCACCAGTTTCAGTCTGCCACCATGTGTCAACAACAGGGCAATTTCCTTTTCCAATATGTTCGTGGTACCAATTCCATGCTTCTTCATTGATAGGTTCACCTACTGATCCAATGACTTTTAAACTACTCAAATCATATTTATTCACAATTTCAGTCCCATGTGCCATTAATGCTCGAATAGCGGTTGGTGCTGTATAAAATTGATTGACTTTATATTTTTCACAAACTTGCCAGAATCTACCTGCGTCTGGAAAAGTTGGTATTCCTTCAAAAATAACAGATGTTGCGCCAGAAAGTAATGGGCCGTATACGATATAAGAATGTCCAGTAATCCAACCAATATCTGCGGTGCACCAAAAAACATCATTTTCTTCATATTGAAAAACATTTTCGAATGAATAAGAAGTATAAACCATATACCCACCACAGGTATGAACAACACCTTTTGGCTTGCCTGTTGAGCCAGAAGTATATAGAATAAACAACATGTCTTCAGCATCCATTGTTTCTGGAGTACAGTCGTGAGGTTGCTTATTAATTAATGCATGATAATCAATATCTCGACCTTCTTTCATTGTTGGTTTAGAATGTATACAGTCTAAAACGAGAACATGTTGAATAGAAGAGCAGTCTTTAACTGCCTCGTCTACCATTGATTTGAGATCTACTTTTTTTGTCCCTCTATTTAGTCCATCTGAAGTGATGACTAACTTGGCTTGCGCATCGTCAATTCTATTAGCCAAAGCTGATGATGAGAATCCCGCAAAAACAATTGAATGAACAGCACCGATTCTAGCACACGCTAATATCGCAACCGTTGCTTCTAGAACCATTGGCATATAGATGCAAACACGATCTCCTTTTTCAATTCCTAATTCTTTAAGGCCGTTTGAAAGCTTGCAGACTTCTTTGTGTAATTCGTTATACGTAATAGATTTTCCAGATTCGTTGATGTCATTTGGTTCCCAATGAAATGCAACTTTGTTCCCACGATCTTTTAAATGGCGGTCCAATAGATTCTCAGTGATATTCATTTTACCACCTGAGAACCATTTTATACTAGGATCATTGAAATTCCAATCCAGTACATTGTCCCATTTTTGTTGCCAAGAAAATGTATCTGCTATTTCTGCCCAGAATTGTTCTGGGTTGGCAACACTTTGTTTGTATTTGGATTGATATTCTTCAAAAGATTTTATGCGTAGGTTCATTCTTACTTATTTTAGAAGAACAAAATACCAAAATTAGAAAGCAATAACAATAGGGGAGGTTGATAAAATCTACTTAATTGAATTAATTATTAAGTATCAAAAAAATAAGTGCAAAAAAAAGCCCGATTATCTGAGATAAACGGGCTTTTACAAAAAGTTTAAATATTAAACAACTTTAACGTCTACTGCGTTAAGTCCTTTTTTACCTTCTTTTAAGTCGAATTCTACTTCGTCACCTTCTTTAATCTCATCGATTATTCCTGTAACGTGTACAAAATGCTCTTTTCCTGATCCCTCTTCAACGATAAATCCAAATCCCTTAGATTCGTTAAAAAATTTTACTGTTCCTCTATTCATTGTAATATGATATAATAATTAAGTCGCAAAGATAGATTAAAAAATAACTAATACAACAAAATAAAATAAAAAAGCTTTTTAAGTCTATTGAGTATACCTTTAAATCAGGGGTTTGGTAGAAGGTGAACAGGATTTATTGCTGTTCTGTATAGGTAACTTGTAGAACTAGGTTAACTTTGCACATATATAAAAGAGGACAATGGATTTTAAAGAATTAGGAATTAGCAGCGGATTGGTCAAAGGATTAACAGAAATGAATATTTTGACCCCGTCAGACATTCAACAAAAAATGATTCCTTTGCTAATGCAAGGTTCAACTGATGTTGTAGGTCAAGCTCAAACTGGAACTGGAAAAACGGCGGCTTTTGGCTTACCTCTTTTAGAACAAATTGATGCGAATAATGGTGTTATTCAGGGATTAATTCTTTGCCCAACAAGAGAACTTGGTAAACAAGTTGCAAAGCAATTGTTCAAATACACGAAGTACTCAACTCAAATTTTTACAGAAGCAGTATACGGCGGTGAGCATATTGATCGTCAAATTGTTGCTTTGAAAAGAACAACACATATCGTCGTTGCTACGCCAGGACGTCTAATTGATCTTGTAGAGAAAAAAGCTCTTGACTTGAGTAATGTCAAAACAATTATTCTTGACGAAGCCGATGAGATGTTAAGTATGGGCTTTAAAAAAGAACTAAATCAAATCCTTAATTTTCTTCCTAAAGTTGAGAACAAATGGTTGTTCTCTGCTACGATGCCGCAAGGAATTCAAGAAATAATCGCTGAGCATTTATCTAAAGATTATGAAAATATTAAGATCAATCCTGATTCTAAAGTAAATAAGAAAATTGATCATCGCTATTTAATTTGTGAAGATGATGCAAAATTGAACATTCTATTACAATTTTTGAAAACAGAACATAAGAATAGAGGAGTTATTTTTTGTAAAACGAAGGCAGCTACAAAGAAATTGACGAAGCAATTAATTGCTAAGAATATTTCTGTAGATGGTATTCATGGAGATCTACTTCAGAAAGAAAGAGACAAAGCGATGCGTGCTTTTAAAGGAAAAAAGGTTCAGTTTCTAGTTTCCACCGATGTTGCTGCTAGGGGTATCGACGTTGAAGGATTGTCTTTTGTGGTGCATTATCAACTTCCGGAAAGTGACGAATATTATATACATAGAAGCGGAAGAACAGCTAGAGCTGGTAAAGGAGGAGTTTCCCTATGCTTAGTGAATGCCAAAGAAGTTAAGACGTTGAGAAATTATGAAAGAACTTTAGCCATTGGCTTTAAGCAGGTTCGAGAGGTTAAGTAATTTATATTCTATTCGCAAATTCTACCCTTGTGTTTATCATTGTGGAAGTGCTCGTCAAGCGATTTCATTTCTTCCAATAATTCATCAGAAGGAGGTGTGTTTTGGAGTTTACCTAGATCCGGTTGACCTGCATCAACCCAGGCTGTATACCACACAGAGCCAACAGTTGATATGGCATCTTGAAGTCTTCTTTCTACCATTCCATTCATTCTTCGATGATATTCTTGAGAAAATTCATAAGAATATACAGATACTGTTGTTGCTCCGCGTTGTTCAAAGCTATATTTCATGTCAGAGCTCATGTCGTTTGTGACGTCAATTTCCATTTGAAATACAGAATCTAAAGCATAATGAGATGCTTTAACCGCTTTCCAAATGTGATCTTGGAGGTTACTTAAGTGCTCCGCTTTCCCAACAAAGTAATCGTAGTTCTCATAATTAATTTCGACCAAACGACTTTCCCATAAACCATGAATTCCTTTCTGGTTTGTCATCTGACCGTTATAGTTTTCTGTGGTATGGAGTGGAACGTGTGCATCACCAATATAATGTCCAATATCAGCAGAGTATTTAAGAATTAGGTCAACGTTTTTTCTTTCAAATGCTTTTTGAAGCCTCTTTTTCATGACCATTATATGCCATGGAACTATGCCATATGCCTGTAAGGTATCTTCGGTTAGTTTATTGACAGCATCGGTCCATCGAACAGGAACAACATCAAATGGATCTTCGCCATGCTTTGCGTAATGATCGATATCTATATAATGTCTTTGCGCTTCCCCTTCCATTGCATAACGGCGTTTATCAGGGTCAACAGCATGTTCGGTTAAATACTCAATGTGTTCTTTGTAGAATCCAAACATTTCAGGAGGTAATGTAAACGTAGCAATTCGGTTAATTCTTTTGTGACCAAAGAAACCCCATTTCTTTTGAGTTTGTTGCTTTTGGCCTAACCCTAAGAATAAAGGAATCGCCAGAAGATAAAGTACTTTATAATTTAACCAATTTCCCATCTTTCAATATTGGAATAACTTTCGTTTTATTAGGAGTAAGGCAATACTTAATATCTTCATTCAAATTAAGATTTTTCAATCTTCTTCTATGCGAACTTGATTTTAAATATCCTAGAGGATTTTCCCAAGCAGAAAGATACAAATATTTTGCCGCGATAGACGAGTCCTCATCTGAAACGAAATTACCAGAGGAAATCAACTGATCACAAATGGCACCTGCACAGATGGTATCTTCCAAATTAAATTTATCTTGCCATCCAGAACATAAACACAGCACGTTTTTATCTTGTACTGACAACCATTCGCACAAAGCGTCAATGTTATTCAAAGCGCCGACCACGACAGTTGGTGCATCTGCTGCAATACTCAAAGCTTTCGTTCCGTTTGTTGTGGATAAGACAACTTCTTGTCCCTTCAACTCTTCCTTCATGTATGAATATGGTGAATTTCCAAAATCAAAACCTTCAACTATTTGGCCTTGACGTTCGGCACCAACTAGAAACCCCTTCTTTTGATATTCTCTGGCTTCATCTATAGTTGCTACAGGAATGATAGATTTAATGCCATTGTCAAAAGCCGCACAAATTGCCGATGTTGCTCTTAAAACATCAATTACAACAACAATATCATACTCTCCCTTAAAATATTCATATTCTCCAGGGGTAAAACAAACTTCAATATGCTTTCTATCTTCCATGCTTTTTTATTAGCTCGTAAAATTAAGAATTTCCTTTGGCATGATCAGCGAGAAACTGTTCCAATCCAGAAGTTGTTAATGGATGATTTGCCAGTGCTTTTATCGCTTTTAATGGACCAGTCATTACATCAGATCCAATTTCTGCACAATGAATAATGTGCATTGGATGACGGACCGAAGCGGCTAATATCTCAGTGTCATAGGCGTAATTATCATAGATTAATCGAATTTGAGCGATTAAATCTAGTCCATTAGAAGAGATGTCATCCAACCTCCCTAGAAAAGGAGAAACGTAGGATGCTCCTGCCTTTGCTGCAATTAACGCTTGTCCAGCTGAGAAAATTAAGGTGCAATTTGTTTTAATTCCCTTTGAAGAAAAATGCTTGATTGCTTTAATTCCTTCTAAAGTCATTGGAACTTTAACAACAATGTTTTTGTGAAGTCCAGATAAGTGTTCTCCTTCCGATACCATTCCTTCAAAATCAGTTGCAATAACTTCAGCACTGACAGGGCCGTCTACGATGTTACATATATCTATATAATGATTCAGAATATTTTGTTGTCCTGTAATTCCTTCTTTTGCCATTAGTGAAGGGTTGGTGGTAACACCGTCTAGAATTCCCAAAGCATTGGCTTCAGTGATGTCATCGATGTTGGCAGTGTCAATAAAAAATTTCATATTTTAATTCTTAAGTTATTCAATAGGTTTGAAACCTATATTATACAATTTATATTTTTCTGGAAATCATACAATTTTGGTGTCTTCAGTTCGCGAATAGAACGAGGTAAAGAAGATTGTAGTTGTTTCCTTTGATTAGTTTTAGTTCTTTGAGTGTCTAATATAGAAAATAAAAGACAAAAAAGAGGGGTAAGCTACTTATATCGCACCGCTCAACCTCATACCTTTGCTGCGTTCCCGCCCTGGAGGATTAAGAGGGAGCTGGTCGTACAAGACTTACCCCAGCTGCAAAAGTAGTAGGAATATTCTTTTAGGCAATAGTTTTGGAGAAAAAATGAATTAAAAAAGAAGATGGGAGCAGTTCATGAAGATTATTATTCATAAAAAAGCCCTATTCTTATGAGAACAGGGCTTCAATTGATTAATATTATTTTTTTAATCCAAGTGCATAAAGTCTTTCTTTGCCAACAATTCATCTTCAGATTCTCTGAAATCTTCATCGTCAATACAGCAGTCTACTGGGCATACAGCTGCGCACTGAGGTTCATCGTGAAACCCAACACATTCAGTACATTTATCAGTAACGATGTAGTACACATCCATGTCTACAGGTTCCTTATCGTCATCAGCGACAACATCTTCACCATTTAAAGTAGTGATCATTCCAGTTAAAGAAGTACCGTCAGAATATTTCCATTCGGCGCCACCTTCATAAATAGCTGTATTTGGACATTCAGGCTCACAAGCCCCACAGTTAATACACTCGTCCGTAATAATTATTGCCATCTTTTATATTTTGTTATTGCAAATATACGGACCTTCTTGGACATTTTTTCAATCTTAACTAAAATTTCACGCTGTAAGGTTGGTTTTTCTTTAATTAGGCATAATTTTGCACTGTGAAACAAACGGAAATAATAAGTGGTTTTGTGCAATTGGGGAAACTAATGTGCGCACTAGGAGAAAATAAAGAATGGGAGAGTTTTTCTATTGGAGTTACTAGAGAAGAGTATGAGTCTCTTCAGGTTCTAATTAATAGACAGGCTTCATACAACGGTTGGTTTACCAAAGAGAATGTTCGTGCCAGTTTGTTTGAATTGGGTGCGAATTTGACAGACGATAAATTAACAAATTGGGTTAGCGCTTATTCTTTTTCACAATCACCAATGTCTGTGGTGATCATCATGGCAGGGAATATTCCTTTGGTAGGATTCCATGATTTTTTGTGTGTATTACTTTCGGGTAATAAAGCAGTTTGTAAGTTGAGCTCAGACGACAAAACACTTTTACCTGCTTTGGGTGAACACTTAATTTCTTTTGTTCCAGAGATCAAAGAAGATATAATGTTTACGACTGGCAGAATAGGTCCAGTTGATGCCGTAATTGCTACAGGAAGCGATAATTCCTTAACATATTTTGAGTCTTATTTTGGTAAATACCCGCACATTTTCAGGAAGAACAGAACTTCTGTTGCTGTATTCAGCGGAAATGAAACTGAAGACGAAATTAAAGAGCTAGGTAAAGATATTTTTAGCTATTTTGGCTTGGGATGCAGAAACGTATCCCATATAATTCTTCCAACAGGGTTTGAACTTCCGCGTTTCTTTGAAGCAATAATAGACTATGGTGAAATTATCCATAACAACAAGTACGGTAATAATTATGATTACAACAAAGCCGTTTATTTAATGAATCAGCATAAATTATTGGACAATAATTTTGTTTTGTTGAGAGAATCTGAGGAACTCTTTTCACCCTTGTCCATGATTCACTATCATTTTTATGATGATGTTAGTGAAGTAGAAACTTATTTAAAGGAACACCAAGAAAAAATTCAAGTTGTTGTTGGTGATAACTTCTTGCCATTTGGTCAAGCACAATGTCCTAAATTAGATGATTATGCAGATGGGGTAGATGTAATGCGTTTTTTAGAATTCAGTTAAAGGATTCTTTTTTTATAATAAAAATCTATTGCATAAAAAAATCCCAAACTTTCGAATGGGATTTTTTATGTTTAGTATAGGTTTGATTTATTTAACCAATTCCATTTCGTCAATTAGGTTTGTTGCTCCAAAGCATTTGTCTACTAACCATAGCACATAGCGAATGTCGCATGAAATAGTACGCTGGATGTTTGGTTCAAAGTAGATATCACCTGACATCGCCTCCCAGTTACCATCAAAAGCAGTTCCGATCAAATGACCATCGCCATTGATAACAGGAGAACCAGAATTACCACCAGTAATATCATTGTTAGATAAGAAGTTCACTGTTAAATTTCCATTTTTATCTGCATACTTTCCGTAGTCTTTTTTCTTCCAAACCTCTTTAATTCTTGGATGAACATTAAATTCAGCTACGTTTGGATCTTCTTTTTGCATAACACCATCAATAGTTGTTACGAAATCATAAGATACGGCATCTTTAGGCTCGTAAGGTAATACGTTACCATACGTTAATCTTAAAGTTGAATTGGCATTTGGATAGTATTGTTTGTCCTTATTCATATCTCTTAACCCTGCAACGAACAATCGGTTGGCTTTGTTGAGACCATCTTTTGCTGCTTTCAAAGCATCAGTTCCCATGACTTTGGAATGAGCATCATTCATGTCCATGATCAACAAGAATAAAGGGTCTTTCTCCAACGACTTAAGAGAAGGACTTTCATTGAATGCATTGAACTTTGCTTTATCAAAGAACATTGATTTCTTTTTAATCAAAGCCGTATACATATCTACCCCTTTGTGACCTTTAGCCTTTAACTTAATGCACAGCGGTCCCATTTGATTTTCAGGAATGTCATTAAGGTACATTTCTAATACATTGTGAATTGTTTTTAATTCAATATCGGCGTTAGAACTTTCAAAATATTGCGCAGAAATTTCACCAAGACGCTTTGCAAGCATTTCAGCTCTTTCTTCATTCCCACTAGCCCAAGCATCTTTTAAAAATTTATATCTAAACGCTGTTAAGTTGGCATCCACAGAGTAAACAAATTCTGACTGGTAAGCCTTGATGTTAATTCCGGAATTTGTGGCTTTGTAGTATGCTTCCATAGCCCCAAGAACATCAAATGAGCTTTTGTTATTTACTAAGTATGTTCTAAAATCAGATTCCACCAATTGTTTCTTTCCAATGACATCGTTGTTCTTTACTTGCTCTGTTTGACCAATGAAGTATTTCCAGTAATTAGCAACTTGCGCGTATTTAGAAGAATACTTCAAACGAACCGAAACATCCTTATCCATGAATTCACGCATGATTTTCAATTTCTCTGCACGCACATCAACACGTTTCGGTTGCTCTAATGTTACGGCTTGTTCAACTCCCCAAGAACTTAAATAACGATCAGTAGAACCAGGGAAACCAAGGATCATCGCATAATCATCTTTCTCAACTCCTTTGATAGAAACTGGAAGAGAATGTTTTGGCGTAAATGGTTTGTTGCTTTCGCTGTATTTTGCAGGCTCATTATCTGAATTTGCATA